>JAWKLG010000093.1:0-1636 GCA_041392845.1 Saprospiraceae bacterium | reverse complement strand
CATGCCTACGGCCGTGGAAGCATCATCTGTTCTCCAGATAGCTGGAATTTCAGAGGATTTTGGATAGGAACCAATCGACTTTTTGTTAATAGCTTATTCCTGCATGGAATTATTAACCGGGGTACAATGGAGTAATCAATGTGGAAAGTCTCCGACTTTCTTGATTTTTTCTCCTACAGCATCCTTTAGAGATTCTTTGTAATAAACAATTTTTGCCCTGATCTCCTCGTCCTGGGAACCTAGGATTTGTGCAGCCAGGATTCCTGCATTTTTAGCGGCATTCAAGGCAACTGTTGCAACCGGTACACCATTAGGCATCTGTAAAATAGACAACATAGAATCCCAGCCATCAATAGAGTTGGAAGATTTAACAGGTACACCAATTACAGGCAAGGGTGACAGGGAAGCAACCATGCCGGGCAAATGTGCAGCACCCCCGGCTCCCGCAATGATTACCTGAATATCCCGCAAATGAGCATTTTGGGCAAATGTAAACATCCGCTCGGGCGTCCTGTGTGCGGAGACGATGGTTAATTCATAAGGGATTTCCAGCTCTTTCAGAAAATCAGCTGCTGCCTGCATAACAGGCAAATCAGAATCGGATCCCATAATGATACTCACACGGGGTTTCATATTATTTTGTTTTGATTATCAGATTGTTTTGGACGAATCTTGCTTTGTCGCGCGCAGCATTAACACTTTCGCCCAGTAGGGTAGCATGTCCCATTTTTCTGAACGGTTTGGTAGTGCTTTTTCCATACAAATGCATTTTCACTCCTTCCAAAGCCAGACATTTGTCCATTCCTTCATAGTGCGCTGGTCCGGTGAATCCGTCTGCTCCTAATAGATTGACCATGATGCTCGGCGATTTCATTTTAGTTGAACCAAGAGGCAAATCCAAAATTCCCCTCAAATGCTGCTCAAATTGAGAAGTATAACAACTATCAATGGTATGGTGACCAGAATTATGAGGTCTTGGAGCAACTTCATTTACCCAAATACTGCCATCTTTATTTAAAAATAACTCTACAGCAAGCAAACCGGAAATCTGAAAGGCGTCAATCACTTTCATGGCAATTTCTTCTGCTTCTTTTTCTACCGCTTCAGATATGTCTGCGGGACAGGCTAGGAACTCAACTAAATTTGCAACCGGATGAAACTCCATCTCAACTGCCGGGTAAGTCTTTACCTCACCGGATTCATTTCTGGCAACTACAACCGCAAGTTCTTTTTCTATAGGAGCCATTTCTTCAATCAAACAAGCGCCTGGCAATACTTTATGCCAATCACTTTCTTCTCTGATGACTGCTACCCCTTTTCCGTCATATCCTGCAGTTCTTGATTTTTGAACAAAAGGAAATTTAATTTCCCCTTTCTTCAAAGCTTCTTTTACAGCATTTTCATCTTCAAATAATCTAAAGGGAGCAGTGGGAATATTATGCTCTTGATAAAAAAGCTTTTGCAGTCCTTTATCTTTTATAATATCCAGCTTTTCCGGGTCAGGATGTACTTTTTTACCTTCCTTTTTTAATTGATGCAGCGCTGCGGTATTTACGTGTTCTATCTCAATGGTCAATACGTCTTTATCTTTCCCAAAAGCATATACATCTTCATAATTATTGAAATCCCCTTCCGT
>JAWKLG010000092.1:0-1694 GCA_041392845.1 Saprospiraceae bacterium | reverse complement strand
GGCCATGTGCACAAAGATGATTTGCATGCCTGTCTCTTCAATGCCGGCTCTCTGTTCTGCCAAATCAGCCAAAGATTCTCTACAAAATGTACAACCAAAATGTCGAAGGAAGATGAGCATGACCGGTTTTTGGGAAGAAACCTCCAGCAGGTTGGCTCCTTCATTGGTGTACATCTCTTCAAAATACTCTTTCCCAATACTTTTTAAAAGCATCATTTTTGATTTTGGCTTTAGCGAAACAACAAGGATGTTGGATGGTTCAAAAATAGAAAGTCACGGGATTTAATCATTTAAAAAACAAGCTATTTTAAAACGAAGAAGGCCGATTCTGTATTAGAACCGACCTTCCAAATATCCTAAAACGATGGAAAAGGATTTTACAAATTCATTCCATTGTAAACATCCATAACCTCTCTTACATGACCTGCTGATTCGTTCAGCAATGCCATTTCAGCATCGTTCAATTTCAATTCAATTACCTCTTCGATACCGTTTTTACCTAATTTAACCGGTACTCCAAGGAAGATATCTTTCAAACCGTATTCTCCGTTTAGATTTACGCAACAAGGGAAGATTCGGTTTTCATCTTTAACAATTGATTCAACCATCTGCGCAGCTGCTGCACCTGGTGCATACCATGCAGAAGTTCCCATCAATTTAACCAATTCTCCTCCACCAACTTTGGTGCGGTCAACGATTGCGTTCAAAGTTGCTTCGTCAATCATTTCCGTAACTGGAATACCTCCTACAGTAGTGTATCTTGGAAGTGGAACCATGGTGTCACCATGACCACCCATCAATACTGCCTGGATGTCTTTTGGGCTTACGTTCAATGCAGTTGCAAGGAAAGCACGGTAACGGGCAGTATCCAAAATGCCAGCCATACCAAATACTTTATTAGATGGAAGACCGGAAGCTTTGTAAGCGGCGTACGTCATCACATCCAATGGATTGGAAACTACGATGATGATCGGGTCTTTTGAATGCTGAAGGATAGACTCAGTAACCGATTTAACGATTTTTGCATTGGTTCCGATCAAGTCATCACGGCTCATTCCCGGTTTACGAGGAATACCGGCAGTGATAACAACTACATCAGAATCTGCAGTATCTTTATAATCGTCTGTTCCTCTTAGCGCAGTGCTATAATAATCGATAGGAGCCTGCTGCCAGCTGTCCAGCGCTTTTCCTTTCGCCATATCGCCAGCGATATCCAATAAAACTACTTCTTTAACGATGTCTTTATGCGCCAGGACATTTCCTACAGTTGCCCCAACATTACCGGCACCAATTACGGTTACTTTTGCCATGATAGTCGATGATTTTATTTGATTCAAGAATGGTTTCAAAAAGGTTCGCAAAAGTAAAAAAATTTAAACCCTGTCTAAAAGTTGAATCGTTAACATTTGTCAAATTCTTACTTATTTTCCACCTTGACTGCACTTTTCTGACAAGATTTATACTTCAGGTGCTTCGCAGGCCTTTGTTTTTATTAAAATTATTTAAAAATATACCTTCATGACCTCCATTAGCGGGCAATTTGTAGACATTAAAAAAAGATCCATTTACCCTGTCATCGTGCATATTTCGGATGGGAAAATTAAAAATATCGAAAAGGTAGAGCAGGCCCCCGAGCAGTACTTGATGCCCGGATTTATCGATGCTCATATTCATATTGAAAGCTCTATGGTGGT
>JAWKLG010000091.1:0-1697 GCA_041392845.1 Saprospiraceae bacterium | reverse complement strand
AAAAGTCAATCAGTTAAAGCAACTGAAGGAAAGCCATTATGAAGATTTGGCAGAAATGGAATCCCTTCGCTCTGACCTGAGTTTCCAACAAGGATTTTTTGAATCGCTGGATCAACTTTCACTAAGGGTTTTGAATACGGAGTCTATTGGCGACACGGAGGTATTGCATAAGGAATTGGAAAAAATGGTCGATGAGATTTAATCTATTTCTGCTGGTCCTAATCTTAATTTCCTCTTGTAAAAAGGAGGAAAAAGCCCTTGAAATTATTTTTCTTGGCCACCCATACGACTGGATGTCGGAAGGCAAAAGAATCGATCCCCGTCTCGAAAAAATAAACTATGACTCCCTTGACATGATTTGGTTGGGAGGAGATGTTTGTGCTCGACTAACCAAGGACAAAGAAACCCTGGAGTATGTTGATTCACTCTTTGATTTTGATTC
Source organism: Saprospiraceae bacterium (assembly GCA_041392845.1). Lineage (GTDB taxonomy): Bacteria > Bacteroidota > Bacteroidia > Chitinophagales > Saprospiraceae > JAGQWW01. Next base: position 1,255 of record JAWKLG010000091.1, on the reverse strand, counting down.
CGGAAAAGTGCATTGGGCCTGGGGCAATCATGATTTGGTTTATGGAAATACTGATTATTTAATTGAGAAAACAGGAAAACCAGGATTTTATTTTGATAAGATTGGTCATCTGGGAATTCTGGTTTTAAATACCAATATTTTCTTTTTTCCAGGAGGTGAACCAACACCAGAGAGATGTGCTGAAAAAGAACAACAGCTTGATTTGATAAAATCTCTTTTAGATTCAACTTCGGAGATCTCAAATCTTGTCGTTTTGCATCACCATTGCCTTCTTACCAAAAACTTATCAGGGAACACCTTGCATCCGGATTCCATCTTCAATGAGGCACATCCTGAATATTGGGTTTCCTGTGAATCCCGGGGAACTTTTGAAGAAGTCTATTATCCTCTTTTTAAAAAAATAAAAGACAAAGGAGTTGAAGTTGTTTTTATTGGAGGAGATGTAGGAATGCATGCCAAAAAGCTGGAATATAAAAACCCGGATGGAATTTGGTTCCTTGGTTCCGGTATAAATAATTCTGTAGATAAAAGGTACCTTCCAGATTACGTCTGGACTACTGCTCCGGATGAGATTTTGTATTTGAAATATTTTCCGGAGTCAGGAAAACTTACCTGGGATTTTCGGTTGCTGGGTGGTGATTAATCATTCATCAACTCTACTTGCATCAAGACCGGTTGGTGGTCACTGAATTCAAAATTTAACTGTTCACCGGCAATATTTCTGAGTTTAACATTGGGAGAAAGCAGGTAGAAATCTATGAGGGTCTCAAAGGTCGTTCCCGGTTGGTAGACCTCCTTTATTTTCCGATTTGTAGGTATTTTAGCATCATAAGCAAAAGTCCATCCTTCGGGCAAAAAATCGTTTTTAATACTGAATTGTGTATAACCCTGGGTTCTTCCGGGCATAAATTGGTCGAATTGAAAGCCGGGAGGACATTGATTCCAATCCCCGCCGACGATTACATAATTGCCTTTCTGATATTCCCTGCTTACCATTTCATTTAAATATTTCATTTGTTGGGCTTTTAATTCACCCGTTTTGTCGTAAGCAGAATTATGGACGTTCATAACTACTAAATCCTTTCCAAATGCTGTTTTGAATCGTTGCTCCAATACACATCTATCCAGTTGAAATATTCTGGTAGGCCAGGGAAACTCTCCTGGCAATTGTATTCTTTGGGTTTCGTAAGGTTGATATTTTGAATAGGATGCCAATCCACTTAACACTTTTCCATAGGCATGCCAAGGCTCAAAA
>JAWKLG010000090.1:0-1888 GCA_041392845.1 Saprospiraceae bacterium | reverse complement strand
TGGGGCTATTTAATACACTGAAAATGCTTTGTTTAATTTTTGAAACGCAAATATAATCGAGTTTAAAAATTAATTAAATAAAATATCCTGGGTATAGAATTATCAACAACAGACTCTAAGTAATCAACCTAAAAAATTGAGTTAAACGCGCCATCGCCTCAAGGATGTACAAGGGTGAGAAAATCCAGAATGAATAGTGAAATGACGAGTGTAGAAGTACGAGTGACGAGTGAAAAAAGTTTGCCCAAGCACCCTCACATCCTGCTCATCCTTTCATCCTCCCCATCCTGATTCAAACAAAAGAAACAGCAGAAAAGCCATAAAAAAAGCAAAACGTCTCGCCCTCAGCGGTGAAATCAAAACCTCACCCCACAAACCATCCCCACATTCAAAACCCGGCTATTGTTTGGCCTTCTGTTTTCCTTGATGATTTTATTCAAAGAATATTCCACCTGAGGTTCGAAGTAGAGTTTGAATTGTTGGCGAACGGCAAATTCATAACCTAAACCCAGGTCAGCCAAAAAGAGGGCAGGAGCAAATTCTCCCCAAGTGTTGGAATTAGCTTCTCCGCGATGGATTTTACATTCTACAAAGGTCGTTTCGGTGTTTTGTTTGACTTTAAAAAGTGCTTGAAGCCCTGTCTTGAGATAAAGGTGGTTTTCACCACCAATGATTCTAAACCTTGCTTCGACCGGGATGCCAATCATATGAGCCTTGGCAACATCTTCCGACCAGGAATTGAAATAATCGAAACCGTTGCCGGTAAAATCACAGCCAAAAGTCCAGGTATAATCTATTCTCTTGACTTGAAGAAAATTGTACTGAATTCCTGATTTTAAAAGGATTTTGTCGTTCAAAGGAAAAAAGACATCCAGCCCAAGGTTGAATCCCACCGCATTTTCCGGTTTTACCAGCTCACTGTTTTCAACCAATTCACGGATTTGCTTCACCCCCAAATTAAATCCCAATTGAATCTTTTTATCATTTTGAGCCAATGCGAAGGTGCTGAAGAGTAGGGTAGAGGCGAGTAGAAGAAAAGTTTTTTTCATAGCAATGGTTTTGAGTTTAAATGTTTCAAAAATATCTTCCAAAAGTAAGGAAAGAATTAATTGATGTTCCAGTTAATTAAAAAAGATAAATAATTATCAGTTGTCCCAGATTATTGGATACTCCCGGTAATTAGCTCCAATCCTTTCAATCGGTCAAAGTGTTTTTTATTGAGCGTAGCTAAACTTAGGTTTCTGCTTATTGCTGTAGCGCCGATAAAAATATCTGGAATTTCAATCTACTTATTGGCTTTTTTTAGGCTTTGAAAAATTTCCACTGCTTTGAGGTTAGCATCTCTGTCAAAAGGTATTATTTCAATACTGGAAAAGAATTTTATCCAAAATTCTTTTTGCTTATCGTCGCTCCCAATCATTATTTCAAATTCTGTTATGATTGATACAGCAAATTTGAAGTGGTTGTTCGTTAGCTCAAACAGGTAGGAATTTTCTTTTTTAGTTTTCCTAAAATAGTCGATTAAAATCGATGTGTCTAGCAGAATCAGTTTTTCCGCTATGCGTTAAAGTGTTTTCTGCATGCTTGGAATTCCTTGTATTGCTCTTTACTCATGGTTGGCCCGGATAACAATAATTTTTGGAATTCATTAGAACCACTTTTTGCTTCACCTGGCTTTTTTATGAGCTTTGATAGATCAGATTTTAGCCTATCCAATTGCTTGGATGGCAACTGTTTAATGATATCCAAAAGATCCTCGTAGCTTATTTTTAAATCCATGTGTTTAATTTATGGTACAATTTACTAACTTCTCGAATAATAAGAAAGTTCCCGGTTTCATGTGGTCTCCAGTCGCTTTTTTAGAGTCTTTTTTGTGTTTAATTTTCTT
>JAWKLG010000009.1:0-212897 GCA_041392845.1 Saprospiraceae bacterium | reverse complement strand
GAAAGTTCTAAGCTTCGAACTCGCCTACTTTTCATATACTAACCGTTGTAGGCAACTAAAAAAAATAAATGGAGCATAATACAATAGACCAAATTACTGAAAGATTAAATGAACTTCTACCAGAGGTTTTAAAAGTTACTGGATTTAAAAATCTTCAATCGCTAAATGCAAAAATAGGTGGAAAACATGCTTGGTATATTGGAGTAAAAACAAAAGTGATTAATTCACCAGAACATTTTATAAGTCTTTACTTAGAAGGCTTTAAGAAACGAGTAGAAGAAGAACTCGGGCCAGGGAGAGCAGAATATGAAACATTTCAATTATTGAAAAAACATCAAATTTTTAGAGAATATTTTTACCTGTTTTTAAAGAGAACTTATCTGAGAAATTATGAAGCGTATTCAAAACTAAAGCCAAGTCTTGACGAAATAGAAATATGGATAGGTCAGAATAATGCTAATTATGGAATTTTTGTCACTCCATTTTTCTACGAAAACGAGTGGAGAAATAGCAGCGTAAAAGTCAGACATTTTCCAAAGGGGTATTGGACAATTGGGCATATCCTTGAAACAGGACTTGTCATTCCTGACAAAGAGGAAAAAATCGAATTTTCAACCGTAGATGATTATTTGAATTTCTTCAAAAATGTTCTTGTGAGAAATTCAGGCTCTACTCATGAATATGCAATTGCTGAATTGTATTGCGAATTTGTAAAGGAGCAAGATGACCCTGAGAATATACCAATTCTAATTCCTGAATTTCGATACGAAGGGAAGGAAAAGAAACATAAGTATAGATTGGATTTTACGATAATAGATTCGGAATTCAACAAAATTGGATTTGAACTTTCACCTTGGTCTACACACGGATATTTATCAAAAACGAAAAGTCTGACGCAAAAAGAAATAAATGAAATTGCTCAGAATAACTTCGAGAAAGAAATGAAAAAGCACAAGGATTTCTTTAGGGAGCATGGTGTTTTTTCCTTAATATATACTGATGAAGATTTAAAAGATTACAATAAAGTATTTGAGGACATGAAGAAATTCCTTGTTCCAAAGGAGAAAGATGATAAGATTAAATTCGAAATACTAAACGAATTTTTCGGATAAAAAAGAAAGCTGCCTACAACAATGGCTAAAACGTTCATAGCCAGCAAAAGCTGGCTACGCCGTTTAGCCGGGACGTTGGCGGTCATTGTAACGCACGACACTGTAGAAACAAATGAAGTACAATAAAGTAAAACCATACAAAGGATTAGAGCCCTTTATTCATTTCTATTGGGAACTGAAAGGAAACGAGCCAGAAAGACAGTGGGAACGGGTTTTCCCAGATGGTTGCGCTGGTATAGTAATGAATTTGGGAGATACTTGCTTGACTGACAACGGCTCGTCTTTAATAGAGTTTGGGAAAACTTATGTAGTTGGTGCAATGACTTCATTTAAGGACAGTTTTATTGACACCGATACACATTTAATAGGTGTGTGCCTAAAACCTGCAACTTTTGCAAATTTCTATAAATATACCTCCCAAAATGAATTGACTAACGACACCGTTGAATTTGAAAAATCTAATTCATTTAATCTTGATAAAATAATAGAAAATCCGTTTAATTACTTTGACCATTTTTACTCCGAAAGAATAATTACCAAATCCAATCATTTACAAAAAGTTATTGATGATATTCATTTAACAAACGGACAAATGAGTATTTACGAACTTTCAAGAAGACATTTCATAACAACAAGACAATTAGAGCGAAATTTCAAAAAATTCATTGGACTGACACAAAAAGAATATTCAAACATTATTCGCTTTCAAAATGCTTTAAACATAATTAAAAATTCGAGTGAAAATCGCAGTTTATTAGATATTGCATTTGAGAGTGGTTATTATGACCATTCACATCTTAATAATGAATTCAAGCGAAATACAGGACTCTCACCATCACAGCTTTAAATGTCGCATTTATACAAAGTGTAAATGGTTATCTAAAACTAATTTTGCCAAATCATTAAAAATTTAAAACAGATGCGAAAAATATCACTTTTTATTGCCACAAGTTTAGACGGCTACATTGCAAAACCTAATGACGACTTAAGTTTCTTAAAACTCGTAGAAAAAGAAGGTGAAGACTATGGTTATAAAGAATTTACGGATTCCATTGACACATTGATTATTGGTAGAAAAACCTATGATTATGTTCTTAAGGAAATTGGCTCATCATTTTACGACAATGGACAAAGGGACGTTTATGTCATAACAAGAACCCCAAAACCAAGTGTTGGTAGAACAAGCTTTTACACAGGTAAATTGACCAATTTGGTAGAGCAACTCAAATCTAAAAACGGGAAAAACATTTACTGTGATGGTGGTGCAGAAGTAATTAATGAACTATTAAAAAATGACTTGATTGATGAGTTTATTATTTCAGTCGTTCCTGTATTATTAGGTAATGGAACAAGATTATTTAAAGACGGACGACCTGAACAACTACTTGAATTTGTAAAAGCAAAAACATTTGAAACAGGCTTAACGCAATTGCATTACAAACGGAAAAAATAAAAAACGAACCGCCAACAATGTATAAAAACAATAGCGGTTTGAGTGTAAACTCGAACCGTTTTTGCTTTTAATTAAGTATCTTGCTATACGAAAGGCAAGAACATTTAATCCGCTACTGTTCTTATACTAAACGTTATACGACAGCAGTCGGAATCCTAATATCCCTCCCGCGACGTCGTTTATCACAACTATCCGAAATAAAAACTGCGTATAGTCTTCGTTGATAAAACGACATCTTAATGCCCAGCTCAAATAGCCGTCGTATAACCTGGTGCATCCCGCCCATGCCGCCATCTCTTACTTAATATTTCATGGAATCAATAAAATCCGTATTTTGCTAACATTACGTGAACCAATCGCGGCACAGGCGTATGCACTAGACCGTTATATGGCATAAAAAATAAAAAATGAATGCAGAGAAATAGAGTATTCATATCGTATAGTTGGAATGATAAAGAAAAAGTCATCCCAATAGTAAATTCATTGCAAGAGAATGGTATTGAAATCTTTATGGATTCAATAAATCTTGAAGTTGGTCAAGATTTAAAAAATTCGATAAGATATAATATTGAAGGAAGCGAAACCATAATTGTATTTTTCTCAAAGGAATTCACTAAATCAAAGTGGGCTGAATTCGAATTATCAACTGCGCTCAATGAATTGAAAAAAAGAAATATCAATATTGTACCAGTTACACTTGATTCATTTCCAATACCTGAAAAATTAAGAAAGTATCAAGTCATTAATCTTTCAAAGCCTACAAAAGGAATTGATAAGTTAGTTCAGAGATTAATTAGGTACAAGGAAGTAACATTTGATGATTTCGATTATCAGAAATTTGAAAATTTAATCTTTGATTTCCTAAAAGAATACAAATTCTTAAACATTGAAAGAACTTCTCAGACGAGAGATAGTGGATATGACTTTAAAGCGGAATTTAAAAGCAAGTCCCCTTTTGGAAAGATTATTAATGAACATTGGATAATTGAAGTCAAGTTCTATAAAAAAGAAAGGTTCAGCATAAGTTCAATCCAACAACTCCTCTCATACAAAAGACAACTTTTGCCCGCAGACTTGAAATTATTACTAATTACAAATAGCCAATTAACATCTGTGGCTCAGGAATTCCTGAAAGAATATCAAAAAATAGAGAATACACAAGTAGAGGTTATAGACGGACAGTTTTTAAAAAATTTGATTTCTAACCGAAAGCGATTGCTTGACAAATACTTCAAACAATGAGTCAAGTTACCGATTTCATACAAAGGTTAGACAACTGTCCATTAGGAGCAGCTGGATGGGTGGAGTTTGAAAATTTATGTACAGAAATATTAACATTTCTCTATGTTCCTCCATTGCAAGCCCCTCAAAGGCAATCAAAAACATATTCCGGAATTCAAAGAAGAGATGCAATTCTACCGAATAGAAACTTTGCAGTGAATAACAACCCCAATTCGACCAACTGGTTACATCTTTTTCAAGAGTTAAACGCACGAATGATTCTATTTGAATTTAAGAATTATGGAAATACTGAAATAGGACCTGATGAAGTAAATCAAGCTTTAAATTATTTATCTAATCCAATGGGAAGGCTTGCTTTTTTGGTTTGTTCTAAAGACCCTAATCAACAAGCTCACATCAGAAGAAATACTATATATTCCAATGAGAACAAAGTTATTCTCTTCTTAAACAAAGATGACCTAAAAGAAATGCTTGCGATGAAAGAAAGAGGTGAAGACCCTTCTGATTTCATTATGGATTTACTTGAATTATTTTACATACAACATGAATAGAAAATACGCCATATAACATTGTATATGACGGTCATGCCCAGCAAAAGCTGGTCACGCCGCATATACTAACCGTTCTCGGCAAGCAGCAAAAAGAAAAAATGAATCTCTGGATAAAATATCAGTTAATTTCAATTTTATTATTGTCATCAATAGTCAAAAATGAAATAAACGCTCAATCTAATGTTGATATGAATGAAAACTACATAATTCTAAAAGATGAATTTCCAATTACAGAAGAAAGGGTAAAAAAGTTTGAAAATGAAAAGGGGATAAAGTTACCTCAAGATTACAGAAATTTCATCTTAGAATTCAATGGAGGTGTAGTTGTTCCTAATTATCCAATTTCTGAAAAGTTAAAAACGGAAATTTTCCCGATTGAAAGATTTTATAGCTTGCAAGATATTGAATTGGGAGTTATAGCTAATCAAAGAGAAAGAATGGAATATGTAATTGATGACATTAATTCTGGCAAAGAATACTTTGAAAAAGGGAATAGGCAATGGGGATTTGATATTGAATTTGAAAAACTAATTTTCATAGGTGTTTGTGAAAGAGGTACACTACACCTTTATTGTGGAGAAAATGGATATGGTGAAATCTGGTATTCAAATTATAGCGGTGGAGAAGGATTGGAAAATACTGGGCTAAAATCGTTTACAGAACTTTTAAATAGTTTGTCATCATTAGATGAAGAATGGATATTTGACAAAAGTAATCCTGCGTATGAGAATTGGGAATCTGACAAAGTATTCACCTTCAATTATTATTTTTATTGGGAAGATGATATTCAAGAAAAGAGCTTACAACGATTCAAAGAAGTACTTGCATCATATGGAGACCCGAACAAAGTACATAAAATCAAAGAAACTGATGTTGTGAATTACTACTTGAATTATCCGATAGTATTGAAATCCCTCATTGATTCAGGAGCAAAATTCCTAAACAATTAAAAAGAGTAAACAATCTGGAATCTCTAAAATATTTAGTTTCAAAAGGGGCTAATATCGAAGGTCTTTTAAATTCAACCAGAAATATTGAAACGATAAAATTTCTTATTAATGAGTGTAAACAACATTTAAACAAACCTTTTAATGGAGAATATCCAATCTTGTTACACAAATCTTGGTTATGCCTATTCTGATTGGAGTCGAAACAATCAATACAAACTTGTAAAAAGTGTTCTTGATTTAGGATATGATTTAAACCTTGACATCAAGGATGAAAAAGGACAAAGTGTAAAAGAAAGAATCAAAATATTAGAAGACCATCATAAAATGTATGTCAAAAAATACGGAAAAGAATAAAGCCAGCTGAGAACAAAGGCTAAAATGTCCATCCGCCCTATGCGGGCGCACGGCATTTAGCCAGACCGTTACATAACAGAAATAAATAACACTAAAAGTGAAAATTGAAGCATCTTAGTAATAAGAAATTGACGTTAATAATTCTTGCAAGTACAATATCAGCTTTACTTGTTGTTGGATGCTCACCACAAGAAGTAATTGAAATGCATGGTATTATTACTGAAAATAATAAAGCAGAAATCGTTATAATCAATCCTGAGAAATTTGACTCATACAACAAATTTGTCGATAGAATAGAACAAGTCGTTTGTAATGATAGTATTCCAACTCTTAGCGTAAAAGTTGACAACGTAAATAAACTTTAGGCTCGGCAAATCCTTGTTTAGAAGGGCTTCGTATTTTAATCGAAAGAAGAAATGTTCTTAGAATACAAGATGAAAGAATTGATATGAATTCGCCAGTAGAACTAGACTCTTTGGAGGAGTATATTTATAAACATTATACCAATGTAGGTAATTCATATCAATTTAGTGAAAACCCTAGTAAAGCCAAAATTTCTATCTCTTATGGAGACTTACCAATTACAGGGACTGAACTCTTTGTTAAGTAAAATTTTGATTTCTTCGAAAACATTTGAACTGCAAGTTCCATTAGTTCTAACTTTGGACAGAATAATACCACCACCACCGCCACCGCCACCGAATGATAATATAAAACAGATAAAGTGAAAAATAAATACATGTTACAACATATGACTTAAGACTCCTTTGGTCGTCCTCCGCATATCCTAACCGTTATAGGCAAGTCAAACAAATGAAGCGATAGTATAATTCTGAAATTGGCAATCATCCATTTCCCGGGATTAATACTTCGGAACTATGGATGTCTATACCACCAAGGCCAGTTGGTTTTTTCTTTTCCTGATTTTTTTAGTATTCACTTGTACTTGTGGGTAATTTGGTGTTGATATCAAATATTCAGGTTGGTAAAGAACAACTCTAGATCAATACAAAGAATGTTTTCGGTAGCAACGATTTTATTTTTGGGGGTATTTCACAATTCACCAAAAGGATTAATCAACTATGACGTTTTGATCTCGAGAATCCTTTTCTCATAGCAGAGCGAGAAGGTTTCGCAAACTGTAGAACAATAATCAAACTTAAAGAGAATGGACAAATTTGTTGAGAAAACGATATGCTTCGGGATTGAAAAGAATATTGGACATTATTTGGTATTGAAAGATTCCATTAAAATTCTTCTTTAATCCAGAATCAGTGGATGGTGACAAAAAGGGCTTGAAAGATCAGGACGGTAAACTCTCAAGGAAAAAAATTATGAAGTGCTAGATTATTCTAGTGAAAGTTTTGGCATCCAAAAAATCCAAATGAAAATAAAGAAAACGAACTGAATTGAAATTAAACCAGCCTATAACAGTGTGTATGACAAATGGCTCCCATTCGGTCGCCAATGCATATACACAAACTACTATAGACAATTAAAAATAAAATCATATGTGGAAACACTATTTGGAAAGAAAATCAAAACGAAGAAGTTATAAGATGAAGAGGAGTCCGAAAGCGGAAAGCACAAAATTTATCCTATTCTAAAACAAGGAGACTGGGTTGGTATTAAAGCAGGAGCTGGTAAAGCAACCTTAGTTGGAGATGAACAAAACCCGCAAGTCGTAATTGGTTTTGCTATACACCAGAAAATTGTTCTTCTAACGCATCAACATCTTGAAAAAATGGATGCAAACCAAATTTTAAAAGAAGCTTACCAAAATTTAGAAGATTATAAAACAGAATTTGAATACTCAAAAGCTCTAGACAATAAGGTATTGACATCAAGTGGTTTAGATTTCTCCAGTGAGAGAATTTTATCAAAAAATCATATGCTCAAAGCACACGAAATGCTGAACACGGATGATTCTTGTTACTATTCCTCGAAGGAGATGTATGATGGTGGTCGCGAAAAATAGCGAGCAAATTATAAACACTTATTGTGACTACAAAATATTAGCAAGATGATAATATGGAAAATTTCCAATTCTGCAAAATATGCTGGTTTGTATTGAGAGTGTACCTAAAAGCAGTTGGAATCTTCCATTAGATAAACTAAGCAACTCCTGCATTAGTCCTCCATATCAAAACATCACAGTTGTAAACAATTCTGTATCACCGTTTAAGAAATTAGTTAGTTCTGTTTTCGAACTCGTCCACTTTTTTGCGGTGCATCGCAATTGTCCAATTGGCACTTTGAATCAATATTTAAGTTATAAGAAATCAAATCCAATAGAATGATCTATTTAAAAAGAAGTTTTAGTCTGTTATTGTTATTGGTTCTAGCACTCTCTTGTTTCCGATTCGAAGATAAAGGTGAAATTAGGATTCTGTTTATCGGAAATAGCTACACCTACTACAACAGCACTCCAGAGTTGGTCAAGGCGTTTATACAAGAGAAATTTCCTGAGCGGAAGGTAAAGACTCAATTGATAAGTGGTGGTGGTATGACGCTTGCCGACCATTGGCAAAATGAAGGTACATTAGAAACAATCAGAACTGGTGAATGGGACTATGTCGTACTCCAAGAACAAAGTAAGCTTGGGATGGGTGTCATGATTGATAATGATATGTATTTTGGACAAACAGAACGATTTTTTGAACACGCCAGAAAATTCGATATTGAAATTAAAAAAGCGAATGCCAAGACCGTGTTCCTAATGACCTGGTCAGTTAAAGATCAACCAAATGAACAAGCGATATTGACATATGCTTATACGACCATAGCCAAAGAACTTCAGGCCTTAGTAGTTCCCGTTGGTTTGGTGTGGGACAAGGTGCGTATGATTCCAACGATTAATTTATATGCCGATGATGGAGGACACCCATCGCCAGAGGGCTCCTATTTAACCGCTGTCACACTTTATTCCACAATAATGTCTGACGACCCTATAGGGCTTTCAGAAACCGTCTCAGGTTATAGGCTATCAAGCAGTGGTGAACGTTCATTGGATGAGAAGGTACTAATTAACGTTGCCAAGGAAGACGCCCAATTGATACAAAAAGCAAGCTGGGAAGTGGTAGAATCCATGCAAAAATTAAAGGATTATATGGTTTTTGAAGAGCCTGCCCCAAGCTATACCATTCCTGTATTGAACAAAGGTGAAAGCATTGAACTAAAAGATATTATAGGCAAGTGGTACGGAACCAGTACTTACGGTTCTGAATATCTTGGGCAAATCATGGAAATTAAAGAGAAGGGTGGTAAACCTGAAATAAATCTGTCGTTTTACACTCCACATCAACAAGATGCAATGAGCGTTGATAATGCCGTGATTAAGCAAGATCAATTGATTTTATCCTTCTACGACTCCTTGCGAACAAGAAGTGCTACGCTCCGAATTTCGCTAAACAGAGGTAAAATGGAAGGAATATTAGAATCCTCCGGTAATTTTCAAATGTACAAGCATTTGTATTTCTCCAGAGAAACTGTTCATAATGAAATAGACCTTTCAGCTTTGGCGTCTCTGTTGGAATCCTTCCAATCGAACATTGTAAAAGAGGGCTATGTAAAAGCTGTATTAAAACACTACGAACAATACAGTAAACTGATTGGTGATCCTTTTAAACCAGAAGAATTTTATCTGAATGCAGTTGGGTACAATTTCCTGCAAGAAGGAAAAGTGAATGATGCCATGAACGCTTTTGAATTGACCACAGTTTATTATCCGCATTCTGTTAATGCGTATGATAGTTATGCAGAGGCCTTGATTGTAGCAGGGCGAAAAGATGAGGCATTGGCAGTTTATGAGAAAGTTTATCAACTCGCCAAAAAGACAGGTTATGAAAATCTTGCCTATATCGAAGAGAATCTGGAAAAATTGAAAAATAATATTGCCGTGGAAATTGACGGGGAAGCAATTCCACCTCCTCCTCCATCTTTTTAGTAATAATTTTTAAACCTTTGTTCTTTTCCGTTCAAATCTGAGTAAGCAAAGCAAAAATTTGAATCTTGTTTTATTAAAAATACTCTGAATGAATTATGGTTTATAGATACATAACAATTTATAAAAGCAATATCGACTTGGGTGTTAACTCGAACCGTTTTTGTATTTAATTATTTATCTTGTTATTCGAAAAGTAAGAGCATTATAATCCGCTACTGTTCTTTTACTTGACCGTTCATTATTAGAATCTACTATCCAATGATAAAATTCTTTAGAAATTTTAGGCGGAACCTGCTTTCAGAAGGTAAAACGGGAAAGTATCTCAAGTATGCTTTAGGTGAAATTGCGCTAGTGGTTATTGGAATTTTGATTGCACTTCAGATAAACGATTGGAATGATGGACGCAAAAACGCAATCAGGGAATACAAGTTATTAACTGAGATGCGCATCAATCTCCAAACCGATTCCATTGATATGGCTGGCAATATAGCACGTAATACAAGAGCACTCATTCTGCAGAAGCAATTCAAAATCAACTTGAAAACAACATAGCCTGGAATGATTCTATGGCGAGACACTATAATCACTTAAACACCTACATAAGTAAGATCGCGATTGTTAAATCGAGTTATGAAAATCTCAAATCAATAGGTTTTGATCTAATCAAAAATGCGAGTCTTCGTGGTAAAATACATGAGCTGTATGCACAACAATATCCTTTTGTAGAGCGGATGGAATCAGAACATATGGAAGCAATGAAGTATTCTATATTATTACCTCAATTAACGTCAAAAGTAAAGAGCATTGCCAAGTGGGAATCTAAACCATTGGATCTAAATGCACTCTACGTTGATAATGAATTCAAGGAAACAATTATTTTGTTCATAAAGGCTCAAGAAGGTTTTATTGGCTTATATCAGAATCTACAGCAACTTCAGTCTGAACTGATTGAGATGATTGGGAAAGAAATTGCGATTAAAAATTAGAGGAAGCACAACACTGTATTTGAAATCATAGCCGATTAAAGGCAGGCTACCTTGCAGATCCTAACCGGTGTGTGCAATTTGTAAAAAAACTAAACATGACAAAAAAGACTATTAAAGATTACCATTTTTACTTCTTAATATTGGGATTAATCGGTTGTTCCAATAGTTCAGAACAAGCTACTTCTGAACAAAATCTAGAAGCAGTAAAGAATTACCACGAAATTTGGTCAAATGGAAATATTGACGATTTAGATAAAATCATTTCTCCAGAATTTCACTCACATTTTATCGGAGGGTTTGAATATCGTGGAATTGATGGTGCAAAAAACGCTGTTCTCGATACCAGAAAAGCATTTCCCGATTGGACTGAAAATATTGTCGAAATAATTGCTGAAGGAGATAAAGTTGTTACAAGATACACTTTCAGGATTCTTAGATTAGTACAAAAAGTTATGCAATTAAAACATATCTCTCAATTCTAAGCGAAAACTTTCACCTGCAACTATAAGAGATTTTCTGTTACAATCAAAAGTCCACAAAAAGCCAGTCGCATGAAAAATCGACAACCTGGGTCAATTGGAAACCTAATTATAGGAATTCTTCTTACTTCTGTTTTACTAATTGGGTGTACGAAAGACCTTTTTTACCTACCTGTTTCGACCCAGGAGGAAATGGAAAAAGCTGTTGATGAAGGGTTTGACGGCATGATAGTCTACGTTAATCAAGCTGGAAAGTCATCGTTTTTCAGTGCCGGATTGAATAACAGGGAAAAACAAACTTTAGCCGATCCTCATTCCTTATTCAAGATTGCGAGTATTAGTAAGCTTTATCTGGCTGCAGATGCCGCCCAACTATTGGCGGACAAATCATTGACATTAGATCAAACACTTTCAGATTTGATTCCTGAAGTTCAGGGAGAAATTGAAAATGCTGATCAAATCACCCTTCTTATGTTGCTGAAGCATCGCAGCGGCATTCCTGAATTCATTTATGAACCAGATTTTGACAGTGAGACAGATGAAAGCTACCTGAGCACAGCTGCATTAATTTTTGGAAAACCTGCGGATTTTTCACCCGATTCGAAGTATGCTTATTCCAACACAAATTATCTTTTGATCGGAGAAATTCTCGACAGAACATTGGGATATTCTCATCATGATTACATCAATGATAAAATTTTGATCCCTCTTGGTCTGACCAACACTTTCAACCTCTATAGCGAAGTTGACTCAAATGCTGTTATGAGCGGCTATTTTAAGGGTCACGATCCTGATTTAAAATCTATTGATCATACCAGACCCGGAGGGTCAATGGTAGCAACGGCAGAAGATGTAGGCATCTTTTTGCGAGCACTCATAGACGGGACTTTATTCAACGAAGAGGAGCAGGCCATCTATTCTACTATCTACGAATACGAACATACCGGCTGGATTGGTGGCTATACAAGTATTGCCCGGTATCATAGTGATAAAGACGCGGTGATTGTCCAGTTTGTCAATACCAGCAGTACGGCTTGGTTCTGGATTGAACTTGAACGGGTCTACAGCAGAATTGTAAGGTCGATTTAACTAGAATTTTAAGAGAACAAGAAACCAAAAAATGAAAAACTATATATTTTTAACACTCGTAAGCTTAATTCCTTTTGTAGTAAATGCACAATCAAATGAATCCAAAGGAAAGTTAGGATTCACAATCAACTCCAGCGTAAACGGTGAACTTTATCCAATTCGGATTGTCCCTAGCCTGACCTATATCAATGGAAAAAATCAACTAGAATTGGGTTTTGGCTTCAACCTTTCAGACCGGAAATTTCAAAAACTAGTTAGTAGTGAATTGAACTATAAGTATTTCCCAAATGGAACTGATAAGAAATTTAATTTGTATCTGATTGCTCGTTTTTCCTACATCCATAGCGCTCGAGACACCTACTACCCTACCAATTACAATTATCTTTTTTTAAACGGAGGATATGGCATTGAGATCAAAGCTTTTAAAGGGGCATATATCGGCACAAATATCAGTACAGGAATTTTCACTTATAGTAAGAAGTCCGATATTCCGTATGAAGCATTTTCAAGCCAAAAGCTCTTTGATACATTTGGATATAACCTAGCTTTTCAATTTAATGTAGGATACAGGTTCTAATCATTTGAAAAAATTGGATAAGGTGGTTTTAATTATTCCGGAACTTATCAGGATAAAAAACTTCATTTGAATGAGAAGAAAAAGCTAATGCCAATTAACCTGTATGCAATAGAAACTTGATTATTGAACCTGCAAATATCTCACCCATTAGCGGTCATTAAATAGAAAAAAAATGAGTTGGGTAAATGAGGTTTATTTGATTTACAAAAAGTACTTTAAATCAGAATTTGAGTAATATTCTAAGGAATCGAATTAACAGCAAACGAAAAACAAAATTTATTCAAAGTGATTTAAAAAATTAGAGTATTTCGCTTGGTATAAAAGAGGGGATAATGTTCAGTTTAGTAAAATAATTTTAAATGGTTTACTTCAGTTACATT
This sequence comes from Saprospiraceae bacterium, assembly GCA_041392845.1. Taxonomy (GTDB): domain Bacteria; phylum Bacteroidota; class Bacteroidia; order Chitinophagales; family Saprospiraceae; genus JAGQWW01. Next base: position 199,778 of record JAWKLG010000009.1, on the reverse strand, counting down.
AAGGATCTTTGGTATTTTTGATAATTACGTCCAATTCGGAAATCAATTTAAAATGGTCCCTTAGAATATTAGTATTGAATTAATCTTTGAAATAGGTGAACCTTTCTTCAAATAGGCTTATTTCATGATGTTAAAGGCATTTTGCCATTATTGACCAACTCAAATAAATCTGTGAATATCTGAAGGTTACTTTATTCTCTTTTCGTTTTTTGAAAAACCATGTAATCTTTAAATTCAATTTTACCAGGAGAATAGTTTCTCCAATCATTTTATTAACCTTGAAATTGGGATTTCCATTCAAGAAACTACCAAGCAAATGAATGTGGTGCTTTTGACATTAATATTGATAATCAAGAAATTAACTCATTATTCTTAGCCCCAATTGTTCTTTCACTGAAGCCTTGGGAAATTAAATACCAAAGATGAAATGCAAATTGTAATCATTACTTGTGCGATTCTAACATTCCTGGTTACAGTTCTACCCTTGTCGAAACATCCACATTGGATCATTCGAAGTATGGACTTCCCGCGGTCCCAAATTATGGTCTTTGCATTAGTCTTAATAATTGCCATTATTCTCTTCCTCGATTTACTACAGCCCCTTAATTTGGTTTTGATTTTTATAACTTCACTCTGTTTAATCTGGCAACTCTGGTGGATATTGCCCTGCATCCCTTTTGGCCAAAAGAGGTCAAATCTTCTGTTGAAAATAATCCCGAAAGAGGACTCGGCATTCTAACTTCTAATGTGCTCACCCTAAATCGGAATGCTGAGGCTTTAATAAAATTGGTAAAAAAACACCGGCCTGATATTCTCGTCACCTTAGAATCTGACAAATGGTGGCAGGACCAACTCAAAGTTCTAGAATCAGATATGCCATTTACTGTGAAATGTCCGCTTGATAACCTCTATGGAATGCACTTGTATTCAAAATTGCCTTTGCATGATCAAGAACTTTCATTTTTGGTAGAAAAGGATGTTCCATCTATTCATGCGTCTGTTGAATTGCGAAATGGAGAAAAAGTTCGTGCACATTTTGTCCACCCTGCTCCTCCTAGCCCAACAGAAAATACGGAATCAGCAGAGCGAGATGCTGAATTAATTATTATTGCGCGTAGTGTTGAAAAGAGTACTCAACCCGTAATAGTGACCGGAGACCTCAACGACGTCGCATGGTCTTCTACCACACGTTTATTCCGTAAAATCAGTGGATTGCTAGATCCACGAATAGGTAGAGGAATGTATAATACCTTTCATGTGGATTACCCAATGTTGAGATGGCCACTGGATCATTTGTTTCATAGTGATCATTTTACCTTGCACTCTATTCAAAGATTACCGTCTATTGGCTCTGATCACTTTCCATTATTTACCAGGTTATCATATAATCCCAAATTCGGACCACACCAAAAAGGGATTGAAGCAGAAAGTGAGGACTATGAGCGGGCAAAAGAGATTGAAGAAGAAAAAAACGTCGACAAAGGAGATGTCCCACAGCCAAATGAGAAGAGCGAATAGAATTTTGGCTATAAAAAATCTTAGAGTGACAACCACTTAAAACACAACCTTCACGTTTCCTTTTATAGGAACGGTTGGACTGCAGTTTGAATAATAAAAATCCATACAGTGAATCATGTTATCAATAAATCTAAATTAAAAACTACTGTTTATAAAAAGACATCAATAAGACAAAGCTTCAATTACTTTCTCCTGCCTCACCACACTACTTAATAATACCTGGAATCAATTAATTCCGTATTTTGCTAACATTATTTGAACCAATCTCAGCACTATCGGATGCATTAGACCGTTGGCGGTTAATTAAAGAATATGACAATAGAAGAACTAAAATCGAACTTGAATTGGTGGGAATCCAAAAGATGGATCTATAATGTTTCAGTTGGGCTTTTCGGAATTTTCTCTATTTATGACGGACTCTATAAAAGTGAATACTCTTGGACTTTAAATGACACAGTAGGAATTTTAATTTGGGGAATTGGAGCAAATATTTTTTATTCATTGGGAACATTATTGGAATTATTTGACTGGTATTATTTAAAAAACAAAGTCGGAATAAAAAGATTTCGAATAATTTTCTTCTTAATAGGACTTTTATTTAGTTGCGTCTTGACTTTTTGGTGTGGTTGGCTCAACTTTTCAAAACCGTATTAACTGTAAGAAGAACTGGAATGACAAAAAACACCTAAGCAATGAGAGATGATATATTAGATGATGGATTTCTGAAGAGGATAGAAATAAGGAATAAAAATGACATTAAAGTAGCCTTGAAAGAAGCAGGGTTTAATAATTTTTTTGAACATAAAAACGGATCCATCATAGTTAAGGAGAGCGATGCCGTCAAGATTTCGATTCATTATGAAAACGATTTAATAAAGATTAAACCCCAATTTCCGCAAATTGGGAATTCAATTCAGGTATTATCATCAGTAGTAATTTTAGCTATTTTTCTTTTTGCAATCTCAGTTCCTTTTCCTCTGCAATGTGTAATTGCAATAATAGGGGGACAACTGGTTTCCTATTTGTTGTATATGCCAAAAACCAGAGCTTTGAAAGAAAGAATTGAGAGATATATTTGAATTTTTCCAATGCTTGGTTTTGGTTGAGTCGCAAATTTGAAGAACTCTACCATATGATTTAGCAACTATATCCCAACAACTATCCAAAATTATTACAGCTGCAAAGTCCACACTTATAAAATGAAATTTTTAAAATGGACTTTGAATAATCTCCCTAATGACGCCCTACCCTACTTAATATTTACAGAACCATTTTATTCCGTATTTTGCCAACATTAGATAGACCAATTGTGTCACAGACATTTACATTGGGGAGTAAAGCTTCAAATTATACATCAAAATAATCCATGATTAAATTCTTAAGAAAATTTCGGGAAAAATTTTTGTTTCAGGGTGACATTGTAAAGTATCTGAAATACGCTGTTGGTGAAATTTTTCTTGTGGTAATCGGGATTTTGATTGCATTGCAGATTAATAACTGGAATGAGCAAAGAAAAGACCGAACAAAAGAACATATTTTACTGCAACAACTTCATGAAGATTATCAGGCAAATCTCATCCAGTTGGAAGAGAAAATGGCAACCAGAGAAAAGATAGTTATTTCAGCTTTAGCATTATTAGAAGACTTTGATCATCCGAAGAGTGCGAATAGAGATAGTGTAATTAGAAAATTTGCAGTTATTGGAAATGACCCAACTTTTGACCCTATCCAGAATGATTTGAATAGTTCTGAAAATTTAAGATTGATTAGAAATGTAAAGCTAAGTCGTTTACTATCAAATTGGTCCTCTGATGTAGTAGCAGTAAAGGAGATTGAAGAAGTATGGACCAAAATAGTTTATAACCAATATGATTTCGCTACATCAGAATTGGGTATTGGCAGGGAGTTATCAAATAGCTTTATGAACGAACAAGACCATCTTTGGCTCTTGGATAAAAATACAAGTTCCTCGAAAATCAAAATAGGTAAATCAAAATTAGGAGCTACATTGAATGAAATATTGACAAATCGAAATCTGGAAACTGTATTAGGGAATGCAATCACTATAAACAAGTCAGCAAATTTGCAATCAGAAGCTTTGCACCATAGAATTAGGGATATAATGGATTTAATCGAAATTGAATTAAAAAAATAAGCAATGTGTCCCAAGGCACCCCCACTTTCCAATGGATTTTCCAATTCTTGAAATCCGATCGAAAACCAATCATATTTTATTTTTAGCCAAAATTGTCTCCTACTGAAATTCAAATACATTTCCATTTAAATTCCTAATATTTTTGGTTCATGTAACGGTCGGGCAGCTTTTTCGCGACAGGCTTAACTTTTATATTTTACCAGAATTTACATTTGATTCTTTTGACTAAATCATTTTGCCAACTTATTATTTAGATATTGCATTCTAATTGTTTACCGGCTTTAGAAAAAACGGATTATTTTCTTAAACTCGATCTAACAATATTAAAAGCCATTTTTACCCATTTATAAAAAATCAAAGTAAAAAATGAAAACATTTACCTTTTTAGCTATCAGCCTGTTCCTTCTGTCTTTCGGTGAAAAAAATATGGAAAGTACCTCCTTCAATAGAACAGTTTCTCGAACTGAAAATTCCTCTGTCGAGCGCAACTCAAATAAAGTACTCATCAATACCAATAACACCATTCTATTAAAAGTCGATGGTGAATCCTATTCCATAAACGACGTAAGCCAGGACGATAGTTACCTTAAATTTTATGCAGCAGGAAGTGATATGAACCATGATGCTGATTTTGAGATTGTTTCCAATGGTAAAGCAGAAAGATTAACGGTAATAATTGACGGTCTCGATGGAAAAGGGAAGGATAAATTATCCGGAACTGTTCGTTTCGGTGAAACGAACAGTTTAGTAACCTTCAAGAAAGGGGACTTATTGATAAGTTTTACTGAAGGCGAGCTAATTGTAGAAGAAGTCGCAAAAGCAACCGGCTTGGCAAAGCTAAAAGCAAGTGGCCTTTGCACCATTAAAAAAGGAAAATCTTATACCGGAATGAAGTTGGATGTACCTGGGGAATTGGAAGTTAAAGTGACCTTAAGTGATGTAAAGACTTTGGATTATAAAAGATAGTAGGATGCATTTTCCATGAATTGTTATTATCTATTAGTTCCTAGATGGGGATCTCCTATATTACAAGTAAAATATCTGGTTGGGGGAGCTTTAACCTGGTATTTGTTGAATTTACGGATTACGGTTTACGATTTACATGTCACTAAAAAAACGGAAAGCGAACGCCGAAAAACGAATAGCGTAACCTTCAGATAATCAGCGATTTATTCGCGCTGTTATATGATAGTTCCTGGATGGGAATTTCCCATGTCACAAGTGGAATAACAGGTTGAGGAGCTTTTCAACTGGTATTTTTGGAATTTACGGTTTACGGTTTACGAGGCCGTTAAAAACGAAAAGCGAACTTCGAATGGCGAATAGCGCAAAACGAATAGCGTAATCTTCAGATAATCAGTAATTTATTCGCACTGTTATATGGTAGACAATGAATAAAAGAATATTAACAAAGAACCTCAAAGGGTTAATCTAAGGGATTATTTATAGGTTGGTTGCCGGAGGAAACATTGAGTCTGGAAACTATTCGCGTATTTTACATAAGAATCATGGAGACCCTACTCCATTCTAAAATTGATATATCACAGCCTAACTACCTGGTAAAATGAAAAGAAAGGACCTTTTAGTATTATTGATTTTACTAGTATTGAATTCAATAAGTTGTCTTTCACAAAAAATCGTTAGGCTGGCAGAAAATGGCTGGGTTACTCAGACCAATTATTCGACTACTATTCCATTTAGATATGAGGGCAAACATATTTTTATTGACCTTTCTATAAATGGGGTAACATATAATTTCCTACTGGATACGGGTGCCGACTTTTGTATTATTGATACTAACTATGTTAAAAATGCTGATTATAAGAATGTAAAAAAAGTCAAGGTCTCGGGTAGCTCGATTGATAAACAGAAAATTCAACTCATAGAATTAAAAAAAGTGAGCATTGCTGATATTGACTTTAATGGAATAGGCACTGCAATAATGGATTTGTCATTTATCAATGAAGACCATCCTTGTTCAAACAGGCCAATTACCGGAGTAATCGGGGCTAGTATTTTGCGTAAAGCAAATTGCCAAATAAATTATAAAAATCAGGAAATCACCTTTTCAGATAATCTGAATAATCTGAGCGTTCCGGACAATGCATTTGAACTGAAAATGATTGATAAAACCTGGGGAAGTCCAATGGTAAATGTCAAAATTAATGATTTGAATAAAGATTTCATTCTTGATACCGGCTCCAGCGGTAACCTAACATCGGGTAAGGAATTTCTAAAAGAATTAGATACCATCAACTTCATTGGGATTACCAGGGAAAATAAATTGAGAAATCCGTATACCAACTATTACTTTCAAATAAGTGCCATAGATTTTGGAAGCTTACTCCTTGAAGATCATGTCATTTCGCTAGAAGAAGGCGTTGCTTCATTAATAGGAAATAGATTCTTTGAAAACTTTATTGTCACCTTTGACTGGAATCGAAAATTGGTGTTTTTGGAGCCCACTCTGGAGTTAAAAGCCAGCCCCGTCAATGACTTTGAGGTAATTCTTAAACCAAATTATTTTACCAATAAGATTCAAATCGAAGGCATTTATACCAGAAATTTAGCAGGAAATAATTTTTCAATAGGAACAGAAATATTGAAAATTAATGAAGTTGATGTCTCCGGATTTTCGAAGCAAGAGCTATGTAATTTCTGGGAAAATGATTGGGAAAGTATAAGGTTAAAAAATAGAATCATTCTTGAAACAGCCCAGGGAAAAATCGAATTGGTAAAAATGGATTTATTTAAAGATAAAACCATGTAGAAAATTTAAACAGGTGAATTAGTTATAAAATTTCCACAAATATCAAGCTTTGTTTAAGCTGAAAATACAGACTTAATAATCGCCAGATTATCATATACCCTATTTTATAATAATTGCCATTTTCCATAAAATCCTTCATGAATCGTCGTTTATCATGCCTTTAAAAATTTAAACCCTAGAATAGTCCAGTATTGATAAAATGACATATAAACGTCTAATTAGCAAAAAGGAATCTAGCAATCCGCCCCCGAAATTAATATTTCCAGGAACCATTTTATTCTGTATTTTGCTAAGGTTTAGTCGCTCAATTGAGGCGCAGGTGCATTTTTAGACTATTTTGGGCAGTTAAAATCAATACAAATGGACATTAAGGCATTTCTGTTTTTAATTGCCCTTGTTTTAGGGAATCTAAACTTAATCGGACAAGAGATCTACTACAGTAAAGGTGAAATCATATCTGATTTGAAGTATCTAAAAAGTGAATTAGAACAAAATCACCCCAATTTGTATACTTATAGTTCAAAAACAGAAGTCGACAATTGGTTTAGGGACACTTATCAAAAACTTACAGATACAATAAACCAGAGGAAAGCATTTGAGATAATCACTTCCATCTCAAGTGTGCTTAAAGATGGTCATTCATACATTTATCCAAGTGCAAAACATTTAGAAGACTTTTTCAATTCTGCACCGCTTTTTCCTTTAGATGTCTTTTTGAAAAACGACAGTCTCTTTGTTGTAAATAATTTCAGCAATGAGCAAAACATTCCAACAGGTGCAATCTTGACCAAAATCAATGGTAAACAAGTAGCTGAAATTCTGGATTTAATTGTCCAGCATACCTGCAGAGACGGCAACAATTTGGAGTATCCCAAGCATCTAACTTACCAATTTTTCCCAGCCTATTACAGTTACTTCTTCGGTTTCCAAAACCAGTATACCATTGAATTTACAGACAAAGGCAAAGAACTGAACACAGCGGAAATTTTAGGACTGACAAGAAGTGAATTAAAATTAAAAAGAGCTAAGCCTATTAAAAATGGTATAGACTTCAAAATTTTACCCAATGGATATTCCGCCGTATTAACCATTAAATCATTTGACAAAGAGATTTTGAAGAATGAATACCATCAAAACTTTAAACGTGAGATTAATGATATTTTTAAAACGATTAAGGAAAATGAAATAAAAAATTTAGGAATTGATTTGCGTGACAATCAAGGAGGACATTTAAGTAACGGTATTTATTTATTGCAGCGTTTTATGGACTCAACCTTCCAATGCTTGGATAGCTATTATAAAGTCAAAAACGGTCAAAATGAGAAATTTAATGAAAGGTGGTCAAAATTTTTCAAACCCAATAAGGATGCTTTTAGAGGCAAAGTTTATGTATTTACCAATGGTGGCAGTTATTCCTGTTCATCAATAGTTGCCAACACCGTAAAAGAAAATAAAAGGGGACAAATAGTAGGTGAAATGACAGGAGGAAGTGCCTATGTAAATTCAGGTGCACCAAACAAGGTGATAATTTTGCCAAATACCAAAATTTCTTTTACCATACCCAAAACCAAATATAATTTACGAAAGGATTTAAGCTTTATTGGTGCGGGGGTGTTACCTGATGTTTTTATAAAAGACAATCCTAATAAAATCTTGAACGGTCAAGACAGTTATATTGAATACTTTGAACGACAAGAGTAAAACACTTGGCAACGACGAAGTATATACTTTGAAGCCTTCATAACTTAACATTTCCTATATAAAAACTTGTCAAGCTTAACAATTAAATCAAGCATTTGATAAAAACAAGAGAATAAGTCTCATTTTCTCTTGAGATCTAAACCGGTTCTAAATCGTAATTACCAAGTAAAGAAGATGAGAAAATCAATTGTTATCTTATCAATTTTGTCAATCACCAATTGGGTGAATTCTCAAACTATTGATATCAATTTCATAGAAAAGTCCATAGTAAATCTCGGAATAGTAAATGATGAAAACGAAAATTTTACCAATTATTCCGGATTAGATTCTATATTGAAAAATGTCGAAATCGTGATGTTAGGAGAGCAATCCCATGGGGAGGCGACAACCTATGATACTAAAATAAAATTGATAAAATATTTACATCAAAACTTGGGATTCGATTTATTGGCTTTTGAAAGTGGTCTTTATGACTGCAACAAGGCATGGCAAATGATAAAAGAGGGAGAAAACACAAGAATTGCTATGGGAAAAAGCATTTTTGGTTTGTGGTCAACAACGATAGATCTGAAGCCTCTTGCAAGCTACTTAGAGAACTCCAGAGAATCAGAAAACCCTTTAGAGTTATGTGGTTTTGACAATCAATTAACTGGAAAATATGCTAAAGAATATTTCCTGGAAGACTTAACATTTTATCTCAAAACAGTAAAACCCTCCATTCCAGAAACCAAAGAATGGGAGCATTTCAAAAAAAACATTGCGCTTTTAACCACTCATGAGTTTAAGGAATTAAAAAAAAATGAACCAGACATAGACTTAACATTTATTCAAAATTTAATTCAAGAGTTGAGTGAATTAGAGGTTAATAGCGAAACTCAGTTTTGGATTCAAACTTTAAAAAGTACTTATTCCTTTTTGTCTGATGTAGTTAGGAAGACCGATTTCAGGGATAAACAAATGGCAGAAAACTTGATTTGGATAAAGGAAAAGTATCCAAATAGAAAAATTATTTGTTGGGGAGCTACAAGCCATTTTTTGTATAACTCTGAATTGGTTAGAATGAAAAGTCCTTTTATCCAGATTCTAGGGGGAAACTATTACAAAAAACAGCAAATGATGGGAGGATATATCAAAAACAAGTATAATGAAAAAGTATTCACTATCGGGTTCACTGCATATCAAGGTGAATACGGATTATTTAAAAAAGGAAAACTCAAAGTTCCGAAAGAAGGTAGATTAGAATTTTTGTTAGGTCAGTCTCAATGCGACAATTTTCTTCTTCCCTTAAAAGACTTGAATTTGGAAGCATATTATTCGAGACCAATAGGTAATTTTTATATGAAAAATGATATAAATAGGGTCATGGATGCTTTGGTTTTCAATCGAGAAATGAGAAGGCCAAGATTAGATAGAAATTTTTTCTTAAAAATATATCCTGAAAACAAATATATCAAACCGGAAACTGAGGAAAATAAATCCAAGTAGCCCAAATCAAAGTCCTCAAAAAAACCTACAAGTACTATAAAGGAAATCGAACCCATTTGAGCAGATTAAACATGAATACCATCATTTTATATATAATTTCAACTTTGGGAACTTCCTCTTTGTTTTTTTCTTTAAACAAAGTGGTGTTGCCAGCAACATTCGAAAATGATTTGATTTCGCTTTCCTTACCATTGAATAACGATACGCTTCACCTTTATACCGATACCGGAGGGAAAAATTTTCTTTACAAATCAGGCATAAAGAAATTAAATACCAGGCGATCCAAAAAGAACTTATGGGAATCGTCCAACATTGAAAGTAAGTTAATCGAGAAAGGAATCCCGGTTCCATGCAAGAAGGAAATTTACTATTTGAACGATAAATCTTCCAACTTTGATGGAATGTTTGGTCGAGAATGGTTTGGTGATAAAATCTGGGAATTTGATTATGAAAATAAAACATTATCGTGCCTCAACGACTATCAAGTAGAGAAAGAAAAAACCAGGGAATCGATCCATTTATATTTTAAAAACAATTCAGATGGTAAACATATCCATCATTTGCCAAGGATAGAGGTAATTGTAAATTCAGACACTTTGTCTATGTTATTCGATAGCGGAGCACAAGCCTTTTTGTCCATGGAAGCCCAAGAAGAACTTCAGAAAAATGAACTGGTGGCTACGAGTTTCATAAACGCTTCAACATTTAATAAGTGGAAAAATGAATATCCTGAATGGACTGTACTAGAGGGAGCTGATATGTCTTTTGGTGAGAAATCCGATATCATTATTGTCCCGCAAGTTCAAATAGGAAGTGTAATTGTGGGCCCGATTGAATTTGTTGTTCGAGCCGATTCAAATTTTAAGGTAATGTCAGACTTCTTTATGGATAAAGAAATTGTTGGTGCTTTAGGAGGAAATGCTTTGTCAGGGTTGAATAAATTTATTTTGGACTACAAAGCTGAAAGATTAAGCCTGAAAAACTAACACTATTAATTACCGGGAAGTATGGTTTACTGAATTGATGGTGATTATTTTTATTCGATTTGAATTGGTAAAATAATTACATGGAGATATGGTGATTTGGAGAATACTAATTTTTACAATTGATTTTCTAAGCCCTTAACCGAGTTTATCAAAACTATCCAACATTAAAAAAGCCGCATTGTTTTCATTGATAAAAAGAGATCCTCAAAGACCAGCACTTTCAAGCCCTATTAAATCCAGCGGTTCTTAGCCGCCAGGTTACTCGCTTCTACCTTTGAGTTTACTTGTAGCTTAGCAAATATAGAATCAACATGCGAACGGACCGTATGAGGGGATATGAATAACTCTTGTGCAATTGCTTTATAGGTTAAGCCTCGAGCCAGGTGTTGCAATATTTCCATTTGGCGCTCTGAGAGTCCGTAATCCGAAGGATGTGGTGCCTTAGGTGCCGGAGCCGTTCGCAACAATTCCAGAGCTTTACGGGCTACCAGAGGAGACATCGGTGTACGCCCCGTGTGGGCATCGATTATTGACTGATGTAAAATCGCTGGCGGCTCATCTTTAAGCAGATAGCCGGAAGCCCCTGCGCAAATTGCTTCAAAAATATTATTTTCATCTTCGAAAATACTAAGCATTACGATCTTGATTTCGGGGTGCAGTTCGTGAATTAAACGGGTAGCTTCAATCCCATTCAAACGATGCATTTCAATATCCATGAGCATCACATCGGGCAGTGGACGTTCCGTTTGAATACGTTTAACAGCAGTATCTCCATCATCTACTGACCAAAGCAGTTTGATATCGTCAAAATAACTAAGGATATGCTCAAAGTTTTGACGTACATCATGGCGGTCATCTGTCAGGGTAACACGAATCATTTTGTAAGGTAATAGTTTTCAGGGAAGTTGGCGGAGGGATCTTCAAGCTTATTGTCTTTACTGCGATACCCAATCACGAGAATTACGGGTCGCTGGGTAAGTTCCTTAGGAACATTGATCAGTAAGCCTTCTCGTTGTACATTTTCAGTTTCGAATAAATTTCGCCGTATCATCATGCCTTTTGCGGTATCCAGACTTTGACGTTCCTGGACATATTCAGATCCATCAAATTGATTTATTTGGACCCTTTCTGGTCGGTAGCGCTCGAAATCGAGTTTTTCTTGCGTATCACTCAGGGCCAGAATCAGATAATCATTTCCTAGTAGGAAATCGTATTGGAAGTCTACCACAGCATTTTCGGCAACCAGCACCCTTTGTGTGGCGATAGAGTAGCCTGACTGTCCGATAAACTGTGCCAGGTTTGGACGCAATTGCTGCTCGTAAGCTTGTAATTGCTCTTTTATAGTGGCATCACTTTGAGCCTTGATTTTCATGCCTTGAAGCATGCAAAAAGCAAGCATAATGGAGATTGCAATTTTCATTTACTTATATTTTCAGGATTGGATCATTTACTTTTTGAGCGTTATTTCCAGCTCGCGCTTGAGTTCGTCGCGGGTTAAGAGTCTATTTTGTTCAATACGGAGTACGTCTTCCCCCCATTCAACTAAATCAAACATATCGTCATGAAAGATATCCGCACCGAACAGCCCTCTCATGTCGATAATTTCCAGATGAAAATCGTCATCGTCGCCTTCATCGCCAACCGCCCATGAACCCTGCATGACCGTACCGTCAGCCTTGGTATAAGTTAGGTCACGGAGCGGGCTTCCATCCTTGTGAAAAAAGAAAGTACCTTCCGTTGCAATCACGGTATCGCGCTGGGTAACGAAAGGGCTTGACCTGTTGGGTCGTGTAGCTTCAAACACACGAATGCTTACAACATTCAATGTTTCGTCTTGTAACCACCGTTTAAGTTCACCTTGATCATTGAAGTTTTCCTCGTCAAACAAGGCGATACAAGAAGAGAAAAACATGGTAATTACAGTTAAGAAAAAATAAAACTTTTGCATCCGTCAGTTCGTTTGTTGAGCTTACAAAGTTGACAGATTCTTTAAATGGTGAAAATGGGGCAGATGCCCTAAAAGATAGGATTTTCGGTGTTCGAAGTTCGCTTTTCGATTTTTCACCCATACCGTAAACCGTAAACCGTAAACCGTAAACCGTAAATTCCACAAATATCAGGTGAAAGCTCTACCAGCCAGATTATTTAATTATTAAAAAAGGTATTTCCAACAACCAACTGGTGCCTTACTCCCCCACCCTGTCCTGTATTAGTTACCAATTTAGCACCTATTGCTGTGGCTCGCTGTTGCATATTCGCCAGGCCATAGCCTTGCTCTTTTTCTCCATCTGTCACTAAGGCCATCCCACGACCGTCATCCTCAATGGTGATATTGAGCTGGTCCTTCGAACTATTCACGCTCACTGTGAAAGCTTGTGCCTGTGCGTGTTTAAGCATGTTATGAGTCGCTTCCTGGAGGATGCGCAATATATTTAGTACCTGACTGGAATTCAATTGATACTCCCCTTTAATCTGGCTGGCCACTTTCCACTGCATTCTATCATTAAGATAACGGCTTAAAAAGGCCTCCATCTTTCCGACCAGCTCAGCGACCGTGAAAGTCTCCTTGTTAAGCGCCCAAATGGTATCCCGCAATTGAACAATAGTACTGCGGGTAAATATTCGAGTGTCTTTAATCTGGGAGGCGGTTTGTGCAGGCAAGCTGGATTCTGAAAGTGTCATAAGGTCCAAATCTGTAACGATTCTCGTAAGATTAGCTCCAACACTATCATGAAGATCGCGGCTGATGCGTTCTCGTTCTGCATTGAGTTTTTGACTCAGGGTAAGTTCGGCAATGCGCCGCTCATAACGACTCCTTTGATAAAAACGGTAATACACTAGTGCTGCTACTAAAGAAAGGCCGAGCAGCACAGCAAGTCCTAAAAGGCGTTGGGAGCGGAGTTCTGCTGCCTGGGTTTCAATAATTTGTTGTTTGCTTTCAGTGTCGTATGCAACCTGAAGGTCACTGATAGCACGAGCCTTTTCGACACCGTAAAGACTGTCTTGTAAAGCAGCACTCTTTTGTAAATTGGCGTAAGCGGCAGGGTAATCTCCCTGTTTCTCATAAATATCAGCTAGTAAACCAAGTGTGTGCTGTTGCAATGCTGTATATCGGACCTGGGTACTGAGCACCAAACTTTCTTCCAAATACTTTCGAGCTTTGGGTAGGTCCTCATTCATGAGGTATAGTTCTCCTAGGTTGTTAATATTGATAGCAAGTGCGCTGGAATCGCCTGCGGCACGTCGGTAAGCAGTGCTTTCCTCCAGATAGCTGACAGCTTCCTTGAAACGTCCGTCCTCGGCTGCCAGCTGGGAGAGGTCATTCAATCCATAACTCATACCAATGGTATCACGCATTTTTCGGCGGAGAGCAAGAGAGGAAGTAAGGAAATAGACGGCGCTATCGCGGTTTCGGCTAAGATAGATTCGCCCCAAGTTTCGTCGGGCAGCTGCCTGGCAGTCCAGATCACCGGCACTTTCACAAAGCTTGATGGCGCGACGACCGTAACGAATGGATTGATCGAGTTCCCCTTGTCGTTTTGTGCCTAAACTTAGTTCGAGCAAAATTTGCCCTTGCAGACTCTCGTCCTTGATTCGCTCGGCAATTCGGAGACCCTCCTGATGACTTGATAGCTCTTCTACAAAGTCACCCCGGAAATAATTGGCAATTCCTCGCAACTGGTAAAGCTTTGCCTGCTGAGCAGGAGTTGCGGTTGGATTTGCGAGGGCGAGGTCAAGGTAATAGAGCGCTGTATCTGCATGCTGGCTGCGTAGTTTATCAAAGTTTTCGATCGTCCAGGCTGCTGGATCGCTTGCAGTGCGAAAGTCTTTCCTTACTGATTGGGCACTTAGCAAGTGGGAAAAACAGGAAACAAATAGGATAAGCAATATCAGTCGAGACATTAGGGTCGATTATTTGGTGTCCCACCCTTAAAATTAGACTCGTGATAGACAAACATCAACATGTTGCATATTCGGATTTCATTTAACATGGCTGGTTGGACAAAAAGTCCGACTGGTCAGCCAATCGGGCCTTGCCCAAGCTTTAGGGCTCATCGAAGGAATTCGACTTACTCAATAAAATTTTTCACCCTACATTGAATCATTCAAGACTTGCAAAACATGTTTATTACTCCATCGTCAAAAAGAGGTGGCAGAAAAAACGACTCCAAATATACTATTTGTATAACATAATGTCTAAGCTATAGCCTGGCCATTTCCTACTCACTCGAAGCGCTGCTACATTTTGCATGGCTTGTGTAGAGATAAGTCCTGCTAAATAACGACTCTTAATTTCTCGACTGGGGATTGTCTCTGTAAATTCCTGAAGCACTTTACCATTGGAGTCCAGAAAGGCATATTCAACATTGTACTTTCCCCATTGGCCATGAGCAAAGGCTACTCCACCTACATAGTCGATCGGGATGACAAGTTCCTCTTGGCCGGCGGGTAACTTATGAGCCTGGTCAAAAGTTGCAAAGTTAAACTTCGGTGCTTTTGATTTCGCGGGGTTACCAAGGTTATAAATGGCATCTCCATCTTCCAACTGTCCCCCTTTGTAAGTACCCTGTCTGGATTGGTCACCCTTCTTAATCATTTGATGAACTCCTGTAGGTACGGCGATTAAATTGTAACTGGTGGAATTCAAGAAATCACCCTTCAGTGTAATCCGCTCATTGAGGAATTCAACCGTCAAGTTGCTACCTGCAAAGCGTTCATTTACTACATCGGCAATAAAATCGCCAGATACCACGACCTCTGCTGGTTTGGTTGGTCCACCTTCGATGGGCAGATTCCATCGGCCGTTGATAAATAATTTTTGATCCGTTTTATTGCCATTTGCGTCTAAGGTATACTTATGCTCGAATGTACCTGCAGCATTGGTCACTGTAGTTTGCCAGGCTGGCATTCCATCACTGCCCAGGGTAACTTTATGAATGGCCCCATCGCGAGCCACCAAAGTATGCGAACCAGTAAGCTGGCCGGTAGCGTTAAAGTCTTCAAAGTGCAGTTCCGTGTCTCCATTGGTAATAATGGCCCCTTTTCGCTGTAATTGGCCAGCTACCACTTTACCGGCAAATTCACCTTGTATACCTGGTAAAAGATCTATTTTATAATAGCGTACTTCTGCAAGCTGCCCATCTTCAAAACGCCCTTCAAAATAAAGCGTATCCAGGGTTATGTAGTGCCACCCGACCGGGCGTCCTTCCTTGAAGTTTCCAGTGGCTGTCAAATAAGCGGACTGTACATCAAATTCACGGGAACATTCTTTTTTTACTGCCCAAAATGCGTTTCCTTGGGGAAGACCTCCTCTTTGGCCTCCATTATAAAGCACATTACCATAGTAATAAGAAGGGTAATTTTTATTAATAATTACATTGCAATTTTTGTAACACTGACCAGTCACAAGGCTTAGGTCGATCGTTCCAAATGGCTCGAAAGTTTGTTCCATTTGCGTACATATCCTTTCGAAGTTGGCGTCGCTCATCATGATTTCACCAATTGCATAGGAAGTACGCTTGTAATGATTATCAGCAGGGATAAAACTGCCCTGCAAACGCCATCCTGATTTACCGCCAATACGGGCGCGAGTTGCCGCTATTTCACCGGGATAAATGCTAAGGCGCACCAATTTACCACCACGTGGATCGGTATGTAACCGACTACCTTGGAGTTCCGCCCGCCATAGTCGATGCTGCAATATAATTTGACGCTGCTCTTCACTATCCATGGTTCCAAACAATTGGTCGCTTCCTACACTAACAGATAAAGGTTTACCTGTTTTACGTGTCACAGTAATACTGACGGGTATACCTTCTACTTGACCACTGTAAATACGCTCATCATCTTCCTTACTAACATCTGGCTTATCGTCCAGCAGGTCTTTGATTTGATCCCGGACATCCGTTGGCCTCTCCGTCGCAAAAAAATTGACCAGGGCAGCAAGCTTAGGTTGATTGGGATATAAAATTTTGCCCGGATTTTCTTGAGCGGATAGGATGGCAAAAGTCGACAAGCAAAAGAAAAGGATAAAGAATGATCTCATGACGATTATTAAGTTTCTACAAAGATCAGTTCATCACCTCTCACTTTGATGGGGCATTTGCCCTAAATTGAATTCATTCATATTGATCAGCGCAAAAAATGGCCGTTGGATTCTTCTCACATGACATCCGTAGGCACTTTTATTTCCCAGATCCATAATATTCAGTATTTTGCTAGGATTAAGGAAACAATCGTGTTACAGGTTTTTCAACCTTAACGGAAAGCTTCATTAGGATCAAACAAAATAAAAAGTGCTAAAATTCTTTAGAAAAATTAGACAAAAATTATTGAGCGAAAATAAGTTCAGCAGGTATCTCATCTACGCTGCCGGGGAAATTGTGCTTGTAATGATTGGAATTTTATTAGCACTACAAGTAAACAATTGGAATGAAAAGAGGAAAGAGAGCAATAAAGAAGACCAGCTAATCGATGTCTTAATTACAGACTTACAGTCAAAAAAAGCTGAGTTTGTATCTGATTTAGCTGTCGGAAAATCTATAATCAGAAAGTCTGATATTACAATTAATTATTGGAAAGAAAACAAGCAAATAGATACTCTTTATCTGAAATCCTTATTAAACACCCTGGCTCAGGATGAATGGTTTTTTGATGAGAACTCACCCGTTTATGCGACTATTTCAGGTTCTGAATTATGGAGACGATTACCAGACAGTTTAAATAGACAAATTGATAAAATGTACAGAAATAGATTTGGAGTAATAAAGTCATCCTTTTTAAAACAGAGCGAATATGCACTTGATTGTAAATTAAAATTTCTCGCACCTAATCATCTTTTAATACTTAATGGAAGCATATTGGAGATACAGCAAATAGTAAATGAAAATGATGAAGACTTCGTTAGTTTTCTTGAATTATTTGAAAGTGGAGTTATCCGTTTGACTTCAAAATTTGAGTCGACTATTCCATCTAATGAAAAGCTAATTGAAAATTTAGAATATTATAAAAATAATAAGTAAAAAGCGACCCAATTTCATAGCTCTTCAGCAATTGTTTCCTACTACTTGAGAATTGGGATTGAAAAGGATATATTGAAAAGAAAGGTGAAAACAGAAATCCATTATATGAATTCATTTAAAATGGTTTCCTCAGCAAAAGCTAAGCAGCCCTTAAAAGCTCTAAGGACATCAAGGTGCTTACCCAACCTGAATAAATTGAAAGTCAATTTATTATTAATAGCATTAGCCCTTAGCTTTAATTCATGTGCTCAAGATAGTTTTGATAAGAATAAAATATCAAAACGTACCATGAAAGTAGTAAAAGAGATTTCTAAAGTAAATGAATTGATGAGTTCCGCAGTTTATTATTCAGGAATAAAACCCAAACAATGGGACCATTTTGAGGAATTAAAAAGTAATACATCCAAAGAGGAATTACTAGAATTGACCAATCACCCCAATGGAGTTGTGAGGTGTTATGCATTTTGGGCCTTATCATTCGACAAGAGTGTAAATTTATTTCCGATTGTAAAAAAGCACCTAACTGATGATGAATTAATTGATACACAATTTGGCTGTATCGGAGAACAAAAAAAAGTTGGAGATTTTTTCATCCAGTTAATGACACCCCAGTTTATAGATCCAGAATCGAATAAATTGAGCGAAGGAGAAGCCAATGAATTGGACAGTTTGTTAATTTATCAACCCAATAACTTGTCCTCAAAATATGATGCAATAAGTCGAGCTGAAATTACAGAAAGACTTTATCCTAAAATCAGAGAACTTTTAATCAAAGAGAAAAACCCAAGCGCATTAATTGCTTTAGCAAAATACCAAAAAGTACAAGATATAGACCTAATAAAGTATTATAAGGAAGAATCTGATAAAACCGAAGATGGTTTTTACTTCACCTATGCTGCGATTAAAGAATTTCCTAGTCCGGAATTCCTTCCATTTTTAGAAAAGAATTTAAAAAAAACATTAGATAATACCCACTTCAGTACAGAATGGCGAGAACTTTATATGGCAATTGCAAGCTTTAAGAATGAAAAAGCTGTTGAATTATTAAAAATTCCATTTACTCAAGTACAACACCAACATATCAGACCGTATCACATTGAATTTGTATTTGAAGCTATTTTAGCTTTTCAAGATTCTATTTATGATGAGTTACTTTGGCAAATTTGGGAGGAAGAAAATCAAACATCAATCGACTCCTATAAGTATTTGCTTTCTATCAATCCGAGGAAAGCTTATGAATTAACAAAAAAAGAATTAATTGAAGGTTACGAAGTTCACAATTCTGAATTCATTCCGGATTTAAATAAAGTAGAAGACTCAGAAAATTATTACGAATTCCTTCTGAATGTGATTAGAGCAAACGACAAGGAACTTTCTAATAAAATTATAGCCCAACAAATTGAGAAAGCCAATGTGCATATATTACCAATATTTACTTCAAAAGTTTATGGTGAAGAAATATTTAAAGAACCTCTTTTCAATAGATTGGAGAATGCTTCAAATCCTCACATCTACCTTAATCTAATAGAAACGTTGATAGAATATAAAGATGAAAACATTAATCAAAGGATAGTGGAAGTAAGAAAACGAAATGCAAATTTAAATAAAGATTGGGGCGGAAAAGCATTGGACAAATTACTTGAAGAAAACGATATAAAATAGAAATAGGTTCGCTAATTATATTTACTGCTTTCATTCCTTTTGGAAGCACTGAACACTACATAAAAAAGACCGTGACGAGCACATAATAAAAAGTGTAATCTTGACAAAGTCCCTAAAAACCTCCATAATATTATCCATCGCTTTTATTGGACTATTAAGACTTAGACCAATATGGGAGAGAAATCCGGGCGGACTATGGAATCTCATTTTCTATTTATCGATTGCGTCCCTGTTCATTTGGATTTCTATTAAAATTCTCATTGAGATATATAAGATCCATAAAAACCGAAGCAATCTAAAATGGACCACCTTCCTTCCAATTGTAATTCTTCTAATCGGATTGCTTGACGGATTGTATAATCCGCTAAAATTGAACCTTGAAAATATTTACGGTGAAGTAACTTTCAGAGCATGTTATGAAGGAACGCAAAATCAGGCGACATTTAAACTTCGAAAACCAGATAGATTTGAAATTCATTGGACTGGCGTATTCTTTTATGACGAATTTTTTGTGGGCACCTATTCGAAAAGTGGAGACACACTTCTTCTTAATTATAAAGGGAAAAAGCCAGGCCGAATTGGAGATAAAATTTTAATGGATGATAAAAATGAGATTCTACAAACCATTAGAACCGATGATGATAATTTGGAATATGTGGATCCATTTTATTATGGATATTGTAAAGGATTGAACTAGGATTGAAACACCAAAGGAATTTAAGACTTAAAGATTTTGGTCAAAATTGCCACTTACAAATACACAATATGTCTGGTTTTGACTATTCATCCCTTCAAGAGGAATTTGAACTTAAAAGTGCCACCTAAAATCAGCTCCTCCAGTAAATTTCATATCATGCCAGTGAACAAAAACAATAGAAATTGGAAAATAATCTTATTATATATTGTTTATAATCTATCGATAAAATTATTTTTTTCATTATTCAATCACCTTATTTATATCGAATATCCTGAGAGGATAAAACCTGGATGGTTTTTCGGAATTTCAGACAATATATTGACCGCTGTTGTACAGAGCATTTTTATAATTATTGTGAGTGATATATTCTGGTTTCTTCCCTTTACGATAATGAACCTTTACATTTTTTATGAACTACTCAAGGGATTATTAAATGAAAAAAATAATATGCATTACTATATGAGTTTCACAATCTTGAAAGTGTATTTAATTTGGACCGTAATCTATTTGTGTTCAATTGGATTTGGACTCGCATTAAATGAAGGAGATTTAGAATCTCTTTTTGCTGGACCTTATGCACCTTATGGGGGGCTTACCATTACCTATTTCCTATTGGGCAATTTTGTTTACCTATTATGGTTTGTTCCTCTTTGGAATTGGCGTATTAAGTATTGGGTTATCAAGACTGATGAGTGACAGGTAAAAGAAAAGGAATTTAGAAAAAGAGGATAACACCATACAAAACGCTACGCCACCTTTTGTCGGCACGACGTATGTACTCCGCCCTTTCAACTGGAATTTGTGGAATTTTCAGTTTACGTTTTACAAGCCCTTTTAAAACAAAAATAGCGAAAGCCGAACACCGAACAACCTAACCATCAGATATTCAGATGATTATTTGATAGCAATCAAAAAAATGAAAGACTTTTTCAATAAGATTCATCCTATAAACGAGCAAATTCTTGAAGAGTATATCTCGCAATGGGCTGAATACAATGCTCCTAAAAAAACCATTATGACCGCTCCGGGCGAAACGGAGCGATATATCTATTTTGTTTTAGACGGAATTCAAAAATCCTATTATCTCAACGAAGACAAACAACATGTCATTGCTTTTACCTATCCACCTTCCTTTAGTGGAATTCCTGAATCATTTTTGACCCAAACGCCTTCCAAATATTTCTTAGAGACCATCACGGAAAGCTCATTCCTTCGAATTTCTTATGATAGGCATCAACAAATGATGCAAGAATATCGGGAAATAGAAACGCTTTTCAGAAAAGCTACGGAACTCTTTTTAGTTGGTTTGGCGGAGCGCCATTATGAATTGATGGCTTTTGATATCAATCAGCGTTTTAAATCCTTTGCTCAGAGAAGTCCCCACCTGTTCACTTTGGTTACTCACAAAGACCTCGCTTCCTATTTGAGAATTGACTCTACAAACTTCAGCAAATTGTACAATTCGATTAAGATTTAGAATCTTGGTTTATACCAAGAACCAGATGATTAAAGAGTCTGACCTTTGTTTCAAATTAAATAACAATGAAACAAGTGTTTATCATTTCAATCTTAATCATTATGAATTCAACAGCATTTTCCCAATCATGGGTAGACACCACCCTTTATCCTTTTGAAGACAAATTTCTGCGTTTAGAAGCAGGCAATATGCATTATGTAGATGAAGGGAAGGGCAAAGTTATTCTTTTCGTTCACGGCACTCCGACCTGGTCATTTTTATACAGGGATTTTATAAAAGAACTTTCGAAAAATTATCGCTGCATTGCCATTGATCACCTAGGATTTGGTTTGTCTGATAATCCGGATTCAGCTCCGGGGACACCCGAATGGCACTCTCAAAATCTTAGCGAATTCATCCATAAACTTGACCTTCAAAACATCACCCTGGTGGTTCATGATTTTGGTGGCCCTATTGGATTGGCAGCAGGAATAAAAAATTCAGAAAGGATAAAAAAAGTAGTGTTATTTAACTCCTGGCTTTGGGCTACTGACCAAAAAAAGGAAGCTCAAAAAATTGACAAAACCGTAAACAGCTGGTTAGGAAGATTTCTTTATTTAAATATGAATATCTCTCCAAAAATGCTTTTGAAAAAAGGTTTTGCCGATAAGAAAAACCTTTCAAAGGAAGTCCATCAGCATTACATCCATCCATTTCCCAACAAAAACTCAAGAGTTCCCTTGCTTAATCTTGCCAAAGCCTTGGTTGGTTCTTCAGATTGGTACCAAAAACAATGGGAACAAATAGATCTGTTAGCTAACAAGAAATGGTTGATTCTTTGGGGAACTAAAGACGAATTTATTACACCAGAAAACCTGAAAAAATGGCAAGAGCGATTATCAAATTCCAAAACCAAAGAATTGGACTGTGGTCATTTTGTACAGGAAGAGCAAGCAGCAGCAGCTATTAAGGAAATAAGTACCTTCATGATTGAATAGAAGCATGACTTATAAGTCTTAAGGCATTATTCGAGGAAATTACGGTTTACGATTTACGGTTAACGAGGCTTTTACAAAGTGAATAGTGTAAACATTAAGTCTGATACTAGATAGAGAATCCAGTTTCACTAACCCTATATTAAAATTCAAACCATTGAAATTATTTATAAAAAATATGGTCTGCAGCCGATGCAAAATGATTGTGCAATCTGAATTGGAAAAATTGGGACTTCACCCAATTTCAGTAGAATTAGGAGAAGTGGTGATTCAGGAATCAGACATAAATGATGTCATTAAAGAGTTACGAATCAATTTTCAAAACTTAGGGTTTGACATAATTGACGATAGAAACAGTAAAACAATAGATAAAATCAAGACTTCGATCATTGATTTGGTTCAAAACAAGAACAATCAGATTCAAACAAATTTATCTGTTTACCTGTCTGAGCTTTTAATGCAAGACTACAGTAGCATCAGCAAACTTTTTTCGGAAGTTGAAGGAATTACCATTGAAAAATATTTCATCCATCAAAAAATAGAAAAAGTAAAAGAACTAATAATGTATGATGAAATGACTTTGAATGAAATTGCCTATCAATTAAACTACAGTAGTGTTGCTCATCTGAGTAATCAGTTCAAAAAAGTAACCGGATTCTCGCCAAGTTACTTCAAGCAGCTAAAAGAAAAGAAACGCAAGCAGATTGAAGATCTGTAAATCTTGTAACTCTTTCCCAAAATAGTGTAACAAGCCCGTACCCATTCTTTCTGATTTTTGTGCCATCAAAATATTTAAAACAATGGTACACAAATATCAAATTACCGGAATGACTTGTACGAGTTGTGAAGCGAAAGTGAAATCAGCTTTACTCCTTGTTAATAATGTAACGGATGTTCAGGTTTCCAAAGCGGAAAATTCAGCGACTGTTACAATGGAAAAACACATTGCCTTGTCTGAGTTTCAAAAAGTACTGGACGGCAAATACCAAATTTTTCCTATTCATCACAACGAAGTTGTAGAACAAACCAAATCGTGGTTTGCAACCTACAAACCAATACTTCTAATCTTTTTTTACATCGCAGGAATCACAATTCTGTTGCAAATTGTAAAAAATGATTTTGATGTAATGGAGTGGATGAGACACTTCATGGCGGGTTTCTTTTTGGTGTTTTCATTCTTCAAAATGTTGAACCTGAAGGACTTTGCAGAAAGCTACAAGATGTATGATGTAGTTGCACGAAAATTTCCCGAATGGGCTTACCTGTATGCATTTATCGAATTGGGGTTGGGCATTGCATTTCTAATTGATTTCAATCCCTTCATAACCAATCTGGTAACCGTAGTCGTGATGACAGCCAGCATCATTGGAGTATTCCAAACAGTATTAAACAAAAAGCAAATTCAATGTGCATGCTTAGGGGCCATTTTCAATTTGCCTATGAGCACAGTTACCATCATTGAAGATGGTTTGATGATCGCCATGAGTTTGACCATGTTATTTATTATTTAATTTTTAAAAACCACCTAAAATGAGTCACCTTATTAAACTATCAATCGCAGTTGTTAAAGGATTAATATGCTTAATTGCTTTCTCTTGCAACAATAAACAACCTGAATTCACATCTAAGAAACAGTTAGCCCAACATCAATCTGACGGGATTTATGCCTGCCCTATGCATCCTGAAATCACAGGTAAAAAAGGCGACAGTTGCTCAACATGTGGCATGGATTTGCTCCCATTGGAAAAAGAATCGTCCGAAAACATCGAAGTGAAGTTTTCCCATACACCTGAAAAACTTGAAACAGGGGTACCATCGGAGCTTAGTTTACATATTTTAAAAGATGGTAAAAATGCATCACTGGATGTTGTTCACGAAAAGAAAATCCACATGCTCGTTGTTGACGAAGGTTTAACCTGGTTTGATCACATTCATCCGGTGGAACAAGCAGATGGAAGTTATACCGTAACAGAAAGCTTTCCCTACAATGGCAATTACTTTGTGTATGCTGACTTCAAACCACAAGGGAGCGCCGGCGCAGTTCACAAGCATGTGCTGGAGGTAAATGGACCTGAAAATCCGCCTATTGATACGATTGAGAATAAATGGAAATCGCAAGTAGATGGGTATTCAGTTACCTTGATTAACGGCCACGACTTTCAAACCAATAGACCTCAGCATTTAGGTATTCGAATTGAAAAAGATGGTCACAACATCACTTCGGATGAAATTGAACCTTATTTGGGAGCCATCGCTCATGTGGTAATCATTGGAAAGAAAGACAAAGAAATGCTTCACGTGCACCCCGGATCAAACCATCAGGTTCCAATTCATGGTGAAACTCGCTTTGAAACTCCCGGGATTTACAGAATATGGGTACAGTTCCAATTAGAAGGAAAGGTACTTACAGCTGACTTTACAATAAAAGTGAAAGAAGGACCTGAAACAGTTGCCAATCAACATCACGACCATAACAATCACCATCAACATTAAAACATTCATTGATTTCCACAATGAAAAAAATCTATAAAAGATGAAGACATCGCTTATTACCTTATTGACCTTGCTCATTTGTTCCCTTACGTCTTTAGCTCAAAATCAAAATGCTTCAAGCACTATTTTCGAGGAAGAAAAGCAATCAAAATAGAATACTTTGGAGAGTTGGTTTTGCATCCCGGATTAAGTGTAGGTCTGGAGTACACAATAAAACGAACCAACTGCGTAAGCATTCATTGGGACACAGACCTTGGCGGTGTGGCATCGCTGGAACAACATCGGCCTTTCTAAAAACATCAATTGGCTCACGACTAGCATTGGGGTCTGCTTTCGCCGACCTAAATCTCAGTACCGGGTACATGCATTCATGGGCTGCAGGTGATGTTTACCAAAGAGATAATAACGGTGGTGTGAAGAAGGCGGTAAATAATGGTCATTCTCACCTTATGCTTACAACCTCATTGTTATTTGGATGGGATGGCAGTAAAAAGAACTTCCTGGACCATTTGTGCAGGCCCTGAAGTCTATTTACAATCTTCATTCAATCACACTTTTCTTCCACATGTTGCAGCCAAAGTTGGCATCACCTATAAATTAAATAATCATGAATAAATCAGTATTTATCCTTTCCATTCTATTCGCAATACTCCTTTCTGCTTGCGGCAAAGAAGGGTTTTATCAAGGGGATCACTTTTTGTAAAAAATGCGGGTGCTGAAATGCCTGTCTATGTAAAAGGTAACATTCAGTCAGGAACATTTATTCTCTTTTTACATGGTGGTCCCGGTGGAAATGCCTCACTTCCATCTTTCATCGCCGGTATCCAAAGAGCTTGAAAACGACTATGCTTTTGCTTATTGGGATCAAAGAGGATCCGGTCTTTCCATGGGAAACCCTGATGCAAGTTCGTTCACCGTTGAGCAATTTGTAGATGACCTTGATTTGGTTGTAGAGACTATCAAGAATAGATATCCTGAATCCTCGAATTGTTTTTTACGGAATTAGTTGGGGTGGAGCCCTCGGCAGTGCATATCTCAGCACCAAAGATTATCAGCAAAAGATTGATGGATTCATCTGTATGGACAGCGGTCATAATCTGGTAGAAGGTCTTCCCAAATCTGTGGAATTTGTAAAGGATTTTGCTCAGAATCAAATAGACCAAGGAATTGATGTTGCCTATTGAAGAAGCTCATGATTGGTGTTCAGAGGTTCCTGATATGACTATAAAAGGAAAACTATTTTAAATATGACGGATACCTTACCAATACCAATGCGTATCGAAAAGACCCAAACCAAAAGGTTCAGGGGCCGGAAGTTGGGGCGATGGGCACCATGAATTCCTATCTTTCTTTGGCCATCTTCTTCAATGGAAAATATTTGGTTCCGCGCTTCAACATCCTGGAACTAAACCTTAGTGAGGACATGGCAAGAATCAAAATACCCACCATTGTGATTTGGGGAAGGCATGATGGCGTAAATACCATTGAAATGGGATATGATGCATTTAACAGTATCGGTGGCCCTGATTTTCAGGATAAGGAATTGGTCATTCTTGAAAACAGTGCTCATGAAGGATATATCGAAGAGCAGGATTTGTTCATCCATACCTTCCGAAGATTTGTAAACGGACTTTAATAAACTTAATTAATCCATCAGCAGACCCTGTGGGTCACTGAAGATAAATAGACTTAAATCATGAAAGCAGTTAAATATTTAAAATATGGTCCACCAAGTGTTTTGAACCTGGTGGAAATTCAAAAAGCAAAGCCAGTGGCCAAGAAGTTCTAGTGAAAATTTATGCCACCACTGTTACTTCAGGAGATGCACGTTTGCGTAGCTCAAACTTCCCACCTATTGCCTGGTTTTTCGTTAGACTGATTTACGGTCTATTCAAACCAAAAAAGGAAATATTGGGGCATGAATTTTCTGGAATAGTTGAGGCCATTGGTAAGGACGTTACCAAGTTTAAAGTAGGCGATGAAGTACTCGGTACTCCGACCATGCTTCCTTCAGGATCTTACACCGAATATTTGTGTATTCCTGAAAACAGAAAAAGGAGTGTTGACCATAAAACCCAAAACATTGAATTTCAATGAAGCAGCTGCCCTCCCGGTTGGAGGAATGACCGCTTTGTTCCTGCTGGAAAAGGCAAAACTACGTAATGTCAAAATGTACTGATCTACGGAGCCTCAGGAAGTGTAGGGTCTTATGCCATCCAAATTGCAAAAGCGATGGGTTCAAAGGTAACAGCAGTATGCAGCAAGTTCGAATTTTGAAATGGTAAAATCGCTTGGAGCCGATAGCACAGTGGATTATAGAAGTCAGGATTACTCAATGCTTGAAGAAAAATTTGATGTAGTTCTTGATGCCGTAGGCATGACCACAAAATCCAAAGCCAAAAAAGTATTGAAAAAAGGTGGGACATTTCTTATCTGTACAGGCAATCACCAGCCCCAGACAGGAACACCTTGAAAAATTATGCGAACTGTCTGAAGAAGGAAATTTGAGACCTTTTGTGGATAAAATATTTCCTATAAAAGACATAGTTGCAGCACATGAGTATGTTGACAATGGGCGAAAAAGAGGAATTTGGTAATCGAAATTGTAAAACAATAAATCAAGCCTTTTGAAAAGGTAAAATCGAAATCATGGAAATAGTAATATATATATACGACGGCATGACAATGCTCGATGCCATTGGTCCTTATGAAGTTTTGAGAAATTTAAAAGACGTCAACATCAAGTTTGTCGCTAAGAAAAAAGGAGAAATTACAGCCGACAGTCGGTTAATCCATTTGAATGCAAAACATGAAATCGATGAAATTCAAAAGGCAGATATTCTCTTGATACCAGGTTCTACGATTGGTTTTCTGCGAGAGATGAAGGACAAAAAGGTATTGAATTGGATTAAAAAAATCAATGAGACCACTCAAAAAACGGTAACCGTTTGTACTGGTTCAATAATTTTAAGTGCAACGGGAATATTACAAGGAAAGAAGGCTACTTCTCATTGGAAATCCATAGAACTTTTATCAAAGTTTGGAGCCATCCCAACCAGGGAGCGAATCGTAGAACAAGGTAAGTTTATTACTTCGGCCGGCGTCTCTGCAGGCATTGACATGGCATTGTACCTTGCCAGTACATTTAAAAGGTGAAGAAGATGCCAAAACAGCTCAGTTGGTCATAGAATATGATCCAAATCCTATGTATCATTCGGAAACTTTTCAACCGCAGATACCGCCATCATTGAATATGCTGAGAAGATGTTGATGAATAATGCACGCAAGGAGATTATCCCTTTGGGAAATGATTAAAAACTTCAACACTTTGAAAAGTATGAAATAGGTATGTCCAGCTAAAATGCCGTCAATTAATTCCGGAAATACATTTCATTGCTACTTCCAATTTCCTGAAAACAATTATTAATCTGACATAGGTACCAGGCTCAAATAAAAAAGGTTGAGCCTCACAGTCCTATATTACTAATATCAGCCAACTGAAGATTAGATGGAAATCAGTGCCTGGTAATTCTTAATTGAAATCCAGGCATCAATTATCAATCATTATTTAATTCTAAAAAAAAATCATGAAACCAATTTTAACAATTATAGCTTCTATACTTATTGCTACCTCATCAATTGCTCAGATTGTAGTTGATTTTGCGAATGCAACATTGAACGATACCAGCTTTATGGCTGGAGGTGTTGAATGGAAAATGACAGGTGATTTTTTGATTAGTGAATATGAAAATTTCGATTGTGGAGAAAATTTGGCTATCAACCGATATATGGATACCGGTTACACGGTTGGACAAAATGGTTCTTATGGCATCTTAGGTAGTATTGCGCCAATGGATCCCGGAGTAACTTTTCAAATGGGCGATAACCTATGCGGGTGGCCCGGTAGCCACGACGGAGAATTCACCTCAAATGGCACCTTCAAGTTTTTAGGGGTAAAACCTGACGGATCAACAATTGAAGAAAATATCACCCTGACTTCAATTAATTACAATGACTTGATCTCCTTCAACCTTTCAGCATCAATTTGGGATGGGATAGATTTGGTCAGCCTACAAATCGAAATTGTATGGACTTCAGATTCAACAGATTATCTTATTATAGATAATCTAACATTCGACGCCATCAATGTTCCGACTTCAGTAAAAACCATTGAAGAAATGGGAGGAAACCTTTATCCCAATCCAACAAAAGGAATCATTAACCTTCAAGATGTTGATGCAGATGAAATTCAGGTTTTTGATAATCTTGGAAGATTCGTTTTATCCTATAATAATCCAGGCAATCTTCTTGACATCTCTCATCTTAAGAACGGGATTTATTTCTTTAAAATACAGGAAGGAGACGATATCATTAGTGCTCGCATAGTAAAAGAGTAATTCGTTGATAGAAGGTACAAGGAGGTGTTCTTTCATTTGCTCAATTGTACCTTCTATTAATTTTCTTTTGGTATTTCCCCAATAATTGGTCATGGGAACCTTGCTCAAATAAAGATAAATTAAGGTATGGTATCAACCATGTGAACCTATACAAGCATTATAGCCTTCTTCTCACCCAAATGGAAATCTCAACATCTCAAACCTGCAACACTCTCCTACTTTATTTCCCAGAAACCTTTTTATTCCATATTTTGCTGGCATTGCATGAGCCTTTCCGTTGAGATGGTCTTTCAAAAGTGAAAAAAGACCACAAACACATTCAAAAAATTCAAATCATTTTAAAATGAAAATTCATATAATAAGCCTGTTATTACTATCATCCTTAGCAGCCTGTACTTCAGAAAAATCTGAGATTACGAGCCAACCGACAATAGAAGATTATCGGGTTGGAGAAGTGGGTCTGGAAATATAAAGGAGTAACTTCCGAAGGAAAGTGTAGCTCAGATGGAACAGATACCAGAGCAATAGTGCGTACTTCAAGTGGACTGGGTATAATTGGAAAGGATACCATTCCTCTTGAAGATATTGTTAAACCGGAGAAAAGCAATACTCCCTAAATATGACTGGCCGCTTAAGCGGGTAAAAAGTGGAAATTTGAAAACAGTTGGACCAGTCAAGATGGTACTACCGGAAATCAAAGTCAGGATGCGAGGTCCTGTCTTACAAGGAAGAAACAGTTGAGGCCGGAACCTTTATGGCCTATACGATTAAATACACCGGAAAAACCACCAATTCAAGAGGATACGATGCAGATGAAACCGAAATTGGTTGTATGTAACAGTGATGAAAAAATTTCATAAAACTCGTTCAAGATCAGGAGACTTTCATTATGTGGAGGAATTAATTGAATATTCAAAACCAATTAAAAAAGGCAAGCCGAATATGCCTTTCTGAAAATAAAAATGATAAAAAATAAAAAAGCAAAATGGATTGTAAGGATTTTATTGCTCATGCAGGAACAATAGTGTCCTTATTTTTCGTGCCCTGGCTTCTGGTAAAGGCCTGGATCCTTCCTTTACCGGACACTGTTCAGGAACAATTAGATGAAGCCATCAGTCATGGATTTGAGGTATGATTGTCTATGTGAATCAACCCAGGAAGTCCACCTCAATATTATGCTGCAGGATGGCACAATCGTGAATCAGGATACCAGCCAAACCTCAGGCCTTATTTAAAATTGCGACATCAGTAAGCTATGCTTGATGCCGTAGCTGTCACCAAATTGGTAAGTGATGGAAGGCTTTCTCTGGACAAAACCATTGCTGATTATTTGCCGGAACTCATTGGCAGAATTGAAAAATGTTGGATAAAATCACCCTGAGGCTCATGATCCAACATAGAAGCGGCATCCCAAATTTTACGGATGCACCCGATTTTGGGCAGCACCAACCACTACTTTTGAAGAAAGCCTGGCATTGATTTTGGACAAACCCGCCAACTTTGAACCCGATGCCGACTATGAATATTGCAATACAAATTACCTCTTGATCAGCAAGATAATGGATAATGAATTGGGCTATGATAATTTTCAATTTATCCGGGAAGCAATTTTAAATCCGCTAAACCTAAATCATACCTACCGTTCTTTAAGCGAGGTGAATATTGATGATGTGATGAGTGGTTATCATGGGTTATCCGCACGATTTAAGGAAAGCGACCATGGTATGCATGCACAGCAGAAGATGTAGGCACTTTCTCAGGGCGTTGAATGATGGATCTGTATTTGACGAAGGGGAACAAGAAATATATAGCTCCATTTATAAATAATATGGAACATCGCCGGTTGGTGCCCGGCTATCAGAGTTTTGCCAAATACACTATAAAGACCTTGATACGGTAGTGGTTGCTTTTTACAGCACCACCGATCAAAATGTATTATTGGAACTTGTCAGAAATTATAAATAACAGAATAGAAAAGATAATTAGAAGGAGGAAGTAGGCGTAAGATTGGTTTCATATTGAATGTTTCTTTCCGCTTTGATTGTATATAGCAAAATCTGGTATTCATTCTCCAAGAACAGCTCAAAATGAACAACATAATAATTGCAGTTTACCTAATATTCATATTGACACTGAACTTTTCTTGCATCGAAAAGAAATTCAGACCAAAGGAGATTTGCACAGTCAGGATTGATAAATGAGTCATCCAAGGACAGCATAAAATTCACCTCCGGAATAAATGCAATTTTCCAAGATAGCAAAGGAAATTTTGGTATGGAAGTCGTCAAGAAGGAGTAGCTGTTTTGAAGGACAATCATCAAAGTATTTACAACTGAT
The DNA here is from genome assembly GCA_041392845.1 of Saprospiraceae bacterium. GTDB lineage: Bacteria > Bacteroidota > Bacteroidia > Chitinophagales > Saprospiraceae > JAGQWW01. Next base: position 168,104 of record JAWKLG010000009.1, on the reverse strand, counting down.
GAGGGATTACCCAATAATCAAATTCGTTCCATAAAGGAGGATAGCTCGGTAAAATTTGGATAGAAACATCAAATGGAATTTGTAGTTATATTGGAGTAAGCATCACCAACCATACAGCAAATGAAAATATAGCATTACAAAATAACTGGGCAAAATCTAGCAATGACCTTTGGTATGGTGCAGGAAGAAAGGAGGGTGTGTACAGGTATGACGGTCAAAAATTGTACTATTTAGCCTTTCCAAACCCTCCGGTCATAAATCGAACAATTTATACTCCGTAACATGCATGTCCGAAGGAAAAACGATAAATTATGGATTGGAACTTACGCAGGTGTATTTGGATACAATGGAGATGAATTTACCATTATCAATGATGCCACGCTTGGCCTTGATATTGATTCCGAACCGCTCCATATCAGAAGCATTCTGGAAGATTCGAAAGGCCGACTTTGGATTGGGAACTTAATGGCATAGGAGTATTGCTAAGGAAAATTTTGATTCCATTATTAATTTTTCCGAAGTAAATAAATTGATACATCCTTCAAGTAAAGAAAGGGAGACAAATCGCTACCGGTACCCTTGAACATTTTTTGCAATAGAGGAAGATGGCGATGGAAATATTTGGTTTAGTGATAGGGATACAGGTATTTGGAAATATGATGGAACAAGGATGAAGAATTATAGAGACCTAATGGGACAGGAGAATCAATTCGCACATACGATTTATAAAGACAACATGGACGAGTTTAGTTCATAATGACCAATGGGAGTGTTTTAAATTTAATGGAAAGTCATTTGACAGGCAGTTTTAAAAAGTAATACAGAGGTCAAAAACGAGGAATTTGGGAAATGTCTAAAAATTATGTGTCACAGTTAGAAGCCATCTTAAATGAAAGAAATCACGCTCCAAGAGAACGTAAATAATATTTGTGAAACGGCACCTGGTCGTTTTAGAATTGTCCTTGATTTCGCAACTGTAAAAATAGTTGTACATCTGCTTGATGAAGACTACAAATACGTTTGGGTACATAATCACATGCCAGGTTCCTATTCAGAATGGCATGAGTTTGACCTTCCTGTTGTCCCGAAAATTGAAAACAAAAAAATTCTAGCAAAAACTGTCCGGTATGACTTTATTATGGAGACAAGCGAATTCAAAAATCTTCTTCCCAATTGGAAAGGAGGTATTGAAATGATTCAAATGAACAAAATCCCACCCTACTACCTGGATTTAGAAAAAATTAAAGGGAACCAACGATATGAGTTACTAAAAAATGAGTGTGATTATCTGTTTGAGTTGGACATTCCTTCAGCGACCGATTATGGAATTCTTATTAGCAGCGACCGAAATTATTTGCAAGCCTTATTAGATAACACTGAAATTGATTGGAATGACCTACCTTGAGGTAACAAATCTATAGCAAGCCACCGGCTTTGAAATTCTTATTTTCCCTAATGATTAAACTTAACCTTCAAGGTATCCTATCCAATAAAGAAATATTTCAAATGCTCAATCCTTATAACCTTTCACTTTTTCTCTCCCTTTTAATTGTTTCAATTTGCAATGCTCCAATTTCAGCTCAAAATGACCATGTAAAGGAAATGTTTGAAAGACAAACCATAGAAAGGTCTATTTCTGGATTCGACAAACACACGTATACTGTTCAATTAGGCAACGGAATGGCAGTGGTTGGAGAAGTTCTTGAAAAAGATATAGATCTCGTAATCGAAGTATATAAATCAAATGGTGACCTTCTTCAACAAATTAACAACCATCATGGTACTACGGGAGTTGAACCCATTGATATTACTGCAACAGAATCCGGAGAATATAAATTTGTAATTCAAGCTTCTCCAAAAAACGTCAAAAAAGGAACCTACACCTTAAAAATTCAAGAAATCTTGAGTTTAGCTGACAATACCATTCGAATTACAAAAAAAGAACTTCCTACAGAGACTTTATTCAATTTATGGGAATCTTCTTTAACTGATACCAATGCCATAAATACTTTTATTGCCCAACAAACCGACAGGCATATTATCGAACCAATTGAAGGAAATGATAAAGAGATGTTGGTCACCTACTTTTGCATTCCTTATGAAAATACTGAGTATGTGATGCTAAGCGGTGGTCCGGATTTTTTGGGATTGCGTTTTCAGCGGTTGCCTAATACAAGGCTTCATTTTGTTACTCAAAAGGTCCCAAAAGAAGCTCGTTTCAATTATGGATTCAATTATTTCAATTTAAACCAAGCAGGTCCAAACAATGAAATTGAATCCAGAAATGTACAGCATGCTTACGATGGTACAGTTGAGATGCCAAATGCCCCAAAACAAACTTACATTATAGAACGAGCGAATGTACCTAAGGGCACATTGTATCCAACATCCATAAAAAGTGGAATTTTGAATGAAGAGAGAAAAATCTCCATTCATACACCTTCAAATTATGATGCAAAAAAGCCTCATAACTTATTAATAATCTTTGATGGTGAAGCCTATGGAGCAAGACCCAATCAAAGGTCGAGGATACCTACTCCAACTATACTTGACAACCTAATCTTTGATAAGAAAATTCCTCCTACAATCACTGTTTTGGTATGGTCAATGGGAAAGCGCAGCAAAGATTTGATAAGCGAACAATTTGGAGATTTCGTAGCGACTGAACTTGTGCCATGGATGCGCGACAATTACAACATTCATTCTAGGCCAGATAAAGTAATTTTAGCAGGCTCCAGCAGAGGAGGTTTTGCGGCTAGTTTCATTGCATTTAATCATTCAGAAGTTGTAGGAAATGTCCTTTCGCAATCCGGTTCATATTGGATAAAAGGAACAGAAAATGAGAACCATTGGATTTATCCGGAGGATGATGGTAAACTCATAGGAGCATTTATGAAAAGCGAAAGATTACCCATTAAATTCTATCTGGATGTCGGACTTTACGATGCAGGTGCTTCCATGCTTGGAATGAACAGACAATTCAGGGATATATTGAAAGCAAAAGGATATGAGGTCAATTATCAGGAATTTAAGGGCGGACATAATTATGTGAACTGGCGTGGAACACTTTCCGATGGATTAATTTCTTTGATTGGATTAAAAGGGAAGTAAAATCTATAAGATGAAATCAAGGAGAAATAGGTAAGTAAAGTGGCTTGACAACCAAACATTAATGACAAGTAGTTTGGATATGCTCCCTGTTCGATTCAAATAATTTCCATGAGGTTATAAAGCACTAAATATATTAGGAAATACAGTTCTCAAAATTTAAAAAGGGAACTCTGATAAGGGGATCGCTCACCTAAATAGAAAAGATTTAGTTGACGCTCTATCAACAGTTCATTTTCACAAATCCTTCTCCCCTGACAGTCTTTAATTAATGAGAACCATTTATTCTGTATTTTGCTTGCACAAAATTGACCAATGAAGGCCTAGGTTTACGAATTTTATTTTCCCATTAAATGTTAAACTATTACAATTAAAAAAATGAGTTCAAAAATTCCAGTTTTCGGCCAAATTGCCTGGTTTTCATTAATCGCTCAATTTTTGATAATAGGAATATTACTTTTCCTTTGGTATCAAATTGATGAATCTAACTATATAATTTTTGGAGCGATTTCCTATTGGGTAATTGCTCAACTTTTGAGGAGAACAATATCAAAGGAACACAGAAAAGGTATGCAAATGGTTAGGAAGGAAAATTTTAAGGACGCCATTCCTCATTTTGAAAAAAGTTACCAATTCTTCAAGCAGAATGAATGGATAGATAAATACAGGTTTCTTACACTCTTAAGTTCCGGAAAAATCTCGTACAAGGAAATGGCATTGAACAATGTAGCTTTTTGTTATGGTCAAATTGGAAATGGTAAATTAGCTATGGAATATTACCAAAAAACACTGGACGAATTTCCAGACAGCGGAATTGCAAAAGTTGGTTTGAGATTATTGAAATCTATGGAAAATGATGGGGAATGAAATTTTTGCTGTGAACATAGAAAAACTGCCAATGCTAGCATAAGAATTTAATACCACTTGCATTAAAAAAACTAAATTGAAATAAATGAACTCAAAAATTTTAAATCATTACAAAAAACTTGTTGAGGAGAACTTACTCTATTTAAAGGACTCAACAATTAGAAAGAGCATAGAACTTTATATCAAAGAATTAATAGATGATACTGCCCAAGTAGAAGAAGAATGGGCCAAGAATCACAACAACAATGTTTTGAAATCACTTCACAATGAATCTCTTTCCATTTTGGAAAGAAGTGAAAACAAGATGGATAAAACCATATCAAAAATTATTGTAGAACTTAACCAATTGAAATCAAGGTCCTTTTCTGCTTCAATTGCAGAGCAAATATTGGAAAGTCTAAAAAAGTTTAAATTAAAAGAAGAATACAAATCCTTCAACGGGCTATTTTTTGAATTCGACGCTGATCCAAGATTTTCGGGCATTGCCTTCAAGGAGCCGAATTTTGAAGTTGTTTTAGAAGAGCCTAAATATCAAAATTTTGAAGATGGCGGATATGCTTGTGATTATTCCATCGATTTTGAATTATTAGATGTTTTCAAAAATATTTTAAATGAGGATTTTGAAGAAATTGCATGGGAATTTGAATTTGAACCAGATATTATTCAAAAAATTAGAAGTACTGCTTATTCAATTGTGGCGATAAACCTTCATGAAGCATTACTCTTGAAGGATGTAAATAATAAACTCAACCAATTAGGTTTTGAAAAAGGTGGAGTTGTTTACCTAAACGCACATGATACGGAGGAAAAAACCATGTTTGTGAATGAATAAGCCTGCATTGACTTGAAAGTCATTGAAGGAAAAAGAACCATAGGAAAAATCTATATGAAAACAATAAACTTTGGACATATAAAACTTGAAATTGATATTGAATCAACTGAAAAATTCTATGAGAGCCAAAAAGGATTTGTTTGTGATTGTCCTAATTGCATTCATTTTGTAAATAACATTCCAAACCTTCAAAAAGCATTAGAGGGTCTTGATAAAGAAATGGGAATAGACCTAACAAAAGCGGTTGGGCAAGGAATGGATGAATTAATGCCTCACGACTATAATGACAATCATTTAGACATGATTCCGTATTATGCTGTAGGAAATTGCTATGTCCGAGACAAAGAACTGGTCAATTCCAAATCCAGAACAACATTGACTAATCCAAATCCAGCATATATATAAAGTTAACAGATGATTTATCAGTTTCAATAGTCAACTCCACTAGTGAAATTGCAATAAAAGATGCTAAAAATGTACTGACGATCTGGATTGAATTCAGAACCAAACCGAAATAAATAAAAGACTAAAAAAGATTTAATGGTGATTGCAGTAACCACTGCTATAATTACTTTATAAAACCAATTTCAGAATCAACTAATGCCAACGCTTCAAGAAATACTGGAATTTGTCAAGAAGCAAACCGGAGTACGCGAGGTTCATCCGGAATCAGATATTCAATTGGAACTCGGTATAGATGGAGATGATTTTGAGGAATTGATAGTAAATTATTCCGATAAGTTTGATGTAGATATATCCAAGTTCCTCTGGTATTTTCATTTTTGGGAAGAAGGACAAAATCTTGGTGGAATCTTTTTTGCTCCTCCGAATAAAAGGGTTACCAGAATTCCAGTTACACCGATTATGCTTTTAAAATTTTCAAATTCTGGAAATTGGGATTTGAAATACCCTGACCATGTTTTACCGAGTAAGAGGTATGACTTGATATTTAATCGGATTATCGGAATAGTAGTAATAATTGGGTTCTTTTTAGTTTTATTTCTAAAATACTGGAAATAAAACCAATTAGAACAAATTGTTTAAATTCTCTAACCATAATAGTATCTAGGTCTTAACTAAAACTCGATTGAGCCCATCCAAACCAGAAAAAGCGATTGCCATTTAGTTTCTAGATGGGAATTTCCCATATTACAAGTTGAATAACAGGTGGAGGAGCTTTTCAACTGGTATTGAGTAATTTACGGTTTACGATTTACGTGGCCTTTAAAAACGAAAAGGGAATGTCGAATAGCTTAACTAAAACTTCTCAAATTGCCTATGGGAATCCTTAGCAGCAGAACTTCTTCAAACTTGCTTTAGCCTTCCCTAAAATCAAATATTCAAAACCACTTCATTACGAATTTCAAAAAATATATTCCTACCATCAATAATTATTTATTGTTTTTCAATAAATAACATTTATATTTGTGGCATCATTTTAATACTATAAAATATGTCAAAAGGAAACGATTTTATCTTTAAAGGCTTACAGGTTGTTGCCTGGATCATCTTTGTAGGCTTGTGCATTGAGTCCGGTGGTCTGATTGTAAATTTTTTCTTCAGTCTTTTCAAGCCTGAATTTGTCCACAACCTTTATCAAAATTTGGACTTGACAGAAATGTATAAGGAGAGCAAATGGGCTTTTTTTGGCATGTACAGCTTTGTTTTATCCATTTCAATTTTAAAAGCCTATTTGTTTTACCTGGTTGTTATGCTATTGCACAAAATGGATTTAACCAAGCCATTCAACACTTTGGTTTCAAATCAAATTTTACAAATCAGCTATTTCACTCTGTCCATAGGAATGTTGAGTTTAGTTGCCCGACAAGTAACTAAAAACTTAATGAATCATGGTTATGCCACTGATGGTTTAAACCAGTTTTGGGTAGACAGTCAAGCCTTTATTGTAATGGGAGCAGTGATTTATATTATTGCGACCATTTTTAAAAAAGGAGTGGACATTCAAAATGAAAATGAATTAACAATTTGAACCATGGCAATTATTGTAAATTTAGACGTTATGATGGCAAAGCGGAAGATGTCTTTGAATGAGCTTTCTGAAAAGGTGGGTCTGACTTTGTCGAATCTTTCTATTCTAAAGACAGGAAAAGCAAAGGCCATTAGATTTAGTACTTTAGAGAAAATTTGTGAAGTATTGGATTGCCAGCCGGGTGATATTTTAGAATTTTCTAAAGACGAATAAAAAATCAAGGGCTTATAAAAATTATAAAAATCTCACAAGCTTTGGGGTCATTTACAAGCTTTCCAAATTTCAAGTTCTGTATATTTTTTTTTGATAAATCTTCATTTTTTTAATTCGGTCCAAAAAGTCCATCAAATCCAGCTATTTTGGAGTTTTCTCTCCATGAAATAGATTTATTTTGTATAAAAGATCATCACTTTAATCTTAATCCGACTAGTTAAATGAGGTCAAACCTACTTTCATTTTTTAGCATTTTAACCTTCCTTACTGCCTGCTTTTCTCAGGAGCCAGGCACAAAAAACACCGCTGCTCAGTTTACAGAACCAATGGTTCTTGGCGATACAGTAGAGGAACTTGGAAGCAGCATCATGGTCATTTACCAGGATAAAAACGACGTTTTTTGGTTTGGAAGTTGGGAAATGGGAGTTTATAAATATGATGGAAAAACTTTGATAAATCTTACTACCAAACACGGCCTTCCCTACAATCGAATCGATGAGATAAAAGAAGATGAAGCCGGCAATCTGTATTTTAGTAGTTGCCATCCTAAATCGACGGTCAGCAAATTTGATGGAAGAACCTTCACTACCCTTTCGCCGGTCACTGACAATGATTGGCAATTAAATCCTTCAGATTTGTGGTTTAGAACTTCATTTGATTTCGAAAATAAGGTTTATCGATATAATGGAAAGACGCTTCATGAATTGTCCTTGCCTGCACCACCTGAACTAGAAAATCCTTTTGGCATTTACAGCATCTATACGGATAAAAAAGGGAACCTCTGGTTTGGTACCAATCCGGTTGGAGTCTGTCGCTATGATGGAAAATCTTTTGATTGGATTACCGAAGAGGATGTAACGGAATTTCGCGACGAAGGCGCCAACGGTGTACGCTCGATAGCTGAAGATAAAAATGGTGACTTTTGGTTCAATACCGAATATCGATATAGCATTTATGACAGTTTTACTTTGAATGGCCAACAATTTTACAACTGACACCAAAGCCTAGGGTGGTCTGGATGTTGTAAAAGAAAGTGCATTGGATGAGTATTTGGCTACCGTAAAAGACAATGATGATAATTTGTGGTTTGTCACCTATCGGGATGGCGTTTGGAAATACGATGGTTCCATTATTAATCAATACCTTGTAAAGGATAATTCAAAAGTCATTACTCTATTCTGCATTTACAAAGACAACCATGGCGACCTTTGGCTTGGTACACAGGAAAATGGAGCATTTAAATTGGTTGGGGGAGTTTTTAAAAAGTTTGCAAGATGAATTCCGATAACAACCCAATTTTTTAGGCAATGTCATAGAATCGGTTTGAAAGAAAGGTAAATTATTCCCAAAAAAAGAAACCAGAATTGAAAGCGTACCAAAAGGTCATAAATACTACTTAGTTTTAAAAATTTATGGATTATTAGAAAAGCTAGATTCAATAATCACTCAATTAAAACATGACAAGAAAGGATTTTATAAAAATGTGCGGAATTTTGGGTATTGGTTTACCACTTACTGCTTCCCTACCTTCTTGTAAAAAAGAAGATGATGCTGAAAATCCCTTAGGGCCGGAAGGAAAAGTAATTATCATAGGAGCCGGAGTTGGCGGCCTATCAGCAGCTTATTTGTTGAACCAAAGAGGTATAGACTTTGAAATCTTAGAAGCTACCTCACAATTCGGTGGCAGAATAAAGATAAATACAACTTTTGCGGACTTTCCCATTCCCTTGGGAGCAGAATGGATAGAAACTGACCTGGGTATTTTTGATAGGATTGTGAATGATCCTGCTGTGGAGGTAAATATTCCAACCTTTGAAGATGATCCTTATTATAAATTCTTGAATGGTTCCTGGTTTAACTTTTTTGAGCAATATGTAGTTCCTTCAGTTTCAGAAAAAATAATCTACAATACCGTTGTGCAATCCATTGACTATTCTGGTGATAAGATATTTGTGAATACTTCAGTCGGGCAAAAGATTGCCGACAAGGTGATTGTATCTGTTCCTTTACAAATTTTGAAGGAAGATCTTATCTCTTTCGTACCTGATCTTCCTCCATCCAAAATAAGCGCGATTAATAAAGTTGAGGTTTGGGCCGGATTCAAAGCATTCTTTGAATTTTCTACAGACTTTTATGGAGAGAATGGTTATGAATTTACCATAAATCCCGCCTCAGATGGCCAAAAAATTTACTATGATGCAACTTTTGGGCAAAATTCTTCCAAAAATATACTTGGGTTATTTGTAGTTGGAAAACCGGCACAGGAATACATTTCCAGATCCGGAAACGACTTGCGGGATTATATTTTAAATGAATTGGATGGCCTTTATTCAAACCAGGCTTCGCCTAATTACATTCAGCATATTACCCAAACTGGAATGACGAAGCCTTTATAAGAGCGGGATACTTGTCCGATTATGCCGATTGGCGGGACGTCAGAGAACTAGGCAAATCTATAGCCAACAAAGTATATTTTGCCGGAGGTGCCTATACTGATGGAGTAGATTGGGTTTCAGTACATGCAGCAGCATTATCGGCCAAATCGGTGGTGGAGGAGATTTAAAGAGCGTGAACGGAGGAACTATGACCAGTCTCGATGGAATTTACGATTTACGGTTTACGATTTACGAAGCCTTTAAAAAGCGAACACCGTACACCGAAAACCGAATAGCGAAAAACGAACACCGAAAACCGTTTTTTTTTTGACCTACCACGTTCTGTCATTCCAATCCTGCATTTTTCCATTTTTCACTATTATTACCCCGGAAAAAGACTCGAGGTCTTTGGTTGTATAGATTTTAAGAATTCCATCTAATGACGGAAAGCAAAAAAAATAATTTAATCAAATGAGTTTTAACCTACTCACCGAAAACCTGACCAATCCGGCTTTATTATTTTTTGTTTTAGGAATTATCGCAGTCTATTTGAAAAGTGATTTGGAAATACCCAATAACTCCTCCAAATTCATTTCACTTTATTTATTGTTTGCCATAGGATTCAAAGGGGGGCAAGAATTGTTGCATGAAACATTTTCCTATGAAATCGGGTACTCCATGTTGTTTGGAATACTTATCTCGGCAACCATTCCATTATACACCTTCTTCCTACTGAAAAAAAAGCTGAACATTTTTGATGCAGGAGCTATTGCGGCTGCTTATGGTTCTGTGAGTGCTGTAACCTTCGTTACCGGTGTATCTTATCTGGAGAGTCACCAGTTAAGCATTCACGGTCATATGGTTGCTATCATGGCCTTGATGGAATCTCCTTCCATCATTATCGGTTTGATTTTAATTTCAATTTTCAATAAGGAAAAATCAGGAGAAAAGATCAACATCCCCAAAGTCGTTAAACATTCACTGACCAATGGAAGTGTAGTCCTGATACTGGGAAGTTTAATAATTGGAATCTTAGCTAATACGAAGGAAGCAGAAGGTATCAAACCCTTTACAAATGACTTATTTAAAGGATTTCTCGCTATCTTTTTGCTGGACATGGGTATTACGAGTGGGAAAAAACTTAAATCGTTTTTCTCGTTTGGAGTATTTCCGGTAGTCTTTGCCACCATAATTCCATTGATAAACGGCAGTTTGGTCGCAATAATAAGTTCACTGGTTACTACCGATATTACCAATAGATTTATGTTTGCCATTTTGGCTGCCGGTGCCTCATATATTGCAGTTCCGGCTGCTATGAAAATAACCGTACCGAAAGCCAATCCGGGACTTTATTTACCAATGGCACTGGCTATTACCTTTCCAATAAATATCACCCTTGGCATGCCATTGTATTTTCTAATCGTCCAGCTTTTTTGAAATAAGAATGAAGTTTTAAAAGATTCCTTTTCAGTTTCATTTAGTGAAAAGCCTTTTTTGAAAAACAGGAAATACTGAAGCTTTCAGACAAATTCCGCCTTTCTGAGACAGGGAATGATTTCACCTTTCCAGGGTTTTCCTAAACAATTCCTTTTCGTTTTAATTAATTTATTGATTATCAAATTTATTATTTCAGGATTTTTTATACCCTGAACAAAGCGTGAAAAATGAAAAAGGAATTCAAATTTGCAACGCTGATTTTTATTGGATTTTTATTGATTTTATGGCTGGAGAAGCCTATCAGAGAACTGCTTATTTCTTTTCAAATAGAAGAACTCACCGCAAAATATTCTTCAGGATTATTGGTACGAATAGTATTAATAATGATAGGCTTAGCTTTAGTAAAAAAGCTGGATTTCAGAAGTTTTTCAGGCCTTGTATCACCCGGAAAATTCACCAATATCCAAGCTGTAATTATACCTCTAATGTTTATCTTGGGAGGAATATTCAGTAACTGGAGTACTTATTTAAATGCTCCAACTTACAAGCTAATCTTATTTTTTGCTTTTGTGTTATCGGTTGGGATGGTAGAAGAACTTTTTTTCAGAGGAACGATTTTCCCATTATGCATTCAGGCATTTAAGAGTGTTCACAATCCTATTCTTATGGGTGCAATCGTTTCAGGTTCTTTGTTCGGATTGGTACATTTTGTAAATCTTCTAAATCAGCCCGACAATGTTGCTGGCATTGTGTCACAGGCCTTTTTCGCCCTGTCCATTGGCATTTTTTTTAGCGGACTCATGGTTCGAACTGAAAATATTCTCATTCCAATAGTGATTCATGCTTTGGTAAATTTTGGTTTTGGAGCAGCAGAATTGGAGAATGCAAACCAAGATTTACCGCTAAATCCTGAAGAAACTGGCTTAAATTGGAATTCTATAATACCCACCACTCTATTCTTCACCTTAATTGCAGCATCTGGCATTTACATGATTTTGAAAAGCAACAAAAACCTTATAATGAAAAAGTTGGGAATGGAATGAAGCAGTTATTGCAGGTTTGAATAGTTTGTAAGAAAAAAGGTTCATTGATAGGATAATAAATGAAAATGTGATCCTACGACAAGGCAGGAAAAATTCATTGGAATTAGAAACATTACGGATTTTGTTTGAAAATTCCCTCTTTTAAAAAGGTAATCCTTATTTTCATCCAAAAGGAAAGAATCATTGAGTAATTAGTTTCTTGATGGGAATTTCCCAATTTACAAGTAGAATAACAGGCTGGAGGAGATTTCACCCTGGATTTGTGGAATTTACGGTTTACGAGGCCTTCAAAAACGAAAAGCGAAGGTCGAATAGCAAAAAGCGTAACCATTAGATATTCAGTGATTTATCTGACCTGTTATTAAATAGAACATGAATAACAATTAAACAATCAACAAGCATGGGAATTTTATCAAGACTATTCGGTAAAAAGCAGGAAGGAAACAATGTCAGGAAGCGCTCCAATCAGCCTGATGTGGTGGACATCCAAAATCAGGACGAAAAAATGAATTGGGCCATGGAAAAATCCCGTTTGACCCTTCATTATTTCAAAAAATGTCTAAAAAATCCGAATCCCGACCAACAGTATTTTTCTATAAAAGTAAGAATTGAAGATAAGGGAAAAGTGGAACATATCTGGCTCAATGAGCCCACTTTTGACAATGACAACAACCTGTTTGGAATCGTCGGAAATAAGCCAATCGATGTGGATAGTATAAAGCAAAACCAAAAAATTGGTGTAGAAGAGGAGCAGGTTTCTGACTGGATGATCGTAGAAAACGGTCGACTCATTGGTGGATACACCATTAGAGCCATTCGAGATGGTCTTTCAGGTAAGGATTTGAATAACTTCGACCGGGGATTGGGCGGAATGATGGTTGATTCAGGTGAAGATTACTTTTTACCAGATGATTCAACTCCGGAAGGAGCAATTGTAAAACTTGAACATGCTTTTAATGAAGACAATATTGAAAAAGCAATGGAATGCAAGGATTTTAGGAAAGAAGCAGAACTGATGCTCACAAAAATGGGAAGGACGGAATTAGGTGCAGAAATCATTGACAAAACGGCCGAAGTCTTGCAATTATCCTTTCTTAAATCGCTACAAGACAACGGTATCCCAAAGTTTGATAAGCTCAAACAAGCCTTCCCAAAACGTGAAAAAATCAGTGACAATCACATGATCATAACAGAGGTATGTTATTACCCGGATGGGGGCCATTCTATTCAGCGTCTGAACACCTATAAAACTGAGAATGGATGGAAAGTTTTGAGTCCGGAAGGATAAAATAATTGAAGGCTCACTTTCAAATCCTAAATTGGACAAAATTCCCAAACCCCGGAAGGATACAATTTCTCTTTAACTGGAGTAATTTCAGGAGGAGGATTTGACTCAAATTGTGTGGTAGATGCTTCGTTGGGAAATAAAATCCATAAAATTAGAATAAGCAGTAAACTGAGTTTGAAATGCCCGAAGCTTACGATAAATACTATCAAACAGAAGACCTTTTTGGATCGCCTTATCCTGAAATGATAGCGTTTTTCACAAAACTTCCTTCCAAAGGGAAAGTATTGGATTTGGGTTGTGGACAAGGGCGGGATGCCATTGCCCTGGCTCGAATGGGATACTCCGTGACCGGCATTGATAATTCAAGCGTTGGAATCAAACAAATGAATCAAATTGCAAAAAACGAAAAGTTGGATCTTTTTGGCCAGGTTGGTGATGTGCATTCATTTGAGCAGTTTGACCAATTTGATATCATCCTTTTGGATAGTATGTTTCATTTTAATAAGAAAGAAAAAGAAAAGGAAACCAGCCTGATCAAAAAGATTGTTTCCTGCTTGAAAAATAACTGTCTCCTTGTTGTTTGTATTCAGGATACCGGTGAAAAAATAAAAATCCTTAATGAAGCTATTGACTACCATAAAAAACTAAAACGATTGGCTGACACTGCCTTCAGATACAGGTTTGAAGACAAGGAAAACAAGCATTTTTCTGAAACAGATTATAGAATGATTGTGGTTGAAGGATAAATTATCTTGCCCGGCCTTTCCCATTAAATGCCTTCACACTTATTTTATCTTTATAAAAATAAAGGTCAAAATATAATTTAATTACCTTTCGATCAACAAGTGAAAGCCTGCAAATGATAAGTGATTTATTGATAAGGGAATATGTTTCAAAGATCGATTTCGATCCTATGCAAAACATAAAATTAAAGGTGCAAGAGCAGCTTCCTGTCGATTATTTTAAATTTTACAATGCGGTATCAAGTGTATATTCTTCCAAAATAGAAGGTGAAGAAATAGACTTTGATAGTTTCTATAAATTCAAGTTCCTAAACATCGATTACAATCCTGATTACACGAAGAAATCTGATGATCTTTTCAAAGCTTATGAATTCATACAAGCAAATAGTCTGACGTACGAAAATCTGCTCGCTGCCCATAAAATACTTAGTAAACATTTATTGCCATCCTCCCACCAGGGTAGAATTCGCAACAATCCTATGTTCGTTTTGAATGAAGAGGACAGGATTGAATATGTAGCCTGCGAGCCAACAAAAGTAGGCAGGGAATTGAATTCACTTTTTGATCAAATTGAGGATCTCTTTCAAAAAGAATTGAGCACTTTGGAGGCTTTCTTTTACGCTTCCCAAATACATTTAATTTTTGTCAAGATTCATCCAATGCAAGATGGAAATGGACGAACAGCGAGACTCCTTGAGAAATGGTTTTTATTAGAAAAAATTGGTAAGGATGCCGTTTCCGTGGATTTGGAAAAGAATTACTTCGTCAACCGAAAAGACTATTACAATAATATTAAAAAGTTGGGTTTAGAATATGAAAACCTTGACTATTCTAAAGCCCTGGATTTTTTATTAATGACCATCAATACTTTGAAATAAAACAATTCAAATTCGAAGCACCCTTTTTATAAACAAAAATTTCCCAAAGTTATTTAACCTATAACACCCATCATCCAAACAATTTCACAAAGCAAATGAAGAATTTTTACGCCCTTCCGAAAGCTGTTCAATGGATCCTGGCTATCCTACTTTCTTGTTGGTGGAATATTATTGGTTATGCCGCTTCTGATGAAACCCTATGGCTTGTTAATTGTCCCTACTTTTGCACCGATTTTTAATCTGGTAAGCGTTCCTTTTTTCAGGTTGATTGGTTATTACAAGTATTTGAACCCTTACGTTTTATCGACCGTCCAAACGGACAAACATTACGATTTACACAATATTTTCACCTTCGATTATCTGGTAAATTTCAAATGGTCAGACCGCGGGATGTATGTCCAAAGAACTTTGATGGCGCATTACTTTAAAGCTTTACTTACCATCATTGAACGAATCGAGAAGAAGGAACTGCCGCCAGATGTTGTCATAGTAGGGCACAGTTATTTTTTCAATGAGCGTACTGCTGAAAGGTTGGGATTCGCCATCAGCAGGGCATCTTCATTCTGGATCATTAATTCTGTGCTTCAATTTATCGAATTAACCTATTTATATTCCTTTAGCCAGGGAAAATGGGCCATACCAAAATTCTGGAAAGTGAAACGGGCAGAAATTACCGGTAAGGATCTTTTGCTTAAAAAAGATGTATTGGAAGAGTTGGTAAAAAGGACTATGCCGAAGGAGAGGTAAAAAAATGGTTACAATTCAAATGCTACCTTCTTTATTGAGATCAACCGAATAAGGTTGATGCAAAAGTCCAGGGAAGGTCTCAAAGAGGCTATGTCATTAAATTAAGAGAATGAAAGGCGAATTGCGATAAAATATAGAATTGCGACTGTTGCGCAAATCCTTCGAGAACTCTGTCTCAACCAAAAATATCAAGAATTTCAAACCATAAGAATTTCATGATAAAGCCGGCAGATCCTCTCCGAGTGACCCAATTTTGACTTATTTATTTTTCTTTCTTAATTTAGGTTCATTGCAGGAATATGCTTCTAATTATTTTGTTAGGCACATAAAAATTAACTTATATTTTATAGCATTAGGTTAAAATCAAAAAGGTAAGGTCACCAAAAAGCACACCTGAAACTAAGAAATCTCGGCCGGTAGCAATTCAAAAAGCACCTAATTTCATAGCTCCAAATTATTATGTATTTTGGTAAAATTAAAAGACTGAATCTGGCTAAAATGCACCATTTTCAGAATTAAGTTTAAAATGCTAATAAAGTATGGAGCAGTTAAAAACAGGAGAATTTTTTGGGCAGCATTATCATAAAACGAATTTGACAAATCTTATCCTAACCGATACAGAATACACCCACCATAAAGTTGATTGGCATTATCATGAAAACCCTTACTTCACTTATTTACTTCAAGGGAAATTATTTGAATCCAACCAAAGGACTTCTTATTATCTGGAACCAGGCAGCCTATTGTTTCATAACTGGCAGGATAAACACTACAACATAAAGTCATCTGGATTTACAAGAGGTTTTCATATTGAACTCAATGCAAACTGGTTTCAAAATTTTGATATAAAAACAACTGATTTTGAAGGAAGCTTGCAAGTCAAAAGCCCTGTGATAAAAAACTCATTCAATAAGATTTTCCTGGAATCAAAAATAAACGACAGTTTTACAAATTTAAGCATAGACTCCCTACTCCTTGAAATATTTTCAAATCTAAAGGATTCGAAAGATGAAAACACACAAAAGCCCGCTTGGGTAAATCAACTTAAAGATCTGCTTTATGCTGAGAACATTGACTTTTCTTTGAATTCATTAAGCACAATTTTGGGAATCCATCCGGTTCATATTTCAAGAGAATTTCGCAGATACTTCGGCACAAGTCTAGGAGATTATCTAAGGCTTATCAAAGTCAATCAAGCATTCAAACTAATTGTTTCAAATCGCCTTTCCATGACTGAAATCTGTTACCGGTGTGGATTTTCAGACCAAAGTCATTTTATCTCCAACTTTAAAAGAGTTTATCAACTTACCCCAACCAAATTATTGAGGCAAATTACCAAATGTTAAGATTGTACAATTTTGACAAATCAAATAATCCCATCTTTGATTTCAACTCAAAATCCATTAAAAAATGAGGCTTGAAATCATTCTTTACTTTCTTTTTTGTTTCCTATCTCTCCACCTTCCAGGACAAAACATGTCTGATTATTCAGGTGCTTGGGAAGGAAAAATCGGCAACCTTAAAGCATTCAATTTCACAGTTGAAATTGAAGATTTGCAAACTGAAAAACCAATTGTAAAGATTTCGAATGACAAGAAAATTATTAGTCAATCCTTCCATCCCGACAAGGATGGTTCTATAAAAATAGCCTTCAATTCCAATATGTATTTTATTGGGGAATTAAGTCAAAATGGAAAGGAAATAAATGGATTTATCAGGACGGGTTTACTGTTATACCACTTAAAATTATTGCAATCCAAAGCCAACACTTTTAGTGGAAATTGGAATATTTTGATGGTAGACGAGCTCAAATCTCCTGACTTGTACTTAAGTGTAGAAAATGGATCAGGCGATGAATATCAGGCTTATCCGATTTTTGGAGACAACCGCTTTACAGGTACCTGGTGTGCAAATTTTAATAAATCAAATGACATCATTTCCTTCAGTGATTTCAAAACAGGCTTGAATTTTAAAGGAAAACTATTTCCTCAAAAAATTGAATTGGGAATTTATTTAGGGGAAGCATTGATAGTACAAACAGATTTAAAAAGATCAGATTCTAATTGGAAGATTGGAGGAATTACATCGAATAGTAAAAAATCCGGAACACTTCAGCTTCCTGAAATGGAATCTCTAATTTTAAAAGATTCACTGGTAAATACTCATGCTGTTTTAATTTCGAAAAAAGGAAAGACCATTTACGAAAACTATTATAATGGCTACAATGCCCAAATTCCTCACGATACCCGTTCAGCTTCCAAAAGTGTTGCTTCTGCCATCGTGGGTATTGCGAAGGATAAAAATCTATTTAACAGTGTAGAGCAATCCATCTTTGAATTTTTACCGGAAGCATACCAAGTCTATAAAGACAGTTTGAAAATCAAAATAGATCTTAAAAGTCTCTTGACGATGAGTTCCGGATTGGATGCGATTGACTTTGGGATCAATCGAAGGTCATTGGCTTCAGAAGACCAATTTCAACCCACTGAAGATTGGACAAAGACCATTTTACAGGTGCCCATGATAAACGAGCCGAACAAAGAGGCCAATTATGGTTCGGCAAACCCATATCTTTTAGGAGTTGTAATGGATGCTGTAGTTTCTGAGCCATTGGAAATGTTTATGGATAGATTTCTATTTCAAAAATTAAGGATCAGCAATTACATCATCCAAACTGACCGGGAAGGAAGACCTTATTTTGGTGGTGGAATGTATTTGACTCCGAAAGATCTGTTGAAATTTGGAGAATTATATTTAAATGGAGGCACTTGGAATGAAAATCAGGTACTTTCTGAATCCTGGAAAGATGAATCCTTTAAAAAGTATCTAATTTTAGAAAATACAGTAGACAAAAACGAATACGGGTATTTATGGTGGCATAAAACCTATCAGGTAAAAAATGAAAGCATCGAGTCGATTGAAGCAAGAGGAGCGGGAGGACAGTACATTTTCATAATTCCCTCTCTGGATATAGTAGTTGCTATTACATCAGGAAATTTTAGAAATGGAAAGACTCAACAACCGGAGTTAATATTGGAAAATTACATTTTGCCATTTTTAATAAACTGATTGCCTTTTTTTTAAAAATCATTCAAGCCATCCCTTTTAAGATTTTGTCGAATCTCACAGCATGGAGGCAAAATTGATTCAACAGCAGAAGACAGTCCGACACCAGAGGAGTTAATTGTTTTTAAAAATGTAATTATATGAAATCAAATACTTTTGGTTCTCACAACAGTAGCTAAGTTTAAGCGCAACGGCCGTAACTTAGATATATTAATAGATTTTACATTTATTATTGAATTCAACGTGAAATGCCTCTTTATTCCAAACCTTTAGATGCAACCCCTTAGAAACGGAAATGATTTTCCTTGAATGATCATTTTAAAAGTATCAAATTACTAAAAAAGTCCACAATTACATTTCAGGACGATTGAGCTGCCAAGCCGCTACATCTTTGTGCCATCATTTAAAAAAAACAGGTCATGAAGATGTTTTCTCAGTTATCCCATTGTTGTTTCACACTTATTTTGGTATCCATCCTTGCAGCCTCCCCGGGCTTGCTCAATGCTCAAACCTTAAAAGGTTCTTACGGAAGTGTATTTTTCAGAGGGACTCAAATACACCAACAATTTCAAGCCGGTATCGGAGGAATGGGTGCTGTTGTTTTGAACAATCGTTTAGGCTTGGGTGCCTACGGTATTGGCATGCCCGGTTCGATAAATTTTGAAGGCAGCGACCTGAACGATAATCCCATTGCTGATTTAAATTTAAAAATGGGATATGGTGGTGTCTTTGCCGAATACTTCTTTATCAACAATCAGCGCTTTCGCTTGAGTACTCCGGTAAAATTGGGCTACGGAGCAGTAGGAGTTTATGACAAAGAAGCAGATGAAAAAATCGAAAAATCCAGACTTCTCGTGTTGGAACCTGAACTTCATTTCGACATCCGGTTAGGAAATCACCTTGCCATCAGCCTGCAATCTTCCTACAGAATCGCAGATGTAAAAGGACTCAATAATGTTTCCGACAGTACCATTTCAGGATTAAATTTTGGCCTTGGATTGAAAATGATTTCCAGGAATTAGAAGGGCCAATCTATGGCTTGTATTCCAGTATCACGGAATACGAGGTTCAACCAAATCATTGTTGAATTTACGGTTTAAGGTTTACGATTTACGAGGCTTTTAACAAACAAACAGCGAATACCGAACACCGAATAGCGAATAGCGCATACCGCAAAAAACCCTACAATATGAAAAATCCACTTTTCATTTCCATTCTGGCAATACTACTTGCTTTTAGCATTTCATCTTGCCAAAAGGAAAACAGTACTAGTACCATACCTGATTTTATCAAAACAACGGAACAGCTAACTGCTGCCTTGAATATTATTTACAAGGATTCTGATGTGCCTGGTTTTGCCGTTTCAGTGGTAGAAAACAATGCTTTGGTCTACCAGGAATCATTTGGAAATGCGGATATAAAAGCAGAAAAACCCTACACCAACCAGACTACACAACCAATTGGTTCTATCAGTAAAACCTTTGTGGCTGCAGCAATTGTAAAAGCAATCGAACAAGGATATTTTACATTGGAAACCGATATCAATGAAATTCTTCCATTCGAAATAAAGAATCCAAAACAAGTCAATTCTGCTATCAAGGTAAAACATCTGGTAAGTCATACTTCCGGATTGATCGACAACGATGAAGTTTACATCCGGGCCTATCATATTTTGCCCGGAGAAGATTTGACTTCTGAAGGAGCACAGTTGATGATCGATGGATTTGGTATCGAACAGCGAGCAACCATGCCTTTGAGAGATTTTTTAAAGGCCTATTTTCTTGAAAATGGTTCCTTCTACAGTCTTGACAATTTTGCTGCCGGCGCTCCCGGTACCAGTTGGGAATATTCGAATATCGCCACCTCTCTGGCTGCTTATTTAGTGGAAGCAGCAGCTGGAATTCCCTTCAAAGACTATGTAGAAGCCTACATTTTCCAACCCTTGGAAATGCACAACACTGCCTATGATTATTCAGAATTGGATGCCGGAAATATAGCCAGTCTTTATTGGAATAAAAATATTTCCCTCCCTAAATATGCCAACGATTCCTATCCCGACGGCAGCATCCATACCAGTAATGAAGACCTGTCAAAATTCCTAATCGATATGATGAAAGGGGCAAATGGGCAGTCCACTACCCTATTTTCAAAGGAAGGCTATGCATTGCTTTTTGAATCCTTATTGCCCTCCAATCTGCTGCCTTCAGACTTAGGAGAAAATCAAGGCATTTATTGGTTTTTAAATGGTAACCAGATCAAACACGACGGAAGTGATCCCGGGACTACCTGCAACCTGCAATTTGAAAAAAATGGGCATTCCGGATTTCTCCTTTTGACAAATATGGATGCATCGACCAACGAACATGCCAAAGGCTATTTCGAACTGTCGCAAAAGATTGAAACTGCAATTACAAATTTTATAAATAACAACTAATTCACTAATAATTTAATCACACTTAGAACTCCAATCATGAAAAATTTACTAGTTATCATTACGATGTTTTTCACCATGACTGCCATGGCTCAAACCAATCAGGAAAGTGAAGTTTTGCATAAGTACAGACTCAGCGTACCTATCATTATTGTTCCTCAATTGTTTACCGATTCATGGAACGACCGGAAACACACACAGCACATTGAATTGCATTTCAAACGCAACCTGGATAATAAGAACATCATTGGACTAAAGTTTGCCACCTGGAGACTTTTCCAACCCATGGGGATCGTATGGTGGGACGGTCTTCTTGATAAATTAGATACCGGATCTGAATTCTATCCTGGCCATGTTCGCGAAACCGGATTGGGAGTCAGCTACCAGCGCATGTTATGGAAAGGTCTTTTTGCCACGGCAGAAATCCTACCTCAATTCAAAACCTATTTAGACGAAGAAAATAACAAACTTGGAAATGGTTTCAAACTGTACAATTCAGTTCACCTTGGATATCATTTCGCTTTTGGAAAAAACAAACGATTTTTTGTGGAGCCCCAGGTTCATTGCCAAGCATGGGTATTTGATACCGAAGCTCCCGACGGATTCAAACAATTGGATGATAAATGGAGAGATTACTTCTTGTTTGAACCCAATCTATATTTTGGCGTGAATTTTTAAAATTTAAAATTTTTTCAAAAGGAAATTGATTTAGAATAAACCAATAACAATGGCGGGACTCTCAACGAGTACCCGCCATTGTTATTGGTTTCCATTTTTAAATGCCTTTTTGCTAGTTTTGGTCATTAAAAGCAATAAACAACTGAAAAATGAAAGTAACTGCCGAAAAAAATGAAAAAATTGGAAAAATGACCTTTTCATCGGTATATCCACATTATGTGACCAAGGTTGAAAAAAAAGGGCGCACCAAGGAAGAGCTTCATCAAGTGATTGAATGGCTTACGGGATTTGATGAAGAGAAAATTCAGCAGCTGAATGAAGAAAAAGCCACCTTTGACACCTTTTTCAAAAAGGCAAAAATACATCCAAATGCACACCTGATCAAAGGTGTGATTTGTGGGTATAGAATAGAAGAAATTGAGCCGGAATTTGAATTGTATAGAAATGTCAGATATCTGGATAAGTTGGTGGATGAATTGGCAAAGGGTAAAAAAATGGAGAAGATTCTGAGAGAGGCTGATTAAGGAAATCAACTGTTTTGGTTTGAGGATGAAAAGTTGATTTAAAACTTGAAAATCCCTGCATTCTCTTCAAAAAATGCTCATTTAAGGTATTTTAGCCGTTGATAAAAGAAGTTGCTTCCCATAAGGTCCTTCTTGAATCATTTCTCCTTTTTTAAAATAGTTTTCCATAAAAATGAATGGATGAGAATTACGATTTTACTATTTAGTCTTTTGCTTTTTTCAGCTGCAGCTCTTGGTCAGAAAAATCCTTATGTTATTTACAATTCAAAAGGAAAAAAAGTTAGCTATGAGGAGATGATGAAAACCATGGAAACTAAAGACATCATCCTTTTTGGAGAGCATCATAATAATCCCATTTCTCATTGGTTGCAATATGAACTGACCGCCGATTTACACAAGTCACGCCCCATAATTTTAGGTGCAGAGATGTTTGAAGCCGACAATCAAATGCAACTTACAGCATATGTAAAGGGTGATATCACTTATTCAGAGCTGGATTCTACTGCTCGGTTGTGGTCCAATTACAAAACCGATTATGCTCCTTTGGTTGATTTTGCGAAAGAAAACGATCTACAATTTGTAGCCACCAATATTCCAAGGAGATATGCCAGCCTGGTCTACATGAATGGATTTGAAGCTTTGGACACCCTTACCTCAGAAGAAAAAGCTTGGATGGCACCATTGCCAATGGCTTTTGATAGTGAATTGGCTACCTATAAAAAAATACTGGAAGACCTTGGAGAACATGGCAGCCCTGAATTGGTAAAAGCTCAGGCTACTAAAGACGCTACTATGGCCCATTTCATCTTAAAGAATTTTAAAAAAGACCATGTGTTTTACTACAATGGTGCTTTCCATTCCGATTTTTATGAAGGAATCTTATGGTATTTTAAAAAATGAAAATCCTTCTTTAAATTACGGTACCATCACCACCGTCTCCCAAGAGAATGTAAATAAGTTGCTAAAGGAAAACAAAGGCAAAGCCGATTACATCATTTGTGTGGATGAGGATATGACCAAGACTTATTGAGTAGATTTCCCTGATATTTGCAGAAAAAACATTTTACCGGTTTATGAAAAATGATAAAAAGCTGCCCCAATTTAAGATGGCCTACTACCTAAAAAAGGACTGGGATCGCCTAATGAATTCAATTGTCGACAGAGATTCAATGCACGATACCTGGGAAGAATGGCACGCGAAATACATGGAGACTAAAAAATATATGGAGAGTCAAGGTTGTGTTGTACATGACATCATCATAGATATAGACCAATTGAACGATTATTGTCGTAGAAACGGATTGGCGAATGATGGAAAAACCAGGTCTTCTTATGTAGGAAAATTTCAATTACCTCTTAATTGAAAAAAAATGGATGATATTAAAATCGAAAAAGTCAAGGCCATTTTAACAAATTGGAATCCATTAGGTGAAAGAGCTAAAATGGTTCATGATTTGGACAATTATAATACTGAGGCAATTGATATCCTCTTTCATTTAGATGGTAAGCCTAGATTAGAACAAGTTGAAAAAATGACCAGGGAAATATTAGAAGAAAGTTTCAATATTTATCTTTCTAAAGAGGATGTACTACCTTATGCAAAGCAAATCCATGAAGTTTTGAAAGGTAAGTAAAGGAGAATTCTTTGTTGATAAAATTGGAAGTATCAATAGGCCCCCAACAAGATCAACTTTCCTTGAAAAAGTGGTCCTCAAAATATTCTCTTTCAAAAAATTTTCATTTTGAAATTTAAAAAGCCCATAATTTTCCTTTTAATGATTTTAGGTTCTGCAACAGAAGAAAAAAAATGGAATAACCTAAGAGAATAAGTCTTAACTCTCATTAAGGGACTTAAGGCTAAAAAGTTCCCCCTCTGTTTGTCGCTTTTTCCCCTTATCCATTCGATTTTTTGGAATTAATTTGGCCAATCAAATTTTCAAACCAAACCAAAAATCATGGAAAAAAAATATTACAAAATAGAAATCAACGCTCCTGCAGAAAAGGTTTACAAAACCATGCTTGGTCTCAATAATAAAAAAACCTACGAGCAATGGACTGCTGAGTTCAATCCCACTTCAACCTTTGAAGGCAATTGGGAAAAAGGCTCAAGATGTATTTTATAGGTACAGATGAAAATGGCAAAAAAGGAGGCATGATAGCTGATATTGCTGACAACATCCCTTCTAGCTTTGTTTCCATTCGCCATTTTGGTATACTGGACGGAGACGATGAAATCACCGAAGGTGAACAAGTCGAAAAATGGGCCGGAGGATTGGAAAATTATTTATTTAATAAAAGGACGGAGTAACGACGGTAACCATCGAAATAGACGTCGTAGAGGAATACCTTGATTATTTCAACACGACCTGGCCCAAAGCATTGGATAAGTTAAAGGAGATTGTGGAAGGGTGACTAATTTACGGTTTACGATATACGGTTTACGATTTGCGGACACTTTTCCTTTGTATTATCTATAGCGAAAGTTGCGCTTAACCTTTGCGGACGTTGCGTGAAACAAAATAACAGGAGATGGAAACCAAAATATATTAAATCTAAACCCAATACGATTTTGAAAAATTAACTCTGGAGGAATTTGCAGGTCTAGGTCATTAAGTTAAGAGAATGCAAGGGAAATCCAGTAAAACCTTTGAGTTGCGAACGTTGCGATTAACCTTTGCGGACGTTGCGTGAAACAAAAATATTAGGAATTGAAATACCTAAGTATTTTGAATTTCAAGACATTATACTTTTTAAAACAAATGACTCTGCCCGATAACCGGCGGGTCCTCGCCGAGAGACCCACCTTTGACTTTTGGTTTTCCTAATAAGACACAAAATGGTTGCCTTTATTTTTTATAATTTGGTACCAATTCCAATAAAAATGCAACCGACTCCAACACCCTACCCTACATGCAAAACAAATTTGTCAATTACTTTTCAAAGATTTCCCCTCTTTCCAAAGATGAAGCAGAGGCTATTTCCAATAGTATGCAAACCAAAACCTTTCAAAAAGGAGATTTCTTATTGAAAGAAGGACAAATTTCAGTAAGTACCTTTTTTATCCTGGAAGGCTGTGTCAGAGAATACCTGCTTTCTGATGGTGAAGAAAAAACAACCAACTTTTTTGCACGAAGAACAATGGGCCATTTCACTTAATGCACCTTCACACCCAAATAATCCTAGCAAACACAATTGGGTCTGTGTGGAAGATACCACTGTAGTAGAAGGAGGTAAAAGCAAGCACAAGAACTTTTTAAAAATTTTCCAAGATTCGAAACCATCTCCAGGACCATCATGGAAGCCGCATTTGCAGAACAAAGAGATGCCTTGAACTCCTACTACACTGATTCTCCCGAACAACGGTATTTAAAATTATTGAACTCCAGGCCCGACCTTTTTCAGCGCATACCCCAATACCACCTAGCAGTTATATCGAGGTAAAGCCGGAATCTTTTAAGTCGAATACGGAAGCGCCTGGCAGAGTAAAGAAATTAAGCAGTAGCTGCAACTGTTGGTCTGAATCCTTTTACAATTAACCATCCACTTAGCGCAAGCTCAAATAATCCACCAGGAAGGGAAAGTTGAGAACATAGAATTTATATCCAAACAGTTCAGCTATGGTTCCGGCTATAAAATCAGGTAACCAATGATTCCCCAGATTGGAAATACTTTTGGAACCAACTTGGATACATAAAGCAGATAGCAAAACATCAACCCTCCAATTCCCCAAATGGTCATTCCCAGCTGATATGCATAGAAATTTCCGTTAAACAATAGCTTGGAAAGCATTTCATATTGTTCTGGATTGCCATTGGCAACATTCAATGTTTCACTCAGTGGAATATGTAACAATAAAAAGATGTTGCCTATTAAAAGAGTGACCGTAGCTGCAATGCCGGCACTGAGGTAACCGGTACTCAATATTTCATTAATAGGTTTTAAGATGGGCTGCATCAAAACAGGCAAACCTACATTGAAGATGGTATGAAAAATAGCCATCAATATGCACCTACAATTAAAGGTGTTATTTATGGCATTAGATCCAATTGCGGTATTAGCCAATTCCCGAGCCGATGCCGTAAGACAAAAATGTGAAGATGAAAAAGATTCCAAAGGTGCGAGCAATAACTTTTTGTGATTTTCATGATTGTTATTTTTTGTTAAGATGATGACACAAAATTATTGCTGCACCAGGCTGGTTTCATTGATCTGAGTTAAGATCGAAAAGACAAGAGATTTGCGACCTGCTTTGAAATAATTAATCATAATTTTGAAGGAGAAATGCATTCAACCTTATCATAAAACCATAGTATTGAATGAAATTCAGATCCGGAACTAACCGATGCTCAAGCAATCAGGCGTTTGATAATCATTTGGCAACAATTTGAAAGGTTGACTTCCGAAAACTGGAACCAATATCTTCAATTTTAACAAGAGAAAACACTTACGAATCACTTTTAAAAGACGCTACGAGCTTCGTTTGTGAAAATGAAAAAGGAGAAATAATTGGGGTTGGCTTTTTAGTCCCAAGTGGTAATCCGACAGACATCTGCTGCTGATCAATCTTACATCCGCTTGGTTACGGTCTCTGATGCATACAAAGGATTGAAATTCGGGCAAAAAATTACCGAGCTCTGTATTCAATATGCAAAACAAAGTGGAGAGCAAAAATAGCCTTACATACTTCAGAAATGATGTTCAAGGCTCGACATATTTATGAAAAGCTCGGTTTTAAAATCCTTCGTGAGATGAATCCACGTTTTGGCAAAAGGTATTGGTTGTATGAGATGGATTTATAAAACAACTTTTTGAATAGAATTTTGGATTTTATGGTAGTTTGAAAAACATTTCTACCTTTTCAAACAATGCTTTGTTTGCTTAGATTTTTATTTCTTCCGATCTTGATGTCCAACTAAATTGCAAAGACAAACTTGAAAGGTCAAATCTTTAAAGTATCCTTCTTTTTTATTTTAGCTGTCCTAATGGTAGCTGTTCCAAAGATGAAGGTCCAAAAGCCATTTAATTTAAATGGCAATTGGGATGTTACATCGTATGCAAAATATAGACGGTGACACCATAAATTTCTTCCCAAGGAAAACCGTATTGGCATCTGTTGCGCTATTCTCAGGGTCTTACAATTCAGGATGATGTTTATTATTACAGATATGGATTTGAAAGAATTAAACCAAACCTGACAGATTTTGATTTCTCAGGTTCAATTGACATCCTTGACTCAAAAAATTTAAATTTTATAGTAAATGATAGTATTCAAAGCGAAATTGATTGAATTCACGTCAATTCTTATGGATTAAATATAAGGAAAGTGAATTCAATTTAGAATATAAATATGCTAAAAACTAAGTTGGGAAACATCTAAACATAATTATACACCTAAAATCTAAAACAAAAAACGCAAAATATTGCCTTTTTGCTGCACTGCTACTTGGCCAAATTTTTCTGTATTATAGTTGCGGAGAAACCCCAACAGGAATGTCACACCCCCAATTACTTTAGCCTCGATGATGGAAACCAGGAGAAATTAATCCTTTATTCTGAAATTCCACAAGAAGAACTGGATAGTATTCAAAAGAAATACAGCTGGGATGATTATAACAAATACGACAATCGCTTGTGGGAATACATGACAGTATTCTTTGATGATGTAGTAAGTAAAAGCGGGATTCAGGAAAGAGAAGAATTGTGGTTAAAGTTAAACCGACCTCAAAAGGTATTTTGGACTTTCCTGGCCTTTAGCGGAGATACTGACAATGGAGGAATTTATCAGTTTTTATTCAACAAACCTGAATTTGTCCTCGCTGCGGATGAAATGTGGAAGGAAATCGGCATGGACCAAATTTCTTCCGACTATCAAAAGGTGTTGGAAGAGCTCTCCGGAAAAAAGGGTGAAATCGCCGAAATAAAAGAAACTTTTAAAAATGGCTCCCAAACCAATGAAGAAAGATGGATTGCATTTTCAGATGGTTATAAAGAATTTGAATCAGCCAAAATTATTGAGGATTATTATTACGAGGATGCCTTTAAAAAGGAATGTCATAAGACGGCAGCGGATTACATTGAAACACATCTGGATAAATTCAGAAAGTAGATAAGGGTAACACCTCAAAAAATGCATCTAAAGTTCGACTTAATGTATTTCAAAAAACTCAGAATATAAGCCTGGATGCGTACCCTAATACTTATAACTATTGTTTCATTTTTTGCATGTCAACCTGAGAAACAAACTCTAAATTCTAAAGATCAAAGTTGGTCTATTGAAAAGCTAAAAGAGATTTCTGAAAGACATTTAGACTCGAGCAACTGGGATCACGAATTGTACCATCAAGACATTGCTACCTACCAAAAATATCCTGAAATCCTTAAGAGCTATCCATTAAACAAATCTCCCTTTCCGGTAGCGACTTATGATTATGCAGTATCCAGTACTCCTTTTGATTTTGAAATTAATGATTTCTTGTTTAAAGGGATCAATTTTGGTGAATTTGAAAGCCCGGATAGTGACACCGTTCGGAATAAATTATGTTTAATGGTTTTGACAAATGACCATGATGCGGAGGAATCCAGCCTGGTTGAATCTAGAAATTACCCTTACCTGACCGCACAAGGTTTTTTTAAATTCAAAAATCACAAATATGACTGGGTCTTTGCATCTAGTCCGGACGGATATTCTACCCTCATGTTAAACATGAAACTCTTTGACCTGAGGTTTGGAGAAACCATTCTGATTTTCCCACAAAAAGACCAATCTTTCCATTACCTGCAATTGAATGAATCTCCTGACAATTACAACTCCATTGATGCGTTTATCGAATCGGTCTCCAATTATCATAAAGTGGTAGAGCAATTAAACATTTCAAACATTTAATGTTGTTTCAATTCTTACTAAATGAGAATTTATCCATTAATCATTTGTTGTTTGGTGAGCATCAATTTGGCTTCTCAAAATCTGAGCGAAAATGAAGCTGAATTATTAAACAATCTTCTTGCTGAATCCAGAGATACATTCAACTTCTACAATAAAAAGGTCGCCTTCATATCAGGGAATAATGGAGGATCCATCGTGAGCAAATCTGATTATTTCGAAAACTTGGTAAATCCATGGCTTGAAAAGGGCGATACTCCCCAGACATTTATGGTCAGGTTAAATGACGAAGAGAAAATCCAATCGGGAGGTTATGATTTATTGGTTTTGTCATGGGTAAAAGTTTTTACACCTAAAAGGAAGAGAAAGGTGATTAGAGCACTCCGTAGGAAAACTGATAATTGCTAAATATTTTTAATCGTTTTGGTTCGAAATTCTTGCTACCTTTCAAAATCGAAATTAAAACCAATTGCTATCTATGAAAGATGAAACAATCAAAACAACAGAAGAATTGCATCCTTTGGTACCTAGTGGTGAATGGGAAGGCTTTTATTGCTATCATTATACTCCGGAACAACATAAAATGGACATTGAATTAACTTTTAAGGAGTCTATTGTTAGTGGTTCAGGGTCAGACGATGTAGCTCCATTCACTTGGAAAGGCAACTATGATTTGGAAAAATTTAAGCTGGAAATGATTAAGTATTATCCAACTCACCAGGTTTTTTACAAGGGCGATATTGATGAAAATGGGATTTGGGGAGTTTGGCAGATCGTAATGAACTTCCCAAACATTTCCAAAAGACATCTGGATATGTTCCTCCAAGTAATGGGGGACGATTTAAAAGGAGGTTTTCATATATGGCCAAAGAAAAAAGCCGAAGATTCAAATTCCGAAGAAATAGAATTTGAATCTAAAAAGCTGAAGGAGATATTTTATGAAGAATTGGTGTAAAAACTGAAAATCAATTGTGGGTAACCATTCAATAAATGGAAATCAGTAATTGTAAGCCAAGCAAGATTATAAGTTGAATTTACCTTATCATTTCTTGGAATAAGGATTTTTTATTTGAAAAACGGTCACCATAGTTTAGGACCGAAAATCCTGATTGAAAATTGAATTAGAATCAAAACATCGAAGTATCCCCTTTATCCTTATCAAAATATTCTTAATCCATCTCATCCATGAAACCCACCACCGTCAACGAATACGAATCTCAGCTGACCGGAATAGCCAAAGAAAGATTCCGGGAATTAAGGGATCTTCTAAAAACAATCGCACCGGAAGCAAAGGAAGTTTTAAAATGGGGCAAACCGGTTTTCGAATCAAAAACCATCTTATTTGCTTATTCCGCACATAAAAATCATTTGAGTTTTATCCCTACAGGGCCAGCCTTACTGCCATTTCAAAAGGAACTTCAATCCTATACAACCAAACAAGACTCCATCCAACTTCCTCACAATGAACCTTTTCCATCTGATTTAATCAGGAAGATTGCCACCCACCGAAAAATGGATGTAGAAGTGAATGATGCCAAGTGGAAATACTAAAATCCTCTAACTCGTCACTAGTCACTCGTCAATTAACCCATTAACTACTTACCGTAATTCCAAAATCCTAAATCCTGAATTCATTTTTATTGTCCAAATCTTAGTTAAAAATCAAGGACACGGAATCCCGTAGGCGGCAAAGGTCGCATCAATAAAACAGGAAAAATTCACTCATCCATTCATTCAACCCTTCAACCCTTCAACCCCTCTACCATTCAACCATTCAACCCTTCAACTACTCAACCCTTCCTTCATTCCCGCCCTCCTTCAATCCCTCATCCCTTCAATCCCTCAACCCTTCCTTCATTCCTTCCCTCCTTCATTCCCTCATCCCTTCAATCCTTCCTCCCTCAATCCTTCCTCCCTTCTCCCCTTCCCCCACCTAACTTTTCTCTCATTTCTCCGTAATAATCCCGGAAGCTTGCATTAGCTTGAGTAGTTTAACGCATCTTTGGTTTTATACATTAATAAAAAAATTAATTTTGCCGGACACCAAACTTATCGCCAACGGAATGAAAAAATCTGCTTTAAACACGATTCTTACCCATGCTGGAGTTTTGGGAATTTTTTTGGTCATTTCTATCATCTACTTCTTCCCTCAAATCCAGGGGAAAGTGTTTCCGACCCACGATATCATTTCCTATCAGTACATGTCGCATGAGGCAAGGCAATTTGAAGAAAATACTGGCGAGGTTACCCATTGGACCAATTCCATGTTTGGTGGTATGCCGACTTATCAAATCGCATCTCCGGTAAAAAGCAATTTGTTGAAGTTTGTAGAACAGGCATCCAACCTCTTCATTGAACGTCCCATCGGTTACTTTTTTGCGATGATGCTGGGAATGTATGTTCTGTTGGTGGTGCTCGGTGTGAATCATTGGTTGGCTGCAATAGGGGCCATTGCATTCGGACTTACGACCAACAATTTTGTGCTCTTCAATGCAGGACACATGAGTAAATTAAGGGCCATTGCCTTTTTTGCTCCCATTGTGGCCGGTGTGATACTTACTTATCGGGGAAAATTACTCTGGGGAGGAGTCCTTTTTGGTACTGCCCTGGGGATAGATATTTATGCCAATCACCCCCAGATGACCTATTACCTGGGAATTTGTTTGCTCATTTATGTGATTTGGCAATTGGTAAAGGATGCAAAAGCAGGCAATTTGCTTCAATTTGCAAAGGCCTCCGCAGTTTTATTATTGGCTACAGCACTTGCAGTAGGAGCTTCATTTTCAAAAATTTGGAGTACTTACGAGTACGCAAAAGATACCATGCGTGGTGAACCCATCCTTGAAACCAAAGGTGAAATAACTTCTAGTAGTGAAACCAAAGGTTTGGAATGGGGCTATGCAATGCAATGGAGCCAGGGAACGATGGATGTTTTGTCCAGCGTAATTCCAGGTTGGATTGGCGGTTCTTATCAGGAGCCGGTGAGCAGAGATGCTGCCATTGCAAAAGCAATGAGAAATATGCCCAACCCAAGGCACCGCTTTATTGGGGAGATTTACCTTTTACCAGCGGCCCACCCTATCTGGGTGCGGGAGTATTTCTCTGTCCTGGGATTATTTCTGGTTAAAGGACAAATGAAATGGTGGCTGGGCCTTGCTACGCTGGTCACAGTATTGATATCCATGGGAAGGCACTTTGAAATTCTAAATAGGATTTTATTCGACTATTTCCCCATGTACAACAATTTCAGAGCCCACAACTCAGTCATGGCCGTCACAGCGCTATTTCTTCCTTTCCTTGGAGTATTAGCCCTACAAAAACTGTATGAAGGCAAAGTGGATTCTGCAGAATTCAAAAAAGCATTCTACTGGTCAACAGGAATATCTGCCGGATTGTGTTTGTTCTTCGCTTTACTTGGACCTGGCTTCTTCAGTTTTACCGCTCCTGGTGATGACAGATACGGACAAGCTGCAGGCGCTTTGGTTTCGGATAGAAAGACCTAATGCGTTCAGATTCTTTCCGTTCATTTCTGATTATTGCTATTACGGCAGGTTTGGTATGGGCTTATTATAATAAAAAGTAAAAACGACCGTCCTTTTTGCCTCTTTGGGAATTTTGTTTGCATTGGATTTGGGCATGGTAGGAAAAAGGTATTTGGACAACGGAAGTTTCGAAACCGAAAGACAATACGAAGAGAACTTCGCACCTCGTCCTGCAGATCAACAAATTTTGCAAGACCCTGAACTATACTACAGGGTTTATGATGGCAGTATCAGCACTTTCCAGTCTGCCCAGGCATCGTATTTCCACAAAACGGTGGGTGGATACCATGCCGCAAAATTGCAGCGCTTCCAGGATATGATTGATTATCATATTTCAAAAGGGAATCAAAAGGTCCTGGACATGTTGAATACCAAGTATTTTATCAACCAGGAAGGCAAGGTTCAATTGAATCCGGGAGCGATGGGCAACGGTTGGTTTGTCAGCAATATTAAAATGGTTGACAATGCCAATCAGGAAATTGAAGCATTGAATGAAATTGATCCGGCGACTACAGCAGTCGTACATAAAGAATTTAGTGATGCTATTCAAGGCTTGAATCCAAGCGAAGGTGGAAGCGTTACGCTAAAAACTTATGCACCCAACGAGCTGACATACGATGTGAATACACCTTCTGAAGGCCTGGCAGTATTCTCAGAGATTTGGTACGGCCCGGATAAAGGTTGGAAAGCAACCATTGATGGTCAGGAAGCCAAAATTATTAGAGTGGACTATTGTATGAGAGGAATAAGAATTCCGGCAGGTCAACACAAAGTCGTAATGACCTTCCACCCTGAATCTTTTGAAAAAGGTGAAACAGTTTCTTTGATAAGTTCCTCCATACTATTGCTCGCTTTTCTTGGCATGATTGTTTACGGTGGATACAATTGGTTTAACGAACAACCTGAAGACGAAGAATTGGAAGAAAACCAAAAGCAGTCTAAGGGTAAGAAAAAATAATACAGCAAATTTTGGAAGGAAATACTGCTGAAAAACGGGTACTGATAATCACTTACTATTGGCCACCATCTGGCGGAAGTGGGGTTCAACGTTGGTTGAAATTCTCCAAATACCTTCCACAATTCGGTTGGAAACCAATCATCTACACCCCTGAAAATCCCGATTTTGGAATTCAGGATCAGACCTTGCTTTCAGATATATCCAAGGAAGCGGAAGTAATCAAGAGACCCATCTGGGAGCCCTACAGCATTTACCGCATGGTTACCGGCAACAAGGACAAAAGTGCCAATTTTGGTGGTTCTACCGCCAAAGGTGGCAGCAGCCTGACCGGGAAGCTGGCAGCCTGGATTCGAGGAAACTTTTTCATCCCTGATCCAAGAGTATTTTGGAAAAATCCTTCCATAAAATACCTCTCCAACTACCTGAAGCATAATCCGGTAGATGTTATCGTTACTACCGGTCCTCCTCACAGCATGCACTTGATTGGTTTAGGACTCAAAAGGAAGTTTCCCAACATTTCCTGGGTCGCTGACATGAGAGATCCCTGGTCTACCTTTGATATTCACAACAGTTTTTTGAGTGCATCCGCCAAAAAGAAAAATGCCGCTTTTGAAAAGCAGGTTTTGGACACTGCAGACGCAGTTGTGATGGTAAGTCCCAGTTTAAAAGATGAATTTCAGCCATTTGATCACAAAAAGGAATGGTTGATTTCAAACGGTTTCGACCGGGAGGATTTTAAGACAATTGAGCCGATTAAACCTGAAAAGTTTTCCATTTACCATTCCGGCCTTTTCAATTTTATTCGAAATCCGGAAAACCTTTGGATAGCACTAGAAGAACTGTGCACTGAGAACCAGAATTTCGCCTACGATCTTGATATTCAACTAATTGGAACGGTCGATTCACAGGTAATGGAAGCAATTTCCAAATACCCTGTTTTAAAAAGTAAGGTAACCGAACGAGGCTGGATGCAGCACGATGACATCATCAAAGAAAACAACAAGGCAGCAGTTCTGATGCTGGTAGTCAATAATTCAAGGAATGCAAAAGCTCAATTGACCGGAAAGTTTTTTGAATACCTGGCTTTGGAAAAACCCATTTTTGCGATTTGTCCCGACGATGCAGATGTTGCCAATGCAATCAAAGCAACCAACACAGGATTTGCCTGTAATTTTGAAGAAAAAGACCGCATTAAATCAGTAGTCAATACGCTTTATCAAGATTGGAAAAACAATGCCTCCTTTTCAGGTAACAAGGATAAGATTGAGGCGTATGAAAGAAAAAACCTTAGCCAACAACTGGCTAAGAAAATGGAGGACTTGATATTCAGCCCTCCCATTGCGAAACACTAATTTTTAAAAAAAATGGAAATAAAGTTTGCCGTTGTCGGATGTGGATATATTTCAAACAGACATGGAGAACATATTCAAAATCATCCGGAAGCAAGATTAATTGGCGGATTTGACATCAAACCGGAAAGGACGGCAGAATTTGCTCAAAAGTTCAATGTTAAGGGATATGAAAGTTTGGAGGCATTGTTGGCGGATCCTGAAATTGATATCGTAAACGTTTGTACTCCAAATGGCAATCACCATGAAGTAGCCCTTAAGGCCCTTGAAGCCGGCAAACATGCCCTTGTTGAAAAACCGATGGCCATCAAAAAGTCCTACTGTGAGGACATGATCAAAACTGCTCTCGACAACAACAAAGAGTTGTTCGTAGTAAAGCAAAACCGTTTCAATCCTCCGGTAATGGCCGTTAAACAATTGATGAAAGACGGCAGATTGGGTGAAGTGTACAATGTTGTTTTAAACTGTTATTGGAACAGAAATGAACTGTATTATACCAAATCTGACTGGAAAGGAAGCCTAAATCTGGATGGCGGTACCCTTTACACCCAGTTCAGCCATTTTATCGATATCGTTTATTACCTGTTTGGCGACTTTGAAATAACAGCAAGTCAAATGGCCAATGTCAATCATGGTGATTTAATCGATTTTGAAGATACCGGTAACATTGCTTTCCGCTTTACTAAAAATGGGGCACTTGGAAGTATGAATTATACCACCAGTTGTTACAAACAAAACATGGAAGGTTCCATTACGATTTTTGCGGAAAATGCGACTATTAAAATAGGTGGAAAATACCTGAATACCATCGACTATCAGGTTACCAATGATTTTGACATTACAGATTTGCCGGTGAGTGGACCTGCCAATAATTATGGTTATTATGAAGGCAGCATGAGCAACCACGACAAAATCATTCACAATGTGGTAGAAGCCCTGAACAGAAGAGAAAAAATCATGACCAATGCCTATGAAGGATTGAAAGTGGTCGAGATTATTGAAAAAATGTACCAATTAGGTAGAAAATAATAAAATCAAAATGG
The DNA here is from genome assembly GCA_041392845.1 of Saprospiraceae bacterium. GTDB lineage: Bacteria > Bacteroidota > Bacteroidia > Chitinophagales > Saprospiraceae > JAGQWW01. Next base: position 132,112 of record JAWKLG010000009.1, on the reverse strand, counting down.
CCGAAAATCTAATTCATCCTTCGGCTTTTATTGGCCCTCAGGTTAAAATGGGTACCGGTAATGTTATCGGACCCTTTTCCTATTTGAATGGAAACATTCAACTGGGTGACCATAACCAAATCCACAATCATGTTTCCTTTGAAGGAAACATTCAAATAGGTAATGAAAATCAGTTTTTTCCTTTTGCTACAGTTGGAAACACCGCTGATATACCTGGCTTGGTCCCTGATTTTAGAGAAGATGGAATAGTCAAAATTGGCAATAAAAACACCTTCAAATCCTACGTCCACATTCAATCGCCCATGCGTACTGATGAGACCAGGGTTGGTAACAGTTGCTATTTTATGCCCAAGGCTTATGTGGCCCACGACAATAAAATTGGAAATGGAGTAATACTATCTGGTGGTGCAAACATTGCCGGCGTATGCCAATTGGGAGATTATGTAAATGCAGGCATGGGCGCAAGTGTTCATCAGCGGTTTGCATTAGGAGAGTCTGCCTTTTTAGGAATGAATGCCACCATCACCAAAGACATTTTACCTTTTTGTATTGTTACCGGCTCGCCGGCCAGGATTCTAAAAATGAACAAAAGGGGAATGGAAAAGCGCGGATTGGACCATTTGGATTTGGATTATTTTGATACACATTTTAAGGACATCATAGCTGCTGTTCCTTCTGAAGATAATTATGTATTCAATGCTTTGAGGGAATTTTTAAATACGCATCCCGGAGCACAAAGGACTTTTGTAAAATAATAACCATTTAAACCTGACTTCCATGTCAAACAAAGGCAAAACCATAGAATTTGTCGACCTAAAAAGGCAATATGCAAGTATTTCAAAAGAAATCGATGCAGCCATCAATGAAGTTATTCAAAATACTGATTTCGTAAACGGTAAGGCTGTAAAGGAATTCGAAAAGTCTTTCGCCGAATATTGTGGATTGAAATATTGTGTTCCCTGTGGCAATGGTACCGACGCCCTGGAGATTGGAATGAAGGCGCTGGGTATTGGAGCAGGTGATAAGGTAATTGTACCTGCCAACTCATTTGTAGCATCCGGGGAAGCTGTGAACAATATCGGAGCAGATGTAATTTTCTGTGATATTGATGCTGATAGTTACAATTTGGATCCAAATAAAATCGAAGCCTGCATTGATGCAAATACGAAGGCCATTATGGTGGTGCATTTGTATGGAAGAATGGCCGATATGGACCCAATTGTTGAAATCGCCCAAAAACACAATTTATTCATCATTGAAGATGCTTCTCAGGCCATTGGTTCAACTTATAAAGGAAAGAAACCCGGCCAGTCAGGAGATTTCGCTGTCTTCAGTTTTTATCCAGGCAAAAACCTTGGATGTTATGGCGATGGTGGTGCTTTGGTAATGAACGATGAAAACCTTTACCTGACTTCAAAAAAAATTGCCAATCACGGAAGGATAGCAAAATATGATCACGAAATCATAGGCAGAAATTCAAGATTGGATACCATCCAGGCAGCAATTTTGAACGCTAAGCTTCCATTTATTGACCAATGGAATGAGGCTCGATACAAAATTGCTCAGCAGTACCATAAAGGTTTGGAGGGGATCAATGAAATTATCAGGCCTAAAGATGGTGCTCAAGAAAAATCGGTTTACCACCTTTATGTGATAAGAGTGGATGCTGATGTTCGTCCAAAATTGAAAACTTACCTGGCTGAAAATGGAATTGCAACCGGGGTACACTACCCTATTGCACTGCCTCAATTGGCGGCGTACGCCTATTTAGGACATCAAAAAGAAGATTTTCCTTTATCTGATCTATACCAGGACCAAATATTGTCTCTTCCTATATTCCCGGAAATGGAAACGGAAGAAATTGACTACGTTTGCGACCATTTAAAAGCATTTTTTAATAAATAACTCCAAAAACTACCTGTTTTGAAAAAAATAGTAATAGTTGTAGGTACACGCCCCAACTTTATTAAAATTACCCAGTTCGAAAAAGAATTCAATAAGTTTCCCGGTCAGTTTGATTATAAATTGGTTCATACCGGCCAGCATTATGATGACAATATGTCCAAACTGTTTTTTGAACAGTTCAAACTTAAAAAGCCGGATGTATTTTTAAATATGGAAGGTAAAAATCCTTCCGAGCAGATTGGCCACATTATTATTACCCTTAGTGAGTTGTTCAATGATTGGAAGCCGGATTTGGCTATCGTGGTTGGTGATGTAAACTCCACTCCCTTGCTGCAGCCATTGCTGCCAATAAACCCATACCAAATTAGCACACCTTGAAAGCGGATTGCGATCTCATGATCGCGGAATGCCGGAAGAGCACAACCGTGTAGCGACAGACCCATTTCTGATATGTTTTTTGTTACCGAACAAAGGGTTTGGATACCCTAAAAGGATCGCGGAGACGATGGCTCCGTTCATTTTGTCGGAAATACCATGATTGACACCTTGGTTGCATTTGAAGAAGGCATTCAGGCTTCTCCTATCCTTGAAAAATTGGGTGTTAACAAAGGTGAATATGCTTTGATGACCATGCACAGACCTTCTAACGTTGACCACAAGGCAGGACTGGAAAAAATGATGGAGGTAATTGAGCACATCACCAAATCGGGAATTCTTGTTTTCCCAATCCACCCCAGGACCATGAAAAGTCTTGAAAAATTCGGAATGGATGGAAGATTGAAAAGCAATGGAAAGGTGATTCTAACAGCACCATTAGATTATCTTGCTTTTCAAAAATTGATAGCCAACAGCAAGTTCGTTATTACAGACTCAGGCGGAATACAAGAAGAAACTACCTTCAGACAAGTACCTTGTTTGACACTGAGAGAAAATACAGAAAGACCTTCAACAATCGACATAGGCAGCAATATGCTGATGCCATTTGATATAGCATCCATCAATGCGGTAATCAATCAAATAAACGACGGGACCTACAAAAAAGGCCAGATTCCACCATTGTGGGATGGAAGGGCGACCGAAAGAATTGTAAAAATCCTAAAGGAGATTTAGGAGTAAAAATATTGTAATGAAAATAGGAATGATTTTAACCTCCTCTTATCCTGAAGACAGCAGGGTAACCAAGGAGGTAACATCACTCATAGAGGCAGGACATGAAATTTTCCTGCTTTGTTCCAGAAGAGAAAAGGACAGTTACGAAGAAGTTGTCAATAAAATTAAAGTTACCCGAATTGACGCAGGAAAAACTCTTTATGTAACAACGTTTTGGGACACCATCAATGCAGCTTTCTGGGTACACCCATTGTTCGCAAAAGCCTTACCGGATTTTATAGAAAAAAATGGCATTGAAATCCTGCATGTCCACGATCTTCCTATTACAAATACCGTTTTAAAAATAGCAAAAAAGAAAGGCCTGAAAGTCATCCTGGATATGCATGAGAATTATCCGGCAGGACTTGTAAACTGGGCGAAGTTTAAGACGAACCCTATTGTAAAATTGAAAAACAAGTTGTTTTTCAATTACCAAAGATGGTTCAATTATGAGCAGCGAATGGTCAAACAGGTAGATGGTATCATCGCTGTTGTAAAGGAGATGAAGAGCAGAGTAAAAAAAGTGCATAAGGTTCCTGAAGAAAAAATAGTAGTAGTCACCAACAACGAACCGAAGTCATTTGCCAAGAAATTCGAATTCAAAGAAAAATTAACGGAACCCTACAAGGATAAGTTTGTACTTTTATACATAGGAAATTATGGTCCACACCGTGGCATTGATACTGCAATCAGAGGAATGGCGAAGGTGGTGGAAAAGATTCCAAATGCACTTTTCCTTATTGTAGGAAAAGGTTCTATCAAAAAGATTTTGGAAAAAATGGTGCTTGACCTCAACCTCCAAAACAACGTCAAATTCATTGATTTTCAGCCCTTTAATAATGTATTCACCTTTATGAAAATGGCGAATATCAATTTGATTCCGCACAATCGAAATGAACATACTGACAACACCATACCTCACAAGCTTTACCAGAGTTTGATGGTTGGTCAGCCGGTTTTGGTGTCAGATTGTGACCCGCTGAAAAGGATTGTTACAGAAACAAATGGAGGATTTATTTTTGAAGCCGGGAATCCAGATTCATTTGCAGAAATGGTAGTCCACATTAAAGATCACCCTGAAGAGGTAGCGGAGAAAACCCAAAGCGCCATGAAACACACTTTGGAAGGGACTTACAATTGGGCAAATGCAGGTGCAGCGCTTGTTAAATTCTACAGTAAATTCGATTCAAAACAAGCTAAAAAGATTTAATTTTCTTTTAATTGGAGGTATGACGGTTATTTGAACAATTTGCATGAAATATCCATGAACATGCAAATACCATTTTGGGCGTTTGAATCTGATCTTGTTTCCAAAAAAATAAAAAAGGGCAATTTACTTTTCATTTCTCCACTTCCCTCCACCTTTGTAAAATATGACATTGAAATATTAAAAAAACATTTCAATGTAAACTCTTTCCATTTTGGAGCCCAAAAGTCATTCTGGCAAGCAATAAAGCAATTTCAACTTTTTTTCTGGACACTGTGGCAAATTCCATTCGCTAAAGTGGTATATATTTGGTTTGCCGATTATCATGCTTTCATTCCCAGTCTTTTAGGTAAGCTTTTTTTTAAAAAAGTTATAATCATAATCGGAGGATTTGATGCCGCAAGGATACCTGAGATGAATTATGGCGTCCATACAAATCCTTTCCGGGGAAAAGTCTCAAAAATTTGTTGCAGACTTGCAGACCACATTATCCCCGTAAGCAAATTCACCGGAAGAAACCTTATAGGTAACAACCCAATCTCCATATTACCCAAGATATCCATTGCTTACCTGGGTATGGCCGGGACTGGATTTGAAAGTACATCCAAAGTGAGAAACCAATCTGTCGTTTCCATAATTGGTGTTACTGACCTTAACCGATTTAAAATAAAAGGTGGAGAAATTTTAATCAACATTGCCAGAAAAATGCCCGAAACGAATTTCATGTTAATCGGAGTCTCCTCCAAAGTTGCATCACATTATGAAAACCTTTTGCCTTCCAATATTACCTTACTGCCTTGGGTTCCCAATGAACAGATTCCTGAATTGCTGGCTGAGCATAAGGTTATTTGCCAATTTTCTTTTTTTGAAGCTTTCTCGCTTGCGCTTCTTGAGGGAATGTTATGCGGGTGTATTCCAGTCAGCCACAGGTTAATTGGCCCTGCAGAATTCATTCCCAAAAATTGTGGTTTTTTATCACCGGATTTACAAGAAAAAAACCTCGAAAAGGCATTAAAACAAGCTCTTGCATCAAATCCTGATCTTGGAACAAAAGCCAGGACCTATGCTCTGTCAAATTTGGATCTCTTGAAAAGAGAAACCCAGTTGATAAAACACCTAAAAAATTAATTATTCTTTAAGCTTCCTTTAATCCCAGCTTTAGGTTTCGGAACCAATTTGTCTGAAATTTTTCAAAACTAAATGACCAAGGGACCTGCTTATTACTTTAAGGTTGGATTTAGAAGATGGAGAGATTGGCGGTATAACATGCATACCGATAAACACGAACTTTTCTTCAAGAAGCTTTATCTGCATCACCTAAATACCTATTTTAAAAATGCAGAAACCATTCTCGAAATTGGTTGTCAATATGGGAGGTTTACACTCGAACTTCTAAAACAAAACAAAACAGTTTTTGCAACAGATATCCAGGAAAAATATGGTTCCTATATCCAGAAAAATACAAGTTCTAAGCATTTTCACTATACCAATGAACCTATTTTAAAAACCCTTGAACGGGAACATCCGATTAGATACGACCTCATTGTTTGCTTGGAAGTCCTGCATTTCGTTGGTGCACTTGAAGAATTACTTCAATCATCAGCCAAATTATTGAATCCACAAGGACAATTGATTTTTACTGTAAGACCCAAAGGATTTTTTCTGGAGAAGATGATTTCCATAGGCAACTTTAAAACCCTGGAGAATAATAAAAATACAGAAGCTCAAAACCATACATATCACTCCCTGGAAGAGACCAAAGCATTGCTTTTAAAATACGGCTGGGAACTAAAAATGTCAGCTGGTATAGGATTATTCTCAGGCAGGCCGGAAGATAGGAAACATCCCCTTTGCCTTCCGGGCGATTTAACAACTCAGGAGCAGGAGATCCTTTTTAAGTTAGAAACCTCTGAGGAAAATCAACATTGGGCAATCAACAAAGCCAGATATATCTTAATTGTCGCAACACCTAGCATAAATTCAAATAAATGATCAAATTCTTAGCTCGAAACCTGGTATTCCCAATTACCATCTGGACTGGATTGGAAAAACAACTTGTGAAATATTCCAGAAATCGAATATTGAATATCATGTACCATGGGGTCGTAAAAAAAGACGCTACAGGTTTTTTTCCAAGGCATACAACTTTGGCCAGCTTCGACCAGCAAATGAGGTATTTCAAAGCCAATTTTGACATAATTAGCACTGAAACTGCCCTTGAATACCAAAAATCAGGCATCATTCCGAAAAGACCGACTATTAGCATTTCCTTCGACGATGGTTATCTAAACAACATGACCAATGCACTACCAATTTTAGAGAAGTATGAAATTGGTGCCACCTTTTTCATTTCAAGTGTTTGTTGCCGCCCGGCAAATGAGCATATCTTTTGGTCTGATGTAGTAGCATTCTCCAGAAATTTCAGTTCTGACAACTACGTAGTAATTGACAGGAAGAAATTTTTTAAGAAAGATAAATATGACCTGGTAGAAGCAAATTTTGGGATTTCCGCTTACGACTATTTAAAACATCAGCCAGTAAAGGAAAGGGATAGAATGATCCATGACCTGAAGGAAAGCTATCAGATTATGGAAAAGCTGGAACTTTTGCCGGAAGAATACTGGAAATTAATGAGTTTTCATCAACTGAAAAAATTCAGTAAAAATCCATTCGTAACGATAGGTTCTCATGGACACCGACATTTTAACCTGGCAGAAATTTCCTTAGAAAATGCAAGATTTGAATTGGAGCATTCAAAAAAACAACTGGAAAAAACAATTGAAAAAGAAGTCAAACTATTCGCATTTCCTGACGGAAGCTACAATGAAGAAGTATTAAAAATTGCCAGAGAAGTCGGATACAACGGTCTGGTAGGTGTAAACCCGAGAACTGCCTCTAAAAATGAAGACCTCATTTTCAGGTATGGAGTGAGTGCGACTACTACCCCGTCTTCAAATTTGTTTTTTATCAATAAAGCCTTTATGGAAAGGAGCCGGGTTTAAATATCAAGACAATTGGTAGATTTATAAAACAAGGTGGTACATTTTTTACCAATACTGGAAGGTCCCATTCCCCAAAAATCGATTTGTTTATACCCGGCATTTTGAAATACCTTCATTCCTTCATCATACCGCTCTCTATGTGAATCATCGTAAATAAAAACTCCGGAATCACTAATCGCATCAATAGAAGCTTTACAACATTCCACTCTATTCCTCCCGTCGATGAGAATGATATCAAATTTCCTATTACATGTTTTGGACTTTTCTGCATAGGCATTCCCATTTTCCAGAGATTCCACTTCAAGGGTCGAATTGGAAGGCAGTTTATCTTTAAGGTAGGCGACCCATCCTTCATGATGTTCAACGGAAGTTACAGATTGGGTTCTTTTTGCAAAATAAAAAGTTGAATTGCCCGCTCCGTATTCGAAAACATGGAGATTTTTAAGATTTTTTCCCGACAAAAAATCGACCAAAGGGAGGGACAACCAGGGAATAGGATTACCCTCTACATCTACAGGTTTTTTAAGTGCGTAACTTTTTATCCAACCCGACTCATAGAGGTAAGTTCTCTTTTTATTCCAAATTAACTTCAGCCACCAGTACTTTCTGATGGTAATATTTTTAAAAAAATCTATCATTGTATCGGTTTATTTCCTGTGTTTATTCAATTTTGACGCCAAAATAGGAACTATTTCGCATCAAAGAAGTATTAGCGAATTCAAAGAGGAAAATGGGGGTAATTAAGAGACAAGGCATAAAGCATTCAATTGTACAGTTCGTAGGCATCGGCTTGAGTGCGATCGCCATGATATTTGTGTACAACTTATCCACATTTGCTTATGGTTTGGTGCAAACACTGATTGCAGCAGCTTCCTTTGTAAGCCCCTTTGTTTTATTAGGCATAACAGTCGTTTCAGTAAAATATTTCCCTCAATTTAGAAATCAGGAAAACGGGCACAATGGATTTTTAGGAATCATGATGCTGGTGGGGTTTATTGGGTTTTTAGCATTTTTATTAGCATTTCCACTGTTAAAACCCCTCATTATTGATACCTTTTTCAAAGACCAAACCTATGAATTGGCCAATGAATTTGTCATTTTGCTTTTGCCACTAATCCTGGCGATTTCATTTTCCAGAATTGCAGCCCTTCATGCCTCAAACTTTCAAAGAATTGTAGTTCCGGTAATTTTGGAAGAGACGCTGATTCGTCTAACCCTACCCTTATTGATCCTAGGATACGTGTTTCATTACCTTGGAATTAATCAGGTATTGTTTGGTGTTATTTTGACCTATGCCATAGGGTGTATTGGTTTATATTTTTACCTGTATAAGCTTGGTCAATTAAAATTAAAGCCAAATCCGGAGGCATATCCGGTTCCAAAAGTAAAGGAAATGGCCGGTTACGGTGCCTACGGAATCCTTTCGGGAATTGGAACCAAGACTGCATTTTTCATCGACACTTTAATGGTAAGTGCCCTGATTGATTTTAACAATACGGGAGTTTATGCAATTTCGCTTTTTATTGCCAACACCATCGGACAGCCTATTCGAAGCATTATTGGAATTGCTCAACCGATTATTTCAAAGGCATATGCAGAAAACAATTTGGAAGAGATTAAAACCATCTATCAAAAATCTTCCCTAAACCTTTTGATTTTCGGCGTTTTTCTATTCCTGGGAATTTGGTCCAACCTGATTGATTTATTCACCATCATGCCCAATTCTGAACCGATGATGGCGGGGAAATGGGTAGTATTCTTTTTGTGCATCGCTAAGCTGGTCGATATGGCTACCAGTGTTAACAACGAAATCATCAATTATTCAAAATATTATACTTACAATTTTGTAGCACTTCTGGGTCTCGCAGTATTTAATGTTTTATGCAACTTATACTTCATTCCCAAATATCAGATAGTAGGAGCTGCAATTGCAACACTTTTAAGCCTTGGAACCTTCAACTTGATTAAATTATTAATAATCTACTGGAAGTTTAAAATCATTCCCTTTACAAAAGGCACTTTATTAATCTTTGGTACAGGAATCTTGGTTTACTTGCTCGTTTGGTTGGTTCCTGAAATTCAAAATCCAATCCTGGGAATTATGGTAAAATCATCGATAATTATAATGTTATATCCCCTTATTATCTTCAAACTCAAAATTTCAGAAGACTACAATCAAATTGTATTAAATCTTACCAAAAGATTTGTCCCTTTTCTGTATCGAATTCTTAAGAATTTTTAATGTATATTTATGCTTAATTTCAACTAAAACATTGATACTTATGCAGCGAAAACTTTACATTTTTTCTCTTCTTCTTTTTTCTACATTCAATTTTATATTCAGTCAGGATTTAAAACAAAACCTTTTGGTTTATTATCCGCTAAATGGAACTGCAGAAGATCTTAGCGGAAATGGATTCAATGGATTTTATTCAGCAATACCTGAAATAAACAGGTTTGGAGATGAGGAAAAAGCGTCATCATTCAATGGAATGGACACTTATATTGATCTTCCTTTTAATTTTGAGCTTAAACCAAACTTTCCTTTCGCTATAGCATTTTGGGTATATTTTGAAGAGAATGTATCTTTTGTCCTAACTACAGATTTTGCCAATAATAACCATTCGGGTGCCTGGTTTAACAGATTAGGCAACAAGGCGTTCAGCTATAGTATTGGAAATGCAGAAGGCAATACATCTCCTAACGAAAGGTCTTCCTTTAATTCAAATTTTGTGATGGAAGATAAGGTTTGGTACCATGTCGCTGTTAATTGGACTTCTGCAGAAGAATCTGAATTATTTATTGATGCTGTTTCACGTAATATTGACCACTCAGGATTTGCAACAGAGATAGGATATACCAATAATCCCGGCTCTTTAGGAAGAAAGGATCCTAATATTGTAGACACTACCTATTTTTTTGAAGGAAGGTTAGACGATTTTTACATGTGGGATAGGTTGTTAAGTCAGGATGATGTTGATAGTCTGTATTTTAATGGAGGACTCTCAAGTCCGGTTGAAATCCCAAATTCTGATATTCAGATAAATTTAAGTCCCAATCCAATAAATGATTTAATGATTATTGATCATCCTGAAAATTATACCCTCGGCGCTTATCAGATTTTTAATTCAATTGGAAAAATAGTTCGTTCAGGAACAGACCTCACCGAGAATCAAATAGATTTAAGCACAATTCCTTCCGGAACATATTTCATAAGCTTGCATTTAAAAAAACCTTCCGGAGAAAGAATAATAGCCAATCAAAAATTTTCTAAAATTTAAGAAGCTTAAAACATCCTTATCAACTTTCACATTAAAAATTACAATTATGAAAATTAGACCTTTACTAATTACAATTTGCTCTTTCTTCTTGCTTCAAACAGCCTTCTCACAAGATTTACGTCAGGATTTATTGTTGTATTATCCACTAGATGGCAACGCCAAAGATTACAGTGGAAGAAATTACGATGGCGATGATCACGCAATTCCAACAACAGACAGGACAAATACGCCAAACATGGCAATGGAATTCAATGGTTCGGATACATACATTGATTTACCATTTAATTTTGACCTAAAACCAACCTTTCCTTTTGCCATCGCTTTTTGGGTTTATTTTGAGGAAGGAGCTACTTTTATTATGACTACAGATTATGCTCAGGATAATCATACCGGAGCCTGGTTCAATAGAATTTTAGCTTCTAAAAAATTCAGTTTCAGTGTTGGTGATGCAACAGGAAATACTTCTCCCAATCAAAGATTCACCTTCGATACAGACTATGTAATGGAAGACAAAACCTGGTACCATGTTGCAGTAAACTGGCTTGACCTGCATGATGCCCAAGTTTATATCAATGCCTTTGAAAGAGAGACTTTTACATCCGGGGGCGCCGTAGGATTAGGTTACACCAACAATCCCGGAACCATTGGAAGAAAAGATGGAAATGTACTTGATGATCCATTCTACTTCAAAGGAAAAGTCGATGAATATTATATGTGGAACCGAGCCTTGACACAGGAAGAGGTAGATATCCTGTTTTATGGAAACGGCCTTTCTAATACAGACGATATTTCCGTGAATGCCTGCGGTTTTACACTATCGCCAAATCCTACAGATTACGAATTAACCATTAGCCAAAATAATGATGTTAAAATAAGCAGCGTCTCTATTTTTGATTTGGCCGGCAAATTGGTAGCTGAGCATAACCTGGATGGAACGAGTAGTTTCAATGTTTCTGCGCTTGGTGCCGGAACCTACGTTGCCAAGCTGGTGGGTGAAAACTCAAAGGGAAAATCATTTTATTCTATTGAAAAATTTGTCAAGTCATAATCATTTTAAAACAAAAAAAGCGCATCAGTCAAATATCCTGATGCGCTTTTTTTTAATATCTTCTTTATTTAAGCCTTTACATAGACCAACTTCTCTTTTTGAATAACCATTTCACCAAAGGGCTTTAAATCAAATCCTTCTGCCTTCATTGCCTCCTGAAATTCGGCTACCGAACTTTCATCAACCGCAACCAATAATCCACCACTTGTCTGAGGATCGCACAATACAGCCTTTTGAAATGGCTCTAATTCCTGAATTTTATGTCCATAGCTGGCCCAGTTTCTGTTGGTACCACCGGGAATACACTTTTCTTCAAAATAATGCCTAAGCAAATCCCAACCTAAAACCGGAACCTTATCAAATTCAATCTGGGCACTGGTACCACTGGCTTCACACATTTCTCTTAAATGTCCACATAAACCAAACCCGGTCACATCAGTCATGGATTGCACATAAGGCAGCTTGCCGAGAAATGTTCCAATTTTATTCAGTCGAGTCATGCTATCTACAGCCAATGCTTCATGGCCTGGTTTCAACTTGCCTTTTTTTTGAGCAGTAGTCAACATTCCAACCCCCAAAGGCTTGGTTAGAAATAGCCTTGAACCTACTTTAGCACCTCCATTCTCTTTCAAATCACTAAGCGCTACCCGACCGGTTACCGCCAATCCAAAAATGGGCTCCGGGGCATCAATACTATGTCCGCCGGCTAAAGGGATTCCTGCTTCCTTACATGCTGCTCGTGCACCTTCTACCACCTCATTGGCTACTTCTGCAGACAACTTATCGATTGGCCAACCCAAAATGGCAATTGCTAAAATTGGAGACCCACCCATAGCATACACATCACTAATAGCATTAACCGATGCAATTTTTCCAAAAGTCCAAGGATCATCTACAATGGGCATAAAGAAGTCTGTAGTACTGATAATAGCCGTGCCATCACCCAAATCCATTACAGCCGCATCATCGCGTTTATCATTGCCTACCAATAAGTTGGGAAAAACTTGTTGAGTTTCTTCCGACTTCAAAATGGTATCCAACACCGCAGGTGAGATCTTACAACCACAACCAGCACCATGAGAATATTGAGTCAATCGAATGCTTTCTTTTTCCATGGAAGTATCTGCCATTTTAATAATTTTTTTGATCTGCTATTGCAATTAATTTTTTCGCCGTCTCTTCCGGGTCATTTTGGATCTCTATATTATAAATCTCCCTGAATCTTCCGTTAGCAATACAATGCTCATAGGTCTTATCATAATAAAACAAAGCCACCTCAGCAGCTTTTCCAAGGTCGTTTGCTTCTAATGATTCCAATGCGTCATTAAGCGCCTTCCCTCCAAGTTTCTTTTTTAGCTTTTTAAAAGATAAAACTAGGGCTTCGGTAGAATGTCCTGCATAATCGTCAATTAGACGTTTTACACGTTCACGGGTTGGAAGTTTAAGATTAAAAAGAACTCCCCTTGCCTTTTTTTCCCAAAAGCCATCCGGAATAAACACTTTGCCTATTTTTCGACTTTCATTTTCTACCCAGACCCTTTTTGAAGAATCCAACCCTGTCATAGTCGAAAACAATTCATTTTCAAAAGATTCCACAGTAGGTTGTTCTTCCTCTCCTATCCAGCCAAAAGCTGATCCCTTATGATGAGCCAGTCCTTCCAAATCAATGATTTGTTCTCCCAAATCCTTGAGGGAGTTTAAAATGGCAGTTTTTCCTGTACCGGTTTGTCCTCCTACAACCAAAATTTTCAACGGAATAGATTCCATTTGATCTAAAACGTAAGTCCTGTAGGCTTTATATCCACCAACCAGGCTAACCACATCAAAATCAGCCAATTGTAGAAACTCAGCCATGCTTTGGCTTCTCTTTCCACCTCTCCAACAATGAACAGCAACCGATTTCCCATGCACCATTTCCTTTGCTTTTTGGATATAGGATGGCAACCTTTGACTCACAAGCTCCAAGCCTCTTTTAAAGGCTTCTTCTTGTGAAATCTGTTTATAGATGGTGCCTATTTCAGCTCTTTCTTCATTAGAAAAAAGTGGAAGATTTTTTGCGCCCGGTATATGTGCACGTTCAAATTCGGCTGGAGTTCGAACATCCAGTACCGTTCTGTATTTGGCTTCATTCAAAAATTCTTTAATCTCTAATCGGTTGTGCATCTTTTATTCATTTTCCCAATCCAATGTTCTGGAAACTGCCTTTTTCCAGTTTTGATATAACTTTTGTCTTTTTTCCGATTTCATGGACGGTTCAAATACCTTTTCCATTTTGCACATCTCCTTTAAATCTTCTCTTGTCCAAAAGCCACATCCCAATCCGGCAAAGAAAGCTGCTCCTTGCGCAGTAGTTTCTACCACTTCCGGCCGTTCAACCTTTGAATTCAGAATATCTGCCTGGAATTGCATCAAAAAGTCATTTGCTGAAGCACCACCATCTACCCTAAGCGCCTGTAAATCAGCACCTGAGTCTTCAACCATTGCTTCTAAAACATCCCTGGTTTGATATGCGATAGACTCCAGGGTCGCCCTGATAATATGAGCATCTGAAGAGCCTCTACTCAAACCAAATATTGCCCCTCTGGCGTACATATTCCAATAAGGAGCACCTAAACCGGTAAAAGCGGGTACAACCACCACCCCATCTGAATCTTCAACATTGGCAGCAATGGCTTCCGAATCTTTGCTATCCTTGATAATTTTCAGCCCATCTCTCAACCATTGGACGGCGGCACCTGCAATAAATACGCTTCCTTCTAGTGCATATTCAATTTGGCCATTCATCCCCCAGGCAATGGTACTCAATAGACCATGCTGAGAATTCTGCTTGGTCTCCCCTGTGTTCATCAACATAAAACAACCCGTACCATAAGTATTTTTTGCCATGCCTTTTTCCCAGCAAACCTGGCCAAAAAGGGCACACTGTTGATCCCCTCCTATCCCACAGATTGGGATCTCCAAACCGAAGATATCTTTGGAAGTAACGGCAAGCTTACCGCTTGATTCAACCACCTTTGGCAAAATTGTTCTTGGAACTTTTAAAATGTCCAGCAAGTCCGCATCCCACTCCAAGGTCTCAATATTCAACAACATCGTTCTTGAAGCATTGGTACAATCAGTAAGGTGTGATTTTCCTTTGCTTAAGTTCCAAACCAGCCAACTATCAATGGTACCAAAACAAAGTTCGCCGTTTTCAGCTCTTTCTCGTAAACCCGGCTCATGGTCCAAAATCCATTGAACCTTGGTTCCTGAAAAATAAGCGTCCACAACGAGTCCGGTTTTTTCTTTGATGATGTCGGCTTTTCCTGACTGCTTAATGGCATCACAAATACCTGCAGTTCTCCTATCCTGCCAAACAATGGCATTATGAACAGGTTGCCCACTTCTTTTATCCCATAAAACTGTGGTTTCTCTTTGATTGGTAATCCCTATTGCAGCAATTTGACTGGCTTTGATGCCGGTCTTTTCAAATACTGCCAAGGCAGTATTCAACTGACTATTCCAAATCTCCATCGGATCATGTTCTACCCAACCCGGTTTGGGAAAAATTTGCCTGAATTCTTCCTGCGATATGCCAACTATTTCTCCCTTTTTATTAAAAATCAGGGCTCTGGAACTGGTAGTACCCTGATCCAGGGCGAGAATGTACTTTTCCATTTTTGGAATTTCTTTTTTTTCAAGACCTTACTTTCCCAAATGTATGTAAAATCTTTTTTCAGGATTGTTTGTTAGCTACATACTATTGATTTTATTGACAAGAAACCTATTTCCTTTATGCAGCCTTTGAATCAGGAAGTCTCCCTTGAAACCCCTACCTCTAAATTTACAATCGAAAAAGTCCCATATGAAAAGGTACCTTCTCTGAGTCAAAGGGATCTTTCCTACATCCAGCTCGAAAAAGAACTTGAACCATTTTACAAATATCAACCTGATTTAACATCTTTTAAAAAAGTAATAGATGACAAATCAAACAATCCAACTGATAGAAAACTACTGGTAAAGGTATTAAAGGAGCAATATAAAAAGCTGGATCCAGAGCATTCAACCCTGGGGTTAATCGAATCTCTGGAACAGGAAAATACTTTCACGGTAGTGACTGCCCACCAACCGAGCTTATTCACCGGCCCGCTTTATTATTTTTATAAAATTGCCTCAACCATTCACCTTGCAAGGCAATTAAATGAAGCCTATCCGACTTACAATTTCATTCCCGTTTTTGTAAGTGGTGGAGAAGACCATGATTTTGAAGAGGTGAATCATTTACATCTTTTCAATAAAACCATTACATGGGAAAGCGGGGAAACAGGTGCCGTGGGCAATATGAAAACTGCCAGTTTGAAACCAGTTTTGGAAGAATTAAAAGAGATTTTAGGTTCATCCAATTTTGCCGACGAAGCATATGAACTTTTGAGTCAGGCGCATTTCAATCATTCCATCTACGCAGATGCAGTTTTCCAAATGGTGCATAAATTATTTGGAAAATACGGCCTGATCTTTTTCAATATGAACCAAGCTGATTTGAAAAGAGCTTTCATACCCATCATGAAAGACGAACTTTTCAATCAGCCATCTTCTGCCATTATTGAAAAGACGATTGAAGAATTGGACAAAAGAGGATATTCTGCACAAGCCAGCCCCAGAGAAATTAATTTATTTTACTTGAGGGACCAGCACAGGGACCGGATTGTTTTTGAAGAAGGTAAATACCGGGTCCTCAATTCTGAAATTCAATTTTCAAAAGAAGAATTGGAAAATGAATTGGATAATCATCCGGAAAGATTCAGCCCCAATGTGGTCATGAGGCCTCTTTATCAGGAAACCATCCTTCCAAACCTTGCTTACATCGGTGGAGGTGGAGAAATCGCTTATTGGCTGGAAAGAAAGCAACAATTTGAACATTACGGCTTGAATTTCCCCATGTTGATTAGAAGAAATTCAGTGCTTTGGATCGATAAAGGAAGTTTGAAAAAAATGGAAAAGCTCAATTTGAGCATTCAGGATTTGATGGAAGACACGGATGCAATTATCAAAGCTTACGTAAAGGAATCATCGGAAAATGAATTGACCATTACTGACGAAATTGAAACTATTGAAAAAGCATTTGTTGCAATTGCAGCCAAGGCAAAGGAAGTTGATCCAGGACTGGAAAAGGCTATCCTGGCTGAAAAAACCAGACAATTAAAAACAGTGGATCAACTGGGTTCAAGGCTTTTACGCACCGAAAAGCAAAAGCATGATACTGCCATCAATCAAATCAGAAGCCTGAAAGACAAACTTTTTCCGGGGAATGGTCTCCAAGAGCGTTATGATAATTTCCTGTCCATTTATTTAAAAAATGGACCTGATTTTATCGATTTCCTTATTGAAAACCTGAATCCGCTAGAGCGGGAATTCCTGGTAATTACTGAATAGCAGAGAAAATTAATTCTCTGCTCCCATTTCATCAGGTACCTGTGCTTTGTCAAACAATGAAAGCAGGTCTGAAATCTTATTTTTCAATTCTTTTCTGGATACTATAAAGTCTAAAAATCCGTGTTCCAGCAAGAATTCAGAAGTTTGGAAACCTTCCGGCAAATCTTGTTTGATGGTCTCCTTGATCACCCGGGGTCCGGCAAAACCAATAAGTGCTTCGGGTTCCGCAAAATTGATATCGCCCAACATTGCAAAGGAAGCGGTTACTCCCCCGGTAGTCGGGTCAGTCAAAAATGAGAAATAAGGAATACCTGCTTTAGATAACAAGGACAGTTTAGCAGATGTTTTGGCCATTTGCATAAGTGAAAATGCAGATTCCATCATCCTGGCACCCCCTGTTTTGGAGATTATCATAAGAGGAGTTCTTTCCTGCAGACAAACGTCAATGGCCCTTGAAATCTTTTCGCCCATCACTGAACCCATTGAACCTCCGATAAAAGAAAAGTCCATTGCACAGATCATCAAAGGGCGGCGATTAACCTTGCCTTTTGCCACAGACATGGCATCAGTCAATCCGGTTTTCTTAACAGCATCCTCCAGTCTGTCCGGGTAAGATTTCAAATCTTTCCAACCAAGAATATCTTTTGGAATAATTTCATCAAAATAATTTTCATACTTACCATCGAAAATTATTTCAAAGTATTCATCTGAACCAATCCTTGTGTGTAATTCACATTTAGGACAGATGTATAAATTTTCTTTGAGATCTTTTTGAGTGCTGGTTTCACCGCAACGAGTACACTTAAACCAAAGACCCTCAGGAGTTTCTCTCTTGTATTTGGTTGCAGTCTGAATCCCTTCTTTAAAACGTTTAAACCATCCCATATATCAACAATTAATGGCAAAATGCAGGAAGACTAAATAGGCAGGCTTCCCTGGTTCGAATTAAATTTGCCCGCCAAAGGTAAACAGGCAAAATGAAATTGCCACCAAAGAAGAGGTGAAAAATGAAAGCAGTACTTGAAAGACTTTATTAAAAGGGGTTCAGAAAAAAAAAAAGAGCGCCTTATTGGAGAGGCGCTCTTTTTTGGATTATTATGCATCCTGCAATTCAGAACCTTTTTTGATTTGGTTTAACTTTCCGTCATCCCCAAATAGTTCTTTTGACTTTTTGTTATATGCAAGGGCTGCTTCTTCAGGTGTATCAAACATACCAAGGTGCATAGATTTGCCATCTTTGGAAATAACAGCTCTATACCTTTTGTTTTCCTTATACACACCAGTATAACCTGTTTTACTGCTTGTTTTCCTTTTACGGCTTGCAACTGCACGGGATCTGTAAAGGATATTCTCCAGTCTACAGTCTAGTTTGTTACCATTTTTGGCACCTACCAAATTTGCTTTTTTGGATTTGGTGTCTCCCAGAAATTTCTCAGCAATAAGTTTGTGAAGGTAAATGGTCTCTGTCTTATAACTTCCGTCGGCTTTTTTCCATGTTTTTTGAAAAACAGCACAACCGCTGGAATGGCGGCGAAGGTTATTGATAAAGTCCATTTTGGTGAGATATGGATCTGAAGTCAGCCACTCGTATACGTTGGCATCCAGAACGACATGATCGTCCGCGTTCTTAAGTTTTACTTTGTACAACACGCTCTCTTTGTTTTTTAGTTATTAAATTTCGCTATCTGATGGTAAATATACACATCTTCTTCCTAACAAAACAAATATCGGGCAAAAAATTGTTAGGACAATGATTATATACCAATTACGGGCTATTTAACACCGTTTATATGCTAAATTAATCCATATTTTTTACGAAAATTGCTTTTTAAAATAGTAAAAAATGACCTTGAGCTCAGACCAGAAGTTTATGCAAAGATGCTTTGAAATAGCATTGTTAGGTAAAGGCAGGACATCCCCAAATCCTACTGTCGGAGCAGTTTTAGTTTATAAAAATCAAATAATAGGCGAAGGCTTCCACGAACAATATGGTACTGCTCATGCTGAGGTTAATGCTGTAAAAAGTGTCCCAAGTCATTTGAGGAAGCTCATACCTGAAGCAACGCTATATGTATCTCTCGAACCCTGTTGTGTTTATGGAAAAACACCGCCTTGCACCAATCTTATTCTTGAAAATAAAATCAAAAAAGTTGTAGTCGCCACCCGAGACTTAAGTCCAAATGTTGCAGGAAACGGACTAGAAATCCTAAGGCAAAATGGTGTTGAAGTCAAAGAAGGTATTTTGGAATCAAAAGGAAAAGAAATTGCAGCCAGCAGAAATTCACTTGTTTCTAAAAACAGACCTTATATTATTTTAAAATATGCGCAATCCTTAGATGGCAAGATGGGCACCATCGGAAAACAAACCTGGTTGAGCAATCAATATTCAATTACATTGTCACATAAATGGCGTTCTGAAGTTGATGGAATATTGGTGGGCCCAAAAACTGTAGTCATTGACGATCCTGCACTCACTACACGACATTATTTTGGAAAATCTCCAAAGAGGATAATTCTCGACCCGCAAAATAATCTGGCATCGGATCATAAGGTTTTCACCCTTGATCAGCAATTCATTTGTGTTAGACAAGGCGAAAAAGATTTCTCAACTTCATCCAATTTTTGGAGTTTGAATTTTAAAAAAGATAACTGGCTCAATGAATTGATGGAAGCTTTGGCAAACCAGGGAATAGCAACCTTAATGGTAGAGGGCGGTTCAAAAACATTACAATTGTTTTTGGATTCCGGTTTGTGGGATGAAGCAAGGGTATTTTCTACCGAAAAGATAATCGGAGAGGGAGTACAAGCTCCGAAAATGAATTTTCAACCAGTGAAGTCTTTCCAAATCCTTAAGGATAAATTGCACTATTTCTTCAATCGTTAAACTTCTTTTAAACCAGATTTTTCATCCGTTCCTTTTTCAAATAGAGGTGTTTAAAGCATGTCTTAATCAAACCAGAAGCAGCCTAAAAATGACAAAGCATTCACTTTTATTTACCTTATTTCTTTTGCTTGGCCTTACCGGCATTCAAGCTCAAATTCCTACCAAATCAAAAATCCTTTGGCTAAGTCTGGAAGAAGCTCAGGAAAAATCAAAGACCAACAAGCGAAAAATCTTGATGTTTCTTTATACGGACTGGTGTAAATGGTGCAAAAAAATGGAGGCAACCACCTTTGAAGACGATGAAATAGCCGACTATATCAACCGCAATTTTTACCCGGTTAAATTCAATGCTCAATCCAAAGAAAAAATAACTTTTCAGGATAAAGTGTATACTTTCAAAAGTCTCAAACCCAATGGGGTACATGGACTCGCCATTGAAGTAATGCATGGTCGCATTAGCTTTCCTACCATCTCATTTTTTGATGAAAATTGGGAATTGATTCAAAGCATACCAAATTATCAACCCCCTTCAAAATTTGAAATGGTAGTGACCTATTTTGCTGAAAATCAATATAAAAAGGTTCCCTGGTCTACTTATGAACATTATTATGTGCCGCTGAGTCAGCGAAACAAATAATTACCAGAACCAACTTTTGGAACTGCTTTTCTTTCCGGTAGACTTTACACCCAAAACACCCAGAATGCCACGGGTCAATTCCCTGGCGACCGTACGTCCGATTTGACGGGTTAGGGTACTATCCATTACCTTTTCGACTACAGTCTTCTCTGCTCTGGTAGATTTTCGTGCCTTGGTTTTTTGCTCTTCCATCTTTTCCTGATGCTCCTCTTTGGCAGCATCTTCGATTTTGGCTGTAAGCAATTCATAAGCACTTTCACGATCGACTACTTCATTGTATTTTTTGGCAATTTTAGAACGCTCAAAAAAGTATTGGATCTCCTCGTCCGTTAAAACATCCATTCTGGATTGTGGAGCACGAAGCATGCTATGAACCAAAGGAGTTGGAATACCTTTTTCATTCAAAACAGTAATCAAAGCCTCTCCGATACCCAGCTCAGTCAGAACCTGATCAACTTTGTAATATTCCGAAAGGGGATAATTCTCAGCAGTTAATTTAATTGCCTTCCTGTCCTTGGCAGTAAATGCACGTAGCGCATGCTGTACTTTCATACCCAATTGTGACAAAACCTCGTCCGGCACATCCGTAGGATTTTGAGTAACAAAAAACAATCCCACTCCCTTGGAACGAATCAACTTGACAATAGCTTCGATTTGGTCTTGTAAAGCTTTTGAAGCCTCTTCAAACACCAGGTGCGCTTCATCAATAAAGATTACCAACTTAGGCTGGTCCAAATCACCCTCCTCGGGAAAGGTCGAATACACCTCGGCCAATAATTGCAACATAAAAGTAGAAAACAACTTGGGACGATCCTGGATATCGGTCAACCTAACGATAGAGACAATACCCTTTCCATTTTCATCGACCCTACATAAGTCGTCCGGATCAAATGACCTTTCACCAAAAAAGATATCTGCACCTTGTTGCTCCAACTCCACTACTTTTCTCATGATAGCTCCTGTGGAAGCTGAAGAAATCCTCCCATATGCTTCTTCAAATTCATCCTTTCCTTCATCCTGCACATATTGAAGCACCTTTTTAAAATCTTTAAGGTCCAACAATGGCATATGGTTGTCATCACAGTATTTGAAGATGACTGCGACCACTCCGGACTGGGTATCATTGAGATCCATAATTTTTGAAAACAAAACCGGACCGAATTCACTTACCGTTGCCCTTAGCCTCGCTCCCTTTTCTCCGGAAAGCGATAAAAACTCTATTGGACTACCGGCTGCTTCGAAAGGGATACCAATTTTTTCATGTCTTTCATCAATTTTTGGATGTCCTGCACTTGGAACGGCAATTCCCGACAAGTCACCTTTTACATCCATCAAAAGGACAGGCACTCCATTATTTGAAAGTTGTTCGGCGATAATTTGAAGGGTTTTGGTTTTTCCACTACCGGTAGCTCCTGCTATTAAACCATGACGATTCAAGGTTTTTAGTGGTATTCTAACCAGGGTATTGGTCTGACAGGTTTTGTCGAGCATTGCACCGCCCAAAACAAAACTCTTGCCTTTGAAAGTATAACCTTTTTCAATTTCTTCAATAAACTTCTCTGTGTTTGCCATGGAGTTTTTGTCCTTATTTGTAGTTCAATAAATGTATCTTTTGGAATCAGGTAAGAAATGAAGGTGATTCCGAATTAAAGGTCGAAATATAGGAAATTGTGAAAAAAGTCCGGTAAAAATGATCTGATTTCCGGTTTGAATAAAACTCAAAAGACAGGAAATGCAAAAAGGGTTTCTCTCTGACGAAAGAAACCCTTTTTAAAAAGTACAAAATATATTATTTCTGGTTGTTCATGAACTCCTGCACCTTGTCTTTGTGAATCATCACTTCTTTGTAGGAGTATTTACCAGTCTTAGGATCTTTTACACTTTGAACGATTTTCACGAAGTCACGACCTGAACCTGCATTTGCAGCACGTTGCGCAACCCTCGCGTTCTTAGATACTTTTGCCATGGCTTAAGAATTTTAATTTATTACTTAATTTCCCGGTGAACGGTTACTTTCTTTAGAATTGGGTTATATTTTTTCAACTCCAATCTTTCAGGTGTATTCTTACGGTTTTTCTCGGTAATGTAGCGAGAAGTACCTGGCATACCACTTGTTTTGTGCTCTGTACACTCAAGAATAACCTGAATTCTGTTGCCTTTGCTCTTCTTGGCCATTGTATAATACGTTTAAAATAAATTATAGTTTAATACCGGTTTCCATTCCTTTCTTTTCCAATTTCTTCACGTATTGGTACACACCCAATTTATTGATGGTACGAATAGCTTTAGCAGAAATTTTCAAAGTAATCCACTCCCCTGTTTCAGGAATGAAGAATTTTTTCTTTTGCAAATTTGGAATGAACCTGCGCTTCGTCTTTCTATTTGAGTGAGAAACACTGTTTCCCGTAATCGGACGCTTTCCAGTCAACTGACAAACTCTAGACATCGTAAGTTATTTTATAAAATTTTCTTTGTGATCTGGGGAGGAGTCGAACCCCCAACCTTCTGATCCGTAGTCAGACGCTCTATCCAATTGAGCTACCAGACCTGCTTATAAATATTCATACGCCTATAAGGCTTCTGAAAAAAGCGGTGCAAAGATACATCTATGTTTGATATATCAAAAGTTTTTTCAAAATAATATTTGGTAATTTTAAATAAGCTATTTTTTGAATATCGGAACCGTGCTGATTTCACCATCCTGAGCCAAGGTAAGATAATAAGCCCCCGAAGCTAAATGACTGATATTCAATAATTTTTGCTTTTCTTCAAACTCACCTAACTCAAAATTTTGTTCCAGCATCAAATCTCCGATGCTGTTAAAAATCCTTAAATTATATGGTTTATTATCAGGACTGGAAAAGTTGATGGTTAGGTCACCATAAGTAGGATTAGGAAAGACTTCCAAAATCTCTAGTGGCCCCGAAGCAATGTTGCAATACAACAAAGCTAATTCCATACTTTTCCTCGCATTCAATCGTCCACCAGTCACAGTACGGTTCTGTAAAGAATTGATAGGATCTACCCCATTCATAATGAAGCTTTTCATGCTCCTGGCAGTGGCTTCCGGTTCAACAATGGCATTTTCTGCCAATTTATTACAAGGCAGACTATATAGAAGTGCAATCGTACCTGCAACATGAGGAGCTGAAGCTGAGCAACCGGTAAAATTCGAATTGGCAGTGGTATCAAGCCCCAGCGTATAAATAGCCGTTCCCGGAGCACCTAAATCAATGGTTGTTCTTCCAAATCCAGCCGAATTCAAAAGATCCATTTTATCAGTATTGGTCACAGTAATCATATAATCACTTGGGCAACTGGAAGGAATATCCCCCACCTGGTCCACATCCTTGGTTTTGTTGTCTGTAGAATTAACTGATAAAACGCCAACTTTTCCTAATGAATCCATTGGCTCATTGAACCAGGCTAAAATATCTGTTCCTAAACAATCTCCATCAGCACCTTGAGAGAAGTTTGTAACCACTACGTTGGCACCTTTTTCTCCATTGGTATCGAGGTATTTTCTCTTTTGATTTACAACATAATAATATGCCGCGGCGACGGATTCAAATGAATTGACCTGCAAGTACATCAACTGGATATTCCAATTTACTCCTGAAATAAAGGTTCCGTTGTTTCCTTCTGCGCCTGCAATGCCGGCAACAGCCAAGCCATGGAAGCCTTTCGAAAAAATAGGAGAATCAAATTGAAAATTATATCCAAATACATCGTCTATTAATCCATTTCCATCATTATCCAGATTATCGCCCGGAATCTCTTCTTTATTTTTCCAAAGGTTGTTGCTAAGATCCGGATGAGTAGTATCAAATCCAGAATCCAAAATGGCAATCACAAGGGTATCCCCATTCTTGGAAACACCACCTGTGGTCAAATCCCAAACTGCTTCAATCTCAATCTTATTCAATCCCCATTGTCTACCATAATCTAAATCATCTGGCTCAAGCCTGGGATATACACTTTTATTGTATCCGGCAGCTTTTACCATTTGATGTTTTTTCAAGTTGCCAAGGATTTCAAGAGAAGGAATTTTAGCTTTGGAAATTTGGAAGAGGTAAATGTTCCAATTTGGAGCTGTAGCTCTTTTTACACTTAGAGAAAAACTGCCCTGATACCTTTGATTGATATCTTTGAGAAAAGATTCCAGTTCAACTTCTTTATGAAGCTTCACCAAAATTTCATCTTCAGACCAATCTTTTTTGTTTTGAGAAAAAAGTTGAACAGAGAAAAGCAAAGTTACCACAAGGGTAAATAATGGAATTAGTTTCATTTTCACTTCATGGGATTTAAGGGGAAAAATCAATTTGCTGATTCCTAACACCATTATTTTCTAGTTATTGTTATTTGATGATTCATTAATTCGGTTTTGAACACGCTCAAAATATTCAGGTGCGAATTCTAGCCGACTTCCATACCAGGAAAAATATTCCCCATCTACAATCAATACCTTTGCATTGGGAAATTCTTCTTTGAAATTTTCAACATGCTTTTCCTTAAATGGGTACGGTTCTGATGAAAGTAAAATACAATCCGGGGATAATTCTTTTAATGCTCTCAGGTTTATTTCCGGATATCGATCAATCGAATTATAAACATTTTCAAATCCGGCTTTTTCCATCATTTTGGAAATAAAAGTATCTCCGCCTGCTACCATGTAAGGCTTTCGCCAAATAAAATACGCAGCTTTTAAAGGATTGTTGGCAGGTGAATTTAATTTCTCAAAATTTGTCTTGATCCTACCCAATAGATCGCCTGTTTCTCTGGTTCTACCGGTAATCTCCCCTACCCCGGCTATCATTTGAAAAGCACTATCGAGATCATAGACATCACTCACCCAAACCGGAAATTCCGCTGCAAGTGCTTCAATTTGTTCTTTGGTATTTTCTTCCTTGTTGGCAATTATCAGGTCGGGCTGGAGCTCCTTGATCACATCAAGTTTGACCTGCTTGGTGCCCCCTACTCTGGTTTTATTCCTAAACCATTCGTTTGGGTGCACACAAAACTTTGTAATGCCTACCACTTCAGATTCCAAACCAATATTAGCCAGTAATTCAGTTTGAGAAGGAACCAGAGAGATGATTCTATTAGGAAATTCTTTGACTAAAACCTGTCGCCCAAGTTGATCGTTAAAAGAACGCATATCAATGATTTTCCTTGGCATATTTCTTCTCGCCGGCAAGGATTTCGATGTTCAAATGATTTTCTTTTGGAGGAATAGGGCAACTGTACCCATCAGAAAAAGCACACCATGGGTTGTAGGCTTTATTGAAATCGATCTTCATTTTCCCATCCTTGATATCTCCGGTTTTAAAGTCCATATACCTTCCTCCACCATAAGTAGATTCACCATTGGTTAAATCTTTAAATGGTAAAAACAGATAATCCCGGTACTGGGGCATAACCCTTAGGTTTAAACTTTGATAGATAGCCATTTTAACCGTTTGACCCTTTATTTTAAAAGTTAACCATCCGTATTGGACATAGGGTTTGGTCACTCCTGAATACGTAGCCATGTCGAAAGGTTTGGCATCTTTGGTTCTTTGGAAAGTCGCCTGAACACTGTATTCTTTATCCGGGTCAAAAAATCTCAAATACTGGAGATCTTCCCTTTCCTGAATTGGAGAACGCTCATTTTTTAAAAAATCTGATTTATACTCTTCCCTGTGAATTAAAATCTCAGTGGTGAATGGATCCTGTGCAAAAAGGATATTTACAAACAGGAAAACAAAAGGAAAAAGAAGCAATTTTTTAAACATGTTAGTTCGGCTTAATTTCTACAAAATTAATAGAATCTTTCTTTCCAATTAACCGGATTAAAAAGCGATTGGTTCGAAGTGTATATTTTTGCCGATTATTTTTTGAAAAAAGACGAATAGGCTACCTTCGCCGCAAAACGAATAATATATGTCCAACGCTCCCTTGCTTGCCATTTCTCCGGTTGATGGCAGATATGCATCAAAGACCCAGGAATTGGTTGCTTTTTTCTCAGAATTCGCACTCATCAAATACAGAGTAAAGGTTGAAATAGAGTATTTCAAAGCACTCGTAGACATCCCTTTGGAGCAACTGTCCAATTTTCCAGTAAATGGAAAGGCTGTTTTGGATAAAATAATGGCAGATTTTTCTGAATCAGACGCTCAGAAAATCAAGGACATTGAAAAAATAACCAATCATGACGTCAAGGCAGTAGAATATTTTTTGAAAGAAAAATTTGACGAGGCTGGTTTGCAAGAATTCAAGGAATTCATTCATTTCGGATTGACTTCACAGGACATCAACAATACTGCAACGCCAATGATGCTGAAGGATGGATTTGAGCAGGTTTACCTTCCTCATTTGGAAACGATGCTTTCGAAACTCAAGGACCTGGCTGAAGAATGGAAGGATATCCTATGTTGGCCAGAACGCATGGCCAGCCTGCATCACCCACCAAACTTGGTAAAGAAATCGAAGTGTTTATTGTCCGTCTTGAAAAACAATTGGAGCAGGTCAAAGCTGTTCCATTCTCGGCAAAATTTGGTGGAGCGACCGGAAACATGAATGCCCATTTCGCGGCTTATCCGACCCGTCACTGGCATGCTTTTGCCGATAATTTTGTAAAAAACTATTTGGGACTAAGCCGTTCTTTCCCAACTACACAAATTGAGCATTACGACAACCTGGCCGCATTTTTCCATGGTTTGTCCAGAATCAACACTATTTTAATTGACCTTGCCAGGGACATTTGGACCTATATTTCAATGGATTACTTCAAGCAAAAGGTCGTAAAAAATGAAGTAGGCTCATCTGCCATGCCACATAAGGTGAATCCTATCGATTTTGAAAATGGAGAAGGTAACCTAGGAATTGCCAATGCACTTTTTGCTCACCTGGCAGAGAAACTACCTATTTCAAGACTACAAAGAGATTTGACCGACTCTACAGTATTAAGAGTAATTGGCGTTCCTCTTGGTCATACCTTGATTGCATTCCAATCCATTCAAAAAGGCCTGGGTAAGTTGTTGTTAAACGAAGCCAAATTCAGACAAGATCTCGAAGCCAACTGGATGGTAGTCGCTGAAGCCATTCAAAACGTTTTACGAAGAGAAGGCTATCCTCAACCTTACGAGGCATTGAAAGAATTGACCCGCGGAAAGACCGAGTTCAAACAGGAAGATGTTCATGAATTCATCGATGGCCTCGACGTTTCTGAAGAGATCAAAAATGAGTTGAAAGCATTTACTCCTTGGAATTATACTGGGGGCTAGGGGCTGGGTGCTGGGTGCAAGGTACTGGGTGCTGGTAACGGATTGTTGTGGCTCGTTTGCTCGATTAGGGTTTATTGCCTTTTTAAATAATAGGCTTTGCTAATGGCAGCCATAGATTCGTTCTTTTCATCTGGTAGAGCCGCCATGCTTGGCGGCTATACCAGACGGTTTTTCCCTTTCCAAAATTCAACCATCCAACCATTCAACTATTCAACTATTCAACCCTTTAGCTTTTTTACTATCGGCCCAACACCTCCACCTTTACCATAACCGGTAAATGGTCGCTGTAACCGCCGTAGTAATTTGGTCCACCATAGGTCTTGCTTGGAACCGGGCCGTATTTTTTGTCTTCGTAGAACATCCAGTCGCGGGAGAAGATTTGAGGTTCTTTTACGATGTAGCCGGATTGGCCTGAAACGAGGTTGCCGGTTACAATGATTTGATCCATCATATTCCAATTGCCTCGATAATTATAGGTTCCTTTATCTTCTAAATCCATGGGCAGAAATAGATTGTAAAACTGCTTTGGTTCGGGCTTTTCTGCAGGTGCAATTGCTCCAAGCGTTTTGTAGATGCTGTTATTTTGGGGTTCATCGTTGAAGTCACCCATTAGGAGCACAGGAATATTTTCGTATTGTTTGGAGATTGTATCCAGGTTTTTCATGATTTCACCCGCTACAAAAACTCTTTTTGGTTCACTGGCTTCTGCCCCACCCCTTCTTGAAGGCCAATGGTTCACCAACAATAAAATGTCTTTTTCATTGGAAAATTGACCTCTAACTACCAATACATCACGAGTGGCATCTTCTTCCATATCGTCAGGGAACACTATGCGGATAAATTCAGAAGAAAGCACTTTGAATTTGTCTGTACGATAAATTAATGCATTATCGATTCCTCTTTCATCAGGTGATTCGAAGTGAATTACCTCGTAAGGAAAATCAGCTAAGGCACCGGTCTTCACCAGATCCTGAACTACTTCTTTATTTTCTACTTCGCATAAACCAACCACTTCAGGTTGGCCCATTGCGGTCAAAACTCTTTCAATATGCTCCAATTTGGTTTGATAACGGGAGGCATCATATCGGTTTTCTCCGGTTGGAGTAAAGTCATCGTCGTTTTTGTCTGGATTATCGAGCGTATCAAATAAATTCTCAACATTATAAAATGCAATACTTACCTCATCTAATTTTTGGGAAGGAACAACTTGGGTTGTTTTGCATTGAAATAAAAGAAGGGCAATAAAAAAGGTACCTAAAAATCTCATCGGAATAATTTTGCCCAAAGAAAAATAAAATTCATCGAAAGGTCTTCCATTTTTGCCTAAAGAAAAGGTTATTTTAAGCCCTTGCTTCATACAAAAATCAAAATCACTACATGAAAACACTCTTTTTAATAAGACATGCAAAATCCAGCTGGGACAATCCGGCCTTGGATGATTTTGACAGACCCTTGAATAAGAGAGGATTAAAAGATGCCCCATTCATGGCAGCGCTGATTGAAGCAAAGAATTATATTCCTGACAAAATAGTAAGCAGTCCGGCTAATCGAGCCATTACAACTGCAAGGTATTTTGCAAATGCATTCAATATCCCATCAGAAAAGATTTTATTAAATGAATCCATTTATGAAGCGTATCCGGATACACTTTCTAAGATAATCCATCAATTGGACGATGCATGGGATACTGTTTTTCTTTTTGGCCACAATCCGGGATTTACAGAGCTTGCCAACCGGTATTCCAATGCATTCATATCAAATATTCCAACTTGTGGTATTGTGCGAATAATGGCAAATGTTGAAGAGTGGGAGAATTTTGTGCCCGGAAAAGCAAGGGTAACGGATATGTTTACACCAAAGGAATTTCAAAAATAACTGCCTTAGATTGGAAGCAACTTTCCAAAGGATTGGGGACATTTTTAAATATTTTCCGGTTCGATTTATCCGACTGGTTAGGCATCTCTTTTTTTTAGAAAAACATACTTATTCAAAAAATTACTTTGTCAGTTTAGCATTCTACCTGGCAGAAATACCTATTCATATTTTGGACATACTGGGACTGGGAGAATGGATCGAATTGGGCTTGATTGCATTTCAAAAAAATGACCGGAAATTATTGGAGGAGGAAAATGAAATCGCATTAAAGTATTTTAAAAAATTCTCCTGGGTTTCCAGAATAAGAATCAACGAACAAAGGAGGACAGGAACCAGAAAAGGCAGAATTGTTTACGTTTCGGGAAGCATAATCAACAGCTATGGATCCATTCAAAACGATGTACTGGTTCATGAGATGGTTCATGTTTGGCAATATTTTGAAAAAGGGCTGGTATACATCCCAAGAGCATTATGGGCTCAAAAGACTAACGAAGGGTACAATTATGGGGGAAAAGAAGCACTTGAAAAGGCCATTCAATCAGGAATTGGTTTGGATTTTTTCAATTATGAACAACAAGCAGCACTGGTCCAGGATCATTACAGAGGGCTTTCTTTTTTAAAATACAGATACAGTTTTGAGGAACCTGATATTATCCAACCTATCTTTGAAAAGATATTGAAACAAAGCGGCATTCATCCTTTTTTATAAAAAGAAGAAAGGCGACCATCTCCCTCCAGACGGCCGCCAGTTTTGCTCGTTACCGGACTAGGGCAACGAAGATGGACTAGAAATTTTATTTTATCACAGAAAGGCGAATTACTTCATCTCTTCCTGTTGCATCGATTAGATTAAGCATGTACACACCAACCGGTAATTCCGGAAATTCCAGTTGTTGGATATCCTGCTGGTTTTCTACATTTATATTATGAACCATTCTTCCGGTCATATCAAAAACCTGAATCTGAACAGTTCCCTTTGGCGCATCTTTCCAGTTTAGGAATAATTCTCCACTGCTTGGATTTGGGAAAACCAAAGCAGTTTTAACAGGTGACTGATAAGGTTCGACCTCGACTATGTCGGAATATTCATACTCGCCTTGTGCATTCATGTGTTTGATTCGATACCAAATGGAAGCCGGTAAAATGTCGTAGTCTGAATATTGGTATCTGTTGGTTCCGGAGGGGGTACTGGTTCCGGCTATGGTCTTAATTGTTTCAAAATTAATGCCATCCATTGATTTTTCAATTCTGAAAATGGTACCTACATCATCTCCTTCGGTTGACCAATCAATTGCAACATGAGAATCACGTACTCTGTCTGCCTGGAGCCCCGTCCAATTTGCCAGACAGCTTACAATGGATATCGTATTGGTATCTCTGGCAGTACAGCCATTCCTTGTAACGGTTAGAATTACATTTTTTATACCAGCTGTTGGCCAGCTAATTGCCGGTGCAACCCTTCCATTGATTCCTGAAGGATTTCCATCCTGGAAAACCCATGAATAAACTGCTCCAAAACCGGCATCCTGAGCTTCAAAACCAGTTCCGGTATTGGTACAGGCTTGTTGTGGAGAAACTGAAATAAATGCAGTTGGGAGATCTTTTATAATTTTTGAAACGATATTGGTTTCACCTATATAATCCGTACAACCAACTCTTCTAGAACATCTCAGGTAATAAGTAGACTGGTTGATCGGCCCCGGATCATAAGATGGACTATTGGTTCCGGGTATTGGACTCCAGTTTGGATCTCCCATTCCATTATAAACCGGTGTATGCGCATACATCCAGATGTATTCAATGTTTCCTGTGCCTCCTGATGGAAGGGCAACGTCTACGATTGGGGAAGGATCAGAACCTTGTCCACACAATTCTTCATTGGCAGCAATCAATCCTCCGTTTGTAATATTATCACAAGTTTCAAAGATTCCTGCGTCTATACTCAATTCATCTCTTTGCCCTGCAACAATGGTAAAATTGGGAGTGCGTCCGGTCAAAGTATCCGGATTACTATCCAATTCATCATCCATTCCAACCATATTATGCGTCAGTTGATATCCAAAAGGCAGGGTGAATTTATCAAAGATGATATAGTAGGTTCCCGGACTTACATCTACAAATAGATATTCTCCATTGGAATCTGTTACATCACTAGCGAGTACCTGATTCGTCGAAGCATTGTACAATCTAACAGTAATGTTTGGTGCACCTGCTTCAAAAGGTCCTTGAAGGCCATCTTTATCTGTGTCATACCAAACGAAATCACCAATTTCGATGGTAGGATTGATAAAAATTTCTCTTAAGCCTGCATCCTGAAATACTACTGCTGAGCCATTCAATGTAAAAGGCGCAGTTTGTCCGGTTAGTGGATCCGGATCACTATCGATGTCATCATTGGTTCCGACATCCTGGAGTGTAAATTCGTATCCACCAGGAGGTGTAAAAGTTACAGTATAAGTTCCACCTCTTAAACCATCAAAATCATATAGTCCGTTGGTTCTAGTGGTGGTATTTAAAGAGATATTTTGTCCTAAATCATTGGTACCGCTTAGGCTAACGGGAACGTTGGCAAAGTTGGGCTCACCAAAATCCTGCAATCCATTTTCATTGAGATCATTCCAGGCCAGACCGGTAATCATTGCCGGATCATTCAATCGTACTGAACCAGTACATTCACATCCGAATCCGTCTGTGACTGTGAAATTGTAAGTTCCTGCAGCCAATCCACTATTTACAGGTCCGGTAACACCATTTGACCAAACAAAAGAATAATTACCTGAACCACCGGAAGCTGTAGCTGTCACTTCTCCATCACTACCACCTCTTTCACTGATGCCAACTCCATTGTAATCGGAAGTCACACTTGCTGAACAGATTAATCCTTGACCAGCAACAAGTGTTATGGTATCTGAAACACTACAACCAAAACGATCTGTAACCGTCAAACTATAAGTACCAGGTCCCAGGTTTTCGATAAAGTTGCTGGTTGAACCAGTACTCCATAAATATTGGAAAGTTCCAGAAGCAGGAGTAACTATGGCGTCTACTCTACCATTGTCTGCCATCGAACAAGTAGGATTGGTACCATTCAAGCTGATATTGGTAGTGGATAAACTGAATATTCTTATAGTTTCGATGACTTCACATCCACCGGAATCGGTTACTGTGATTTCATAATCGCCGTTGGTTAGATTCCTAATGGTATCTGAGGTTGAACCGGTGCTCCACTCATAAGAGTATGGTGCGATACCATCGGTAGCAGTAACCCAGGCTTTTGCGGTATTATCAGTTGCACATATATTTCTTTCCTGATCTACATTTAAACTTAAGGTAGATAGATTTTCCAAAGTAACTGTTTGGACATCTGAACAACCATTAACATCAGTGACAGTAACAGTATAATCACCATCATTCAAATTGGAAGCAGTAGCAGTTCTTTGATTATTTGGATCGTTCCAAATGTAGAAATAAGGAGCAGTTCCTCCAGTTGGAGTTGCGACTGCGGTTCCATTAACCAAATTACAGCCGGATCCTATTGCTTCTGCATTTGCTAATAATACATCAGGCTGATTAATCAATACTGAATCTGTAACCACACAACCATTTTGATTGTCAATGGTAACTTGATACCAGCCAGCAGGTACATTTGAAATAGATGTTCCTACAGTATTTGAAGGGTCATTCCATGTAAAAATATAACCTGCATTACCAACAGAGAGCGTGATGCTGGCACTTCCATCCATATCACCATTACAGGTTGGTTCAACGACCTGGTAACCTATTACAAATGGATTCATTACGGAAATTGTTACTGAATCGATTACGGAACAACCATTATCATCGGTAGCAGTAACAGCATAAGTTCCAGGGAATACATTTCTCAAAGTATCACCGGTAGTATTATTTGAATCGTTCCATTGAAAACTAATGATATTTGCACCAGGAGCCATAACTACAGCGGCTCCGTCATTTGCAGATAAGCAGCTTGCATTGGTAACCATAAAAAACAACTCAAAAGGATCTTCTGATTCTACCAAAACAGAATCAATAACAAAACATCCATTTGGAGCCGTAACAGTCACGGTATAAGTACCTGGATTTACGCCTGAAAGGGTATCTGAAGCGGTATTGTTTACATCATTCCACAAATAGGTATAGTTATTACCGAAGGAAGCAGTTACAACAGCGCGTCCGTCCAAAGAAGTATTACAAGTTGCATTCTTTGTAGTAAAAGTCAATTCAAAAGGATCTTCCATTCCAACCACCACAGAATCAATAGCTTGACAACCATTCATATCAGTAACAGTTACTGTATAAGTGCCGGGATTGACTCCGCTTAAGGTTGCCGTATTGGTATTATTTACATCATTCCACAAATAAGTATTGGTTGTACCGTTTGAGGCTGTAACTGTAGCACTTCCATCTCCTGAAACACTACAAGTAGCATCGGTAACCGTAAAACTTAACGTAAAAGGATCTTCCATTCCTACCTCAACAGAATCAATACCTATACAACCAAAAATATCGGTTACAGTTACGGTATAAATTCCGGGATTCACGCCAGATAAAGTGTCAGAATTGGTTGAATTGGGATCATTCCATTGGAAGGAAGCTCCAGTGCTTCCATTGACAGAAACTACCACCATACCATTACTTGCAATGGCACAGGATGCATCTGTTACATCAAATTCAAGGGAAAAGGGATCAGAAGTTCCAACAGTTGCCGAATCTATTTGAATACAGCCCCCATCGTCTGTTACAGTAACTGTATAGGTTCCCGGACCAACTCCTCTAAGTGTATCAGAATTTGTATTGAAAGGATCATTCCATTGAAAAGAAACAGGCGTTCCTGATGAGACACTAACTACAATGCTTCCATTTGTAGCAGCGGTACAAGCGGCATCATTTACATCGAAAGAAAGTTGAAAAAGGTCATCCACATCAACTGTTGCTGAATCTATGCTTACACAACCAAATTCATCGGTTACAGTCACGGAATATATTCCAGTTCCAATATTTCTTAGGGTATCTGATGTCGTATTATTTGGATCATTCCATTGATATGAAATCACATTGGTACCCGGAGCAGAAACTACAATACTTCCGTTTTGAGCACCGATACAAGAAACGTTTTCAATATCAAAAGACAAAGCAAATGGATCTGCGATTCCTATCTCTACAGAATCCATTCCGGAACATCCATCTTCATCTGTAACAGTTACATAATAGGTACCTGGCAGAACCCCAGTCAAAGTGTCCGAGGTCGTTGAATTTGGATCTGACCATTGGAATGTATTGTTTCCATTTCCGCCAGAGACAGTAACAACTGCTCCACCATCATTTGCCAAGGCACAGGAAGCATCTGTCACATCAAAAGAAAAGGACCAATTTTCCGGAATATCGATAAATACCGAATCATTGGCTCCACAGCCATTTGCATCGGTAACATTTACATAATAAGTTCCGCGAGGCACACCAGAAAGTGTATCTCCGGTAGATTGATTTGGATCTGACCAGGTAATGGTAAAGGGAGCTTCTCCATTGATTATTTCAATGGTAGCGGTTCCTCCTGTTGCATAATTACACGGCTCTGCCCACCAGCTGGTAGTAGTTTCCAAGGCTTCACCATCTTCAACGGTAAATTCAGAAACCAAACCACAAAAGTTTGCATCTAAAATGGTAACTGTATAGGTTCCTGCCTCCAATCCGGAAGCGATAGAATCCATACCTGCACCATTGTCCCAGGTGTAAGTATAAGGTGCTGTTCCTCCGCTAACGACCACCGTAATACTTCCATCATCACCTTGAAAGCAAGAAGGAGTTTCAACATAAATGGTATCTAAAACAGGACTTTCAGCCAGTAAAATGCTAACCATATTGGAAACGCCGACGTAATCTGTACAATCCTGACGTTTTGAAACCCTTACGTAATAGGTATTTTCTGTCAGTACTCCGGGATTGTATCCTGAGTCTTCAGCGCCCGGTATCAGGGTCCAATCCGGATTACCCATTGTATATGGAGAACCTGTAGTGCTGAAATACCATTGGTACATCAAAGCACCGGTTCCGCCGCTAGGAGCTGTTATATTAAACAAGGAATCCGGATCAATCTGGACATCACAAATGGTTTGATCTTCACCAATGGTACCACCATTGGTGACATTATCACAACATTCAACCAATTTGGTAACATAGTTGGTTTCTCCTACCCAATCAACACAACCTGATCTCCTGGAGCATCTTTGGTAATAGGTAGTCTCAGTAATCGGTCCTGGATCCAATTCAGGCGAATTGGAATTTGGAACCGCAAACCATGAATTTACCGGAGCGGTTGGATCACCTGTCGTGTACATCCACATATATTCAATGGTACCCGTTCCACCACTAGGAAGGGTCACACTGGAAATCAATGATGGGTCAAATACAGGGTTGGGACATCCGGTTTCGTCACCGGTAATGGATCCGCCGTTGGTTACATTGTCGCAACCGGGTTGAGCTAACAAGCCTGAAGGGAAGGCAAAGCTACAACACAAAATCGCTGCTGCGATCATCGTTTTAACACGCATAATGCTCGGTTTTTGGGCAATTCCAAAAGGAAGTGTCCTGATGTGGGGAGTATTCAAGTCCATGAGATTCATCCAAATTTCATTTCTAGTCCAAAAATTCCTTAGGCCATGGTGTTACACCACAGCTAATTTATTTTTCAAATTAGGTCCAAAAGGAATGGTAAGATTGGTTTACAGAATCTACATGTGATAATTTCAAAAACTGTACCACGAAATCAGAAAACAAAAAACCCAAAGGCATTACACATATAAAATTCCTTTATTTGTAATGCATTTGGATTTAATAAATTGTAGGAAAAATTTTTGGATCAGAGTCAATCCGGATGAGCGAATCCAAAGGAACCTATGACATTTTCCATTAATATTTCAGTTCCCGAATCGGATTTAAGCATGCAACTAAAGCTGATTTTGGCAATACTTGTCTTTTGGCCTGCATTATTTCTTTGGTAGGGAATAAGTTCTGTCAGGTTAAACTGATTTAGGGTAGATCCATTTACGTTTGCGGAAGAAAATACTTCACCGTTATCATCCGTATAAATTACTTCCACCGTGCCCAATTGAAGGGAATCAAAAGGAATTTCTTCCAGATCACTTTGGTAGGTAAATTGAGTATTACAAGATTGAGCTCCTGAAGGGCTACTCGTACTCAGGTTAAAATTTCCGCAAGTGCTGGCAGAAATGCCCGTGGCATCCTCTACTGAAACGCAGAGGTCATTTACCGGAAAATCTGTCAAAGGGATATTCAGGATATTTGTATTGTACGTATTGTTGTCATAGGTTATTTGATAGGGAGCTTCTCCTCCAATCGCTATTGCTTTTACACAGTAGCTAATATTTCCGCTGGAATCATTACAAATGGCTGGAGGTGTGAGTAAAATGGAGCATTCATTGGTTCCCGGATGCATATTGACCTGACGGGTTTGGGAACTGCTGCACCCATTTTGGTCTGTTGTGGTCAATTGAATCGTTTGAGGATTTCTATTTTGATAAATGATTCTAGGATTGGCCAAACTAGAGGTTCGGTTGTCACCCAAATCCCATTCATATTGGAAAGGACCAATCCCATTGGGATTAGAAAATAGTTTTACCACCATTAACTCTTCAGGTGCTTCAAAAGCTTTAAAGAATGTTTTTGAACCGGGGGTTAAAAAATCTGAATATTGAGATTCATTTTTTCCGGCTTTTTAAAATAATTTGAAGTGATGCACCACAGGAAGTATTACAATTAATCTCTTCCAATTTTCCAGATAGCTCCAATTGGTCTAATTGGTTCTTTTGAAAGTTTGTATTTTGAAAATATCCATCTTCCCCTGCGGTAAATGTGAAAGCCTCACCATCTACTTTACCTGTAAGTTCGAAGACGGCCGAACCTGTTTGGTCTGGCTCAATAGTAACTTCCTGACAAGAGAAGAAAAATCCTATTCCTAATATAAAAAATATTAATCTGCTCATCTTATTACTTTATGCGGTATTGGGCAAAAACACCAATGCTGTAAGGTGCTGTCGTTTTAACAAAACCATCTGAATCGGTCCAGCTAAATGGATTCAGCATACTTTTTCCAGTGATTCCAAAACTCAATTGTCTCCATTGATATCCATATTGAAGAAATAGCCCATATTCAAATCCAGGCTGTAACATGGAGTTTTTAATTTCCCCGATTGATGAAGCGATTCTCGATAAGGGTAGGTTATCATTTGAGGCTGAAATTTCTTTCTCTCCACTGAAACCTAAAATTCTCCTCGTGGTCAATCCGACATTCACATGATTCCTTTTCCAATGGTAGGAAATAAAAAGTGGGAGTTCAATTGAGTGAATCCCCGTCAAATTAAGGGTCTGAATATTGGTTTCAGAACCAAATCCATAGGATTTTTGACTTGATTGGTCCAGTTGTCCGAACTTGCCATTCCTCAAATGATAGGACAAACCAATGCCCATACTCCATTTTTTTGAAAGGTATTTTTCAAAAGAAAAACCTGCCTGATACGCATAAAATGAGTTTGCACCTTCTCCAAATCCGTAAGCTGAACCTACTGTTCCTGATAATGCAAATCCTCTGAAAGCAGGCAAAGGAATAATGGGTAGTTCATCTGTTCCCGTTTTTTCTTCCAACATTTTTAGTAACCCGATTTCAAAAACGCGGATAGGCAGTTCATTGACAGGTCTAATTGAGCTTGTATTTGGTTTTATTTCAGCAAACTCCTCTTCGATGGGTGTTTTTATGGATTCTATTTTTAGAGGATCTTTAGATTTGTCTTGCGTTAAGATTTCTTTTCCATCTTTCGAATTCATGGAAAGCAAATCTTCCTCCTTATAATCGGTTCCTATTTTGCCTTCATTTGGATTATTGGGTTTTTGAGATGGCCTCTTTTCACTAATTGCGTTATTCGATTGGGTGTTTTTTGAAGTAGGTTGGCTTGTTTTTTCTTCTTGTTTTTTTATTTGTGATTCTGAAGTCGAATTTAAAATATCGTCTGATTCAATCTGGTTTCTGGCGACTTCATTTGATTCAATTGAATCATTTCCATTCTGATTATCAACACTTTGCAAATTCCAGAATAATATCCCCGCCAATCCAAGACCAATTGGAAGGATCCAAAAAATCAGACGACGCTTGCGTTTACGAGCATCCAACCCTGCAGATGCCTGCATCCAAAGTTCTTCATCAAAGGGGATTTCCTCCCGGCTGATTTTATTTTTAAAAAACTTGTCTATTCGGTCAGCCATATTTTACATTTTTACTTTTTGCCAGTCTTTGTTCAATTTGCTGTGCCAGTCTTGTCCTGGCATTATTTAAATGCCACTTTGAAGTACCTTCTGAGATATTCAGAAGTGTGGCAATTTCTTTGTGTTGGTATCCATCCAATGCATAAAGATTGAAAACCTGTGCAGACATCGGAGGTAAATTGCTAATCATGAGCCTCAGTTCCTCTGCCTCCATTTCTTCTTCCGCCAGGTTGAAATCCACTGAATCTGCTAATATTTCAAACTGGCTTGGTTCCATGTTCTCAGTTAAATCCTTATACTTTTTATTTTTTCTAAAATCATCAATAAGATGATTGATCATAATCCGTTTTACCCAGGCTTCAAGTGG
This sequence comes from Saprospiraceae bacterium, assembly GCA_041392845.1. Classification (GTDB taxonomy): domain Bacteria; phylum Bacteroidota; class Bacteroidia; order Chitinophagales; family Saprospiraceae; genus JAGQWW01. The sequence continues at coordinate 92,789 of JAWKLG010000009.1, read as the reverse complement.
AACATGTTCCGGATATTTATGAAGGTTGTCCAATATTTTAAAAAAACCTTCATTCAAATTACTACCTGCATCCTGCTGATTATTCCGATATCTCAGGCAAATGGGCATTAACAGGGAAAAGCACCATTTGTACAGGACAAATTGCGCTTTACGATTACCTTTTTTGCATTGTTGGATAATATTACTATCCGGTATCCCCATTAAATTGCACTTACAAGTAAAAATCAAAAGCAAATCAGGGGGAAAACTCCCCCTGAAATGCCGGAATTCAAGCCAGAATTCTAATTCTTTATAAATCTGTTGGACAAAGTGGTTTGTCCGTCTGTTAAATTCAAAAAGTATAATCCGTCCTGAAGATTTTGCACATTGAGATTAAGATTGTTCTCACCACTTGTCAGGGTGAATTGAGTTTTCTTAATCAACCTTCCATTTACATCTGTAATGGTTACAAAAATCTCATCAGAAGCATTCGCTTTCCATCGAAGATTAAGACTTTCTTTTACCGGATTCGGATAAAGAATCAAACTTTGCTCTTCAACCAAATCATCCAAACTGGTAGTTGTAAAGTCTACACCACCTTCAGTTATTTCAACCAACAAATTGTCAGCATTTGGGCGGGTTGGACTTAGCATTACATCTACCCAAGCTCTGTTATGTCCCGGAATATCCACCATAACTCTGTATTGTCCGTATGCCAAATCAGGGAAAGAGAAATTGCCATCAGCATCCGAGGTTCTGAAATCCAACAACTCATCTGTAAGAAGATCAAATAGCAATACATGAACTCCTTCTTCCGGATTGTTACTACGAGGCCCTACTCCACCATTGAAGCCAGGTACTTTATTCACAAGACCTGAGATACTACCCGGTCCGGGACGAGGCTGGAAATTAAAGATGGCCACATCAAAATTACCGGGACCAGCATAGGGTATAGAAATTACATCTGCTTGATCCCAAAGAGAGCTTGCAAAATGATAGGTAGGAATCAAATTTGCATCATCGGGAACAACCTGTACCAAGTAGTCACCTGGATCGCGATCTCCAAAATCATAACTTGGAGTATTCAACAAGTTACCAAGCTGCGTTGTATCTACCGGTTCTACATTTCCATTGATATCAAATTGATACAATACTGCATAACCATTGATAAATGGCAGGTTGAAAGTAGAATCTATTGTATATACAAATCCGCGGATAGTAGTATTGGTTGGAGATTGAATGGAAACACAAGAACTAGCTGCACATCCAGTAGCATCAGTTACTGTCACACAATAGGTTCCAGGACTGGTAACCTGGACAGAAGAAGTAGTTTCTCCTATGCTCCAGTTATATGTAAATGGTGCTTCACCAAAAGGAAGCGCTTCTAATAAGTGCTCATTCCCACCAAGATAAACATCCCAAATGACTACTTCACAACTATCGATAAACGGAGGTTGAAAATCGAAGCAACTGGAGCTAGTACATCCACTTGCATCTGTTACGGTCACACAATACAATCCAAAGTTGTTAACCATTATGGATTGGGTATTTTCACCGGTTGACCATTCATAATTGAAAGGAGCAAATCCGGTTGGTTGTGCTGACAATCCCCCATTGGCATTTGGTACTACATATACCTCACAGAAATTGAAGAAGGTAGAATCACAAGCAATTGCCTCACAACCGTCTGCATCGGTTACAGTTACACAGAACAAATTAGTATTTGGTGGATAACTGGTACTTTGGTTGGTATCGCCATTGCTCCAGGTAAAGGTATAAGGAGCATTCCCGGTACCTCCTGCAGACAGGTAAGTTGTTCCATTGGCATCCAAAGAATCCAAAATTATATAAGCCGCACATGCACTAGAATCCGGATCAAACCAAATACAATTTGTCGCTGCACACCCAGTTGAATCTATTATGTCCACACAATAAAGACCTGGCAATTGAGGCTGAATCGAAAGGGTATTTTCTCCGGTATTCCAATGAATATCGATAGGAGTTCCGGAAGGATTCGCTGTTAAAGTGCCACCATTGATATCAATATCTACAGAACATGGATAAGGAGGGAATGAATCCGTGCAGGCTGTGCTTACACAACCGGTAGCATCTGTAACGGTAACACAATATATATTTGGATCAGAATTCTCCAACTATGATCTGAGACCCGGTTTGACCATTGCTCCATTCAAAAGTAAATGGAGGGGTACCATTAGGAATGGCTTCATAGGCCATTTCCAAAGGCATTGGCATCGGTACTATAAACACGCCACAGGAATCAGGATTTTGATGCGGGTCATAATAAAAGCAGGCGGTTGAGGTACATCCAGATGCATCTGTAATTGTAACACAATAGTTTCCTGCACTATTTACCTGAATGCTATGCGTTATTTCACCGGTATTCCACAAATAGTTGAAAGGTGGCAATCCTTGAGCAGTTGTATTTAAATTGCCTGCTACATCGACATAGATATCAATACTACAAGATGGTGGAGGATTGAAAGAGTTGCAAGCAACAGATTCACAACCAGTTGCATCTACCACAGTTACACAATATAAACTAGTATCACCTTGTTGGAGATAAATAAAACTACTGGTATCTCCATTACTCCAGGTATATTGGAAAGGAGCTTCTCCAAATGCAAGGACTTCCAGAATTTGCCCAAAAGGACCATTAACGGCATTGATAAATGCAAAACATGTATCGGGATTCATCATACCTGAAAAATAGATACATCCCGTAGTTTCGCATCCTGCACCATCCGTTACAGTCACGCAATACATTCCGGTATCTTGTGGAAAAATAATCTCAGTTGAATCACCATTACTCCAGGAGTAAGTGAACGGAGGTTCTCCCCATGCCAAGGCTGATAGAGAGCCATCCGGATCGCAGATCACATCTACGCCACAAGGGTCGGGATTCACCACATTGGTATCACATAAAACGAAGTAGTAAACTATTGTGTCCATTCCTCCCATATCCCAAATGCCTACGTCTACAATAGTGCTACCATTACAATCTTCAGTTTCTGCTAAAAGGAATCCAACCGGTACAGAGTTTGGCACCTCAAATTGATCAGTAAAACCTCCGTTTGCATCCGTAATTACATTATTGCTATAAATAAAATTAAAAACAGAATCGGTAGAAAGGGTAACATTTTGCCCCTCTATCGGCGTTCCGTCTACATCCATAATCTGCCCTAAAACATTTACAGTGTAGGTTTGGGCAAAGGAAAGACTGGTACTTATGCAAAACAAAAGGAGCCAAATAAGTCTTTGTATTTTCATTATGATATTTTTTTAAACAAGAGATGTTAATTTTAGACGCATGCTTCTACCTTTATCACGCAAATTAAATCACCCGGGTTGGGTGGTACCTTATTTTTTTCTTAAAATGCTAATTTACAAAGACCACTGCTTTAAAACCATTCATATATGACCATCATACTAGTCATCATTACAGCAATTATTTCTTATTATGCTTTTGAAAGGCCGGATGTAAAACGGCAATTGATGCTTTACCCTTTTGCCATTAAACAAAGAAATGAATATTACCGATTTGTAACGCATGGTTTTGTGCATGCGAATTGGACTCATTTGCTTATCAACATGTTTGTCCTTTTTCAATTTGGCGAGATATGTGAAAATTACATTTTTGGCTTTAGTGGAGAATTTGGTAATTTGATTTTTATAATCTTTTACCTTTCGGCTATAGTATTTTCCTCTTTGATTGACTATGCACAACATCAAAACAATCCTTCTTATGGTGCACTGGGAGCTTCCGGTGCAACTTCTGCAACGATAATTGGATATGTATTAATCGATCCATGGCAGTGGTTCTTTTTCCCTCCACTTCCTGCCATAATTTTAGTTGCGGGATATTTATGGTATTCCAACTACATGTCAAAAAGAGGTGGCGACAACATCGCACATAATGCTCACTTTTACGGTGCCCTTTATGGAATTGTATTTTTTGCCTTGTATTCGATTTTTCAGGCACCACCGCTTTACCAAAATTTCATTGAAAGATTGTTGGCCGGCCCAATGAGCCCTTTTTAAATATAGAAGATGGATAAAAGAGCCTTGATAGAATTACATTACCTGCCCAACATTCAATACATGAGCAAATGGTATTTGTATGATGAAATTATTTTAGAAGGGTCAGAAAATTATTCAAAAGGTGGTTTTCGTAACAGATGTATGATAGCAACCAGTTTGGGAGCCAAACGACTGTCCATACCTTTACAAAAAGGCAAAAACAATCAGACTTCCATTAAAGAAGTAAAGATTGCTTACGATCAAGATTGGCAGACACAACATTGGCGTTCTATTAAAACTGCCTATAACAGCGCTCCCTATTTTGAGTTTTATGCAGATCAATTGATTCCTTTTTTTGAAAAAAAGGAAACCTTCCTTTGGGATTTCAATTTAAAAATGCTGGATTGGGCAAAGAAAGTAATTGGATTAAAAATGGATTATTCTATTTGTGAAGTGTATCAAAAGGAAACCGAACCCGGAATTTCAGACCTTAGAAATTTCATTTCCCCTAGAAACAAAATTGTGGATCCTCACTTCCAATCGGTTCCTTACGGACAGGTTTTTGAAGACAAACAGGGCTTTTTGGAAAATTTAAGTGTTATTGATTTGATATTTTGTGCGGGACCTGCATCTTCGCTCGTTCTGTCCCGTTGTATACAAGGTTCTTAACTGAAAAAACAAAAATGAACATCATACATCGTTCTAATTTCACCTTCTTATATCTGTTGTTTTTTATTTCCTCCATTTTCATATTTGAAAATTGCAGACCGGATGAAGATTTTATTACTGACCAGGGTGCCGGACTGGAGTTTTCTTTGGATACCTTAAGATTCGATACAGTTTTTACGGAGCTTGGTTCTTCTACCAGATACTTTAAGGTCTACAATCCGCATAACAAGCCTATTAAAATTGAAAAAATAAGTCTTGAGAACCACACCGGAGCAAGATTCATCATCAATGTAGATGGAATACCAGGAAACATGCAAGAAGGAGTCGAGATCAATGCCAACGATTCCATTTATGTTTTTGCAGAAGTAACTGTTAATCCGGACGCTCCCCTTTCAGAAAGTCCGTTCGTAATCAATGAAGACATCGTTTTTCAAACCAATGGTGAAAGTCAAATCGTAAAACTCGAAGCATGGGGACAAAATGCCAATTACTTCCCCAACCGATTTGGTGGCGGCGGCATCTGGTCACCCTGCACTTCCCCTACCGTAACCTGGGACGATCCCAAACCCTATGTTATTTATGGAATCCTTGCAATTGACAATTGTTTGTTAAGCATTCCGGAAGGAACTCAAATTTATGTGCATGGTGGAATCACCAGAAATACGCAGCTTGGAGTTTACAACGATGGATTGATCATTGTTTTGGAAGATGGACGTTTGCAGGTAAACGGGACATTAGAAAAACCGGTCACCATCCAGGGTGACAGATTGGAAGATGAATTTGAAAATCGTTCGGGACAATGGTCCGGTATCATTATCGACAATAAAAGCATCGGAAATATCTTCAATCATACCACGATTAAAAACTCCATTCTGGGAGTTGCCGTAGATTCCAATGCAGTTTTGACCATGCGTAATGTGCAGATTTATAATACCAGCAGTGCAGGATTGGCAGGAATTCATTCTACGATAAACGCGGAGAACTGCCTTGTACACAGCAATGGAGCCAGTTCTCTTCAAATTGCATTTGGAGGAAATTACAACTTCAAATATTGCACCTTCGCCAGCTATGGAGTGGATGCCCCTGCAGTTTCTTTATCAAACGGAGTTTGTTACGATCCTCCTTTTTGCGACAACATCAATGCTTACCGATTAAAAGCAGATTTTCAAAACAGCATCATCTTTGGCAGTAGAAATGATGAATTATCGCTGGTAGATTATGAATTTAACAATGCAGGTTTTGACTACAACTTTGAAAACTGCATCGTAAAGGTTCGCGAATTATTGGATCCTGATAAGGGAGGGTTCCCTGATTTCTTCCAGAATTGTATTCCTTGCATCAATGCAACCAGCCAGGACATCCTTTTTGAAAATCCAAGTGAAGATGATTATCACCTTGATAGTTTATCCATTGCAGAAAAGCAGGCTATTCCAATTCCGGGAATCGGTTTTGATCTGGAAGGTGTGGTAAGAGACAATGCAACTCCGGACATTGGATGTTTCGAATACATTCCACGTTAAGCATCCGACAAGACCATTTTTTAAATATTATAAAAATTGCTGCTCTTAATTACCTTTGGGAAAATTTTCAAGTGATGAAAAACTTTTTCTTTTTAGCTATTTTTTCTATTCTTCTTGCTTCGTGCAACAATGATTCTGCCTCAAATGAAGGTTTGGCAAGTGCGATTGAGACCTTTAAAAACGAGCCAAGCAATGAAAACAAAAATGCGCTGATCCTTGCAGCTGAAAAAGAAATCACTTCGAGTGAAAATATTGGTTCGGTGTTCAATCAAACCGTTGGAGCTTTGAGGGAAAAAGGTCTTTCTCAGGAAGCCGTAAATTGGATGAGTCAGGTTTTAAAAGAACATGTGGTTTATCCAGATAGAGCCAACAATCTTATGACTCTGGCTGATGTTTGGGAAAAGGATCTAAAAAAACCTACTCAGGCTTCCCTTATCAGACAAGGCGTATTGAATACTTATCCGCAAACTGAAGGGCTGGAGACCTACAAAGCTGGTCTGGAAAACGTACCTCCCATCGATATGCGCTTGAGAAGTTTTGCAAAAAAGATTTTTTCTGACTCTACTGCCAGTTTTAATAAAAGTGTGGCTCGAGAATTTGTGATGGCTTGCGAAAATTTTGTGCTATCGCAGCCAAAGGACAGCCTTTGTCCTCAATTCCTTATTGATGCTGCCACCATATCCAGGAATCTTGGTGAAAAAGAACAGGTAATTGATTTGTTCCAATGGGTGTATATGGACTATCCAAATTCTCCTAAAGCAGGGGATGCAAAGTTCATGGAAGCCTTTACCTATGATTCAGACTTAAAAGATTATGACAGGGCCCGAGAGTCTTATGAGACATTTATAAACAGCTATCCTCAACATCCATTTGCTGAATCTGCAAAGGCGATGCTGGCTAATCTTGGAAAATCAGATGAGGAAATCTTAAAAGAACTGGAAGCCAAGAATCAATAACTACTTGATTAAAATGGGTCTTTTGTCAAAAGGATCCAAAGCAACACCATCAACTTCTACTTCTGCCTCCACCCTGAATTCAGAACGGACGCTATAAGCAGTTTTGGCCAGACCAATGATACCTTTTAAAAGGATATTTCGGTCGCCCAATTCTTCCATATCTGATTTTGTCACTTTGAAAGGCACATTGAATTCGACCATCAAGGGTTGATCAGGCATGATTTCAAAATCCTGTTCCAATTCTATGGTTCCAATGGTATATTCGTCGGTGAGTTTTTCTTTTCCTCTGCCTCTTTTGTAACGCTCTATTACTTTGACGCGAAGTCTGCTTACTTTTTGTTCACTCATGGAATACATATGGAGTACTCCGTCTATTGAGCCTTTTTTTGCGGAAACTTCTGTAGGAATTTCAAGTTCGACTTTTACGCCTTCGATTCCCAGCCACTTTTTTACTTTACCAAACATAGATTTTAATTGTGCCGGCAAAATGGATTATAAATAAGGGTCCATCCAAATTTTTCTATAAAAATGGACAATTAACCGATTAAACCATCCGCTTCAACCAACTGTCCTTCAATGGCTTCCATGCTTGTGCATCCAAAGCTTCTTTGGTGCTTACAAGGTTGTCAAAAACAAGGGTCTCATCACTTATTTCGTTAGAATCATAAGCTGCCTTCAACTCTTCCTTGTTCATAAATTTGATCTGCTCATTGGTTTGAACACCAAATGCAAATCTTTCAAAAAAAGAAACGCCCAATTCGTTGCCCAGTCCTTGTAAAAAATGAACAGAAGAATCTATAGAACAACCACTGGCACCTGCCTGTGTTTCATCTACCATTAAAACGATGGCACGATTGTAAAGCACATCAGCACCCGCTTTCAATTGACGATTGTGGCTGGCCCATTTTTGTGAAAACTGATCCAATACAGGCTGAATGGCCTGAACTTCGGCCTCCTTTAAATCACGATTGGCTAAATATATCCAGACTCTTGATTGAGGAGAGAATGTATTGAAGATTGGTTTATTTTGAGAAAGCATAAAATTTCAATATTTACCAGGTATCTATCAAACTTTTGAGTTCTGATTTTTTATTTTCTTCTTTTCTAATATGATTATTCATAAAGTTATCCTTATCAACGTATCCGAGGGCCAAAGGTTCTTCGACCTGGTAGGTCTGTTGGCCTTGTCTTCCATTTTCATCCTGGACTACAAAAGTGTAGATTCTTTTTGGATTGAAATTATCAGAAAAATCATATTGGATATCTAGTATTTGATACCGCTCATTTACTCCAATATCCTTTCCCAATTTTAAAACTATTTGGTTGTGGAGTGAAGAATAATCCCCTTTGTCGGGTCGATTTGGATTAAAGCCAAAATAAAGACTGAACATCTGATCGACTATGATGTCATTTGGATTTGGTTTTTCAAAAACCGGCAGGGCCTCCATGGATATAAAATCTTCAAAATCATAAAAAGTAGGATTAATTCCTGCCTTTTTAAACCTCGATTCAGCCGGAACAAAAATCTTTTTAAACTTAATTTTTTGATTATTTTCAACAATACCCTTGATAAAAAAATGCTTGTCAAATTCGAAATCTATGAAAATAGAATCTCCTTTTAAAGTATAATACCCTCTCAACATTTGTTTGTAAGATCCATTGATTTCTTTATAAGGGTTGTAGGTTTCATTGTACATTAAATATAAAGGGCCCAGGTTTTCGGTATTCCTGTCATCATCCTCACTTATGTAGATACAGCGATAATCGTCGATAAAAAAAAGATAATTTTTTAAAATGTTCCTTTCTCCTATCAAATAGTCCATAGATTCAGGTGGAAGTGATTTTAAATCTTCATTTTTTAAAGTTTTGAAGCTGGAGAAGGTTTCACCATAATCTATATAGGTAGTGTCATTTTGTTTTACTACTTGTTTCTTTATTGGTTTATTGTAACGCACTGTGTTCCAAACGAAATAAGAATTTGGACCTTCAAAAATTTTAGGCAGATCATTTTGTGGGCTGGTTTGGCTTCTCAAATGACTTTGATCCGTTATGAAATAGGATTCTTTGCCTGTTTTGTTCCCCAAGTCAAAATACCCTTTACTCAGGTACTTGTAATTTTTACAGCCCAGGAAAAAAGATGAGGCCACCAAAATGATTATCAGATTTCTCATAAGTTGAAAAATTTGTAGAACTCCGCATCAATGTATTGGTTTTCAATTTTATGATGGTAGGGATTATTTGACACATTCCGATGAAGTAGATCCTGCAAGTCAAATGGTAAATTCCAAACGTTCATAGAAACCCCTACTCCATTTTGATGATTGAGATATTTGAAACTCAGTTTTCCTGTGGTGTAACTTATTTGTTCCAAACTTTTATAGATAACATTGTCGATGAACAACAATCCTGTGGCTTCGAATGCATGTTTATTGAATCCGGTAAACTTGTCAAAAGAAATTTCGAACTGATGTCGCTGACCATTGTCCCAATGGGTATAACCAATTCCTATGCCTCCTGTCCAATAACGATCTTCACCATCCCCAAAAAATTTAAGTACCGGACCGCCATCGTTGTAATAAACCAAGTAAAGGTCACCGACAGAAGCCAAAAAGTTACCCAATTTTTGAGTGGGCACTTCCTTATCTACAATACCCAAATGAAAAATGTAGGATGTTGTAAATCCAAAATTCCAACAGTACCGGTTGTTGAGTGCATTGGCATAGTTGGTAGTAAAGATTGGCAGAAAGCTGTCCGAATTTCGTTCCTTGCCACTAAAAACACCGCCATAAGAAACAGCAATATTTCCATTCAGCCAGGTAGAAAAAGTCTTGGTTACTGAACTTCCCAGATGATTTTTAAAAACGCTCACTTTCAGGTCAGCAATGGGACTAAATCCAAGGGATTTATTGATTCGGAAACTTGTTTGAGCATTCAGATTGTATGAGATATTGAATCTGAATTTTTGCGGGAAACTAATGGACAAATTGAGGGCATGTCCTAGTTGAACGTCCTGAGCTGGCAGTGCGCCCGAAATAAAAATAGAAAAAGCCAGCAAAACGCCTATGAGTTTATTCTTCTTCATCCATTGAAATTTCAAATTTTACTGCCTTCTCTACTTCATCATTTAATAATTCTTTTCCGGTAGGCTTCTCCTCTACTTCTGTAGTTTCAAAATAATTCACTTCATGACCATAACGCCGCCTGTGGGAAGTTGCCAATCTTAAGGCTTCGTCTTTTGATACCTTGGTAGAAAGGATCCGTTGCATTGTGACACAAACAACCTTATATTCAGCCATACAATTTGGATTTTAATCCAAACTTAACAATATAATTTTAAAAAACAATGCTTTTTCGAAATTATTCTTTTAAATCAATGGCCAATTTTACAGCATTGTAAGCATTCAAAATTCCACCGGTATTACAAAGTCGGGTCATTGGAACTTTGTCACCTTCTCCTGGTCTTATTACGCCAAAATCAATTTTATATACTGACGCTTTCAAAATAGATTTAATCTCTTCAGCCCTAAAGTCCGGGAAGTAGGACCTCAACAATGCAGCCACACCAGCCACACAAGGAGTTGCCATACTGGTGCCGGAAAAGTACGCATATTCATTATTGGGGATGGTAGAATAAATCTGGGTACCAGGCGCAAACAAGTCTACGGACTCAGCTCCATAGTTTGAAGATCCGGCAGGCAGATTTTCATTTAAATTCCAGGTTGAATTACCAACACGAATTACATTTTTAGGCACATACCCATCCAAGGCTTTTCTAATAGGATAATAAGGCACTTCATCAATATCTGTATTGAAATTATGGGAAAGGTGGACAATTAATACATCATTTTCCTCCGCATATTTATAAGCAGCATCCACTGCAGCTTTGTGTGGCGACATCAACTTACCAAAGCTCATGTTGATGATTTTAGCGCCATTGTCAACCGCATACCTAATGGCATTTGCAACATCTTTGTCGCGCTCGTCACCACTGCTCGGTACAGCGCCTAACATCATGATGCGTGTATGATTGGAAACACCATCCATCCCAACACCATTTCCTCTGGAAGCTGCAATGATCCCAGACACATGCGACCCATGAGATGCAATGGCTCTTGAAGCGTACTCCGTTTGAGCATTGTAAATAGTCGGACCACCATAGTTGTGTTCATCCGCTATTGCGGGATTATCACCGGTGATTTTGCGGGGATAATAATCAGGATTGTATCCAAATTTAACATTAGAAAAAGCGCCGCTGTAAATTCTGTCCATCCTAGACCGCAAATAATCGGACATAGCAGTCATACTTTCAAATCGGTCAGGCCCAACCAGCAATAAAAAATCCTTTACACTTTCCTGGTATTTATTTTTTAGTTTCAGATTTTTCAAATTATCGGCATTAAAGGCTTGACTACCCAGCTTTTTGCCGATTTTCCCCATCGCTTTTACAAATTTGGTGGTGTCTTCGACTAATTCCCACCTAAGCAGAGCTGCAGCGTATCCTTCTTCGTGGCCTTTCTTGGCCTCTTGATAAATTTGGTATTCCCTTTTTTCAGTTTCATTTAAAGAAGATGGATCTGCTTTATCATATTTGGACTTCCACATCTGATAAATCTGGGTTACTTCCGCCTGGTCGTAATAATAGGTCTTGCCATCTGGTGCTCCCATGAAATTCCAACCATGGATGTCGTCTACATATCCGTTTTTATCATCGTCAATTCCATTGCCTGCAATTTCATCTTCATTTACCCATATCACATCTTTAAGGTCTTCATGATTTACATCTACCCCGTCGTCAATCACAGCAACAATTACTGTTTCTGCATCGCGTCCTTTAAGCAATTCATAAGCACCATATAAATTGATACCAGCGATGGAATCCGTTTCAGGATTTTTATAAGACCAGTCTTTGGCAGGTGGCTGAGCAAAAACAGTAAAGCAAAAGCAAACAAGGAAAAGAAGAATGAAATCTTTCATAATTATATTTTTTAAAAAGGGCTGAGCTCAAATTTACTTTTCCAGTTCCCAAATATGAAATCTGTTGTCAAAAGTCTTTTTAAGCTTGTAATTTTCTTCTATAAATTGTTGGAAGGATTCAATTTTATAGGTATCTGCTACCATAATAAAGCGAGGAGATTTTTCTTTTATAAAATTAAACCAGTAGTCCAGATCAATCTCAAGCGTTTTTACATGACCTTCGCGAATCAATAAACTACTATGGACGTACGGAATTATCGGAGATTGATCCAACAAGTAATATAGTATCTGGTAAGTGTTGGCCGGAAAAACTTCATCACCGGGCTTCATCTCCTCCTTTAAGTAGTTACTGATTATTTTAGGATAATCAGGTTTCCTGACTTCTGTAAAATAATTCAAAGCAATCCCGAATATCAAAATTGATAGCCCTGACCATTGCAGTCCATTCCAGCCTTTCCATTTGAAGGACTTTATTTTTTTAAAAACCTTTAAATGATCAATAGCCAAGCCGGAAATCAATACAACAGGTGGAACCATTTGCAACCAATAATGAGAAAACATTTTGCCGGTTGCTTCGACTGAAAGCATGGTAAATCCCAGCCAAATGAGCGCAAGCCATCTCAATTGTTTCCAACTTTCTTTTTCTACCTTTCCAAATATCATCCAATAAAAAGGAATGAGGTAAAAAAGGTAGGCAATATTAAAATCCGTCAGGAATCTTAGGCGGTCAAACCAACTGGTTTCTTCGGCATAATTACCAGGTGCTTCGAAGGAGATAAATTGGAAGGCTTCAAAATGATCCCCGACATAAAAATAAAGAATAGTTAATCCCATAGGAATTACAAATCCCAAAAGCATGGCAGTTCCTCTTGTCAAAGCCCATTTTACCACTTCAGCCCAACTTTTGGTTCTTTGCCAGGTAAGCACCAGGAAAAACACTCCAAATGCAGCCACATCAAACAAAACCAGGTACTTCACGATGAATCCCAAGCCTGCAAACAATCCACATAAAAAGGCAGTCCATACAGTCTCTTTCCTAAGCAAGATCCAAATAGCCAGGAGTGCAAAAAGCACCATGAGGTGTTCATTGTTGAAGGAAAGGGTAAAGAAATGAAGGGTATTCATCAATATGAAAAGGAAAGCCGTGAACCAACCAGCATTCTCGGATTGATTGAATCTCCTTTGTATTTTAAACAATAAAAAGGCAGAGATTCCAATCAATAATGCATCCACTATTCTGACCAAAAATATGGACTTCCCAAATGCACCTTCAATCAAGGCAAAAAACCAAAATACTCCCGGAGGTTTTAAGTCAATTACATCTACATAAAGATCCTTACCTTTTAAAATCTCAGAGCCTATGACCATGTAGGTCGACTCATCATGGTCTAACAAACTTGGAAAAAACAAAGGAAAGCGTACTAAAAGCGTCGCCAAAATCAGCAACCAAAATACTTTAGAATCTTTCGTAGGCATGAATGTGATGTGGTTTCAAAAGCAAATAAACGAAGGAAGGATGAATTGGCCAAAACCAACCCATCCTTCCAGGATATTTATGATACAAAAAGTCTGCTTATGATTTAAAATACTTCACAGGAGTGTTCGTATTGTAAAAAATAAAGGACCACATATCAGTTTGCTCTTCAATAATCTTTGAGGTCGGCTTACCTGCACCATGACCTGCATCTGTCTCAATTCTAATCAGAACCGGATTTTCGCCTGCATGACATCTTTGCAATTCGGCTGCAAACTTAAAGGAGTGCGCTGGTACTACCCTATCATCATGATCCGCTGTTGTAACCATAGTTGCAGGATATTTCGTTCCTTCCTTCAAATTATGCAATGGAGAATAGCCCAACAGGTTATTAAAATGTTCCGGATCATCGCTGCTTCCATACTCAGGAATCCATCCTTTACCTACGGTAAATTTGTGGTAACGCAACATGTCCATCACACCAACAGCTGGCAATGCTACTGCAAATAAATCAGGCCTTTGAGTCATACAAGCTCCAACCAGCAATCCACCGTTTGAACCTCCCGAGATAGTCAATTTAGAAGATTGGGTATATCCTTCTTTTATTAAATATTCTCCCGCAGCAATGAAATCGTCAAAAACGTTTTGCTTTTTCAACAGCATACCGTCTTTGTGCCAGGCTTCGCCATATTCTCCACCACCACGAAGGTTTGGAACAGCGAATACCCCACCGTTCTCCAATAAAATAATTCTGGAAGAACTGAACCATGGAGTAAGGCTGATATTAAATCCTCCGTAACCGTAAAGCAAGGCTGGATTGTTCCCATCCATTGCTAATCCTTTTTTATGCACGATGAACATGCTAACTTTTGTACCATCTTTACTGGTATAGAAAATTTGCTTTTCCTCGTATTCGTCAGGATTGAACTTCAATTCTGTCTTGAAAAATGGCTCAGAGTTGCCACTAGCGACATCGTATTTAAAAATGGTAGGCGGATAAATAAATGATGTAAATGTATAGAAAAGCGTTTCATCATCTTCTTTTCCACCAAGCCCACCGGCACTACCTGTACCCGGTAATTTGATTTCTTCTTTTCCGGTTCCATCATAATTCATTTTATAAAAACGATCTGTTGCATTTTGAAGGTAATTAGCAAACAAGAATCCTCCTCCAGAATTGACACCTTGCAACAAGTTTTCAGATTCAGGAATGATTTCTTTCCAATTGTCTTTTCCTGGATTGGCCATATCCACTTCAACTAATCTGTAATTAGGAGCATTGATATCAGTCAACACCAAAAGTTTGTTGTCAACATTGTGCACTATGGTAGACTTATTGCTATACCCAGGGAATAATTCCTGGAAGGCTCCGTCTGTTGAAAGGTCCTTCACATGGGTAGCAAAACCATCAGTACCCGGAGCAGCATAAATCACTAAATACTTTTCATCTTCTGTCACACCTGCACTGTGATACATTTCAGGGCGCTCGCGGTTTTCAAATATCAATTTATCTTTTGATTGAGGGTCGCCCAATTTGTGGTAATAAACTGAGTGGTACTGATTGTTGCCTGAAAGCTCCATTCCTTTTTCAGGAGCTGGATAACGGCTATAGAAAAATCCATCTTTGAACCAGCCTGCTCCTGAGAACTTACCCAATCCAAAACATCGCCGGTTTCTTCTTTGGTTTCGATATTCATCACTTTGATCTGCTGCCAGTCTGACCCTGCGGAAGATTGGGAATAAGCGACATATTTATTGTCATCAGATATTCCCATGAGGTTGATGGAAACGGTACCATCTGAAGAAAGTGCGTTGGGATCGATAAAGACTTCCGGCTCACCATCCAATCCTTTTTGAATATAAATTACAGACTGATTTTGAAGTCCGTCATTTTTATAAAAAAAGTAATTTTCGCCTGCTTTGAAAGGGGAGGAAAGTTTAGGATAGTTGAACAACTCCTCATAACGTTCGCGAATAGATTCGCGGAAAGGAATTTTTTCAAGGTAAGCAGTCGTTACCTTATTTTCTTCCTTGACCCAAGCTTCCACATCAGCGGCTGTATCAATTTCCAACCATCTGTAGGGATCTGCCACCATGGTGCCATGGTAGTCTTCAACAACAGAAGTATCTCTGGCTGTTTGGGGATAAGTTACTGGAATCACTTCGTTTTCTGATTTTGCGGTTTCTTTGGTTTCCTGGCAAGAACTTACCAGGAGAATAAGGACAAAAAAGCCAAAAATTTGTTTCATGAATGTTTGTATTTAGGTGTACTAAATTCGATTGCTCAGATTGAGGTGCACGAAAATAAAATTTTCCGCTTGGCTGGCATCATTTATTGGGACAAGTAGAACAAAATATGGATAAATGTGTCCATATTTCCGGTTCAAAACTTATAAAACACAAAAAGAATGGAAAAGCTGGATGCTGAATATTGGGATAGTAGATATTGCGAAGACAATACACCCTGGGATATAGGTTATGCCTCGCCTGCAATTTTAGACTATTTTAAAAATGTGGATAAAGAATCTCAAATTCTAATCCCCGGAGCAGGATATGCACACGAAGCCATCGAGCTTTTTAAAATGGGTTTTAAAAATGTTGTGGTTTGTGATTGGGCAGAACATGCGATTGAAAAGTTTGCTAATGCGCACCCTGAGTTCCCTAAAAATCAATTAATTACCGGCGACTTTTTTGAATTGGACGGGCTTTATGACTACATGATAGAACAAACTTTCTTTTGTGCGCTACCGCCTCCAATGAGAAAAGAATATGTAAAAAAATCCCACCAACTCCTCAAGCCAAATGGGATTTTAACCGGTCTTTTATTTGCTACAGAATTTGAAAAAGAAGGGCCCCCATTTGGAGGGACCAAGACAGAGTACTTATCTCTTTTTCAATCTGATTTTCAAATCCTGCATATGGAAATTAGCGAAAAGTCCATTCCTCCGAGGATGGGCAATGAGTTTTTTGTGGAGATAAAGAAAGGGTAATTATTTTAGATTCTGGATTTTAGGTTTTTGATTTTTGATTTCTTGGACTTTAATGTAGCGTCAAATTTTCTGGTTCCTCATACTTGAAGAATCCGGCACTTTCTCCTACCTTTCGCAGGCAAAAACAGCAAAACAAATAGAATGAGAAAAGGCTACTGGCTGGTATTGATACTTGTGGGACTTGCTATCTATGGATTTATTAGATTCATCAATTATAAAAGCGACCAACCTTTTCATGGGCTCCTTTTTGAATCCCAACCACAGGAAATTGAATACTTCTCCATTCATCCGGTCGATTCTGACAATCCTATCAGTTTTTTTAAAGAAGAGGAAGTTTGGTTCGCTTCTAAAAACAATACTTCAGTGCAGGTCTCTGAAGAAAAAATCCTTTCTATTTTAACAAAGATTCAACTCATAAAAACGGATTCCATTTTGGCGGATGTCAAACCTTCTTCCCTAGGTTTTGCAAGCTTTCCAAAAGGATTAATTTTAATCAAAAAAACAGGGAAGCCTGAAGAAGTTTTTCACCTTAGCTCTGGTTTGGAGGAAAGCTCAAATCTTTCATTTTTAAAGCTTCCCAATGCAGATGAAATATTTTTATTGAGTGGCGATTCTGGAAAAATTGCCAAATTAACCCATTTTCAGCTTAGTGATTTTAGGGATCACACCTTTACTAAGTTTGCAATAGAAGATGTATTAATTATTTCCTTTTCAAAAGGAGATTCGACCATTCATCTGGAGAAAAACAACAATAATGACTGGGTTTGGAATGAAGCGCTTTTGATTGATTCCCTGAGCATGTTCAACTTCCTCAAAGACCTTTCCAACTTAAAAGCAGATAATTTTGAAGATACTTTCGACCCGATTTCTGATGCAAATGATGCGAAGGCAGAAATCGTTATAAAACTTAAAAATCGTATTGAACCATTGGTAATTCGTTCTTATAAATACGAAGACGGCAACCTTCCATATGTGTTGAGTAGCAGCCAGCAAAAGGGAACCTGGTTTGCTTCCGATGAAAATGGAATCTATCGAAATACAATTGGAGCTTTGGAAATGATGACCGGCTGGAAAGAAATCCAGAACTAAAACATATCGAGCATAAATTTAGCTTCTTCGCTCATCATATCTTTCGACCAGGGCGGGTCAAAAACAACCGCCAAATCTACATCGGTTACCCCTTCAACCTGAAGAACTTTCTCTTGAACCTCCATCGGAAGAGAATCAGCAACCGGACACATTGGCGAGGTTAGGGTCATTTTAAGATTCACCAAACCTGAATCTTCAATATCAATGGTATAAATCAAACCCAACTCATAGATATCGACCGGAATTTCAGGGTCGAAAACCGTTTTGATGTTGGCAACAATCGCTTCTTTCATTCCCTCCTTATCCATTCTGTGTCTTTTGATTTAAAAATGCTACACCGTAATATTTCATTTGTTTCACCATGCTTACCAAACCATTCGATCTGGTAGGAGACAAATGTTCTTTCAAACCGATATCGTCAATGAAATGCAATTCAGCATGAGCAATGTCATCCGGAGCTTGGTGGGACAGTACTCGAATCAATAAGGCTATTATCCCTTTTGTGATGATGGCATCTGAATCAGCAGTAAAGACAACTTGATCATTTTCCAAATCTGCATGCAGCCAAACCCTGCTTTGACAGCCTCTGATTAAATGATCATCCGTTTTGTATTGATCATTAATCATGGGAAGACCTTTACCCAATTCTATCAGGTATTCATACTTTTCCATCCATTCTCCAAAAAAGGAGAATTCTTCTATTATTTCTTGTTGAATTGCTTCGATCGACATAATATTCAATTTACAAGAGCATTCGTGCTGCTCTTTCAACTCCTTCAGCTAAAATATCAATTTCAGAAGGAATGTTGTAAACTCCAAAGGATGCTCGGACTGTACCGGGATATTAAAACGATCCATCAATGGTTGAGTGCAATGGTGTCCGGTTCTAACCGCGATGCCCAGTTTGTCCAAAATGGTTCCTACATCATATGGATGTGACTGTCCAATATTGAAAGAGATTACTCCTGATTTTTCAGGTGCAATTCCATAAGGAGTAAAACCTTCTATGGCAGAAAGCCTTTCGGTTCCATATGAAAGCAGTTCTTCTTCCACTTTCATAATGGTTTCCCATCTCTAAATTTTCTATAAAATCAATGGCGGCAGTTAAGCCCACTGCTCCGGCAATATTGGGTGTCCCAGCTTCAAATTTAAATGGCAACTCATTGAAAGTTGTCTTTTCAAAAGTAACCCTTTCTATCATTTCACCTCCGCCATGGTATGGTGGCATTTCTTCCAACCATTTCTCTTTTCCATAAAGAAGCCCCATACCTGTCGGACCATACATCTTATGAGCTGAAAGCACATAAAAATCTGCATCCAAATCCTGCACATCAACTTTTCTATGCGGAACGGCCTGTGCTCCATCAACCAATACCGGAATGCCTTGTTTGTGCGCTTTTTGAATAATGGATTTAATAGGATTCACCGTACCTAAAGTATTAGATACATGCGTCAATGCCATTATTTTGACCTTTGGATTCAAAAGTTCATCCAATTGCTCCAGGTCAAGGGTTCCGTCTTCTAAAACTGGAATAACTTTGATTTGAGCTCCTTTTCTTTCTGCCAATAATTGCCAGGGAACAATATTACTATGGTGCTCCATTCCGGACAAAAGAATCTCATCTCCTTCTTTTATAAACTTTTCACCAAAAGAATACGCTACCAAATTGATTGCTTCAGTAGCTCCTCTGGTAAAAATGATCTCCTTTTCTGAGGCTGCATTAAGAAATGCCTTTGATTTCTTTCTGGCAAGCTCAAACATATCAGTAGCGACCTGACTCAACTTATAGACGCCTCTGTGGACGTTGGAATGGTACTTATCGTAGTATTCTGAAATGGCATTGACTACAGAAACAGGCTTTTGGCTGGAAGCAGCAGAATCCAAAAAAATCATGGGTTTGCCATTCATTTCCTGATTCAGAATCGGAAACTGTTCCCGAATGGTATTCACTGCAACACTGTCCAGCACTTTACTTTCCATCTTTCCTGTTCTCCTAAAATTTCTTAAGTCAATTTATTTTGCAACAACTTTTCAGCGTATTCTTTCACCGGTTCCAATTCAAAGTTGTCCACTACTTCTCCTAAGAATGCATATTGTAATAATGATTTTGCCATTGCTTCACTCAAGCCTCTTGAACGAAGGTAAAAAATGGAAGCTTCGTCCAATTGTCCGATGGTTGCACCGTGGCTGCATTTTACATCGTCTGCAAAAATCTCCAGCTGAGGCTTGCTATCCATTACAGAAGTCTCATCCAAAAGCAGGTTGCTGTTTTGCTGGAATGCATTGGTCTTCTGTGCATCCTGGCGAACCATTACTTTTCCGTTAAAAACTCCTCTACCCTCTTTTCCAACCACGCCTTTGTATTGTTCATTTGAAAAACAATGTGGCAATGCATGATCAATAAAAGTCTGATTGTCTACATGTTGTCCATCTGCCGGACAGTAAACTCCAAAATATTGAGTAGTGGTGTTTGAACCTGTAAGGACGGTATCCAGGTTATTTCTAACCAGATTTCCGCCGATATCAGCTAAATAACAATTGAAGGTAGAATCAGCTCCCTGATGACAAACAACATTGCTTACCAAGTTTCCTTCCAAAGATTCGTTTTGAACTCTGTAGTAAGAAAATTTAGCATTGGCGCCTACCTCAAATCTATTCAAGACATTGATAAACAGAGGCGTTTCATTTTCAGAGCCTTCAAAAGACTCAACGATACTCATCTCTGCTCCTTGTTCCACTACTCCAAACACCTGTGGATTCATCATCAACGAATGATTGGCATCCGTCAGGTAAATGAAATGTACCGGTTTATCCAGTTTTACATTTTTAGCTATTCTAAAAAACACAGGACTTTGGGTAAGTGCTACATTCAAACCGACCAATGATTGAGGAGCATTGTCCAGCGAATTTTTGGTCATTTTGGTAATTTGCTCACCTTCCTTTTCAAAAAGTTCCAGGGACTTTCCTAGCGTAAATCCATTGGGTAGACTTTCCAAATCGGAAAGTTCTTCGTTTAGAATTCCGTTTAGAAAGACAACTTTGATAGCATCCATTTTTGAAAGTGTTTCCGGCAATTCGAAATCACTTTCATATTCTGCATTCAAAGCATATTGCTCCTTAAGAACCTTATTTAAAGAAGTATATTTCCAGTCTTCGTCCCTTCTTCCGGGAAAAGAAAGAGCTTCCATAGAAGCCAATCCTTCACGTTTCAACTGGTGAAAAGGGTGATTGCTTTGTCCATTCAATCTTGATTCATATTCATTGAACAGGCTAACAAACTTGCCCTTGTATTCATCTACTTTTTTATCGACTACTGTTGACATTTTACAAATTTTTGAACCTGATTTTCAAAATCCATTAGACAGCAAGTGCCTCTTCTTTAATCCAGTCATAACCCTGGTCTTCCAATTGAAGTGCAAGGGATTTGTCACCGGATTTCACAATTCTACCATTGTACAACACGTGTACAAAATCAGGAACGATGTAATTCAACAATCTTTGATAGTGGGTCACGACGATGAAAGATCGCTTAGGATCTCTTAGTTTATTAACAGAGTCAGAAACGATTTTCAAGGCATCAATATCCAAACCTGAATCGGTTTCATCCAGAATTCCCAGAACTGGCTCTAACAAGGCCATTTGAAGCATTTCATTGCGTTTCTTTTCCCCTCCGGAGAATCCTTCATTCAATGAACGCTGCAAAAATTTCTCATCTACCTCCAGCATTTTTGTTTTGGCACGCATTTCTTTTAGAAGTTCAACCGGACTCAAAGGCTCCTGACCTCTACCCTCTCTTACAGCATTGATAGCACTTTTCAAAAAGGTAGCTGTAGTAACTCCTGGAATTTCAACCGGATATTGGAAAGCTAGGAATACACCTGCTTGTGCTCGTTCATCCACTTCCATTTCCAATAGGTCTTTACCCATAAATTCGATGGAACCACCGGTAACTTCATATTCTTCTCTACCGGCTAAAACGTTTGCCAAAGTACTTTTTCCGGAACCATTGGGTCCCATAATGGCATGTACCTCACCTGCTTTTATTTCCAGGTTGATACCTTTTAGTATTTCTTTTCCTTCAATTTCAACCTTAAGGTCTTTGATTGATAACATCTTGGTTTATACTTTTTATATGGTGTTTTACAATGAATTTTTATCCAACGCTTCCCTCCAAACTAATGGCAAGCAATTTTTGCGCTTCCGCGGCGAATTCCATAGGTAATTCTCTAAAAACCTCCTTACAGAATCCGTTTACAATCATATTGATTGCATCCTCTTCACTCAATCCTCTTTGCATCAAATAGAACAATTGATCTTCTCCGATTTTCGAAGTGGTTGCTTCGTGTTCTACTTTAGCAGAGTTATTTTCTACTTCCAGGTAAGGGAAAGTATGTGCACCGCAACGGTCCCCCATCAACATGGAGTCACATTGAGAGAAGTTATGGGCATTTTCTGCACGCTTTCCGATTTTCACCAGTCCGCGGTAAGAATTATGACTTTTACCTGCTGAAATACCTTTAGAAATAATGGTACTTCTGGTATTCTTACCCAAGTGAACCATTTTTGTACCGGTATCAGCTTGCTGGAAATTATTAGTTACTGCAACTGAGTAAAACTCACCTACAGAATTATCTCCCTTCAAAACACAGCTTGGATATTTCCAGGTGATGGCAGAACCTGTCTCCACCTGCGTCCAGGTAATTTTTGAACGCTGGCCGGCACAAAGACCTCTTTTGGTTACAAAGTTATAGATACCACCTTTTCCGTTCTCATCACCAGGATACCAGTTTTGAACAGTGGAATATTTGATGGTTGCATCATCTTTGGCTACCAGCTCTACTACAGCTGCATGCAATTGATTTTCATCGCGCATCGGAGCAGTACATCCTTCCAGATAACTTAC
Source organism: Saprospiraceae bacterium (assembly GCA_041392845.1). GTDB lineage: Bacteria > Bacteroidota > Bacteroidia > Chitinophagales > Saprospiraceae > JAGQWW01. The sequence goes on along the minus strand of JAWKLG010000009.1, from coordinate 70,196 downwards.
ATAACTTTCTTCCTCTGCAACAATAAGCGTTCTTTCAAACTGACCTGTATTGGCTGCGTTGATTCGGAAATAGGTCGACAATTCCATCGGACAACGAACGCCTTTTGGTATGTACACAAAAGAGCCATCACTAAAAACAGCAGAATTCAGTGCAGCGTAGAAGTTGTCAGTATAAGGAACTACTGAACCCAAATATTTTTTAACCAATTCAGGATGATTTTTTACCGCCTCACTGAAGCTGCAAAAAATGATACCCAACTCTGATAATTTTTCTTTAAAAGTTGTTTTAACAGAAACACTATCAATAACAGCATCTACGGCTACTCCTGCCAAAACTTTTTGTTCTTCCAAAGGAATTCCCAACTTGTTGAAGGTTTCCAACAAAGCAGGATCCACCTCGTCCAGACTTTTCAATTCTGGCTTTTTCTTTGGAGCTGCATAGTAGATGATATCTTGAAAATCAACCGGAGGATAATTCACATTGGGCCATTTAGGCTCTACCATAGTCAACCAGTGACGGTAAGCTTTTAAACGGTATTCCAACATAAATTCAGGCTCTTCTTTCTTGGCAGAAATTTGCCTCACTACATCCTCACTTAAACCTTTGGGTAGTGTTTCGGTATCAATATCACTTGTAAACCCATACTTATACTCACTCTTAGTGTGAGCTTCCAGGGTCTTCATAGAATCACTCATGGTATTACCCGGATTTTATTTAGACTAATTTTGAATAACGGCCGCAAGTTATACAATTCATAAGGAACAAAGTTTAAATTCAAGCCTAAAAAGTTCCACCTTGATTAAAAAAATCCACGCCTTTGGTGATTAACCAATTTTATGGACAATTAGAATGCAATTTTCCTTTTTTTTGCCTGGCTATTACATGGATTAGAACGAGAAAACTATTTTTGCGCCACTTGAGCCAAAACAACGCTAATGGACATACTTCAGCAACTACAGGAAAAGTACATTGAGGACTTTACCAACAATGTACCTTTCGATGAGTTCATCATCAATATTCTTATTACAGCTATGCTTGCCATAGCCTTAAGATGGTATTACATTCGATTTGGAACTTCCATTTCAAACAGGACCAAATTCGCCAATGTATTTCTTCCTCTTGCTTTGGGTACAGTACTTATTATAATGGTAGTAAAGTCTTCCATCGCCCTTTCTTTGGGACTAGTCGGAGCACTTTCCATTGTGAGATTTCGAGCAGCAATTAAGGAGCCTGAAGAGCTTACTTATTTATTCATCGTGATCGGAATTGGGCTAGCGGGAGGTGCCAATCAACCGGTTTTAGCAATAATTGCTTTTATTTTCATCGTTGCACTTTTATATCTTCATGGAAAATTATCCGGGAATAGTGAATATAAAAAAGAGGACAATCTGTTTTTAAATATCCATACGGATTTAAAGGATTTAGAAGTTATTACCAATAAGGTTTTGGAGGTATTTCCCAATATAGATTTAAAGCGCCTGGATTCATTGGATGAAGGAATGGACCTGACCTTTATTTGTAAAGCAGACTCCATCCAGCAAATCAATGATGCTCAGAAAAAGCTTTCCGGTTTATCACCTGCTACCCGTATTTCTATCATCGAACAACCTGAATGGTAATTCATGCAGATTAGCAGAACTGAAAATACATTTAAAAAGAAAAGACCTAATTACTTTGCCTGGGTTGGAGGCATTTGCTTCTGATGATTCTAATCCTGATTTGCTCAATTCTACTGCCGCTACCAACTTTCGAAACATTGAGATGCCTGGTATGATTTTCACGGATGCAGAAAATGTTTCGGGAGATTTTTTGTGGCTGAAAACAGTCAGATTTAAAAATGGTTTACTCAAAGTAGTGAAAAGGCAAGATCCGGAACCCCTATTCTTGCAAAACCGGAACAGGGGATGGATTACAATTCGGTTTTCTCTTGACCTTACGGAATTTGAAAGGCAAGTTTTACAGGACTTCGGTTTGGCGTTTTGGGAGTTGGAAGGAGAAAAAGGATATCTGGCAGTAGCCGCCGATGGTAAACTTTTATAAGAAAATGAAGTCTTTCCGGTTGCTCAGAGATCGACTGGTTGGGAAAAGCTGGAAATTCGCTTTTTATTCCACCAGATGCAGGATGGAAAAAACTCAATATCCATACCTATTCAACTGGAGATGCGGTGGTTTATTTTTGATGATTTTAGCTTTGAAAAACTGGCAACGATCAGACTCAGTCTATAATCACCTACACTAAACCTAAGTATTCGCCCTGAGGAAATGGCGAAAATGAATCAAGAGAACAGAAGCTCTTGAAAACGGCTTACTGGTTTCAGCAGATGATGATTGGGTTAAAGGAAAATTTTGGCAAAAAGGAGAAGATAAGGAACTGGATGTGAAACTACGTTTAAAAGGAGATTGGCTGGATCACCTTCAGGGTGACAAATGGTCCTTCCGCGTGAAAATGAAAGAACCCAATTCCTGGAATCGATTAATGATATTCCTCAAACTCCTGCTGCAAGGTATTTTCTTCACAGGAAGCTAAGACTTTCCATGAAATTCTTGAGAAAGAAGACATACTAACCACTCGATATGATTTCGTAAATCTCAACATCAATGGCAATTCTAAAGGAATCTATGCCTTTGAAGAGCATTTTGAAAAACAATTGGTTGAATTTAAAGATCGCCGGGAAGGTCCTATTGTAAAATTTTCTGAAGATGGATTTTGGGCACACCGTCAACGTTTTTATAAACAATTTGGATATATACCCACTGATCTTGAAGCCCGACCAATCTGATGGAAAAGTCGGATGTGGTTCCATTTGGTGAAGGAAAAGTGGCCGGAATCCTAGCTAAACAACCTTTTTAGCGGGGCGCAGGATTTAATGTATCAATACAGAAGTGGTGTGAAAAAGGTCTCAAGTATTTGATACTGAACGACTTGCCAAATTCTTTGCACTTTCAGAAGCCATGGGTGCAGTTCACGGACTTGTTTGGCACAATCAACGATTTTACTACAATCCCGTTACCGACAAATTGGAGCCTATGGGTTTTGACGGATTTGTGGAACCTACCCTAAGTTCTTTTTCATTGGCCAGGGAACAGCCAATGCCGAATTTCTGAAGTGATGGGAATTTTACCAGTCGGATTTTTCAGGATGAAGATTTTGCCGCTTTGTATTTCAAATACCTCTACAAGTTGCCCGTGACTACCTGGGACATTGCTTGACGAATTGACGCCTGAAATTAATTCTCGTTTAAAGATTTAAAGCTGAATTTCCTGATTACACTTTCGACAAAGCCAAGGCGATTGAAATTGCTCAGTTTACCCATCTTCCCTGATTCTTCCCTTTGAAAAATCATTAAAAGCTTTTACCCAATCGAATAATGGTTCTTCCAAAAGTATAAAATTAGCAACGGACATGCGCTTAATTGAGGTCATAGGTTATGAATACAAGAGATGGCAGGGAGTGATCCTATTGTATTACCAGCACAACATCCGCGTTCATTTTGGTTAAGAACGACGCATCAAATACTTCGATTGTTTTTACTTCTTTTTCCTATGTTGGAAATGGCTGCAGCTGCTCTTTTAAATCAGGAAAAACAAAGTTTGTGGATTTAAGCATCCCTTCTTCGGCTAAATATCTGTTTTTCAAAACATAGGAGTAGATTCAGTTTTCTTACCAATATTTAAATGTGCAAATTCCCGGCAACTTCAGCCCGTCTCAGGATTTGTTTTGTAAATAATCCTTTAAAAGAAACGGAGTTTCTTTACATCAGGACGGTACCGTAGTTTTAGAACATTTCAATATTAAGCATCCTGTGGTTATACCGGCTGTTACATACCACTATCATACCCACTCGGAACCTCTCTGGTTACCGATCAGGCATTTTTCTTGACCAAAGGCCCGGTTTTAATAAACGGAAAGCAGACGAACCGATAAGATTTTTTCAAGTGATGCCAGTGCCGGAGGATTCACTGTTTTGGGTGCAGGTCTTACTTCCAAGGTTTCTTATGTAACTTTTGAGGATTTTAATACCCTTTCATACAAAGGTTGGAATCTTACCGGAGCAGTTACCTTTTTACGAATCAGATGTTGATTTATACAAGGCTAATTTTGTAAAGAACCATTGTGAAGACGGAATCAACATTGTTCGTTCAAATTTTCATGGTTACGTGATTTCCCCAAACTGCATTTGACGGATTTGACTGCGACTTTTGTAAGGTAAATTCATAATTCCTCTTTCATCCAAAACCGGTAATGACAGGATGGACTTCTCGGGAAGCAATATCAATGTCTGGAATTCAAAAGCAATCAACTGCGGTGACAAAGGAGTCGGTGTAGGAAGAATCTCAAGTGGTTTTATTTGATGCCTACATCAATGATTTGTCCAATCGGTGTAGCTTCAAAGGATCTATCTGTATTGATGATAGACAATCTAACCATGGAAAACTGCGAAATTGGTTTTACAGCCTATCAGAAAAAGCCGGAATACGGACAAGCCAAAATCATAGTAAAACAGTACACGAAAACAACTTAAAGAAAATATCAATTGGCTCAGGCAGTACATTGCAATTGGGAGATAAGCTGATTAAAGAATAGCTGTTGGCTGTTGGCCGTTGGCTATTGGGTGCAGAAGTGATCTGATATTTTGGATTTTACGGTTTCACGATTTACGATTTACGTGGCCTTTAAAAACGAAAGAGAAGATAAAGACACCGAATAGCGTAACATTCAGATAATCAATAACTTATTCAAGCTGCTATGTGTTAGCGGCTGTAGGGGGTTGGCTGCGCCAACTTGGCAGAGCGATGAAGTGATTTAGAATTTGTAGTAGATTATTTTGAAGCAGAAGAACCCAAAAAGAATTCCGACATTCCGGAATTTAGAGTTCCAGCACCCACCGTTCCAGAATCCAGCATTCTGCCAATTTAATGTGACCCCTACAGGGTCAGTAGGGTTACAGTGGTCTGATTCGGGTTGGGATAAGTGACCCCGATGGGGTCGAGAAGGAAACAATTTCCGGTTTAAGAGGACTTAAAAAAACGAAAAGCGAACTTCGAACACCGAATAAAACAGCAACAAACATTCGATGAATTATACGATCTATTATAAGAAAGCCAAGTTGCGAACAAACGAGCCACCGAGCAAGCAAACCTTCAAGTTGCACAACTTCTAGAACCAGAACCTAGCACCCAGAACCCAAGAAGAACTAGCACCCAGAATTCCAACAGCCCTAGTAATGTTTTCCGCTTTCCACCAATTGGCCAAGCCAGTCAAATTCCGCTTCATTAGCGTTTTTGCCAGGCGTATGGAAATTTGGTATTGACCAATTCTTCCGGCATAAATTCGTAGGCTACAAGTTTCCTTCATAATTATGTGCATACTGGTAATTGTCTCCATACCCGAGTTGCTTCATCAATTTGGTAGGTGCATTACGTATACCTAAGGGTATGGAAAGATTTCCAGTTTCTCTGACTTTGGCCATGGCTTCGTTGATGGCTTTGTAGGTAAATTGCTTTGGGAGAAGAGGCTGGTACGCACATTGTGAAAGGATAATCCTGGACTCAGGCATTCCTACTGTTTTGATGTACGCAGCAGGTGGTAGCCATCAAAAGGCATTTGGATTGGCGATTGATATCTTCAGAAGAAAAAAAGTAGTATCACGGAGACAATTCAATGTCTTCACTACTTATTCCAACATTCTGGCCAAATAATGAACAGCAGCGTTGGGGTCACTTCCACGCATGGATTTGATAAAAGCACTGGCGAAGTTAATGCATTTCACAGCTTTATCCGACTGAATCATATTCTGTTGGATGACTTCAGACTTCTCATTATTGATAACAATCGATTAACTGGTGAAATTGACTTATCACCAGATTCCAAAACATTAGTGGTTTTGCTTCCATCTCCACCTGAAACTGAAGAGTAATTCACTTATTCTCAAGCCTTCGTCTCTTTTGGCTAATATTTCATCTTTTTCAATGGCAGTATCGACCATATAGATAAGAACGTCCACTTCCGATACTTTAAAACATACCTAACTTGTCTGGACCCAAGCAGAAATCACTTCAGGGAGAAGTTCTCAGTAGTTGCACCAATCAAGGTTACTATCACCTTACTCAGCAGCACCCCAACAATGAATCGCCTTTGAAGTTTAGAGAAGATCGATGAATCTCATCAATAAAACAGGAATTGGATTTGGAGCAAGAAAAATCGGTGGATTTGGCCTTTTCAATCACCTCGCATCTTTGACACCTGAATTGATGGTACTCAAGAATATAAAATGGCCGGTCTAAAGTTTCTGAAATGACATTGGCAAGAGTGGTTTTCTACCACCGAATTTTGACCAAAAAATCATGCTCAGCACCTGCCCACTCAAAAAGCCGATTTTCGTAATACTGCAGTTTTACCAACCAGATGCTCCTGGCCGAAATATTCGTCAGACTTTTTGGTCGTAATCGTTCTGCTAATGGAGCCAAGAAAGGAATTTTAGATTTTTAATTCTTGATTTTAGATGTTTGAATTTTGATTTAAAATTTCGGCTTATTTTACCAAAATGAATAAATTCCCAGTTAAATTCCCGGCCGTCGTAATCCGTAATTCGTACATCCCCCAGTACCTAAGACCTAGAACCTAGCACCTGAACCAACACCTGCTTACCCAGTACCCAGCAACTCCTTCATTTACTGCAATTCCAGAGCTGCTACTCTGGCTTTTTCTTACGATCTTTATTTATTTGATAAATAATCCCTCTGGTTGAATTTACCAGTAATCACATTTGTCAGTTGTTTAATTTAGACAAAGCATACGATCATATCTTGGAGAAGCAACACCGTTACAAGGAAGAGAAGTAATCAGGCGCTAATTCACGAATTTCTTTGAACTTTTCAGGATGGGTTGCTCCTATTACAAACATCATTTGATCCGGGCCGGCCCAGGTAGTTGCCGTTTGAATTACTTCTTGAAATAATTTCTTACCGCTTGTCAAATCCAATTGTTGGAAATCATCACTTCCAGGATTAGAGGTCAAACCTAATAGTATCACATATTTTCCTTCAAACCCCAGAAACGGTGTAACAGAATCCTTACCCATATAAGGTGCTATGGTCAAGGCACCTGCATTTAATTTTTCAAAAAAGGCCTTTGCGTATAACTTTGAAGTATTGCCAATGTCTCCGCGCTTCGCATCTGCAATTATCAGGTGTTTATCACCTATATAATTTATCGTATCATCTAAAATCTGCCAACCTTCTACTCCCAATGCCTCGTAAAAGGCAATATTTGGTTTATAAGCCACACATAAATCGCGTGTAGCATCAATGATGGCTTTATTGAATTCCAATACCGGATTGTCTGTTTTTAAAAGATGGGGCGGAATCTTTTCAATATCTGTGTCAAGGCCTACACATAAATATGAATTGCGCTCCTTTATTAAAGAGAATAGTTGATCAGGACTCATAAGGATTTTCAAACGATTTATAATGGCATTTCCATACCATTGATGGCTTCGATGGATTGTACTTCGGGAACTTTTGCTTTAATTGCCTGCTCAATTCCGGCTTTCATGGTCATTACTGACATGAAGCAATTTTCGCAATTACCCAGCCATTTGATTTTCACACAAAGATCATCCGTCAAATCAAGCAGCTCAACGTTGCCTCCATCTGCTTCCAAATGTGGTCTTACATCGTCCAAAGCCGCATCAATTCTTGCCAGTATTTTATCCTTCTCTTCTTTTTCCATGACCATTTTATTTGATATTATCCTTGCACCTGAACAATTTTAGTCGGCTCAAGGTTTGCGTTTCTTTCTTCTACTTGTTTGATGGTATTTTCAGCCACTTTGATAAAGGCCATTGAGGCCGGATTTTTTTCATCCAGCACTACAGGTTTTCCATTGTCGCCTGATTCACGGATGTCCTGTACAAGTGGAACCTGCCCTAAAAGCTTTGATTCACTTTGATGGGCCAAATGATCTCCACCGCCCATTCCGAAAATATAATATTTATTGTCAGGCAATTCTGCCGGAGTAAACCAGGACATATTTTCAACTATACCCAAAATCGGAACATCTACATTTGGCAGGCGGAACATATTCACCGCTTTGATGGCATCGGCAACCGCTACTTCCTGCGGCGTGGTCACTATGACGGCACCCGTTACCGGAACTGTTTGAACCAGTGTAAGTTGAATATCGCCCGTACCTGGTGGCAAATCCACCACGATATAATCCAATTCAGGCCAAATAACTTCGTTGAAAAACTGCTTGATGATCCCTGCCAACCTCGGTCCTCTTAAAACTACCGCTTGTTCGGGTTCAACTATAAAACCCATACTGATCAATGGCATTCCATAGGCTTCTAGAGGAACAATTTTCGGTTGCCCATCAATGTCTTGTACCTTAGGGCGCTTGCCTTGCAAACCAAACATGGTAGGAATGGAAGGACCGTATAAATCTGCATCTATTAATCCGACCCGCAAACCCTGTTTTTTCAATGCAAGGGCCAGGTTGACTGAAACGGTGCTCTTCCCTACTCCACCTTTTCCACTTGCTACGGCAATTATATTTTTAATATTGGAAGTTTGTGAATTTGGCGGGGGACTTGAGGTAGGAGCTTTGGCAGCGACATGAACGTTGACGTCCACACCGGGAAATAATTTCTGAAGAATGCCCTGACTTTGAAAAATCAACTCAGATTTTGAAGGGTGGTTTAAAGAAGGAAGCGCCATTGTAAAATTGATACTATTTCCTTCAATTTTTAAATCTTCAATCATTCCAGCATTCACCAGATCTCTACCTGTATTCGGATCTCGGATGGTGCTCAATGCCTCTAAAATCTTATTTCTGTCCATCAATTGCTAATTTTTTAAATTTATAGCGGGTCCAAAGGTAATGATTCGGGCAAAGGTAACATTTATTCCACCTTTTATGTTTGTCATGCCTATGGATTCCTTCAACAATTTATCAATTCAAATAATCTTCGGGAATTCTAAAACTGGAATTTGTGTTTTCCGTTTGTTAAGGGAATGGAAATCCTATTAAAAAAGTTTGAATAATGTAGGAGGCGGAGCATTGACTTTGTGATTGCATAATTTACGGTTTACGATTTACGGTTTACGAGGCCTTTTTAAAATGAAGGGAGAAGGTCGAAAGTCGAATTGCGAAACTTTCATCCAATCAATGAATTAGCCTTATTGTTTTATTATGGATAAGCTGCCAAATTTCTACATTTGCGCCGAAATGAGGGTATTTAGAGATTTAAATAATTTGCCGGCATTCAACAATGCTGTTGTTACCATTGGCTCTTTCGACGGAGTCCACCATGGGCACCAGACTATTTTGAATAAAGTGAATGAACTGGCTAAAGAAGTTAATGGCGAATCCATCGTCGTAACTTTTCATCCACATCCAAGACAGGTAATTTATCCGAAAGACGATAGCCTCAAACTGTTGTCATCGATTGAAGAAAAAATAGAGCTGCTCTCAAAATATGGGGTTCAAAATGTGGTGGTGGTTCCTTTCACCATTGAATTTTCCCAGATGTCTGCCGATGAGTACATCGAAGATTTTTTATTGGCCAAGTTTCATCCGAGTTATATCGTAATCGGGTACGACCATAAATTTGGTTTGAACCGCCAGGGTGATTTAAATTATCTGCGATGGTACAGTAAAAATGCAGCTTATGAAGTAGTTGAAATTGAAAAACAGACCATTGACAACCTGGCGATTAGTTCGACCAAGATTAGAAAAGCGATTGAAGAAAAGGAGATAAAGAAAGCAGTGAAATGGCTTGGGCATTATTATCCTTTATCCGGTAAAGTTATTCAGGGTCAAAAAATTGGCTCAGGTCTTGGTTTTCCAACAGCCAATCTTCAAATAAAGGAATCAGCAAAACTGGTTCCCCCTTTCGGAATATACGCCGCCTTTGTTTATTATGAAAAAAAACGCTACCAGGCCATGCTTTATATTGGTCAGCGGCCAACCTTCAAAGAGCATCCTGAAACGACCATTGAAGTAAACATTTTCGACTTTGATGAAAATATTTACGGCCAGGAATTGATGCTGGAATTGGTAGATTTCATTCGGGATGATCGAGAATTTTCAGGAATAGAAGGCTTAAAAGAGCAATTGATGGACGACAAATTAAAGTCCATTGAAATATTAAACAGGGCTCAGGAAGAATTCATTGAATTGACTGAAGACAAAAAATCCTCAGTAGGCATTGTAATTCTAAATTATAATGGGAAAGAGCATCTAAAACGTTTTTTGCCCTCTGTTTTAGGTACTGCCTATCCTAATCTAAGCCTTTGGGTGGCTGATAATGCTTCGACGGATGATTCGGTTGCTTTTTTAAAAAACTATTATCCAAATGTTCATTTAATTGAATTGGATAAAAATTATGGATTTGCGGAGGGATACAATCAGGCGCTAGAGACCATTAAGGATAAGGTAGATTATTATGTCCTTTTGAATTCAGATGTTGAAGTTACCCCTGATTGGTTATTGCCGATTATTGACATCCTGGACCATCAAAAGGATGTTGCTGCTGTCCAACCCAAAATTCAATCTTATTATAAAAAAGGAGAATTTGAATATGCCGGTGCGGCAGGTGGTTGGATGGATAGTCTGGGTTATCCATTTTGTCGTGGCAGGATTTTGAGCACCACAGAAAAGGATGAAGGACAGTATGACGGTAATGCTGAAATTTTCTGGGCATCAGGCGCTGCTATGGTTGTTCGTGCAAAATTATATCATAACATGGGCGGGCTGGATGGCGACTACTTTGCCCATATGGAAGAGATAGATTTGTGTTGGAGATTCAAAAGGGCTGGATTCAGAATTATGGTTTGCACAGAATCCGTGGTTTATCATGTAGGAGGAGGAACCCTGAGCTACAATACACCGAGAAAAACTTTCCTGAATTTCAGAAATAGTCTCTATACCCTTTTTAAAAATGAAAACAAGTGGAAATTGCTTTGGCATATTCCTGCTCGCCTGGTTTTAGATGGATTGGCAGCCGGCTTGTTTTTAACAGAAGGAAAATTCTCCCATATCAGTTCCATACTTAGGGCTCATTTTGCTTTTTATGCTTCCTTTTTTAAACTTTTAAAAAAAAGAAAGCGGATCAAAAGGCTGGTTGTTCAAAATCAAATCAAAGATGGAGCCAACCAGACCGCTATATTACCCGGAACTATTATTTGGAAATACTACGTAGGTAGAAAAAAGACCTTCAAGGAAATCGTACCTGTATGAGATTGAAACCCGAAATCATTTTTGAAGATGAGCAAATCGTCGCAGTAGCCAAACCTCCCGGAATGCTTACCATTCCCGACAGGCATGCCCCTGAATTGGATAATGTATTGGGATTTCTCAGAGAAAAATATGGTGAAATTTTCACTGTCCATCGTTTGGATAAAATGACTTCCGGTTTATTGATTTTTGCTAAAAATGCCAAAGCACACAGGCATCTTTCCCTTCAATTTGAACACCGCTCCGTAAAAAAATTCTACCAGGCTTTGGTAGATGGATTGGTTGGAACAGATGAAGGCGACATTGATAGTCCGCTTGGTCCCCACCCTACCAGAAAAGATAAAATGATAGTCATTAAAGGGGGAAAACCATCGCATACCCGTTACAAGGTGCTGAAGCGTTACAAATTCCATACTTTGTTGGAGGTGGAAATATTAACCGGTCGAATGCATCAAATCAGAGTGCATTTGGACAGTATCGGGTATCCTTTGGCAGTAGATGAAGTCTATGGTAAAAGAGGAGAAATCTTTATTTCCGATATTAAAAGAAACAAGCTGAATCAAAATATTGATAAGGAACCTCGTCCCTTGATGGCCCGAAATGCTTTACATGCATGGAGGATGGAATTTTGGCACCCGGCAACAGAAGAATTGATGAACATAGAGGCCCCAATGCCTAAAGATTTTAGAGCCTTGATCAACCAAATCGAAAAATGGGCAGGTTAGATAGCAAGGATTTCGGCCATCTTCAATAAAGTCTTATCAGGAATTTTAGATTTGGTAATTGCATCTGCAAAAGGTGTATAAACGGTTTTATTGTTGATAATTCCAGCCATAACCATAGACTTTCCGGCCAATAAACCTTCAACAGCATCGTATCCCAACCTGCTGGCTAAGACCCTGTCAAAAGCAGTAGGCGAACCCCCTCTTTGCAAGTGTCCAATTATCGTAACCTTCATATCCAACTCAGGAAGGACTTCTCTAACCTTCTCTGCAACTTCGGAAGCTCCTCCCCAGGGATTTCCCTCAGCGACTATTACCAAACTAAACAATTTATCACGTCTGGTCGCCTTTCTTAAAATATCAATCAAACGCTCTGCAGAATTTCCATTCTCAGGAATTAAAACGGAACTGGAACCTGAACCTATTCCCGTATTCAAAGCAATCATGCCTGAATTTCTTCCCATTACTTCAACAAAAAAGACTCGGTTGTGTGAATCTGCAGTATCGCGAATTCTATCTACAGCTTCGATGGCTGTATTTACTGCGGTATCAAATCCAATGGTATAATCTGAACCGTATAGATCATTGTCAATCGTACCGGGAACTCCAATAATTGGAATATCAAACTCCTCCGTAAAAACTTTGGCACCTGTGAATGTTCCATTTCCTCCAATAGCGATACAGGCATCAATTTCGTTTGCAGCCAGAGCTTCGTAAGCCAGTTGCCTGCCTTCAGGCGTCATAAACTCCTTGCTTCTTGACGTTTTCAGGATGGTACCGCCCCTATGGATAATGTTCCCTACATCTCTTCTTTCGAGACGTTTTATTTTACCTTGTATCATTCCGGTATATCCTCCATAAATTCCAAAGACATGCAATCCATGGTAGGCTGCAGTCCTGACTACAGCACGCACGGCCGCATTCATTCCCGGCGCATCTCCTCCGGAAGTATACACTGCTATTCTCTTAATATCTTTCGTCATATAAATTCCTTAAAGTGGTTGACCAGACCTAGACGGTATGTACAGGTTCCTTATGAAATTCCATCAAATGGTCGATAGGCTTTTTGATGATTTTACCGGGGGTCAATACCCGCTCTTCCAAAACAATTTTTAAAATATCGCTAAAATGAAATGCGATGGAACCAATAAAATGAACCGGAACATGCAAATGCCCCTTGTATTTTTTCACATTTCTGTCTACAAATTCAGCAAAAGCCTTGTACACAAGATTTTCTATATAAAAATGCTTCTTTTGATCCGACATAAACCTTGCAAATGATGCAAGGTATACATTGGGAGAAGGTTGATTATAAACGCGATTTAGTATTTCTGACTTTCCTTCCGGAAATTGTTCCTCGAATAAAGTTGCCAAATCTTTGGGCATCTCTCTATAATAATAGGCGCGAAGCAACATTTTGCCTAGGAAAGAACCACTTCCTTCATCACCTACCATAAATCCCAAATTGGTAACATTGTCCACTACTCTTTTCCCATCATAGGCACAAGAATTGGAACCCGTCCCTAAAATACAGGATATACCGGCGTCATGACCACAGGTAGCTCTTGCCGCTCCCAACAAGTCGTGTTCCACTTCAACCAGAGCGTCGGGAAATAATGTCTTTAAAGCCCGGGAAACCTCACCTTTCAATGCATCATCCCAACAGCCTGCACCATAAAAATAAATCTTGCTAATGGTCTCTGCGGGTAATTTTGGCAAAAGCTCTTTTCTTAATTCTCTGGTAATCAGTTCTTCCTTATGAAAAACCGGATTAAAACCCATGGTGGAAATATCGCCATCAGGATCAATACCATTGGAATATTTCCAATCGGCTTTGGTGGATCCACTATCGCAAACTAATATCATATCTCAATCAAATAATGGAAAATAAACACTACCAAACGCAAAGGTATTGTAAAATTCACACTAAGCTAAGAAAAAATTAAAAATTTCCCAATAACAAAAAAAAGTGCCATCTAAGCATTAGACGGCACCGCAACATAACCATGAAAATAATTAACCAAACTATCTTGAATTCCGAATTGGAATTTAATATGCTATTTAAGGGGAGGACATGTGGCTAAACCACAAATAATTTTTTTTCATATTTATTTTTTCAAACATTATACCAAAGTAGGATTGAATCCCTTTTTTAAATCGGTATTTTATAAATATGAATTTTATTTAATACAATTGACATTTCTTTTTAAATAAGGAATTTTTCCACTTTTAAAGACATCGCCGTTTTCATTGCTATTTTTACCTTGAAATCCAACTTTATGAAATATTTCTTAGGAATAGGCTTTTTAATCTTAATACTCTCGTGTAAGCAAAACACTCCACTTCCATACGAAGTAGAGCAAACAGAGACCGGAGACTCTGCAATGATTGTTACTGCCCATCCACTTGCTTCGGATGTTGGTGCCGAGATACTCAAACAAGGTGGCAATGCAATTGATGCAGCCATCGCAAGCCAATTTGCACTCGCTGTGGTTTACCCTCGCGCCGGGAACATTGGTGGAGGTGGGTTTATGGTCATAAGACTAAAAGACGGTTCTACCGCTGCATTAGATTACAGGGAAAAAGCACCTCTATCTGCTTACAGAGACATGTATCTTGACGAGTCAGGTGAAATTGTAGACAGTTTGAGCACTTATGGTGGCCTTGCGGTTGGAATTCCCGGAACTGTTGCCGGAATGTGGGCAGCCCATCAAAAATATGGCTCGCTGGATTGGAAAAAGTTGGTGCAGCCATCCATTGATTTGGCAGAAAATGGTTTTCAGATTTTAGAAGCCGAAGCAGAGCGTTTTGAATTGTATAAAGAGATTTTTAAACGGTACAATGGAACTCAAAAAAATCATTTTGTAAAAAAGGATACCTGGCAAGAAGGGGATAAACTTATCCAACCTGAATTGGCAGCAACATTGAAAAAAATAAGAGATCAGGGAAGAGATGGATTTTACCTGGGAAGTGTTGCAGATGCGATTAGTACAAAGGTAAAAGAAACAGGAGGAATCATAACAGTTGATGATTTAAAGAGATATGAACCAGCCTGGAGGAAGCCGCTTCAGGAGACCTATAAAAATTATTCAGTTATCAGTATGCCACCTGCAAGCTCCGGAGGTGTAGCTTTGATCCAAATGCTTAAAATGTTGGAGCACTACCCTATTTCCGATTGGGGTGCGCGTTCTCCAAAAACCATACATGTAATGGTCGAAGCGATGAGGAGGGCCTATGCAGACAGAGCTGCTCACTTAGGTGATTCTGACTTTTATGAAGTTCCCTTAGATAAATTGCTCGATAGTACTTACCTGGGCAACAAAATGGCAGATTTTAATATGGAGAAAGCTACTCCAAGTGACTCAACCAAGTCAGTTCCCTTCGAATTACAAATGGAAAGCTTCGAAACTACTCATACATCGATTGTAGATTTGGAAGGAAATGCGGTATCAGTTACCACTACGCTCAACCTAAATTTTGGCTCGAAAGTACTGGTGAATGAAGCTGGTTTCTTTTTAAATGACGAAATGGATGATTTCAGCTCCAAACCCGGAGTTCCAAACTATTTTGGTCTGGTAGGCTCCGAAGCCAATGCCATTCAACCGGGAAAAAGGATGTTATCTTCTATGACGCCCACCATATTTGAAAAAGACGGAAAATTATGGATGGTCATCGGAACACCTGGCGGGTCAACAATCATCACCTCCGTTCTACAAGTTTTTTTAGATGTGGCAGAATTTGACATGACCCTCAATGAAGCCATCACCCTGCCAAGATTTCACCATCAATGGTTACCCGATGAAATTAAATATGAACCGGAAGCATTCGACTCTACTTTAATTCAAAATCTCAAAGACTTGGGACATAAAATGGGGGATGTTACAAAAATTGCCAAAGTAAAAGCCATCATAGTTAATCCAGATGGCAGTCTTACCGGAGTCGGAGATCCAAGGGTGAAGGAGGATGATGCGGAGGGGTACTGAGGTCTGGGGCTGGTTTGCTCGTGAGCTCGCGGCTCGTGGGCTCGTTTGATTATTTGCAATTAGGCTGGAATAATTTAATGGTTTGCTAAAGAGATTGGACCCTGCGGGTCCACAAATTTTTGAAAAAAGATCTCAATTCCACCATTGAAAAAACGAACCACCAGCAATCGAGAGCCACCAGAACCCAGAACCCAGAACCTAGTACCCAGAACCTAGCACCCAGCACCTAGCACCTAGCACCCAGCCCCCAGCTTACCTCACAAGCGCTACATCCCCTTTAAATACTTCCGTACTTCCATCCGCGAATTCAATTTCTGCGAAATAAACAAACACGGCAGGATCCATTGCTTTTCCTTTATAGGTACCATCCCATCCCAACTCAGGCATATTCAATTCGACGTTATTTCCTTCGTAAACAACATTACCCCATCGATCGAAAACCATGAAGGTTTTCATCCTCACAGCCTCCTGGTCACTATATAGAGTGAAACCATCGTTGATTCCATCTCCATTTGGACTAAATCCTGAAGGAACATATACATTCTTTTCTGAGAATATTCGAATGGTGATATCATCCGAACCAGAACAGCCTGCTGCATCAAATACGGTAATTGTGTAAGTAATCTCTGCACCCGGAGTACTATTTGTAATCAAACAAGTGTCACATTCCAGGTACAATGGTGGTTCCCAAAGAACGGAGGCCGGATTGATGTTTGTTCTTCCTATCAGCGCGAAGGGCGTTCCTGCCTTCACCAATGTGTCCCTTCCCGCACTAACTTGAGGTTGTTGTGCCGGCGAAATACTTACCGGAAGACGGAAATTACAATCATTAGCATCTGTTATTTCTAAAAGATATCCCCCGGCATTCAAATTGGCTATAGCCAAAGGCAATCCTGTTGAAATATCGACCGGACTTCCATCCAAAAACACTTCGTAAGGACTAGTACCTCCGGTAATAAGATCCAGGTTTATCAATCCGGAATTCTCATCAAGACAATTAGGATCTTCTACTGCCACCATTAAATCTATCGAGTCAGGCGCAACCAACAAGAAACTGTCAGTGAGGGAACATCCAGCTGCATCTGAGACTGTCAAATAATAATTTCCAGCTGCCAGATTATTTCTTCCACTTTGTACACTACCATCCGACCAATTGTAATCAAAAGGAGGAATACCATCCATTACATTGGGAAAGATAAAACCATCACTGCCACCAAAACAGGTAAGATTGAAACCATTGTAATCAGATACCTGTGCGTCAAGAGCAATTTCACTGATATCTATGGTAAACAAACCACTGATTTCGGGAGTACATATATTGGCTGGATTTACAATATTGCTAATAAAGAAACCTGATGAATCTGTTGGCGATATCCACATTGAATCGCCATCGTTTATTCCTACAAAAGTGAAATCATGTCCGTTTCCGTCACTAAGAGTTACTTCGGATGGCGAGCTTGCAGTTGTATTAAGTACAATTGCAACACTATCTCCCAAACAGATATTTCGATTTCCGGCTATGGAATAATTGGCAGGTGTTCTATAACTTAAAAATACATTCAAAACGGAGTCACAACCATTTACAGAGCTAAAATCAATCTGCCCTGTTGGATTCATTTCAGAAAAAGTTTGACCCGCTATATCCAAAATCTGACCCGGGCAAAGTGTATCCCTCAAGGTATCTGAATAAACGGGTGAAAAAGAAAGGTCAATTAAAAGGATACTATCACATCCAAATTGATTGGTGAATACCTCCTGACCTGATGGATTGTTTTCATCATAAATGGTTCCATTGACGGTAATCTGTTCACCCGAACACAGAGAATTAGCAAGGGCGGTTGTATCCGGTGTTCTAAATTGCAAATCAATTAATACCATTGAGTCGCAAACCGCTCCGGCCAACATTTCCTGGCCCGATGGATTGGATTGATCATATCGTACGCCATTTACTGTGATAAAATCATTGGCACATAAAAGGGTATCAATTGTTGTAAGGCTTGGATTTAAAATTGAAATATTTACAAATAAAAGTGAATCACATCCATTCCTTCTTCTTCCACTTAATAAAAGGGTATCAGAAAAATAGGTATCATTGAACCAGACACCTTCCACCTGAATAGAATCGCCCTGACAAATCTCTGCAGAAAAATTACCTACCACCTGTCTTTGAATCGGAACCTGACCCAAAATATTCAAATCAGTCTTACATCCCTGACTTATAATCGAATCAAGCCTAACAGAAAAGGTAAAGAGCGTATCTTCCGGGCAATAATTAATCATATGGTTTGCCCCATGGTTCAACAGGGTGTCCTTTGTTTCAAAACCATTTTCAAAAATACTGTAATAAAAATCGAAGCCGGGCTGTCCTATAAAATTGAAGGTCAAGCCAATACAATCTTCAGGACAGTTTTGATACAAAATATTAAAATCTACTCCTGGAGATTGAAGGAAAATTACCGGGACACCATTTCCTGCATCCAGGCAAGCAGCAGAGGTATCTACCATGCCTCCTCCCAAATCAGGGCCAGCGACCACAGTAATCCAATAAATTGAATCAAATTCAAACATTGGATCATAATTAAAAATATTCCCTTGTTGAAGCTTTAGGATACTGTCGATATTATTTGCGTCTCCTTTGTAAATAATATAATTTAAAACTTCTCCTGGCTGAAGGACTTCATCGTTGTTATGAAGTATCTCAACGGTTTCATTTCCACAAATTCCATATGGATTCCCTGACGCATCCAGATCCTGAATGGTTCCTGCATCGGTCAAACAGTTACAGCTGTAAACTCCTGACTCTGTTAATGTATCACAGGCATTTCCATCAAAAATATTGAAGGTATAGGTAGAATCTGATGCGATTGGAGCACTGGTAAAAGTATTTCCCACCAAAGTACCTGGATCGCCTGTCACCATATAAGAGCCTGGATCACCGCCTTGTAAAACAAATGAAACCGTATAGGTCTGAGTTCCCGGATCACAATCGAATGAAAAACTATCAGTAGTTATTTCAGGAAAAATAAAAATATTGAACGTATCTGTAAAAGTGTTTACACAGTATTCATCTGCTACTTCAATTATAATGATTTGTGTCGGGATATTAAATGTACCTGAAAGTCCCAAGGCGGTTCCACTTACATCTGTTGCCGGCGGAAGAATTGTTCCTCTAAAACTTGAGGTTACATCAAATGGTCCTACCCCGGATAAATAGATGTCATAATCTAAAACAGTACCTGCACAAATGGTAGTATCAGCATCCATCCTGGCATCGGGCAGGGAATGCCATATGATAGGAGTGCCTTGAGAAACCTGGAAACAGGTATCATTTTGGTCAACAATGCCACCACCTAAATCATTTCCTGCAATTGCTGAAATATAATAAACCGTATTGGTCATCATTCCGGCTTGAAGGCTGAAACTTGGAGAATTTTGTGTGTCAAAAATAGTCCCTAATAGTGCACCTGGATTGTCATGCAAAACAAACTGCAGTGTATCATTACCATCACTCACATATCCATTATGCATTGCAGTTATGGTATCTCCAATACAAGCATGAATGGTATCCGAATCCATCAACCCTGCATTGGTCAAACAACTGCTACAATTAACCTGTACATTAGAACAAACCTGTGGACAATAATCACTTGAAACACAAATTTCGATAGGCGTATTACAAGGGAAAGATTCTGTTGTAAAAATATTACCCCTTGGCACACCTGTAGAACCTGTTACCTCAAATCCCGGTGCATTCACATTTCCAACCTCAAAAACCATTTGATAAGTATTGTTGGTTGAATTAATTAAGGTATCTTGAATACTTATGGAATTGGGAGTGTTGACAAAAATATTTTGAGTGCCTACATCAATGGTTCCTTCACATATGGCGTCTGAGAATGCTGTTATTTCATAAGTCCTGTTAGACGCAGGATTGATATTTAATGTAAAGGTATCAGTTGGGGAGGTAATGGGTGCGAGTGGATTACCATCTAAATTAACCTGGAGCGAAAAGGGCGGTGTGCCCGTCATGTAAAAATTGATGGCCAGACTTTCTCCCAAACAAACCGTAGTATCCGGATCCATGCTTACGGTAGGAACAGATTGGAATAGAAAAGGTACACCGGAAGCTACAGACAAACAGGTATCTGCTAAATCCAAGGCTCCATTTCCATCCAGACTTCCAACCACTATGGAATAGTAGTAAATGCTATCCAAATCCATAGTGTCAGGTTCAAATTCAAATCCGGGATTACCATTGATGGCCAGTATGTCTCCTAATGAGTCAGTAGGATTGGTATGAATCACATAAAAAAGGCTGTCATTATTATCCAAAACAAAAGTCGAATCCGATAATAAATTAATGGTGTCACCAAGACAAAGTCTAAACGGAACAGGTCCCGAATAATCAACAGAACCTGCATTGGTAACACAGCTACAATTTGGAGACGGACCATTTAAAATGACATTATTACAGATTCCGTCATTGATGGAAAACCTGTAACTGGTACCTGCAGGTATTGGGTCACTTACAAAAGTTCTTCCCGTCAATGTGCCTCCACCCATAACCGTCAAAATACTTGGATCACTCCCAACTATTTCAAAAGTCACAATGTAGGTTCCATTGCCAGGGTCACAGTCTCTGGACAAGTTGGTGGTACTAATAGGTGCAGTTACCACCAAATTAGTAGTAACCGGCGTTGCACATCCGCCTGTTGGGGTAAAAGTGATGGTCACCGGTCCGGAAATCCCACTTGGATTAAAATTATTGCCTGAAACATTTTGACCGGACCAGATTCCAGGTTGCGGATTTGAAACGATTAAATTGGACAGATTGAAAGGACCTGAAACCTGACAAATGGTATCTTCCCTTAAAGAGGTAACCGTTCCTTGGGTAACCAAAATAAATGTTGAGGCTGTATCAACACAGTTTTGGAAGGGTTCAAAAACGAATTCTATCACACCATTTAATCCGCTTGGATCGAAGGTAGAACCGTTGACATTTGGCCCGGTCCAAAAACCGGAAGGATATAAAGGATCCAGAAGATCATCTAAATTATAATTTCCCTGCCCTGCGCAAATAGTGTCCGCCAACAAATCAGGTTCATCTGCATCAAGCAAAGTAATCTCAATGGTACCGGGGTTTACACAATTATCTAATGGCGTAAAATCCAGAAATATTGTACCATTTAAACCCGCAGGATCGAAAAAATTAGCTGCAACGCCAGGCCCCGACCAATCTCCTACAAAGTTTGGATCTTCCAATTGACTCAAATCGAAAGGAGGCTCATTTTTACAAATGGTAGCATCCATAAGATTGGGCGTCTGGAGGGTATTTACGGTTATATCAGTTGTTGCAGAAGTAGCACAAGGATCTGTAGGAGTGAAAGTAATGGTATAATCACCATCCAGTCCTGAAGGGTCAAAGAAATTGTTCGTTACCCCTACACCAGTCCAGGTTCCATCCGGATACAGGGGATCCACAAGAGAAGATAGATCAAACAAAGGATCTGTTTCGCATAATTCAGCAAAGCCCAGCAAAGGGGTTTCATCCGGATTAACAGTAACATCAAAAGAAAACTCATCTTCACAATTCCCTTGTGTAACCGTTACTGTATAGGTGGTTGAAGTCAAGGGCATTACTGAAATCATATCAGTCATTTGGCCGGAAGACCATAAATAGGTACCACCACCGGTTGCTGTTAAGTCGGCAGTCTCTCCCTCGCAAATCTCATCATCGCCCTGAATATCTGCTTCAGGACAAAGTACATCAAATTCAAAAACATTGGTCAAAACGTCCCCGCATCCCGGATCGGGAGTTGGACTAATAATGCCGGTTATGTAATAAGGCCCGCCATTACATAGCAAATCGGTAATGGTAAAACTAACCGGGTCGACCATGCTGAAAAATGGAGGAGGATTTGGAATATTTACTGCTGGCAAGGCACAACCGTCATTTCCATAAATACCTCCGGCCAAAACATAATCGCCGTCGCCACCAGTCGATGTCAATTCCGGATCGTAAGTCATCACATCGTTACATCCACATGCCAGATTAATTTCAAGGGTTCTGTCTCCACATCCGATACAAGAATTTCGAAATGCTGCAGTTACCCTTCCGCAGCTATTTTGCATTACGTAAACAGTTCCACCGGAGCAAACCTGACTGGCGTCATAAACATTGTTCGCATTGGCAGATGTAAAAAATATAACCGGAACACCGGGAGGCACTGTTTCACCAGGTCCTACGTATACAATATTTGGACAGCCGGAAACCGTAACAGTTGGAACTTGAATTCCACAAGGCGGAATATCTGCATCCGGACCAATACCAGGCTGAGGAAAGGTAACAGAAAAATCGTCTGTATCGAATCCACTTCCAGATGAAAAGATAAAAAGTTCATTAGACTCTTCAGTACCACAAGAATTGATAAAAATGGCCTGGATCTCAGGACACTGGTCACAAGGGTTAGGAAAACTGGAGGTAATATCTCCACATCCGATAAATGTGCCATCTCCATTGTAAGGATTAAATCCCGGATCGGTATCATAATACCATTCTACACAGCCACCATCCGGAAGGTAATCACCATCTGTAGTCAAGGTAAGTTCATCATCTACACAAAGGTCGCAAACTGTATTTCCGTTGAAACAAGAAGGAGAAGATACATCAGAATTGTAAAGACTTGGACAAGGCTGGGAAACGGCCTGAAAAGAAAAAAACAACAAAAAAAGACCGGTAAAGCCGGCCATGGGGAATATTTGGTTCATTCTCATGGACTGGTATTAAGGCCGCAAAGGTAAATAAATAAATGTGGGACTCAGAACACCTGGATGTTAAGGATGGATGAAAAAATTGATATATATTACCGCGACAAACCAACTTTAAATGAAGAGAATTGAATCCCTCGATGTATTTCGGGGACTTACGATTGCCTTGATGATCTTAGTGAACAATCCGGGCAATTGGTCCCATGTTTATGCTCCTTTCCTTCATGCTGAATGGCATGGTTGGACGCCAACGGATCTGGTTTTTCCTTTTTTCCTTTTCATAATGGCTGTTTCAATTCCTTTGGCATTGGGCAAAAGAATGGATGCTGGAATACCCAAAACTGATCTCTTTAAAAAAGTTCTGATTCGTTCAGTCCTAATTTTTTTGATTGGAATCATGTTGGAGCTTATTCCCAGCTTTGACTTTTCGACCGTTAGAATTCCTGGAGTCTTACAAAGAATAGCATTGGTATATTTTATCTGTAGCATGCTCTTTATCCACCTGAGCAAAAACCAAATTTTGGTCAGTGGAGTCCTGGCATTAATCCTATATTTCGTATTAATAACTTTTGTACCTGTTCCCGGAATTGGTGCCCCGAATCTTGAACCTGAAACCAATCTTGGAGCCTGGTTGGACAGAACCCTCCTCGGAGGACATTTATGGTCACAATCTAAAACCTGGGATCCGGAAGGTTTATTAGGAACGCTTCCTGCTATTGCCAATGGTGTTGCAGGTCTTGCCGTCGGTATTTTGCTCAGAAAAGATCTTGATTTCAAATACAAGTTACTAAAGGTCTTTGCATGGGGTGTAATTTTAAGTGCCATTGGATATTTATGGAATTATACCTTTCCTATCAATAAAAAACTTTGGACCAGTTCGTTTGCCCTATACACTTCAGGCGTCGCCTTAGGCTTCTTTGGGGTTGTAAATTTCATTATGGAAATAAAAGGCAAGAAAGGTTGGATAGCTCCTTTTAAATGGTTTGGAATGAATGCTATCGTTTTATATGCAGGCTCGGTTCTGTTAGCGAAAGCGCTGGACTTTATTCAGGTGAATGATACCTTGAGTTTAAAATCCTGGATTTATCAATCGCTCCTGCTTCCTGTATTTTCTCCTCAACTAGCATCCCTGGTGTTTGCGATGGGATTTGTCGGCATTTTTCTTTTTTTCGCTTATGTCCTTTATAAAAGAAAAATTTTCATCAAAGTCTGAACCAAAAAACAAGGCCTCTGTTTGGTTTCCATATTAAGGCTAATGTTTTTTGTTTGTTTATAAGCATGTATGCGCCTCCCTTAGAGGCGCTTTTTTTATGCTTTTTGAATATAAATATTTTCTCCAATCTTCAATCTCAGGAAATAAGTCTTACCTGCCATTTCTTCCATCTTCACCTTTATAATTGTTTGATCAGGATTTTCAATTTCCTTTAAAATTTGGCCATTTTCGGAGACCAATTGCACCTTTTCCAGTTCTTTTTTGATTTCGGATAAGTTAATTTCGAAGCCATCTGACTCCCTACTTATTACTTTTCCAAACGATTCCGGCATTTTAAAAGAATGAGGTATGGGGCTTAAAAAATCTTGCAAATCAAATCTGAATATTTGTTGCTGTACAAACTTAAATTTTTCTGCACCAATAAATCCTCCAAATTCATTGTCAAAACAGATTGCCTCAGCTTGCCCCATTCTAATTGCACTTCCTAATTCTAACAGTCTTTTGTTGCCTGAAAAGAATTTTCCTGGTTCAAAATTATTTAGAACATACATCCATACCCTGCCTTGTTTGGTATATCCCATAATCACAGCAAGGGAATCTCCGATTATATCTGCCGCTGTTACAATACCTCCAATATTAAAGGAGTCGACCGGCATCAAGGCATATTCTCCAGGACTGGCGGGACATTGATATACCCTTGTCTTACTATCAGCCCAGTTTTTTGTAAAAAAATAAAGAAATGAATCTTGAACAAAAAATGCTTCGATATCATAATCGTGTCCTTGTTTTGGCAAATCAAAATTTTGTTGATCTGCCATTGAAAACTTAATAATTTCAACTTCAGCAATGTCCTTTTGTAAATCATCAAGCTTCAATCTACCCACAGACAAATCCCTTCGGTTTCCTTTATTATTTCCAAAATCACCTATATATATGTAATCTTCATCTTTTGCCAAATCTTCCCAATCAACATTTGGAAAATTTGAAATACTTAAGGTCTTTAAAACATCTCCGGACTGCACATCAATTTGATACAATTCCGGTGCATTTCCACTATCGTTTAATGTCCAAAGTTTTCCATTCACCCAAATCAATCCTGAACACTCCTCTACCTTGTCATCAAGTTTGGTGATTCTTACAGCATCGTAATAATTCTCTTCATAGGCACAACTACCATCATTGTTGATTGCCCATGGATCATAATTCAATGCTAAAGGGTCCGTACAACCCGATTGTGAGAATCCTATATTTTTAAAAAAGAAAAGAAAAATAAAGAGTGGAAAAAAAATCCTGTGCATTTGAATATGGATTTACATTCAAAAATGAACCAAAGAATTGAGTCTCTGTTTAAGCCTCCAAAATTATCAATTATGCACCAATTAAAAAGGGTACAAAAATTACCTATCGATATAAATCAGGCCTGGGACTTCTTTTCATCTCCTAAAAATCTATCAGTGATTACACCGCCAGATATGGATTTTCAGATAAAATCTGAGCTTCCCGCAAAAATGTATCCTGGTATGATGATTAAATATACAGTCAAGCCGATGTTAGGCATTCCGCTTACCTGGGTTACTGAAATAACTCATGTAGAACAGCTGGAATATTTTGTCGATGAACAAAGAGTTGGACCGTATGCCATATGGCACCATCAACATTTTTTTAAAAAAATTGATGGTGGAATCGAAATGACTGACATTGTTGACTACAAATTGCCACTTGGGCCCATTGGCGACATTTTTCATCCAATCCTTGTAAAATCGAGGCTGGAGCACATTTTTGACTACCGTTTTAAAAAGCTGGAGGAGCTCTTTGGTAAAATGTGATTTTGAGTGGTTTTCCTATTTCGTTGCTACTTTAGTTTCTAAATGGGAAACTCCAATATTACAATTAGGATAACAGGTGGAGGAGCTTTTCAACTGGTATTAGTGGAATTTAAGGATTACGGTTTATGATTTACGAGGCATTTAAAAACGAAAAGCGAATGTCGAATAGCATAACCTCCAGACAATCAGTAAATTATTCGAGCTTTTATATGATAGAAATTTATAAAAAGATAAAATTTAAATTCCTTCTTATTTATCCTTCCATTGGCTGGTAATAACCGGTCGTAATTCACCTTTTTCAACCTACCTATTTTTGAATTTCACCTTCCTTCAGGCATACTCCATTTAACTTTCCGGTTCAAATTAAGCTTCTGCCATTGTTAGGTAAACCTGACAATTCTCATCAGAGTTTATATTCATTTGAAAGTTTTTTTACCCGATCAAACAAGGGTTTTAGAAATTTAATTGCGTGACCTATTTGTTTGGGGAATTTTGTGTTTGAATTATTATTTTTAATCAAGTGAATATATATTTTAGAGGTTTCTTAATTATTTCTCAGCACGGTAATTTTATGAAGTATTTAACATTGTGTTAATATTAGAGAATTACGTTTGCGCTGAAATTTTAGCTTTCAACTATTGGTTATCACGAATCCCTTGGACGAATTTTCACACATAAACAATCGAATTTTACATGAAGAGTAAATTTTACTTTCTGAGCGTTTTTCTGTTGTTTGGCCTTCTTGCGCAGGCACAGATTACCACAAGTAGCATCAGCGGTCGTATCGTTGATGAAGCTGGTGAAGAATTGATTGGCGCTACGGTACTTGCAATTCACACCCCATCGGGTACGCAGTACGGAACAGCAACCAATCTTTCCGGTTACTATGCCATCCAGGGGATGCGTGTAGGTGGACCTTACAGTATTGAGATTAGTTACACAGGATTTGAGACTATCAGACAGGAAGACATTTACCTGACTTTAGGTAACCCTTCCATTTTCAATTTCACCTTGAGTAACTCTTCGGTTAATCTGGATGAAGTTATGGTAATTGGAAGCCTGGATTCTCGTTTTACAGATGGCAAGACCGGATCTGCGGTAAATATCTCTTCGGAGAAAATCACCTCTCTGCCTACTATCAGCAGAAACATCAACGACTTTACACGATTGACTCCTCAGTCAAACGGTACATCATTTGCCGGAACCAATTCTCGTTTCAACAACTACACCATTGACGGAAACATTTACAACAACAACTTTGGTCTAGGAACTGCTCAATTCGCTGGTGGAAATCCTATCTCACTGGATGCAATCGAAGCGGTTAGTGTAAACCTTGCTCCTTACGATGTTCGTTATTCTGGTTTTACCGGAGCATCTGTAAATGCAGTTACCAAGTCTGGTACCAACGAATTCCATGGTTCTGCTTATTACTTGTTGCGTAATGACCAAATGCAAGGTAACAAAGCAGGTGATTTGTCAGTTGACCGTGGCGATTCTCAAAACGAGATCCTTGGTTTCACGCTTGGTGGACCAATCATCAAAAATAAATTATTCTTCTTTGCTGCTTACGAAAAAGAAACAGAAGCTGTACCTTCTTTTCTTAAGCGTGCAGCACGTGAAGGAGAAACTCCTGATGGACTTATCATTTCTCGTGTTCCACTTTCTGAAGCTAACTTCGTAAGGGATCAAATCCAAAGTTTATATGGATATGATGTTGGAGCACCGGATAGTTATGCCTTTGCTTCTGAGCAACAGCGTATCAATGTTAGATTGGATTACAACATCAACAAAAACCACAAAGCGAGTTTGAGATTCAATGATTTCTCTGCTTTTACTGATGTTCCAACCAATAGCAACTCTATCCGTTTTATCCAGACCAGATATCGTAACACGGATCGTGATGGAATTGAAAACATCAATTTCAGAAATAACAATTATACCAACGACCGCAAAGTTCGCTCCTACGCATTTGAGTTGAACTCAATCCTTGGTGAAAAAGTTTCCAACCAATTGAATATAGGTTATACCTCTATCACAGATCCTAAACGTGGAATTCCTGGAGACCAGGCTTTCCCATTCATTGAGGTACTTGAGCCGGATGCTTCCGGAAACTTGCTTTACTACATGACCATGGGTAACGAGTTGTTTCACAGTAGGTAACCTTATTGGAGAACAACATCTTCAACATTACCAACAACACTACTTACTACATGGGTAAACACACGATTACTGCAGGTGTTGAACTTCGAATATATGACTTTCGACAATGCCTTCAATCCTGTGTTCAATGGTTTTTACCGTTTTATTGGATATGATAACTTCGTAGAAGCAGTTATCAACCAAAATCCAAATGTTTATCCTGATGCGTTTGCTAAAAGTTATGCATTGGATGGTTCTACTACTCCTCCAACCGACGAAACTCGTTTGGACAAGTTGGAATTTATATCCAGGATGAATACCAGTTTACAGACCGCTTGAAATTGACCGGAGGTTTAGAGTAGATCTTCCTTTCTGCCAATTGACCTTCCAAGCAATCAATTGTTAGATGATTTGAATAAAACATTCATGGATCAGGATGGCAACACTTTTGAGCCGGATGTGAGTGTTTTCCCAAAAGTTAATCCATTGTTCTCTCCAAGACTTGGATTTAATTATGACTTGAAAGGAGATCGTAGCACTGTAATCCGTGGAGGAACAGGTTTGTTCTCAGGTCGAATTCCATTCGTTTGGTTGTCTAACCAGGTAAATGGTTCTGGTGTTGTACGTGGAGGTCTTGGTTACGAAGGCCAGGAGGTAAATTGATCAAGGTATCACTTTCAACCCTGATGTAACTGCATATGCTCCAACCAACCCTGAGACTACACTTTCTAATGAATTGAACTTGACTGACCCTAATTTCCGCCTTCCACAGGTTTGGCGTACGAATCTAGGTTTCGATCAAAAACTTCCGGGTGGCATCGACCTTACTGTAGAATTGATGTACAACCGTGACGTTTACACTCCGGTTGCTTACAATGCTGTACTTAGAGATGCAGACGAAACATTCAATGGACCCGATACACGCGGATACTTGGACTTCTCAGCCTGGTTTGTCTGGATACAGCAATGATCCTGACTTCCGCAACGTATTTTATCTAACCAACGCTCAGGAAAAAGCTGATTATGTTTCAGCTACTATTCAGCTTTCTAAGCAGTTTTCACAACGGCTTTTACGCAATGGCTGCTTATACTCGTTCTCGTTCCCGCGACTTAGATGCAGCTGGTGGATCTCAAGCAGTTTCTTTGTGGACTGCAACCGTACAGGAAAACAGAAACAACCCTGAGCTAGGATTTGCTGGATTTGACCAGCCAAATAGAGTAATTGCTAACCTTGCATATCAAGTTGGTGGAACTACCCTTGGTTTGTTCTATGAAGGTGGTGACTTTGGAAGATTCTCTTATACTTACTCAGGAAACTTTGGAGATGCTTCTAACCGCTTGATGTATGTACCTAATAGTGCTAGTGAGTTGAACTTCCAGGAGTTTACCTTGAATGGAGAGACCGTTACTGCAGCTCAACAAGCTCAACTACTTGATGCTTATATTGATCAGGACGAATACCTTAGTGGAATTCGCGGAGAAATTGCTGAGCGTAATGGTGGAGTTTTACCATGGGTAAATCGCTTTGATTTCCGTGTACTTCAAGATGTAAACTTCTTTAAAAAAGAAGGAAGTCCTAAACTTCAGTTGTCTTTGGACTTCATCAATATCGGAAACATTTTCAACAGCAGTTGGGGAATCCCTCAAACACCTTGGCAAAACAACCTGTTGAACTTTAGAGAAGTTAATGCTGATGGTGAGCCGGTTTACCGTTTGAATACCATTTCAGGAACAACTGAATTCCCAACTGAAACATTCCGTTCAACAACAAATGTTTTGAATAATTCTTGGCGCCTACAAGTTGGTGCAAAAGTAATATTCTAAAAAATAGTTCTTAATGTTAGCTGGAGAGCCTGCCCTTTGTAAAGGACAGGCTCTCTTCTTTTTAAAAAATCCGGTATGGCTTTATAAAAATCGGTTCTACCTTCTTAAGGTTTGACAATTCAAAAATGAAAGCTTACTACCCTCCTGACTTTTTAGTTTTAGTATAACCGGCATCCAATAACAGTTTCAAAGCCTTATCGCGGTGGTCACCTTGTAGAAGTATTTCGCCATCTTTCACACTTCCTCCTACCCCACATTTAGATTTTAGCATTTTACCCAATTCCTTGAGGTCATCTTCTTGTCCGACAAATCCAGTTATCAGTGTGACTTCCTTACCTTTCCTTTGCTTTCTGTCTAAAAGGATTCTCAACACCTGAGCAGATGGTTCAAGTGTTTCCTCTTCTTCCTGTTCATAATTAAAATCGAAATCAGGATCAGTTGAAAACACGAATCCTTCATTGTCTCTTCTTTTTTTGTTCGACATATCCAATCATTTAATGAATTACAAATTTTATAAAAATCAGGGAAACCTGCTTTGTATATTCGTTAAACTTTAAAACCTTTGGGACGACAAACGAACAAACCTTGAACAAAAGCTTCCCACATCCCTATATCGCCATAGAAGGAAACATTGGTGCCGGAAAGACCACTTTCTGTAAAATGCTGCAAGAAGATTTTGGTTTTAAAATCATCCTGGAACAATTTACAGACAACCCGTTTCTTCCTTTTTTCTATGAGCACCCTGAGCGGTATGCCTTCCCGGTTGAACTCTTTTTTATGACGGAACGTCACAAACAATTGCAGGAGGATTTATCGCAAGGAGAACTTTTTTCCCAAACCATTATATCTGACTACTTTTTCTTAAAAACTCTCCTTTTTGCAAAAAGCAATTTGATGGATGAGGAGTTCAGGTTATTTCAACGCCTTTTTTCTGTTTTGAACAATACCTTCCGTAAACCTGATTTACTTGTGTACCTGCACAGGCCAGTTGAAGATCTTCAAAAAAATATTCAAAATAGAGGTAGGGATATGGAGCAAAAAATCCCAGATGCTTACCTTCAGAAAATCCAACAAGCCTATTTTGAATATTTTAAAAATGAACAACAACTGCCTATAATCATAATGAATCTTGAAGATGTGAAGTTTTGGGAAAACAAAGTTGCTTATCAAGACATGGTTGAAGCTTTGCACCAAAATTATCCGCCTGGAATTACCAGGATGAACTTTGACCGCCAAACTGGAAAAATAGAAACTTCAGGAGTCTGATTTCAGGTGATACAGATTAAAATTTTTCTACCTTCGTTGCAATATCCTTTGAATTAAAATGGTTTTTTTAACCATCACCACGACAAAACGAAATTTCATTAAACATTTAGTTCAATGATAATAAAAAACAGTTTGATAGGAATCTTGCTCATGCTGGTTTCCTACACCCTTCCTGCCCAGAAAACAACGGTATTCACCGAGGCCCATGAAGATTTCAAACGAGGTCTTTACTTCTACGACCAGGGACTCTATGCTCAATCCATTCAGGAATTCGAAAAGGTTTTGACCAAACTAAAGCCTGTCAATGAATCCGATGCTGATCGGTTTCGCTAAGACCAAGGAACTCAAAAAAGCAAATGCTGCAACTGACCGAGTTACCCGATAGCGAAAAATGATCCTTGATTTTGATAGAAAATACAGCCTGATCCTATTTCAACCAGGCGCTCAGAGATGTTGCTAACTACTATTTTGACAGTCGCCAATACGATAAAGCCATTGAGTTTTATGAGTTGGTACCTACTTATCAGTTATCCAGCTCAGAAAGAGCTGAGGTCAAGTTTAAAATGGGTTACAGCCAGTTTGTGCAGAAGGATTTTAAAAATGCACGGACCAATTTTACCACCAAGCAGTTGCGGTACTGATTATTATTATCCTGCAAATTATTATTATGACTTTAGGAATTTTTTGAAGGCAATTATGATGAAGCCATCAAAAGTTTTGAAATAGCTGAGAAAAACAATCGATATCAACCACATACATTCCATATTACACTACCCAGATATATTTCGCTCAGGGCAAATATGATGAACTCATCCGTTACGCTGAATCAAAAATCAAAATCAGTAACCTGAGAAATGAAGAAGAGGTCCGTCAATTAATTGGGCAAGCTTTTATTTTGAAAAGGAGACAAGGAAAATGCACTTCCCCATTTGGAATATTATGCTGAACGTTCCGGTAAAATAATGCGTGAGGAAGAGTTTTATCAGCTTGGAATTACGCAATACAAACCGACACTTTGAAAAGGCTATCCTAAATCTCGAACAGCTGACCCAGGTAGATTCGAAAATTGGCCAGCACGCTATGCTTATTTTAGAGATTGTTATTTGAAAAACGGTAACAAAGCAGGAGCCAGAAATAGTGTTCGCACTCGCAAGCAGAATGGATTATGATAAAGAAATTCAGGAAGATGCTACTTTCAACTATGCGAAGCTGATGAAACAAAATTTGACTCCAGAAGTTCTGGCTGCCCTTCAGGTTATCAAACTGAATCAAATTATTATGCAGAAGCCCAGGAGTTAATGAGTGAATTGTTTCTAAACTCCAGAGATTATGCAATGGCGATTTCTATTATAGAAAATATGCCTTCCAAAACTCCAAAATTAAGAGAGACTTACCAGCAGGTTACCTATTTGAGAGGGATTCAATTATATCAGGGAAATGATTTGGCAGGAGCTAAATCCATGTTTAAAAAATCCCTTGAAAACCCGGTTGACGTCAAGACCAAAGCTTTGTCTACTTTTTGGATGGGACGAATAGCATACGAGCAAAATGACTATTCAACGGCTATTTCACAGTTAAATCAATATTTAACCCTATCGAAAACCTTGAAAGAATTGCCGGATGAATCGTCTCCCTATATGGCAAATTACATCCTTGGTTATTGTTATTTAAAACAAAAAAACTATACCACTGCTCAAGGGTATTTCCAGGAATCAGTTGCCGGCATCAAAAGAAACAGCCCTTTCATCACCAATCAAACTGTGAAAAAGAACATTTTGGGTGATGCCATTTTGCGAGCCGGAGATTGTCTTTTCAAAAGAAACAAATATCCGGATGCCATTAAGTTTTACAACGAAGCCATCGATGGCGGTTACGCAGGATTTGATTATGCCATGTTTCAAAAAGGTACCATCGATGGGCTAAGAGGCAATCGTACAGAACAAATCCTAGCCTACGAACACCTGGCAAAAAATTATCCCGAATCCGCCTATGCGGATGATGCTTTGTTTGAATTGGGTCGTGTTTATACTGAAATCAACAGATTGGCAGAAGCGACACAGCCTTTGAAAAAGCTGGTTACAGATTATCGTGGAAAATCAGTCCTGGTAAACAGAGCACTCATCCAGTTAGGATTGGTTTCTTACAATCAGGGTAATCTTGAAGTTGCCATCAATTATTACAAACAGGTTTTTGCAAACAATCCAACGCCCAGTGAGGCCAACGAATCTTTGCAGGCCCTGGAAGAAATCTACATCAACAACCTTGGCAGACCTGAGGAATACACTTCTTTCCTTGAAACAGTACCAGGTTACAGTGTTGATGAAACAGCTAAAGACTCGATCAACTTCAAAGCAGCTGAGGCACAATACGAAAATGGTAATTATGAACGCGCCATTGAAGCATTTACATCTTACATCAATAAGTTCCCTAATGGTCAAAGCAGATTGACTGCTTCTTTTCATCGGGCGAATTCTTATTACGAATTGAAGAATTATTCCAATGCCCTGCGTGATTACGAATATGTCATCAACCGTGGTCCATCCAGGTATTATGCAGATGCAATTGAGTTTGCAGCTTTGATTTCCTACAACTCTGAAGAGGACTTTACCAGAGCTTATAATTATTATACGCTGATGGAGAAAAATGCCCCTAGCGCTGAAAAGAAATTTGAAGCTCAGCTCGGTGCGATGCGAAGTGCTTATAGGACCAATAATTCTCAGGCAGTGTACGATAATGCCAATAAAGTTGCCAACAACTCCAGAGCTACTGGAGAACAGCAGGCACAAGCTTATTTATACATTGGAAAAATCTCTTCTGACAAAAAGGATTTTGACAAGGCTGTAACTGCTTTTGAGAAGGTAAAATCATTGGTCGACAATGAATACGCTGCTGAAGCCAGGTACCAAATCGCTTACATTTATTATGTTCAAAGACGTCTGGATGAAGCCCTTGAAATCTGTGAAAGAGCCAACAGAGAATCTGCTTCTTATCCTTATTGGGTTGCCAAGAGTGTAATCCTAATGGCAGACATTTATACAGAAAGAAATGATTTATTGAGTGCAAAGACCATTTTGGAAGCTGTTTTAGAAAATTATAAAGGCGATGAAGAACTGTTGAACATTGCCAGGGCCAAGAAAGAACAAATTGATGCCCTTTTAGAAAAAAACAGCCGATTGGATACCGGGAAAAACAATGGTCTGATTGAAATGGACGAAGGAAATTAACAACCTAAAAATTGCCTTAGAAATGAAAATCAATTTCAAATATATATTCCCAATGCTTGTCACTGTAGTGGCAACTCAAATTGCTTTTGCACAGGACGACCTCCCTTCAGGCCAGGTTGATGTAATCAAAAATTTTGACGCCCGTTTGTCGGATGCTGAAATCTTAAAGGTAGAACCACAATTACCTCCGGCGGATACCAGCACCAAACGTCAAACGTACACCATTCCAAACCGCAGCATTCAAGTTGAATACCTGCCTCCTGCTATCAGGCCTTTGGCTATGAAGCGCGAAAAGCTGGAAGAGGTCTACAATTTATTTGGAAAACTAGGTGTGGGTATTCCTAATTCAGTCTATGGAGAAGCAGGATATGGCATTCTTAAAGACAAGAAATTTGATTTAAATGTCCACCTCAAACATCACAGCGCAAACAATACCAAAAACGTTGAAAATCAGCGATTTTCGGATAACATGGGTAAAATTGAAGGCACCTATTATTTCGATGAAGGATTTGCCGTGCAAGGAAGAATGGGTTATTCCCGTAACCTGAATTACTATTACGGTTATACCCAGGATGAGAGATTTCAGGATACCAGTTTTTCTAAAAATGATGTTCAACAAAGGTTTAGTCAGTTTAATATTGGCGCTTCCCTTTTCAATGGTGAACAAACCGTTGGTGATGTAAATTATGGAGCTGATATTGATTTTTACAGATTACAGGATTTATATGCATCCAGAGAAAATGGAATTGATTTAAAACTGCATCTCACGAAGTGGTTTAATGAAAAACATCCTTTGACAGTTCTTATCAGAACTGATTTCAATCAGTTTAGAGATACCGTCAAACATCCACTAAATAACTTTTTCCTTCAACCGAATTTCACCTACCATAGTGATTATTTCAGAGTCAAAGTAGGTGTAAATATTGCATCCAGCAACGACAATTACAGCTTCTTCCCTCAAATTGAAGCTACAGTTCCTGTTTTGGGAAGCAGGTTGGCGGCCTTTGTTGGGGCTGATGGTAGTCTTGCAAAAAACACCATGCAAACCCTCTCCAATTACAATCCTTTTGTGAATACCAGGTTTATACCAGTCAACACCAAATACAGGGATTATTACGGAGGATTAAAAGGCAGTATCAACGGAATTGAGTACCAGGCAAGAATTGGATATAGGCAAGTAGAGGATTTGGTTTTGTACACTCCAAACCACCTTTATATAGGTGAAAACATCGTTCCCTATAATTTCAACATCTTTACAGATGATGGCAATCTGTTTTATATTGGAGGTTCGCTGGAAGCAACTTTATTCAAAGGATTAAGTATTCTGGGAGCAGTAAACAGCAATGTTTATGATTTGGACACTCAAAGAGAACCGTGGGGACTACCCGCACTTAGCATCAATGGTACCGTTAAGTATATTACCTTGGAAGGAAAGGCAACTGTAAGAGCGTCCTTGTTTATTGAAAACGGTATCAGCTTCCCCAACCAGTTAGGAGAAAATGAAAAACAAAATGGCTTGTTGGATATCAGTGTCGGCGGAGAATACAGATTCTCAGAACACTTCGGAGTATTCCTCGATATCTATAATCTGTCAGGAGTAAAAAGAAGACGCTGGTACAACTACCCCACTTTTGGAATCAATGCCTTGGTAGGAGTTACCGCAAGATTTTAAGACCGCTATTCGAAGTTCGGTTTACGGTGTTCGCAGTTCGCTATTCGATTTACTTAATAGCGAACTGCGACCTAAAACATTATTCACCAAGCTACTTACCGCACATCCAACTTAGGCAACGCAACATATCTAATTCCGGCTCAGAGGCAAGAATGACAAATTCCGAGAGAAAATCCAGCACCTAGCACCCAGAACCCAGTACCCAGAACCTAGCACCCAGCACCTAGCACCCAGCACCCAGCACCTAGATCTTCACAAACAACTTCGTCTGTTGTCTACCCTCTAGTTGAACCCTCACATAATAATTTCCTCTAGGTAGACGAGAAGCTTCTACCGGAACCCGATGGGTACCAGCATACAGTCTTCCTTCCATCAGAACCCTGAGTTCTGCACCTCTTCCATCTACCAGGGTAATTCTTGCATCCTCATCGAAACTTTCGAAAACAGCTTCCGCATTATCTATTACTGGATTTGGAAATACATTCAGGTCAAATGCTTCGATAGGAGCCTGACCGGCAAATTTACCGGGACTACTACAAGGATCTACTACCTGATAATATTCAAAGTCCTCAAAAAGCAATTCGCGAACATCCTCTTCTTCTACTTCAAACCAGTCCCTCATGATGGAGCCATAGATATTCCTAAAGTCATTTTGCATTGGAACTCCTTCCTGCACTTGAACATTGGCACTGATTTCAGGATTTTCACCAACAAAGCCGGCACTCACACATTTTCCGAATAGGAACATTGGAGCCGCAGTTCCATGGTCGGTTCCATCTGAGAAATTGGATTTAATTTGTCTTCCAAATTCAGAGAAGGTCATACCCAACACTCTTTCTTCCAAACCAAGCTGGAATAAATCTTCCTGGAACGCAGCGATTGCATCTGAAAGCGTACGAAGCAGATTTGCATGGTTCCCGACTTTGGTATCATTCACATCCACCTGATTGGCATGGGTATCAAATCCGCCAATAGAACAAACGAATACTTTGGTATGTAAACCACCAGCAAGCAACAAGGCAACATTTTTCAACTGATTCCCTAAACTGGTATTAGGATAGCTGACCATATTTTTACCATGCTTTGCAGCACCAGTTATAACGTCATTATAAGCATTGGTCTGGTCTATCGCCTGCCTTAAAAATCTCAATTCATCACCATAAGGAGTATTGGGTGGTTCGCTGTCTTCGCCTTGATTCAAAGCAGAAAGTGAGAATGGGTTGGTCAAGGCCAAACTAAAATTAGAAGCACTTCCCTGACAAGTTTCAGAAACCAGGGATGACATAGTCAATGCAACCGGGTTTTTATTTTCCACATTTGGATAGCCATTTGGATAACCCGGAAATTTGGTATCAAAATATCTTCCCAACCATCCACTGCTCACAAATTCATTGGCGGCCGAAGCGGAAGTCCAGATATCAGTTGATCTAAAATGCGACCTATTTTGACTAGGATAACCGGCGCTATGAACCACGGTAAGCCTTGCATTGTCATACAAACCTTTCAGCCCTGTCATGGCAGGATGCAACCCGGTTAATCCATTTAAATCCAAAAGAGAATTTTCCGGTAAAATGATATTGGGTCTTGCATTGGCGAGGTTGTCATACTGGTCAATGGGAATGACCATATTCAAACCATCGTTTCCCCCAAGCATTTGGATGATAACAAGACATTTATCATTAAGAGGATTCATTTTTTTAAAGAAGCCTTTGGTCGGAAGTACATTCAAGGAAAGCCCATTGAGCATAATTGGAGTTCCGACTGCAGCTGCGGTTGAGGTCTGGATAAATTTCCTTCTTTTCATATCGAAAAAGAGATTTAGATGATAGGGATGGATTAACTCAAATAGGATTCGGGCATTTCTAAAATGCCATTCAGTAAAATCCTAAGCTTTCCTTCAATACTGTTTTTTAAATCCTTATCATCAGGATTACCTAGATATTGACCATATTCAATACTCCACTCATAGTCCGGCAAACCGGGTATGAGTAACTCTTTTAAATAAGTTTTTTGACCGGGAGAAATTGGTTGTGGCATCAACAATCGGGTCAATTCATCAATTAAATCATTGGGATCCGTTGGATTGTCCAGCCTTGATGCCAGCTTTAATACATCCAGTCTTTCAGACTCAATTGGAACTCCTCTTGATGTAGATGCATATAATAGGTATTTTCTCACATCTCTTCTTGGAGGAAGTGTTGCTGAATTGATCCAAATTCTATAAAAACTTGGTTCTTGATAATACGCCTTCCAACCTGCAACATCCGGATGATTAAAGTACTCCATCTGCATAAGGTTGAATTTCAATTTACTGGTGTACAGATTGTATAGCTGCAAATATCTAGCATAAAGATCAGTAGGCAATCCTTCGGAATAATAGGATGCCTTCATTGGACCGAAAACAAAATCGAAAGGATTGCGAATCATCGGTCCGACATTTAATATGTCATGGAAATGCTGGCTTTTAAAAAGCGCTTCAAGTGCAGGTTTAACATTGTACCCGTTTCCGTGTAAAATTTGAGACATGGGTTCTATAACGTCTGCCTCCACATCAGGTGTTATTTTATAATAAACAAACCACCTGTAAAGCTTACGGCAAATAAACCTTGCACATTCTCTCTTCTTAAAAATGGTATCTATTAAAATTTTGTACTCTTCATCATCTGCATTATCGATTTGCGCGTAATTGAACCGATAAGAAAGGGACTTTGAGCTGGTATCGTGATAATTAGGAATAAATTCAGTGATTTTAGTGTAATATTCATTGTACATATTACTGAATCTGGCAATCCAACCAGTGAGGACTTTTGCAGATTCCTTGATATCGTCTTCCGTATAATTGGTGTAATCGCCAAAACGTACCAAAGGACCTTTACCTATGGTGAATAGCTCCAATAATTCCCGAGCATAATTTTCATTGGGAGCATTTTTGCGGTTTTGGTTACCGTTGAGATAGCGCAACATTGCAGCATCTATGGTTACCTTTTTCACTAACTCCTTTATATTTCCCAAAGAATTCTCACGCAAAGTGTTGATGTAATTCCAAACATAAAGCGGTTCACCTTCATTGGCAGTTACGAAATGATTGTGCCAAAACAAGGTCATTTTTTCCCTACAATTGACCCCTTCCGTCAGAATTTGTTCCATCGTCCAGGCCCTAAGAGAGCGAAACCTGCTGGTTCGAATTTGGCCAAGATTGGAATCACCCTGAACATATCCTTTATCTACCCAGGAAGATCCAATTTCAGTATATGGGTCGTTGGTATAATAATAATTAACAGGCGGAGAAGGCATAGGCAAATCCTCCAACAATTTTGCAACCGTCGCATTCAAACCATCCTGAACAGATTGTTTGACCTGTTCAACAGTGGGTCCAAATGTTGCTCTTCTTAGCAAGTGGGCAGCATTTTCAAAACCCCATGAACCAGTGTACGGGTCCAATCCTGAAGCAGGTGGTGCAAAATCCTGATTTTCCGACTTGTTTGTTTTGTTTGATTTACCTAGTAGAGTTGCCAGAGTAGCTCTTCTATCCATATGTTTATTTTTTAAAAAAAATGGATGGCAAAAATGGGTAAGCTATAAATTAAAAATTATCCCATATGTGATTTCTGCAATAAATTTATAGATTTTTTCCCAATAAATTTTCACTATTTCAATAAAGGACAAAATAAAAGCCGGCTGGATACAAATTCCAGCCGGCTTTTATATTAGTTGTGACGTGATAATCAGTCTTTTCTTTTCAATACCGGCACATCTTTGACTACCAATTGCACCGTTTCTTGTATCCTTTCTTCCAGCATGATGATTTTTCCGCGTTTCAAATTATCCAGCACATTTTCCTGTGCATGACGCACGGTAATCAGCTCAAGATTCCTGTCATAATTCACTTTGAAATCTTTTTCAATGGCCTCTGAAAATCGTTCTACCCTATCATCAATATCATTCACACAAATACCAAAACTGATGGCGGTATTTTGCATCATGTTTACCTGCAATCTCATTTCTGCTATCATTTTAAAAAGATAACTCATATGATGTTCTGCAACAAAGGAGAAATCTCTGGTTGAGATATGCAACAATGCCTGATTGCTTTCTATGGCCACCATGGGTGGATAATTATCTTCAACGTCGGTAGAAATAAGTGTTCCCGGCTTGTCTGGTTCTAAAAATGACTTTACGTATAACGGGATGGACTTATTCTGTAAAGGTTTAATGGTCTTAGGGTGGATTACCTTAGCACCATAATAAGTCATCTCTATGGCCTCTTTGTAAGAAAGTCTGTCCAGTTTACTAACATTTTCAAACTTGCGTGGATCAGCTGTCAAAACACCAGGTACATCTTTCCAAATGGTCATATCATTTCCATCCAAACAAAATGTAAGAATGGCTGCGGTATAGTCGGAGCCTTCTCTGCCCAACGTTGTCGTAAAATTTTCTGAAGTACTTCCGATAAATCCTTGGGTCAAAACTACATGTTCATGCTCAAGATGTGGCGTTAATAATTTTTGAGCATTTGAAACGGTTTCTTCCCATTGCACCCAAGCTTCACGATATAGGTTGTCCGTACGAATAATATCTCTCGCATCCATCCATTGGGTGGGCGTTCCGGTTTTATTGAGGTAAGCTGCTACTATTTTTGTAGAGACCAATTCTCCGACAGAGACAATTTGATCATACATGAAGTCATAATTTTCATGTGGATCTTCTTCCAAAACCCAGTCAATTTCAACAAAAGTGTCATTGATTGCATCAAAAATCGGATCGCCTTCTTCAAAAAGTTCCTTACAAATATTGTAGTGGTACTCTTTTACTTCCTCCAAAAATTTAGCAGACTCACCTGTTTTATCACGATGAGCTCTTACCACTTTCTCTAATCCGTCAGTGGTTTTACCCATGGCAGAAACTACTACAATTAAGGGGCCTTTCTTTTTAGTTGAAATGATAGATGCCACATTTCTTACACCAGCTCCATCTCTTACGGATGCGCCACCAAACTTAAATACCTTTAGGTCCTTCATTAAACTTGACTATATTTTTTCGAATGGAAAAACTATGCGTTTTGATTGATACAATTCAAATCTTCAAAAGCTGATTTCAATCTGGCAACAAATGACTGTTCACCTTTTCTCAACCATACCCTTGGGTCGTAATGTTTTTTGTTAGGAACATCCGGACCATCAGGATTACCAATTTGAGTTTTCAGGTAGCCAGCTTTATCATCGACATAGGTTCTAACACCATCCAGAAATGCCCATTGCATATCTGTATCAATGTTCATTTTTATGGCTCCATACTCAATAGCTTCACGAATTTCTTCGCGGCTACTACCTGAACCTCCATGGAAGACAAAATTGATAGGATTGTCTTTATCAAGGTTGAATTTGTTTTTCACAAATTCCTGAGAATTCTTTAGAATGATTGGGCTAAGTTTCACATTTCCCGGCTTGTATACACCGTGCACGTTACCAAATGCAGCAGCAATAGTAAACCTGTTGGACACTGCGCTCAATTTTTCATAAGCAAAAGACACTTCTTCCGGTTGTGTGTAAAGTTTGGAAGAGTCAACATCTGTATTGTCGACCCCATCTTCTTCTCCTCCGGTTACTCCCAACTCAATTTCAAGGGTCATGCCCATGGCATCCATTCTTTTCAGGTATTCAACGCAAGTCTCTATATTTTCTTCAATGGGCTCTTCCGAAAGATCCAACATATGGGAACTAAAAAGAGGGAAACCACGGTCTTCGTAGAACTTTTCTGCTGCGTACAACATGCCATCCACCCAAGGAAGTAGATTCCTCGCACAATGGTCCGTATGCAATACTACGGTAACTCCATATGCCTTAGCAAGTGTATGCACATGGATAGCACCACTTAGTGCACCCAAAATGGCAGATTGTTGATTTTCATTTGACAAACCCTTTCCGCCGTAAAATGCTGCACCACCATTAGAAAACTGAATGATTACAGGAGAATTCACCTCCCTTGCAGTTTCCATTACTGCATTGATAGAATTGGTACCGATTACATTTACTGCAGGAATTGCAAAATTGTTATCGTTAGCATAATTGAACAATTCAGTCACCTCATCTCCATGCAAAACCCCTGTTCTAAATTTGGTAGAATTCTTTGAAGCCATAATATCTGTAAATTTTTATTTCCAATATTTTTCAAAACAAATTAAGTGGTATTGGGTGCGAATATACCTGTCGTAATTGTTTTTGCTGCATTCTGACCACATAAATTCATACTCTAATATTATAAATAAAGATGACTTTATACCGCACATCATTTTTATGGCCTCAATACAACTATAAAACATTAAACATTTAACTAATTCTTCCGTAAATGCGTAGGTTTGAGCCAATCTTTTGTTAATAAAAGATTAATCCTTCTAATGGATGTTAAATTTTTGGCTTCCATCATGTCGGATACAATTTGTCGTTTTCTTGGTCATATTGCATTTATATGCCAATTTTGCGCCTTTTTTCGGCCAAACCTAAATATTAGGTATTTGAATTTATTGACTAGCATTAGCACTTGTTATCGAAATTATCCCATGTTGATAATGATGAATTGGAAAAATCTACCTGTAAGAGCCTTTTTGATTGTTTCGATTGTTGCCACGAGTATTTCACTTTTTGGAAACGGCTTCAATTTCGAAAATCCTTATGGCGATGGAATAACGTTGGCGGCCCCTGTGCAGGATACCATACC
Organism: Saprospiraceae bacterium; assembly: GCA_041392845.1. GTDB lineage: Bacteria > Bacteroidota > Bacteroidia > Chitinophagales > Saprospiraceae > JAGQWW01. The sequence continues at coordinate 27,605 of JAWKLG010000009.1, read as the reverse complement.
CCTGCAGGACAGATATGGTGATTTTTTAACCAACCCCAACAACAATCCTTTCGACCTTCAGGATCCCGAAAGTGTAAAGAAGGAGGTGGAGTACGACCCATCTTCTGGTTTGTATATCGTAAGAGAAAGAATCGGTGAAGATTATTTCAGAAGTCCTACCTATTTGACTTATGAAGAGTATCTGGATTGGAAAGCTAAAAAACAGGATCAGGATTATTTTGACCGCCTGGCCGGCAACAAAGGACCGGATGAATCCGGATTGGTCGATCCCATGTCTAAATTTGACCTTTCACAAAATCTAGCAGACCGCCTTTTTGGAGGAACGGCAGTAGATATCAGACCTCAGGGTAGTATTGGATTGACCTTTGGTTGGAATTACAACAGAAGACAAGACCCCGGTATTACCTTAAATCAGCAATCTCAAGGGGTTTTTGATTTCGACATGAATATAAATATGAGTGTCGAAGGGAAGATTGGAGAAAAATTAAGATTAAGTTTTAATTATAACAACAACGCAACTTTTGATTTTGACAATCAAATGAAGTTGCAATATGACCCAACTGCTTTTAGTGAAGATGATATCCTTCAAAATGTGGAAGTCGGAAACGTAACTTTTCCATTGCGAAGTAAATTGATCACAGGTGCCCAAAGTTTATTTGGGGTCATGTTGGACACCAAATGGGGTCCTTTGCGATTGAAAACCATCGTCGCGCAGCAGAAATCAGACCGGAAACAGCTGCAGGTTCAAGGTGGAGCACAATACACCGAGTTTGAAGTTTTTGCAGATGAATATGAAGAAAACCGCCACTATTTCCTTTCCCATTACAACAGGAATACGTTCGAAGAATCTCTGGAAGACCTACCTATTATCCGTAACGTCTTTAACCTGGAAAGAGTTCAGGTTTATGTTACGGACGACAGAAATACCCAACCGGAAAGACTGGTAGACATCGTAGCACTGCAAGACCTTGGTGAACCCGAAAGAATAGCTTCTTCTTCTGTAAATCCTTCCATCAATCCGCCAAGTGATTATCAAGGAAGACCTTTGCCCGATAATAGCTCCAACGATTTATACCAAAGAATTACAGTTGACTCTTCCATTCGTGCCACCAACAGAGTAGTTTCTTATTTGCAAGGAGGATCGCTGAACCTTCAGGCTGGTAGGGACTTTGAAAAAGTTCGAGCCATCAAACTGGATGAAGGAAGAGACTTTTTTGTAAACAAGGAACTTGGGTATGTGACCATCAACTACCCTATCCAACCGGATCACGTAGTGGGTGTATCTTACCAATATTCTTATAATGGTGAAATATATACAGTGGGTGAGTTATCAGGAAATATTCCACCTACCCAATTAAGAGAGGACACTTCCAATATCAATGATCCCAATGAGTCTACCAATACTCAGACGGTATTGTTTACCAAAATGTTGAAAAGTGCTACCCAACGTGTAGACCTTCCGATGTGGGATTTGATGATGAAGAACGTGTATAACATCGGTGCCTACAATTTGAGCAAGGAAGACTTTGTTTTTAATATTTATTATGATGAGCCAGGTATTGGTGAAAAGCAATTCTTGCCAAGAGAAACAGGAACTCCAACAAGTGAAATCCCATTACTTCGTTTCTTCAACCTGGATCGCCTAAACGACAACAACGACCCACCTGCCAACGGACAATTTGACTTCATTCCCGGTTTAACGGTGACCCAGAATGGTCGAATCATGATTCCGGTACTAGAGCCTTTTGGTACGGATTTATACGAAAAAATTGTAGAAAATGACCCCGACAGAGCAGCAATAGCTGAAAGGCTGGCATACCAGGTTCTATATGATTCAACAGTAACCAGAGCAAGGGAATATCCAGATAAAAACAGGTTTGTTTTACGAGGATCCTATAAAGGAGAATCCAATAATGTTATCCAATTGAATTCCTTCAACCTTCCTAGAGGTTCTGTCTCCGTAAGAGCAGGTTCTCAGGAGTTGAAAGAAGGTACGGATTATGATATCGATTATGCAACCGGTAGAATTACCATAACCAATCAGGCTTATATTTCTTCCGGGGTTCCCATTAATGTGAGTTTTGAGGACAACTCCTTATTTGGTTTCCAACAAAAGAACTTAATTGGCTTACGTGCCGATTACGATGTAAATAAAAATCTGGTGGTAGGTGCAACATACATGCACCTGTTTGAAAGACCATTTACCCAGAAAGTTAACATTGGAGACGATCCAATCAACAACAGAGTTTACGGGCTTGATTTCACTTGGGGTGAAAAACTTCCATGGCTTACCAAAGCTGTAGATGCCATTCCGTTGATAGATACTAAAGAAGAATCCAGTTTTACCCTAACTGCAGAAGGAGCTGCCATTCAACCCGGCCACTCCAGAGCAATTAATGAAACTTCGGATGAAAACAAGGGTGGTGTTGTTTTAATTGATGACTTTGAAGGAGCATTCCCTGAATTCAACCTTTCGAGCAATCAGGTTCAGGAATGGAACATGGCAGCCATCCCGGCCAATGACGATCAAAACAACAATCCAATGTTCCCGGAGGGTGAAGCAGGAGGTTTACTTCCGAGCGTTAACCGAGGTTTGTTAAACTGGTTCCTGGTGGACCAAACTGCCAGAAATGGTGCACCGGATGATCCTTATACTTCCATCGTTGATTTCAATGAAATCTACAGAGAAGGCCAAAGACAGAGTTTCAACAACCTTATCAGACCTTTTGTCCTCTCCTATTTCCCAAATGAACGAGGAGTTTACAACTTTGAATTACCGGAGGGTACCCGTTATTCTGCCGGTATGGATAACCAGGGTAATCTTCTAAATCCTGAAACCAGATGGGCAGGAATCACCAAACAATTGGTAAACAATGATTTTGAGGCTACCAATGTTGAGTTTATCGAGTTTTGGATGCTGAGCCCGTTTTTGGATCCAAATTCTCCCGGTGATTTTTCCGGTACTGCCCCTGATCAACAAGGAACCCTCTATATTAATATTGGTAACGTCTCAGAAGACGTACTAAAAGATTCAGAACTTGCTTTTGAAAATGGATTGCCTGGACCTCCGGGTACCATTAGTTCAAACAGGCAATACCTCAACACTGAATGGGGCCGTGTACCTTCAGGACCTATCATCACGGAAGCATTTGATAATGATCCGGAATCAAGATCCTCTCAGGATATTGGATTGGATGGTCTGACTGACATGGAAGAAGCTGTTCAGTTTGCGGAATATTTAAATAAGATTCAAGGCTCAAATCTTTTGGATCAGGCTGCAAAAGATAGAATTTTAGATGACCCGGCCAACGATAACTTCCAATTTTTTACTGCCTTTCCAGCAAACCTTCCGGTAATTGAGAAATACAAAAGCTTCTCCAAACCGCAAGGAAACTCTCCGGTCAATCAATCCAACAACCTGGTGGCATCTTCAAGATTGAAACCGGACTCGGAGGACTTGAACGATGATAAGACCTTAAATGAGGCAGAAGCTTATTTCCAATATGAAATCCCCATCGAATGGGATAATGATCTCGGTATAAAATTTAACAGGTACATTACGGATTCTGTACAAGTAAGGAACAATCAACGTCAAATCTATAGAATCTGGTACAACTTTAAGATTCCGATTCAGGATTACGATCAGGCGGTTGGTGGTATTCAGGATTTCCGTTCTATTCGCTTCTTTAGAATGTATTTGAAAGACTTTGCAGCTCCTGTAAACTTGTCGTTTGTGGACATGAAATTGACAAGAAGCCAGTGGAGACGTTATAGAAGATCCTTAAAAGAAGACGGTGTAAATGTTCCTGACCAATATCCGGGAACTATTTTCGATATCACGGATGTAGGATTGGAAGAAAACTCAACCAGGCAGCCCTTTAATTACGTACTACCAAAAGGTATTCAAAGGGAGCAAAATGTTGGAGGATTTCAGCCAGGTATCCTGCAAGATGAGCGTTCTTTAGCCATTCGCTTAAGAGACTTGAGAGATGGAGATGCGCGTGGAGTTTATAAGCTTACCAATCTTGATTTGCGTGTATATGAGCGTATGAAAATGTTTGTACACGCCGAAACGCAAGAACAAGCTGCCCAAGACGGCGACCTGGAAATCTTCATTCGTGTTGGTAGTGACTTTGAGGATAATTATTACGAGTATGCAATTCCTCTTTCTTATAGTGATCCTGATGATCTACCAAGTAATGAGACCCAAAAGGTTGCATATTCTGACAGGGTTTGGTTAGAAGCCAACAATTTCGACTTCCCCTTGCATTTGTTTACAGATTTGAAAGTGGAAAGGAATAATAAAAACGGTTCCCTGAATTACATTTATGAATCAGTTGACCCGGAAAAACCTTCCAACAGGACCAGGATTATTGGTAATCCTGATATGGGAAAAGTAAGAGGAATCATGGTCGGTATTAGAAACCCTTTCAACGATGGGGTTCCGCACACTGCCGAGGTTTGGATCAACGAATTGAGAATGAATGGACTGGATGAAAGAGGTGGTGTAGCCGGAGTTGCACGATTGGATGTTCAGATGGCTGACTTTGGCCAGGTTTCGGCCTCTACCGCCTATAGCAGTATTGGATATGGTGGAATTGAACAAAAGCTTGCTCAAAGAAATCAGGAAGAAGTAATTCAATATGATTTTGCCGGTAATTTTGAATTGGGTAGATTCTTCAATAAAGATTTTGGTTTAAAAATCCCTTTCCTTTATCAATATTCTCAAACGAAAATTATCCCAAGGTTTGACCCTTATACCAGGGATATAGAATTCAAGGATTTGTTGGATGATATTGACCCGGCAGACCGCGATTCCGTTTATAATGCTTCCATTACCCAGGAGAAAATTCAATCCATTAATTTCAGTAATGTAAGAAAAGAACGAAGCAAAGGAAACGATAAAAAACCCATGCCGTGGAACATAGAAAACTTCTCTGTTTCATATAGTTTGGTTGAAAAAGATGCCTCCAATCCGCAGATTGAATTCAATCGAACCGAAGACCATTATGCGACACTGGACTATGCCTTTGCAGCAAGGCCATTTTTCTGGCAACCATTTAAAAAACTATTTAAGAAAGATAAATACATAAAATTCCTAACGGAATTCAATCTGAATCCTGTTCCGTCTAACCTCGCCTTTGGAAGTGCCTGGGACAGAAACTACCAGGTAACCAAACAGCGATTTGCAGGGACCAATCCTTTCTACAATACTTTTTATCAAAAACAATTTTTGTGGAATCGAGATTATGCCCTTGCATGGGATTTTACCAAATCACTGAAATTTAATTATTCAGCCACCAATCAGGCAATTATTGATGAATTGGAAGAATTTGATGAAGAAGGAAATCCAAGAACTCAAGGCGAGTTGAACGATTACATTTGGGAGAACCTTCAGGATTTTGGTCGAACCAAAAATTTCAGTCATAATTTCTCCCTGGCATATACTTTACCATTTAAGTATTTTCCATTCCTGGATTTTGTAAATATAAGAGCTCAATACAATGCCACTTATAACTGGGCAGGAGCTTCCCTAAATGCTTTGGAACTGGGTAATGTTATCCAAAATACCCAAAAGCGGGATGTAAATGCCGATATCAATTTTGAAAAGTTATACAACAATTCAAAATACCTCAAATCGATCAACACTCCTCCGAGAGCCAATACCAGACCAAGGTCCAGACAAAGTACTCCTGACAGCAAAGGAGAAGACCGAGTTCAGGATGCTGATAAGGATAAGGACAAAAAGAAAAATTCAGGACCTTCTACTATCGAGAAAGTGTTGATAAGGCCATTAATGCTGTTGCGAAATGCCCGGGTAAGGTATAGTGAAGATTTTGGAACGACTGTGCCGGGTTTCATGCCTCAGGCAAAGTTCTTTGGTCAAAACGAAGGATTTACGGCTCCCGGTTGGGACTTTGTAGCCGGCCTTCAACCTGATGATGTCTGGTTTAACCGGGCTGCAACCGGAGAAAACGGGGTGCCCTGGATAACCACCAACTTTTTCCTAAACCAAAAAGTTCAGCAGAATTATTCGGTAACCTTGGATGGAAAAGTTACGGTTGAACCGTTTAATGATTTCAGGATTGATATTGATTACAAAAGAAGATTCACTGAGAACCATACGGAGTTATTCAAAGATGCAGATGGGAATGGAACCCTTGAAAGGCTTCTGCCTCAGGACTTAGGTTCTTTAGAATTAACCTATTTTACTGCCAACACCCTATTTGGTCAAGATCCTGATGGAATTACCCTGTTCAATCAATTTGAGGCCAATCGTGAAGTGATCTCTCAAAGAGTCGGGGTTCAAGGAACTGAACATACCAAAGATGGCGGAACCTATACAGAAGGTTATGGTAAGACCCAACAAAATGTATTGATACCGGCTTTTGTTGCTGCCTATACCGGAGAGGATCCAAACAAAGTACCATTGGATGTGTTTAAGACCATTCCTAGACCTAACTGGACTTTGAATTACAATGGCTTATCAAAGATTCCTCTTTTCGCAGAGTTATTCAGTTCATTCTCTCTAAGGCATGGTTACAGGTCTAATATGACTATCAATCAATACGCAACCAACTTGTATTTTGATAGTGAATTCAATCAAAACAGTCCTCAAAACCTGAATCCTGAAACGGAAAGTTTTTATTCAAGACTGGAGATTCCCAATGTAATGATTCGGGAAGGATTTTCGCCACTGATTGGAATTGACGTAAAAACTAAGCAAGGAGTTTCAGTTAAATTGTCCTACGACAAAACAAGAGATTTGGATATGAATTTATTGACTTTCCAACTCTCAGAGACCCAAGGTTCAAGTATCAATGGTCAATTTGAATGGACACTGAAAGGCGTTGAATTTGAATTCCTTCAAAAAGGTAAGAAAAAGAAAGAAGAAGAAAAACCTGACATTGGAAACCAATTCCTGAACCGTACTTTCGGTGGAGGCCGTGGTCAGTCCAATCCACAGGATTTAAATATCATTCTTGGTTTCCAGTTACAGGACAATGTAACGATCAACCACCTTTTGGATAAAAATATTCATGAGAAAATCAGGGGCCAGTATCAATTGAGAATCAACCCTTCTGTGGATTACCAATTGAATCAGCGATTGAACCTGAGGTTATTTGTGGATTACACTTTAACCAAACCAAAAACTTCTATTACTGCACCTCAGACGCAGATCAATGGAGGTCTTACCATCCAATTTGAATTGAATTAAGATTATTCTTATAAATGAAAAGCGCGTTAGAATTACTTTCTGACGCGCTTTTTTATTTTCCTTATTTTTACAAAAATGGATGTATGAATTTAAAGGTAGCCAGGCCAAATGAAGAAAGTCCGATTTTCAAGACATGGGAACTTGGAGGTTTTACACTGGGATATGCAAGATCTAATTTCAATGGATTAAAGGCTACTCATACCAGAAAGGACGAAGAGAAAGTGAAACTACATTTCGGCACGAAGGGAGACTACAGGTTTACACATTTTCAATTAAAAAAGGAATTTGATTTAATAGGAGGACACCACAATTTGATGTTTTCAAAAGGTTTTGAAATTGAAGTTTTCCCAAAAACGGAAATCATTGAAACCTTTGGGCTTTCCTTCGATAAGGAATATTTCATTTCATTGTTCCAAAACCCAAATCTGCGTTTAAAATCATTTTTAGATGCTATTAAAAATGAGAAACCAATTATGTATGCTCCCGATTGGGGCAGTATCAGTAGTCCTATCCAAAGAATTTTAAACCAAGTCATCCATCACGGATTTAAAGGTCATCTTGAACATGTTTATTTAAAAGCAAAAAGTCTGGAATTGCTTGCACTTTGTCTGGACCAATATGACCAGGCATTTACAGGAGAAAAGGTTATAAAAACAGAAGCGGATAAAAGTAAAATTATAAAGGTTAGGGACCTTTTATTGAAGGATTTTCAGGAAACTCCTACCCTTTCGGAGCTTTCAAAACTAACTGGTCTCAATGAGTTTAAATTAAAAAATGGCTTTAAGGAGGTTTTTGGAACGACAGTATTTGCTTATCTCTTTGAGCATAAACTTCAGTTAGCCTTCCAATTGCTTTCTCAATCAGATAAAACTGCAGCAGAGATTTCTTCCCTTACAGGATTTTCAAGTCCACAACATTTTAACCAGGCTTTCAAAAACCGATTTGGTAATACTCCAAAATCTATTAGAAAAGATCCTTCTAATGTAATAATGGATGATTTGAAATGAGCATTTTTGTGAAAAATTAAATCATGAAAGAACCATTGTATATTAAGAATGAAATTGTCATAGAAACTGATGCTGATACGGTTTGGGATGTTTTGACGGAGGGAGATTTCACCAAACAATACATGTTTGGATGTGAGCCAAAATCAGAATGGGAACCAGGAGATTCCATTGAATGGGTGGGCAATATGGATGGCAAAGAAGTTTGCTTTGTCAAAGGTCAAATTGTAGAATTCAATCCTCCTCAAAAATTAAGTTATACCACCATTGATCCGAATGGCGATTATGAAGATGTTCCTGAGAATTACCTGACCGTTACCTATCTCCTGGAACCGCAAGGAAAGTCAACAAAATTTACGGTTACTCAAGGCGATTATTCGGTAGCAGCGGAAGGCAAAGCCAGGTACGAAGAAACCATGGAAGCTGGTGGATGGAGCAGTATTTTGGAACAAATCAAGCTTTTGGCGGAAAATTTAGACTAAGCAAGCAGGAGTCCATTTCTTTCAAATTATTCCATATCTTACTGCTCTTAAATTCATCAAATGAAACGGAACAGTATTATAATTTTGGCTTTCATCCTGAGTGCTTGTGGAGGTGTGAAGCTATTGCCCCTCAGCCAAAATGATTTGGAAAGAGGAAGAAATTCATACCCACAACTAAGCATGGAAGAATTACAAGAGGGTAAGTCTAATTTTGAATTCTATTGTTCTCAATGCCATGGTCTTAAAAACCCGAAGAAGCATGATGCCGAAGGGTGGAAAAAGACGGTCAACAGAATGGCAAAAAAAGCTGAGAACAAATCCAGTATCAAGAATATAGAAGAACCAATTAAAGCTTCTATCCTAACCTATTTGGTTACGATGAGTACCGCTGAAACTGCAACTCAGTAAGCTTTATTTGACTATCTTCAGCAGTGTTCCACTGTTTACTCTGTCTGTTAATTGCATCCCATTCAAAATGGCCAATTCTTCCATTCTTGCTTGTTTCATTCCAAACTCCTGAAGGGTTTCTTTCAAGTTTGCGGTTCGTGGAGCAGTAACAACTGAAATTCTTTCAGGCTGGCGATTTAATTTGGAAGGATCAGAAAGGGAATTAAAAGCTTTTCTGGTTCTGTCAAAACTGCTTTTATAATTATTGATGAACTTTTGGTAGGTCAAGCCATGGAATGCATAAACAAGCCCTCCATATTCAATAAGCGTAGTAAAAATAACCACCTGATTTTCATTGGAAGTTTGGGTGCCTCCGGCTTGTTGTTGATTGGCTTGGACTGAAACCATTTCCAATGCAGGAAATCCATTTACTCTGGTAGTATTTGAACTCTGAACTTGCAGCTGCATTTGTTCGATGGTCTTCTGTTTGGCTTCATTGAGTGTTTTGCCTTGGGCAAGCGTAAGCATCAGTACTGCATTACCATCCTTTGGAGCCATTTGAAATTGAGAAGGAGAATTTTGAGTTTGCCAACCATTTGGGATAGGAAACTGGAACTTCAACTCTGGATGATAAAAATTTCCATTTTCAACAAAGCCTTGTCTCGGATCTTCACCATAAACAATCCCGTCTATCATTTTCAAATAACCATCACGGTTTACAATCAGCTTGTCTTTGTTTACATTTTGTTGAGCCTTTTGGGCCAAAATTTTCACCTTAGCATTTCTATCACCCGGATCCGGATGGGTAGACAACATGGTAGGCACACTTTGACCACTCTTCTCTCCTATTCTTTTTATGGTTTGAAAAAAGTCAGCCATTTGGACGGCATCATATCCTGCTTTGGTAGAATAGGCAACTCCAAGTCTGTCAGACTGGCTTTCATGGTCTCTAGAAAATTTTAAAAACAACAATTGCATTCCTTGCTGGGCAACATCCGCATATTGAGCCAATTCCGGCTTGATAACCACACCTGCAATGAGACCAATCTGACCAAGTATTTGACCTGTCTGTTGTTTGGCAGTGTGTTTGGCAGTTATATGGCCAATTTCATGACCCAGCACACCGGCAAACTCTGCCTCATTGTTAAAATGCGCCATGATGCCTCTTGTAAAATATACAAATCCACCAGGTACAGCAAAAGCATTTACAACCGGAGAGTCAACTACTTTAAATTCATAAGGAAGATCAGGACGATGAGAAAGCTTGGCCATTTTCATTCCTTTCTCAGTGATAAACTTTTGAAGTTTTTCATCTTCATATAATCCGAAAGTAGAAATGACCTGCGGATCATACGATTTTCCCATTGCTATCTCCTGGGATTCAGAAACCAACAGGAATTCTTTTTTACCAGTAACCGGATTTTTATAACAAGAAAGGTTGATTGTTGCAATGAGAAAAAGGAATAAAATGGTGTTTTTCATGTCCAATAGTTTTGCCTGGGTTGGATTTAAGCTCGAAATATAAAAAAACTCCCGCGATGCTAAGTTCATCAAACGGGAGTTCTTTTATGTTGAAGTTTATTTTTAGAATGCTACCCCAATCGAGAATATCCAGCGACTCGGTGCATTTGATAGATTTATTTTCTCATTATCAATTCTGATGTGATCATCAAAGTCTGAAAAGTTCCCTTCATATTTCACGTCCAAAGCAATGTTCCAAATATCCAGACCAATTCCTGTTTGGTATCCGTAGGTAATGGTTTCAAAAGTAGTACTATACTCATCGAACTTCAGCAAATCTGATTTACTATCCAGATAAACGTGACCAACCGGACCGGCTTGCAATCTCAATGCGCCCAATTTTAAACCCATCATAATTGGGATATCAAGATAATTATAGCGTTCGGTAAGCACCTGATCTCTTCCCTCTGGTGAGGAAAGGTCTGACAGGGTAAAATCTGCCTTATTTGAATTGAAAACTATCTCTGGTTGGATAAAAAACTTCTTCATCCTTGCCTGAAGGAAAAACCCAAAATGGTATCCTCCGGTAATATCTGAAATTGAAAGTGTATCCATCGAGCCGGATGGAAATCCGATTTTATTTCCATCAACATTGGCGGTACTGAAACCGCCTCTAATCCCAAATTTCACTTGTGAAAAGGAAAGGCTGGCTATGAATAAAAAGGCAGACAAAAACAGAATCTTCTTCATGGTGTATCTTTTTGGATTTAAAAAGGGAACGACCTGAAGATGCCAAATGATACAGCCTACCCCCAGATATTTTTTCGATTAAGCCTTTTTTAACCAAAAATCAGAGCGATTTTTGATTTCCTTATCTAAGTTTTAGGAGCGACCTCTTAGAATTTCGCCGATATCAGACTTTATTTTTTCACTTAAATTATCCGCTGCCAATTGCGAAGAAGCTTCTGCATAAATACGGATTATTGGTTCAGTATTGGATTTTCTGAGATGGATCCAACTGTCTTCAAAATCAATTTTTAAACCGTCAATTTTATTGATTCTTTCTCTTTTGTATTTTTCCTCCATCTTGCTCAAGAGGCTGTCGATATCAATTTCAGGGGTAAGATTGATTTTATTTTTAGACATCCAATAATTAGGATAAAGGCTGCGCAGATAAGAAACTGACCTTCCAAAATGAGCCAAATGACTTAGAAACAGCGCCAATCCAACCATTGCATCTCTGCCGTAGTGAAGCTCCGGATAAATTATTCCTCCATTTCCTTCGCCACCAATGACTGCATTTTCTTCCTTCATTTTAACCACCACATTTACCTCCCCAACAGCAGCAGCATGGTAACTGCCTCCGTATCGGGCGGTAACATCGTTGAGCGCTCTGGTGGAAGATAAATTACTGACCGTATTGCCTGGATTGTGCTTTAAAACATAATCTGCGATAGCGACCAAAGAATATTCCTCCCCAAACATTTCACCATCTTCACAAACCATTGCTAAACGGTCCACATCGGGATCGACAGAGACGCCTAAATGTGCATTTTTGTCTTGCACCTCTCTTGACAGGGCGCTTAAATGGGCAGGTAGTGGTTCGGGATTGTGAGCAAAATCGCCGGAAAGGTCATCAAACAAACTAATTACTTCACATCCTAACTGCTCCAGCATAGGCACAATGGAAATGGAGCCTGTCGAATTGATACAATCTACTACTATTTTAAATTGCTTTTCCTTGATGGCATCTACGTCAACCAGAGGCAATTGAAAAATGCTGTCAATGTGTTTTTGGATAGCACCATCGACATTCCTGATTTTTCCAATTTTGTTTACGGTTTCGAAATTGGCAGATTTTTCGGCAATATATTTCAAAATGGCTTCTCCATCTGCCGCAGAGATGAATTCACCCTTTTGATTCAAAAATTTTAGTGCATTCCATTCCTTGGGATTATGGCTTGCTGTAATGATGATTCCCCCGCCTGCTTGTTCTTCGGTTACCATCATTTCGACCGTAGGAGTAGTAGAAAGACCGAGGTTTAGGATTTCAAATCCCATGGAAGCCAGGGTTTGACAAACCAGACTTGAAACCATTTCGCCCGAAATTCTGGCATCTCTTCCAATTACCACTTTAGCAGGCACTCCTGCATCCAGTAGGAATTTACCATAAGCTGCAGTGCATTCAACAATATCAATTGGGGTAAGATTTTCTCCAGGTTTTCCACCAATGGTGCCTCTTATTCCGGAGATTGATTTAATTAAAGCCACAAGGAATCTTTTAAGGGTCAAACAACGCGGCAAAAATAACAATAAGGTTCAGATAAAGGGTTTTACTAATGTATTATTCACTTATTTTTAAAAATAATAAGGATGACCTAAACCCCTACCCTTATTTTTAGTTTAATTTAAGTTTTAAAGGAAAAAATTCAAATGAGATATGAATCCCCTGCACTCCCGCGAAAAGGACTTTGAAAAAATTAAACAGACTAAATATGACCTGATAATAATTGGGGGAGGAGTCACGGGTGCTGGCATCGCTCTTGATGCTGTAAGCAGAGGCCTGAAAGTACTATTGGTTGAAAAAGGTGATTTTGCCTCAGGCACCTCCAGTAAATCTACCAAGCTCATACATGGAGGACTCAGATACCTTAAACAGTTTGAAATAGGTCTGGTCAGAGAGGTTGGGAGAGAACGAGCCATTGTTCACAAATTATGTCCTCACCTTGTGGTTCCTGAGAAAATGTTATTGCCACTTTATGAAGATGGGAGTTTTGGAAAGTTTGCAACTTCATTGGGACTTTGGGTTTATGACTTTTTAGCAGATGTGGAAGGAGAGGATAAAAGAATGATGTTGACAAAAGAAGAAACCTTAGAGCATGAGCCACTTTTAAAAAAAGAAAAACTTACCGGTGGTGGCTTTTATGCAGAATACAGGACTGACGATGCCCGCTTAACCATCGAAATCATAAAGACAGCAAGACAGTTTGGGGCTGATGTATTGAATTATGCAGAAGCTGTTTCATTTCTCTATAATAATGAAGGGCAAGTAGAAGGAATAGAAGTCAAAGACCATTTGTTTGAAAAAAACTTCAAAGTTAAAGCTGGAGTTGTAGTAAGTGCTGCAGGGCCATGGGTAGATGAGCTTCGGAAAAAAGATGGAAGTCTAAGCAAAAAAAGACTCTTTCTTTCAAAGGGAGTCCACATTGTTGTTCCTCATGACAGATTTCCTGTTAAAAATGCACTTTATTTCGATGTACCGGATGGCCGGATGATTTTTGCAATTCCAAGGTGGAATGTTACCTATATAGGCACCACAGATACTCCTTATAGTGGAGACAAAAACAGAGTTTTAGCAGAAGAAAAAGATGTAAAATACCTCATGGATGCTTGTAATCTCATGTTTCCAGAGGTAAACCTCAGTAAAAAGGATCTTTCATCTACCTGGGCTGGCCTTCGACCTTTAATTTACGAAGAAGATAAAAGTGCTTCTGAAATGTCCAGAAAGGATGAAATTTTCAAATCTCAAAACGGGCTGATATCCATCGCCGGAGGCAAATTGACCGGATACAGGAAAATGGCAGAAAGAACAGTGGATGTTGTGATTGAAAACCTCAAAAAAGAACATCAAGTTGAAAATTTAAAGCCATGTAAAACAGACCAAATTCCCATTGGAAGAAAACCTTTAAAAAATTCAGAAGAGGTAAACCAGTGCAAATCAGAAATTGCAACTTTGATTTCCAGGCATTTTTCTAATGCTGCCGTTGTGGCCGATTACCTGGTTGCAAATTATGGAAAAGAAGCTTTTGAAATAGTAGAGAGATTTCCTAATGGACTAGTAAATCAATGGGAATTGATCAAGGCAGAAATTGATTTTTGTATAAAAAACGAGTTAACTTTTCTTCCGCTTGATTTTCTAAATAGAAGGTCTGGCAGGTTGTATTTTGATTTGGATGTAACCGAACCACATATAGACCAGATTGTACATTACTTTGCTGAAGTTTTTGAATGGAGTGAATCTAAACTGGAAGCACAAAAAAATTTAGTAGCCCGCACGGTTCAGGACGCCAAAGTCTTTAACTAAAGGTGATAGTTAATCCATTCTAATATATCGGTGAACTCAGTTATTCTTTGCGGTTCATTATGAATCTCATGATAAAAATCCCGATACAGTTTTAATTGCATGTCATCATTTTCAAACCGGTTTCTTTGAAAGAAGGCCTCGGTCGCATGAGCAGAGGTTAGCCTATCTGCAGTTCCGTGAAGTAGTAATAAAGGTGAGGGAAATTTACCGGTAAATTCATTTAAATAATCAGCTTTATCAAACATCCCTGCTGCTGTGGCTAAGGTGATTTTATCATGCACCAATGGATCAGCCACATACTTCTCAACTACATCTGTATCTCTTGACAAGTAATTGACATCTAATCCATTAGGCTGAGGCAAAGTTGGCAACAAACCAGCTAATAATTTCCCTAAAAAGACTTTGATCTTGGGTGGATTGAATGCAAGTTGTATCCAGGGAGCAGAAGCAATTATACCGGCAATTTTAGGTTTTTCAAATAGTGTAAACCCCATTACAAGGTTTCCACCCAGACTATGTCCAAACAAAAACACAGGAGTACCGGGAAAGCGATTCTTAGCCTCCCCGATACTCTGTTCTATGTCTTTATAAAAGGCTTTAATATTGGGTGTATGGCCTCTTTTTCCACCTGTCCTCCCATGACCTCTGTGATCAAACCCCAATACAGCTATTTGTTGGGCAACAAAAAAATCAGCAAAATGGGCATACCGCATGACATGCTCTCCTATCCCATGGTTAATTATCACCACAGCCCTGGGATTTTCAACGGGCCAGATTTGGCCAAATCGCTCTAATCCATCAAAGGTTTTCAAAGAGAGATCTTCGGAATGCGCCATGAGTGCTTATTTTTTAAAGTTATCCGCTACCACCAACTCTTTTGAACCTGGAGTATAAGCATAAAATCCTTCTCCAGACTTCACTCCCAGTTTACCTGCTGTCACCATATTTACCAACAAAGGACATGGAGCATATTTTGGATTTCCGAATCCATCATGGAGCACATTTAAAATGCTCAAACAAACATCCAAACCTATGAAATCAGCCAATTGAAGCGGTCCCATTGGATGAGCCATTCCAAGCTTCATGACCGTATCAATCTCTTCTACTCCTGCAACTCCTTCAAATAAAGAGATGATGGCCTCATTGATCATCGGCATCAAAATCCTGTTTGCAACGAAACCAGGATAGTCATTTACCTCCACCGGAACTTTTTTCAATCCACTGGAAATCTCCATGATTTGATTGGTGACTTCATCCGATGTTGCGTACCCTCGGATTACCTCTACCAACTTCATTACCGGAACCGGATTCATAAAATGCATCCCGATTACCTTTTCCGGTCTATTGGTAACTGCTGCAATTTTGGTAATGGAAATAGAAGAAGTATTGGTTGCAAGGATTGCTTTTTCAGGCGCCTTTTCATCCAGGTCTTTGAAAATCTTAAGTTTCAGATCTACATTTTCTGTAGCAGCTTCCACGACCAAATCAGCATTGGAAACGCCCTTGGCTAAATCAGTGAAAGTTGTGATATTGGAAAGTGTAGCAGTTTTTTCAGCTTCTGAAATCTTTTCTTTTGCCACCATCCTATCCAGGTTTTTTCCGATGGTAGCCAAAGCCTTTTCAAGGGCGGTTTGAGAAATATCTACAAGATTAACTGCATATCCGTTCATTGCAAATACATGAGCAATTCCGTTTCCCATGGTACCTGCACCCAAAACAGTGACATTCTTCATATTATTTGGTAGTATTTTTTTGGTTAAGAAATATCGATGCGAAATTACAAAAAAAGGATGCCCGACTATCTTTCCTTATTTTCAAATTGCTGGTATTGTTGTAAAATATCGACAATACTGTTGTAAATTTTAGGTTTTGAATTTAAAAATTCATCCAGTCCCGACCATTTTGCGTCTTCGATATCCTCCTCCGTTTGTAATGTAAGTTCAGTTTGTTGGGTGGTCATTTTATACCACCAGGTTTTCTTTAATATTCTGTTCTTCGGAGTTTTGTAAGTGTGCCAGGTAAATCCAATCAAGTCTCTTAAGTCCACATTTTCAAGTCCTGTTTCTTCTGCAACCTCACGAACTGCTGCTTGTTCAGGAGTTTCTCCTTTGTCGATTTTACCTTTAGGAAGATCCCAAAATCCTCTTCTATAAATAAAAAGTAAATCGTGGTTCCCGTTTTCGATGATACCCCCAGCGGCTTCCAATATTTTAAAAAGCCCTTTAAAAAGTTCAAAAATGGAATCGGGATTTTCATGATGAATCACTACGGCATCGAATCGTCCGGCTTTTTCAAGGCTGTCAATTACCTGAAACAGCTGTTTTTGTTTTCCCGTAGCCTTCATTACCAGATAATTCCCATTTTTAAATGGATTAAGAAGCTCAACTTTTGTTTCAAGGAACAAAAGAGGGGTCTCATTTATATAGATTTTGTACATTTGCGGGCTTTTTAAATTAATCCAGTAAAAAAACACCAACTCCTATGTCGCTAGCCGGAGAAATTGCGGATAAGTTGCTGCAAATAAAGGCAATTAAGTTAAGTCCCCAAAGTCCCTTTACCTGGGCATCCGGAATAAAATCTCCCATATACTGCGACAATAGGATTTCGCTGTCTCACCCATCTGTCAGAAAGATTGTCAAACAAGGTTTTGTAGAAAAATCCAATGAATTTGGAGCTTTCGATGTAGTAGCCGGAGTTGCAACTGCGGGGATTCCACACGGAGCCTTATTGGCCGATGCTTTGGACAAACCATTTATCTATGTGAGAAGCAAAGCCAAATCTCATGGCAGGCAAAACCTTATTGAAGGTGAGCTTAACCCTGGAAGTAAGGTCCTTGTTATTGAAGATTTGATTTCCACAGGAGGCAGCAGTGTAACAGCTGTGGATGCCATCAGAGAGGCCGGAGGAGAAGTAGTTGGCGTTTTGGCAATTTTCACCTACGGATTAACAAAAGCAAATGAGACTTTTTCAAAAGCAAATTGTAAATTCGCAACCCTTTCGAATTATGATACTCTTTTAGAAAAAGCAATCGAAACCGGCTACCTCAACCAGGACGATTTTGAACAACTAAAGAACTGGAAAAAAGATCCCGAACATTGGATGAACTAGATTAAAAAGATGCCTAAAAGAAAATAAGTTAACATGGCAAAAGCAAAGCAGACAAAAGATAACAAGACAAAAGAAGTTATCACTAAAAAATCTGAATCTTTTTTACAAGCATATCTCAACAATGCGTCTCCAACGGGATTTGAAGCTCCGGGGCAAAAGCTATGGTTGGATTATTTGAAACCTTATGTAGATGAAACCCATCTTGATAATTATGGAACCGCTTATGGTGTAATCAACCCTGATAGTGATTTCAGAGTTGTAATTGAGGGACATGCGGATGAAATTTCATGGTTTGTAAACTATATTTCTGAAGACGGATTTTTGAGTGTTATCAGAAATGGAGGTTCCGATCACTTGATTGCTCCATCGAAAAGAGTGGACATTCATACGAAAAAAGGAATTATTAAAGGAGTTTTTGGCTGGCCTGCCATTCATACAAGAGTAGGTAAAGAAGGAGCTGATCTCAAACCAACTCCTGACAATATTTTTATTGATATAGGAGCAAAAGACAAAGAAGAAGTCCTAAAAATGGGTGTTCATGTAGGTTGTGTCATCACCTACGAAGACGAAATGATGATCCTCAACGATCGTTATTACGTCGGTCGTGCCCTTGATAACAGAATGGGTGGATTCATGATTGCCGAAGTTGCAAGATTGCTTCATGAAAACAAAGTAAAGCTTCCATTTGGATTGTATGTAGTCAATTCCGTTCAGGAAGAAATCGGTTTGAGAGGAGCCGAAATGATTACCCAGTCTTTGAAACCGAATTGTGCCATTGTAACAGACGTTACACATGATACCCAGACACCAATGATCAAACAAAAGGTGGAAGGAGATATCAAAGGTGGAGGCGGTCCTTCCATCACCTATGCACCTGCTGTACATGGAATATTAAGAGACTTAATTATCGATACTGCCGAGGAAAAAGAGATTCCAATTCAAAGAGCTGCTGCTTCAAGAAGTACAGGTACCGATACCGATGCATTTGCTTATTCTAATGGTGGCGTACCTTCAGCTTTGATTTCTCTTCCTTTGAGATACATGCATACCACAGTCGAAATGGCTCATAAAGACGATGTCAATTATACCATCCGTCTTATTTATGAGACCTTGTTGAAGATAAAGCCGGGTATGAGCTTTAAGTATTTTTGATTGGCTGTTGGCCATTGGCTTTTGGCTTTTGGCTTTTGGCTTTTAAAAAAGGGTTTGACATTCAGTCAAACCCTTTTTTAACGGTGTATGGGATACGGTTTGCGGTACATGGTTTTTTTAGAAAAATTCCGCATAGTCCCTAGTACCCAGTACCTAGCACTTAGTGCCCAGAGCCTAGCACCCAGCACCCAGCACCCAGCACCTAGCACCCAGTACCCAGCACCCAGCCCTAATCGCATCTCCAATTAGGAATGTCTTGGGGTCTTGGTTTTTGAAGGTAAGGTCTGAGCATGGTTTGATCTCCACCATTTTGTCCTCGGGGAGGGCCCAGGAATACCATTTGGTCGTTGGTATGAGACATCATGGTTTTCCATTCAAGCGTTTCTGAACCACCAGGATTAGAAAGGTAAAGCGTTTCTTTTGCTTCGTCATAACTCCAGGTTCCGGAGTCTATTTCATCCTGGTATTTTCCATATATAAAAGAACCGTCGGCGTTGAATTGAAACCATTTGCCTCTTTGGTCACGACAGTATTCTGTATTATCTGTTACATAGGCTTCGTACCACCAAATTTGGCCTACTACATATTTCATCCTTCCGGTAATTTCTTTTGGAGGATTTTGAGAAGATTGATTATTGTTGACTGTTCCAGTGGTGGAACCCGAATTGGAAGGATCACTTTCACAACCTATACTTCCTAAAGTAAGGGAAGCTGCAAAAAGTAGGATAACCAATGAATTGATTTGTAACCTCAGTTTTTTCATGGGATGAATATTTCTAATTAAACCTTTAAATGCTTTGAATCAAATTATCATTTTCTTTAATGTCAAAATCTTTACCAAAAAGGTTGATTGGGATGATTTCCGGTGAAAGATTTTCAATTTTTATCTCATTCTGAGACACAATTATATTGATTATATTGCCTCTCCACCTGATTTTAAAGGACAACCTATGCCAGGCTGATGGTAAGAATGGTTTCAGATAAACCCGGTCATTTTTGATTTTAAATCCGCCAAAACCTTTCACAACTGCCATCCAGGTACCCGCCATGCTGGTAATATGGCAACCATCTTCTGTATCATTATTATAATCGTCCAAATCCAAACGAGCAGTCCTCAAATACATTTCATAGGCCTTGTCTTGTCGACCTAGAGATGCTGCTAAAATAGCATGCACACAAGGCGAAAGAGATGATTCATGAACCGTCCGAGGTTCATAAAAATCAAAATTCTTTTCTATTTGAGCTTTTTCAAAATCATCTTCAAATAAATAAATCCCTTGGAGCACATCGGCCTGCTTGATAAAAACAGATCTTAATATCCGATCCCAGGACCAGTTTTGATTGATGGGTCGGTCTTCCGGTTTCAAGTCAGAAACTGTCAAAAGTTCTTTGTCCAAAAATCCATCATGCTGAACAAAGATGCCCAATTGTTTATCTTCAGGGAAATACATTTTTTCAATAATGTCTTTCCATTTTTTAATCTCAGTATACTTGTAGAATTTAATCTTTTCAGAAAGTTCTTCGAATGCTTTCAAGTCCTTATCTTCTACATATTCCAAACATTCAAGTGTATATTTCAAACACCAAACGGCCAAATAATTGGTATACCAGTTATTGTTGATGTTGTTTTCATATTCGTTTGGCCCGGTAACTCCGTGCATCATATATTTGCCATTTCGCTCTGACCAATGCACCCTCTGCGCCCAAAATCTTGAAATCCCTATTAGAACTTCCAAACCATAATCGATCAAATAATCCTTGTCTCCGGTATATCTGATGTAGTCCAAAATCGCATAAGCTATAGCACCATTCCTGTGTATTTCTTCAAAGGTGATCTCCCACTCATTGTGGCATTCTTCTCCGTTGATGGTAACCATAGGATAAAGTGCTGCTCCGTCTGTAAAACCAAGCTTTTGAGCATTCTCAATAGCTTTTTCCAAATGTTTGTACCTATAAATAAGCAGGTTTTTCGCTACCTGTTGCTCTGCAGTTGACAAATAAAAGGGCAGGCAATATGCTTCTGTATCCCAATAAGTAGAACCACCATATTTTTCACCGGTGAAACCTTTTGGACCGATGTTGAGACGCTCGTCTTCTCCAGTATAGGTCTGGTACAATTGAAAGATATTGAATCTGATAGCCTGTTGAGCAGATTCATCTCCTTCAATAACGATATCCGCTTCCATCCATTTGGATGCCCAGGAAGCAGCATGTTCACTTAATAATTGGTCAAATCCCGTTTTATGTGCCTTCCTGACTGCTACATCTCCGACCTGCACCAATTCATCAGGCTGGTAATTTAGAGACGAAACTATCGAGGCATATTTTTCAATGGTAAGCGTCTTACCTTCCTTCAATTCTACATCGACCTGGCAACCTGCATATTTCTCTTTTTCCAATCTGTAAGTTGAAAAGTCGATGATCTCTCCATTCCTTTTCAAGTCAAATTTGATGGTCGTACAAACCTGAAAGCCAGTCTTTTTCGTTTCTGCCAGAACGTAGGCTTTCCTGCGTTTTGCTTCAGAATCAATTCCCAACCAGAATTTCTCATTGTAATTTGAATCCTGATTCACGATATCTGCATCTACATCCGGGGTAACTGTTAAGGTACCGGAAAAATTCAAGGGAGTCAATTCATATTGGATGGCTCCGATTTCATCATTGGCGAGGGAACAAAACCGTTTTGCAGAGACCCTCAACTCTTTTCCACTCACCAATTCAATTTCAAAAGAACGGCTCAAAAGGCCGGATTTCATATCCAGAACCCTTTTGAAATTTCTGACTTCCTTTGCCATTGCCAGGTCCATCAGTTCGCCATCAACCTCTACTTTAATCCCAATCCAGCTTGGAGCATTCAAGACTTTTGCAAAATATTCAGGATAGCCATTTTTCCACCAACCCACTTTGGTTTTATCCGGATAATAAATACCAGCCACATATGAACCTTGGAGGGTTTTTCCGGAAAATCCTTCTTCAAAATTGGCTCTTTGTCCGAAGCGACCATTTCCTATACTGAAAATACTTTCAGAAATCTGATTGAGTTCAGGATTCCATCCTTCTTCTATGATACACCAGGGATCTGCTTTTAGGTATTTTTTCATATTGTTAAACCTGACTATTTAGCTGATTTTACTTTTTTAAAAAGAGTATCAATATCCAAATCTTTAAAATTGGAAATGCAATAATGTGCTTCATACAAAACCTCAGGGTCGCCCACTCCTACAGTATAAAATCCACCATCCAAGGCAGCCTGGAGGCCTTTTTCAGCGTCTTCGAAAACTACACAATCAATTGGTTGAAGCCCAAGTCCTTCCGCTCCTTTTAAAAACACCTCCGGGTCGGGTTTACTTTTGCTTACTTTATTACCATCTATCAAAACACTAAAGTATTTGATAAGTCCGACCTTTTCCAAAATAATCTCTGCATTTTTTGAAGCAGAACCCAAAGCTATTGGTATCTTCCTTTTAGATAATTTTTCCAAAAATTCATCCACGCCTTCCAAGACTTCTTCCGGTTGCATTTTTTCGATCAAATCCAGGTAATTCTCATTTTTGGATTGCATCAATTCGAGCTTTCGCTCCTCTGAAACCTCTACTCCACCCCAATTCAATATCAGGTTCAGAGATTCTACCCTGCTAACTCCTTTCAGTTGCTCGTTTTGTTCCTCAGAAAAATCAAAACCAAGGTCGTTGGCCAATTTCTTCCAGGCTTGAAAATGATATTTAGCAGTGTCAACAATTACACCGTCCAGATCGAAAATACAACCCATTTATAAAAATTTAGATATTGTTGAAAGGACGCAAAGATGCTAATTTATTGGTTTATTTCTGCGCTCAAAAAGCCTATCGTTGCCAACGATAATGAATACTCAATCCACCCGAGAAGGTGAGGAAATCTGCATCAATATTTAATTCGGAACAGTTATGACAAGGCATTGGATCCAATGAAAAATTTCCGGTTTTTTCTAGTAATACCATTGGTGTGATTGTAATTGCATCAGAAATTCCAATATCAAGTCCCAAACCTCCGGCAACAGACCAGGAAACTCCGGTCCTGGAAAAAGATTCCTTTTGCTCTTCCCCTGAGACTAATAAACCATAATCAACAGGAAAATTTGCCATTTGAACGCCTGGTGCAAGCATCAGGAAAAAACCTTTTTTAAAAAAAGTTCCTTGTTTTGAAAAGGTAGGACAATTGCAGTCTCCTTCAAAATCCAAAACATAAAAGCGGGTAGGAATCCTAAAAAAATAACTTTGATAGGCTTCCCGAATAAAGGTGAATTGAGACGTGCCATTCTCAGGATAATCCAAAAAACTTCCTTTGGTAAAACCGATTTCCGGAAAAAACTCAACTCTGGTTTCATTTATTCTGAACCAATAATGAAGCGCTGCACCAGCATGTTGGAAAGGATCAAGATTTTGATCTGTTTGGAAATATTTCGATGTAGATTGGGAAACATAGGCGGTAACACCCAATTGAGCAAAAGTAGTTACCGAAAACGTCAGTGTTAGAAACAGGGAAAAGGTGAAAATGCGTAACATTCTATTGATTTTTAAGCAAACAAAAAGTCCTTACGGAAGTTCTTTACGTCAAAAAGACGGAATATAAAACTTAAGATATACCGGTTTACTATCTTTGCAGCCATTTTTAATAAAAAAAATTCCATTGAAGACAAAGTCAATTAAAAAAGATAAGGTCAGTGTGATAACACTTGGGTGTAGCAAGAATTTGGTGGATTCCGAAAACCTGATTACCCAGTTGCGTGGAAACGAATATGAGGTGCGACACGACCAGGATGATGATGCCAATATCGTCATCGTAAACACTTGCGGATTTATTGACCTTGCCAAGGAAGAAAGCATTAACACCATTCTTCATTATGCCAATGTAAAAGAGCAGGGGAACCTCGACAAACTCTTTGTAACCGGCTGCCTTTCTCAAAGATATCGCGACGATCTTAAATTGGAAATTCCTGAAGTAGACGATTGGTTTGGAACCTTGGAACTGCCTCTTTTGCTCAATAAGCTGAATGCCGATTATAAACATGAACTAATTGGAGAAAGACTGACAGTTACTCCGGAGCATTATGCTTATCTGAAAATCTCGGAAGGTTGCAACAGGACCTGTTCCTTTTGCGCCATTCCATTAATGAGAGGAAACCATGTTTCTAAATCCATTGACGATTTGGTAAAGGAAGCGAAAGGGCTGGCCAAAAGAGGCGTCAAGGAGTTGATGTTGATCGCCCAGGAATTGACTTATTACGGACTAGATATTTATAAAAAACGAGCATTACCGGAATTGCTGGATGCGCTTTGTGAAGTTGAAGGAATTGAATGGATTCGATTGCATTATGCTTATCCAAGTAAGTTTCCCATGGAAATTCTGGAGGTAATGGCCAGACAACCCAAGGTTTGCAACTACCTGGATATGCCCCTACAACATGCGAGCAATCAGGTTTTGGAAAATATGAGGAGGCAGATAACCGTCGAAGAAACCAGAGAACTGATTCAAAATATTAGAACAATCGTTCCAGATATTGCAATTCGCACCACCTTTCTTGTTGGATATCCCGGCGAAACCAAAAAGGATTTTCAGGGTTTGGTGGATTTTGTGAAGGAAATGCAATTTGAGCGTGTAGGAGTATTTCAATATTCACATGAGGAAAATACCCGGGCTTACGATGTAAAAGACAATGTTAGTGCAAAAGAAAAAACCAGAAGAGCCAATGCGCTGATGGAGGTTCAGCAAGAAATTTCACTTGAGAAAAACCAACAAAAGGTTGGCAAAACATTCAAGGTCTTAATAGACAGAAAAGAGGGTGATTTCTTTTATGGAAGAACTGAATATGACTCGCCTGAAGTTGATAATGAAGTCATCATTTCTGCTAAAGAGCAATATGCGCGTATTGGTGACTATGCTATGGTCGAAATTACCGAAGCGATGGAGTATGACTTAATTGGGGAAATCAAGCTTTAACAATCCTTATACAAGTGCAAAAAAGGAGAATTAAAAAAATTTATACCATAAAATAGCCTCTTTCCAAAAGGAAAGTTATTTTTGTGACATCTAATTCGGGTGATTTCTTTCCTTTGGAAAGAGCGCGGTCGTCCATTTGGGCGACCGCTTCTTAATTTACGACCATTCTAAAATTCTTCTTTAAGGCTTCATTTCTTCCTTCACACCCATCCTTGCCAGGTAGCTCATAGAATTGGCTTTTACATTATCGGGTGGATTTAATGACAGAGACTTTTTAAAAGCTTTGATAGCCTCATCTTTTTGCTTGTTGAAAAAATACCCTTCGCCCAGACTATCCCATACATTTGGATCTTCAGGGTTTCTTTCTGTATTTACTTTAAAGATTTCAACTGCATCTGCTGTTTTGCCCGATTGAAGCAATTGATAGCCATATTGATTCAATTCAGCATTGGTGCCTTTAGCAATGGCTTCCTTCTTTACTCTTTCAGCCATTTTAGTATCTCCTTTCTTATTGTAAATGGCCGATTTTGCCATCATAGCTGTCATATTGGGACTCATCTTTACAGCTTGGTCTGCCCAGCTAAGCGCCTGATCCCAGGATTCTTGCTGTACCGCAAAGTTGGCTGCAGCAGAATATTCTTTCCAGGTACAGTTTTGTCTTTCCAGATCACTTTTGAATGATGTAATGGCAGCTGCTTTTTCTTTTGCCTCGTCTCCTTTACCTTCTATTTTCCCGGTAAGCAAAGCCTTGGTTTGCAGATTATTTGGATTAGGATTGATGAAAACAGAACGGGTTGCCCATTGGAGACCTTCTTCCAGATTTACTTCATTGCGAAGGCAGTAAGCTGCGGCTTCATTCCAGCCCAACCAGGTCCAGCCGGGTTTGGTTTGGAGGTCTTTTCTAATTTGATTTAAAACAGTTTCATGAACATCGGTTTCGATGTCAACTGAAAAGGCCATTTCTCCCCACAACAATGAAAGCTTAGCAGATGAAGTACTTATTGGCTCAAAAGAATAAGTCAAATATTCATGGAATTTGTCGGCTTTGGCATTTTTGATATTTACACGCAGTGCGTCTTCTGCATCGTTGTAGCTGTAACTCCCCCATTGGCTGTTATTATTTGAAAAAATGAGGATGCTGTTTTCTTTTCCGGGTATGATGTGGAATCCATATTTACCGGCAGGCAATTCTGATCCATTTAGCTTAATCGTATGGGAACAGGTAAAAACAGTATTTTCATTGGCACCTGCACGCCAGACTGCGTCATAAGGCACAAGTGCACCCCAAATTTCACGTTCTCGTACTGCAGGTCGGTTATAATCGATGGATACATCGGTTAACCCGACCCTTTGGCTCACTGAAGCTTTAGGACTTGCATCAGGTATTTGCAGGGTTACTGCCTGACCTAATAATTGAAGGGAAAACCCCAGGGAAAGTAAAAGTGATAGTGTAAAATATTTCATAATTCGGATGATTTGGTTCGAAAGAACAATTCCAAATCTATCCAAATCTGACACTTAGATATAAAATTCTGTGTTAAACGACGGGTTTTGGGATGACCTCAAAAGACCTTTAGATAACCTTAACAAAAAACACCTGTTTCCCGGCGATTTGAGTTTCTACCGATGATTGGTTTTTATTGATTGTATTACTATTTGCAAAGTTTTTAAACACATCCAAATTGAGATCAGAAGCATTAAATTCATAAGAAACAGAACCTACATCTGTACCCTTAGGAAGAATGGTCTGATCCTGATAGATTGAACAATCCGTAGATTCATTGAATACCACATTCTTAACCGGCTCATCGGGATTTAAGGTTAAAAGGTAAGCACCTGGTTTTTTGAACTGTACGCCTGCTTTGAATAAATAATTGGGCTCCGGACAGCCAAAAGTCAGGTAGTTTACTCCATTTGTATGGAAGCTGGAATCTTTGACCAATTCACCATTTTGCAGAATAAGGGCAACCTGAATAGAATCAGCAGGTGATTTGGAAATTTCTTCAGCCTTTATTGAAATAGGGAACTTTGCATTTCCAACAAAAACATCCTCCATGGATTCTTGATCCATAATTAATTTACCCGGAATAGAAATCTCAAGCCAAACAATATCATTTGTATTGTATTCCATTTTCACATTGCTCATGGAAACAGGAAAATCAAATGTATAAAAGTTCCGAAATGTTGGTTCGACTGTTTCAATCTTACAGGAGAAAACGCCGAGAAGCAACAAGAAGGCTACGATACAGTATTTATATGACATTTCTAGTTGTTTTGAATTTCGGTAATCAGGAGACTGTCATTATTCCTTGCAAAAATCAAACAATCTTTGCCATTAATTTTCACAGGTACAATATGTCTAACCTCACCCTTGATTTTTAAATCACCTAAACCGTAGGAATTCATTTTTCCATCCTTTCCGAAACTAAGTATATTTCCAAAACTGGCATCATAGCGACCCAATTCAATATTATTAGGATAAAAATTTCCGGCAACTACCCACGAATCTTGATTTATTTGAGAAGCATCCATCAAACTGGAAAATTGCAAACTTGCAGGGAATGGTTTGAAGGAGAAATTCATTTGACCATCATTTAAAAGTACTCCACTTGAAAAGTTATTGGCTTCCCAAACTTTTCCATTTTCCAATTTTTCTTTTGTAAACAAATCTTCCAAAGGAGCTTTCGCCATATCGTTGGCATAAAGAAAGTTCTTTTTAAGAAAAACCATTT
>JAWKLG010000089.1:0-1894 GCA_041392845.1 Saprospiraceae bacterium | reverse complement strand
CGGTAATACCAGCAAGGAGCGGGGAATATGAGTTTAACGTATGGCAATAGGTTGGATTTTGAGGGGGAGGTTGAAGAAGGTTTAAATCAGGATTTTTACTTTTGACCTGTTGTGGCTTAGCGGAAGAGGACAAGATCTTCAATCTTGATTGGCATTAATAACAAAAAAGCTAATACCAAGTAAACCAATTAATCCAATATTGAATCTGGTGAGAAAAAACACCTATCCTCGCTCCTTGTTCAATTATTTGTCCTTCTTCTACATACACCTCTTTTAAAGAATCGATATAAGAATAAATATGTCCATGCAGGATTTCCACACTGATTACTTCATCCTCTAATTCCTGAACATAAGTTACAACTCCTTTACAAGGATTATATAAATTGCATTCATTGTTTTTTTTACAATTCCATAGATCTTTCTGGAGAATAAACTTTCTAAACTGAAACTTTCGGCTTTTGAGGCTATCAGGGATTAAACCTCCAAAAAAAAACTTCTCATAGTTGCTAGAGCTATCAACCTCTGAATTAGATCTAGCAGTGTTAGGAACTTCTAAAATTTTTTCATCAAAAGAAACGTAATATTTGCAGGTATCCAGATTAGGTATTAAGATTCTATCGTTTCTATAATATTTATTTTTGTTTATAAGGGAAAAAACAGAGTCCAACCTCACTTTTAAATAAAATGTATCCCTATCTATGAAATCAATCATCCCAGCTGAAACATATAAAACTTGATTTCTACTTTTATAGTAATTGTAGTGAGAGTCGTTAATAATATTTAGAATTTCAACTTCCTCATCTTTCCTTAAAACATACTTTCGCACAGAGTCATTTTCAGTCAAAAGATAGAATTCTTTTGCTTTTTGTCCTAATAGAGTACTTGGAATAAAGTTTAAAACAAAAATAAGAACAAGTATTTTAGACATTTTTATCATTGGCTATCAATTACCACTCTTGTCAAATTTATCACCTATTTTATCTCTTTTTTTCTCAAATTCTTCTGGAGAAATAAGGGCATCATCAAGAAAGCCAGTAACTCTGTTTATCTTTACCTGAAAAACTTTATCTCCGGTTCTTTCCAGTTCGGATTGATAATATTCAGTTAATTGAATAAAAGTATTGTGAATAATAGACCCTTCTTTAATCCAAACACTGGAAGGATTGTTTTCCAAATCCCCCAATTTAATTTCACCACTTCCTATCCATCCCATTACTCGATGCTCGTCATCATCATCTATATCAATATGTATAAATTCATGAATAATTGTAGCTGCATTGTGATATAAAGTTTGAAAGGATGTACCACCAACATCTCTCCATAAATCCAAATCAATTTGACTAAGGCTTATACCAAAAACTCTTTCAGCATTTTTTGAATCCTCCGTTTTTCCATTAAGTACTTCTCCAAAATCGGAATATCCTCCTTCTTTATTCTGAGATTTAAATATCCAATTTCCTTCAGCATTCTTAACTGCCTCTTTAGTTTGATTCTGCTGATCCCGAGCAAAAACATATACATCAGTCTTCTCAGAATTCAAAATTGTTCCAATATACACCTTCCCATTTTCTATCTTGAGAGCAAGTACTATCGCATTTTTAACACGTTCATCATCAATATTTGACAAATCTGGTTCGACCTTCGTTACAATACCCTCAGAATTTACAAAATAAACATATTCTCCATTGGGATCTATTGCTCGGATAGGCGTATTAAGAACAAAATTATAAGGACTCCAACCAATATATTTTTCCGCTAATGGATCTCGACTCAACCACCTGCCCAACCTTGGATCATACACTCTCGCCCCAAAATCGAGACTATTCCCCACACCTTTCGCCTCATTATCCTGCTCCTGTCCCTGAAACCCAAACCGATACCCACTTCGCCGCTG
>JAWKLG010000088.1:0-1934 GCA_041392845.1 Saprospiraceae bacterium | reverse complement strand
TAAAACCAAGGGAGTTGTGGAATGGAAGGTTGAAGATTTGGTAGAAGATGGTAATTCCAATGTAAGGGCACCCTTAATTTATGATGGGCAAATATTTTTCCAGGGGGGCAAAGCAGTTTATTCAGTAGATTTGAAGACGGGAGAAAAAATCTGGGAACAAAAGTTTGGCGTTCCACACTCATTTCACCTTGGATCTAATCTGGTTGTTGTGGACGGAATTCTTATAGTGAATCCGGAAGACGTAGGAGTCTATGGAGTTGATCCCAAAACTGGAGAATATCTTTGGGTCAATAGTGAAATCGGAGGAGGTCCAACTGATATGGTGGTAAATGATAAATACGTGTATTTTACCTCCAATGATAATCAATGGATGTATGCCATTGATGGGACTACTGGTGAAGTTGTTTGGAAACAAAAAAGTGACTGGAGTGTAAATTCATTCTTTCAGTTTTCTGCAGTAGCAGTCAACCCTGACCTTCGTCATGTTTATGCTTCAGATGGATACTTCCTTTTTTGTATGGAAATGCCTGAATAATTTTTCATAGCTAATAATTTGGTGGGCTTATCTATTGGGTAAGCCCACTTTATTCCAATGCTTCCAATATATCCTTTGCTTCGGAATATTTGAAATCGTCTTTACTGATCTTTTGTAATTCAGTTTTTGCCTTGTTTACTTGCTCACTTTTCAAGTAGGCCAGGGAAAGGTACCAGCGGACTTGTTGACGTAAACTGGGGGAAGATTTTACTTGTAACGTTTCAAGTTTTTCTGCTGCAGAAACTGCTTGTCCTGCTGCTAATCTTGAAACAGCTGCATACAACTCATACAATTCCTGATCAGCATTGTCACTTGTAAGGTCTTCAAAAATCGAAGCGGCTTTGGTGTATTCTTTTTGGGCATATGCTTCCAATGCTTCATTCAATTGCTCTTGTTTATTTCCATTCAGATTTTGACCGGAACGGGTATTTAAAATCATCTGGTAGGGCTCAAAATTCGAAGCAAAAAGTTGTTGTGGGTCAGAGCTTTGTTTGAAAATGTCCGTAAAAAAGACAGCTCCTATCAAAACGATTAAAATTGCAGCAACTGCCATTACACAGAAGGAAACAATTTTACCACCTTTATTCCCGGACTCTGACCTTTCCCAGGATTGATCAACTGCTTTTAAACTTTTTTGAAAGTCCAATTCCTGTTCTCCTGGCAAATCCTCCTCAAGGGCTTTGTGCAAAAAGACTTCTTCCTGTAAGGTTGCATCGTTTTGCATCTGTCTTTCAAAATCTTCGCGTTCCTCCGGACCCATACTTCCCTGGAGGTAGTTTTCAATCAGTTCATATTTCTTTTGGGTATCCATTTCCTATAATTTGTGAGCGAGAAATTCCTTATCTGCCTGAATGCTCTTTACCAATTGTTCCTTACACTGAAATTTTCTCTTTTTGATGTAAGCTTCCGTGGTATCCATTTTTTGAGCAATTTCAGCTAATGGGATTTTATCAAAAAACATGGCCATGATCTTTTGGCAACTTTCTGCCAGTTTTTCAAAATGACGGTAAAAGAATTTTCGGCGCTCATTGGTCTCAATTTGTTCTATGATTTCTTGATCCATCACCTGATTTTCCTCCTTTTCTTTATCCAGATGACTCACTTTTCCAGATTTTCTGATCTTGGCCAGCCAAAGATTTTTACAAACAATGCGCAAGTAACTTTTTAAAGTGCAACTGAGCTCAAAATCTCCACCATTCAACCTTCTGTACAATGCCAGCAGAGCATCCTGAAAAACATCCCTCGCATCTGCTTCTGTACCGGAATTTTCTTCAACCCAGGTAATCACACTCAAAAGCGCCAAATCATAAATCTTTTTGATGGCACTTTCATCACCGCGCTGCATCCCTTCCAATAAATACAAATCTTCATTCTGCGTGGCCTTGATCATAACCAGATA
>JAWKLG010000087.1:0-1967 GCA_041392845.1 Saprospiraceae bacterium | reverse complement strand
AAAAATTTGGTTCACCTCTGTCAAACGATTGGCTTTCAAAACCGAGATAGGATAAGCATCCTCCAACTCTTCAAAACCCAAACTTTTGATCAACAAATCTTCCTTCATCGATTGAACCGCCGCAATGGTCTCCAACAAACCTGCCGCCCCAAGTGCGTGCCCCCAAA
Organism: Saprospiraceae bacterium; assembly: GCA_041392845.1. Classification (GTDB taxonomy): domain Bacteria; phylum Bacteroidota; class Bacteroidia; order Chitinophagales; family Saprospiraceae; genus JAGQWW01. The sequence goes on along the minus strand of JAWKLG010000087.1, from coordinate 1,800 downwards.
ACCCTTTAAAACTATTCAAAGGCACATCTTCCATACCCAACCTGTTGAAACCCTGTGCTTCCATGGCATCGTTATACAATGTTGCAGTACCATGTGCTGAAATAAAGTCTATCGGCTCAGTCGCATCCCAGATTTGCTCCACCACCTGCAACAATCCACTGGCCGTCCTTGATGGCCCCGATATATGATTGGCATCATTTGAAACGGCGCCATCTACATATTCAATTCCTTCAAAGTTGGCATCTCTGGTAAGAACAACGGTTGCACAACCTTCCCCAAGACTAATTCCATCACGTTTTGCATCAAATGGTTTGCAAGCGCTGCTTCCAAGTGCTTTTAAGGCATTAAAACCAGTCAAAACAAAATCTGAAATTTCATCTGCACCACAAACCACAACACGGTCATAAACGCCCTGGCGAATCAATCTTCCGCCTATAATAATGGCCATCAATCCCGAAATACATGCATTACATACCACAACCGGATTTTGATTACCTCCGCCACACATAGACCATATTTTTTTGGCAGTGGAATGAAGAGCAAGGGAAGAGTCCAACTCATTCAAGGCTTCCCTTTGTTTTAAAAAATCTACATTTCCTTTGGTGGTCGAAAAAATAAAACCGGTAGTAGGATCCTTCAAATCCAAATTTGAACCTTCCAAAGCTTCTTTTATAGAATAGGCAGCCATTCTTTCCAGCCTGGTAGCCTTTTCCGGTATCTCGTATTTTAAAAAAGCTTTTTCCAAATTATGATTGTCCACCTCTGAGACCCAAACAGAGCCAATTCGTTTATGGCTTGTTTCCTTAATCCCCGATTTTCCTGCAACCAGATTAACCCAGTGCTCCCTGGTCGTCAAACCAAGGGAACTAACCATATTATCTGCTTGTAGGTAGACTTTCTTCATAAAAATTGCCTAATTGGAGCATTTAAATGATGCCCCTTTCTTTTTTCCACGCTTCAAAAAAAGGAGGATTCGTTAATTGCAACTCGCCATTTCCATCCAGAAAAACCTGGATGGTCTCGCCGGTTGCTGCTACCTCCTTTGTGCTTACATTATAAATAGTGTATTGAAATATCAACTTTGCAGCCTCAGAATTTACAAATCGGGTCTCAATTCTGATATGGTCACCATATTTTAAAGGTCTTTTGTAATCGCAAACTGCTTTTACAATAGGGGTAACAAATCCATGTTCGTGCACCTGCAAATAACCCAACCCATATTGCATCCCAAATGCCTCTCTCCCGTCTTCAAAATACCTTATGTAGGTGCCATGCCACACCATATGCAATGAATCTACTTCACTAAATCTCACATACCCGTCCTTCACTGCAACGATGGATGTAGCATCCATCTTAACCGGCCTTTTAATCATTCTGTTTGGTTTTGTCCATAACGAAAATTTTAATTTCGCAGGATGCTATACGGGTATCGCCTTGAAATACTCCTCCCTCAAATACACTGATATCCATTACCTCATGCAACAAGGTAACAGTCGTCTTGATATCAGAACCAATTTTAGGAAGAGCATAGATTTCCAGATTCTTGAAGCTGCCAATAAAACCCAGTGGTACAGGTAAATTCCTTTTTTTAAAAAAATAACCTGCACGCAAAGCAGCAGTTTGAGCAATGTTCTCCATGATACCCGGCTCTGCCAAATGTCCATTTTCTACAAACAAATTGTCCTCAGAAATAAAAAGGCCCGAAAGGGTTTCTTTTTCATCTGAATGCCAAAGTTTATCAACCATAACTATTGGAGGACGCTGAGGAAGGTAAGACTGGATTTCCTCACCTTGTAGAAG
>JAWKLG010000086.1:0-1996 GCA_041392845.1 Saprospiraceae bacterium | reverse complement strand
AAATGAGCTTTTGTATGTCAGGGATTTATATAACATTCAATTGAATACGGATCTGGTTGTATTGTCAGCATGTGAAACAGCCGTTGGTGAACTTCAAAGAGGAGAAGGAATCATAAGTTTGGCCCGAGCTTTTGCTTATGCTGGCGCAAAAAGTATAATAACAACTCTTTGGACCGTTAATGATATTTCAAGCAAAGATTTGATGCAAAGTTTTTACGCCAGTTTGAAAAAGGAAAATTCTAAAGATAAATCCCTTAGAGATGCTAAATTAAATTTAATTAAATCGGATGGAGAAAAAGCCCACCCATTCTTCTGGGCTGGCTTCATTGGTGTAGGAGATATGAGTCCCCTAAAATAAAGCAGCTCCAGATTCATTAAGAATACCGGAACTGCTTAAAACCAAAAATGTATTTTCTTAAGGACGGTAAATTCGGCTGATCAAATTGTCGATTACATAACTCTTGGTGCGGGAATAAAAAGTGTCCATGTCTTCAAGGTATCGGTGGTACAAGAAATTCAAAACCAGACCAACCAATAATGCTACCAGGGTGGTATCAAAGGCTACATTAAGTTGTCCCGTTATCTCGGGCATGCCCTGGTCGGTTTTGGCAAGATGAGCCAACCCAATGGCAGAGGAAAGTCCAATCAAAGTACCCAGGAATCCGATGGAAATAGTGGCCTGGATAGCATACCTTACCATTTCCAACTTGCCTTCCTGTTCGTTTTTATGATTTTCTACCTGCGACTCAAATACACGTAAGGTGTCCCCAATGTTATGATCATTTCTGTATTGGGTACAGGTCTTTTTGATAAATCCTGCTACCAAAAACTCAAATCCTCTTTTTTCAAGGTCCATCACCGACAATTTTATCTTTCCCACTTCGTCCGGACTTATCACTTTTTGATCTTCTACCGGCAACAGATTCAATTCAAATCCTTCGTATTGCTTCTTTACAAATTTGTGATTCTCCAACAATTCCAACAATCCAAAAATAGCGGCTGCATAAATCAAGGCGTGGATGTAACCGTTTGAGCTTCCTCCGAAGACCTCGATGATCCTGTGTAGGCCGGGAACACCTTCTGTGAGGTTGCCCATGATTAATAATAACATCCAAATAATGAAAGCGATACCTACACTGATTATGATTTTAAATGACTTGATATTCATGACTTGATATTTTTATTTTTTTATAAAATTAAATTCACCATTGGCCTTTAAATCGACCGTTCCGATTTCAACCACTTTGTTCGGATCCAATTTTAAAACTGTCTGGAAGGGTTCTCCCTTTTCTTTTCCATCAAGGCTTTTGGTATAAACCAAGCCTCTTATCTCCACACTTTTGTGCTTTTTTTCACTCTCTTTAAAAACAGCCTTCAGGGTATATTTTCCGGGGATAATTTCTCTGAATTGCCTTACTGCCTCCTGGGTGGTTCGAAAATCGGTTCCAAAAATATTGGTAGGAGTAATCCCTGAACTCCATTGCCCTACGTTCTTTCTTTTTCGCTTTCCACCATGTACACAATCACCATCCTTGCATACAATCAGATCTACATTGTCATCCATTTCTTTCCAGTTGATTTCAAAGGAAACATTACAAGGTACAGCAGGCGGATCTCCTTTGTAACCAGAATTTCCTTCCTTTTTATCTACAACTTTCACTGCTTCAGCTTCCTTACTTCCTTTCGCCTTTTTGTCAACTGGGTTTGCGATTGTATGGTCATCATTTGGATTATCTGCCTTCACAATTTCCGGGCATTTTGGACAGGGAACTTTTGGAGGACACTCCCTTGCAGGAGGACAATCCGGACAATCCATGATTCCAGGCATTTCCTTAAAGTTTTTTATTACTACCAATAAGGTGTCACCCGGTAATTTCATGTAAAGGCTGTCATCAAGCGTTCCAAACAATTGCTTTTGGATGGTATCCAGGCTGATGACTGCCTGGGCATGGAGGGAGGGAGAGGAACCTACCTTGGGAGTGATGATGAACAAAAA
>JAWKLG010000085.1:0-2024 GCA_041392845.1 Saprospiraceae bacterium | reverse complement strand
TCGGGAAATTGCTGCGCGGTCTCGTCGGTGTTGTAATAAATCATCCATCCTGTTACATAAATGACGGAGGCGACTAAAGTGATGAAGAATCCTACTTTGAAGGCCTTTCCAAATGAAATGATGCCTTCCTGGTGTTTGTCGCGGTAGCTTTTTACACCAAAGAATATCATCGACAAAGCCACAATCATGGAAATGTAACCGAGCAATTCTCCCTTGCCCATGTCCATTTGGCCATCCTGCATATACAGGGGCTGGAAGGAACGCATTAAAATGGTGTTGATGATTCCGGCTATAATTCCAAAGGTTAAAACCAGTTTTCTCATTGTTTAGATTTTAAGTGAAATAATGCCACAAATCAATACCAAAGCAGCAAAATTCCTTTCATACTAAAGTACCAAAAGACTTGAAAACGCTCATTTCACACTTTAGTACCAGTACTTCAACCAAGGATTCCCAAAGACTTAGCCTTGTCTATAGCCTGGGTTCTGCGTTTCACATCCATTTTAGAAAAAATATTACTCGAATGAGATTTGATGGTATTCAAAGAAAGGAACAATTCGTCGGCTATTTCCTGATTGGAAAATCCCTTAGCCATCAATTGAAGGACTTCAAATTCTCTTTGGCTGAGGCCAAGTTCTTCCAGGGCTTTTTCTGGATTCAGGCTGACCAATTCTTCTTGCTTTTTGGAAGGTTTGGTCAATTTTAATCCGGCCCAGACACCCAACACCATAAAAATTACCGCAATGATGCTGAGATAGACCTCAATGCCCAGGTCCCGCACTAAAAATTTAAACTGCAAAAACTTGAGCATTGCAAGCAAAAGCGCCATGGCCAATCCGTACAAAAGAATGGATCGTTTCATACTGTAAAAATAAAAGGGCATTTGGTCTCCGAAGAATCCAAATGCCCTTTTAGGCTATTTTTTAAATAAAATATCAGATAACCTGAACCAACTCAATATAAAAAATCAACTCAGAATCACCTGGAATATTTGGAGGCGAACCATCTTTACCGTATCCCAAATCACTAGGAATAAACAAGGTTGCTTTGGTACCTTCTTTGAACAATGGAATACCGTAATCCCAACCCGGAATTACTCTTCCTTCCCCTACTGGAAATTTCAAAGGCTCTCCACGCTTGAAAGAGTTGTCAAACATGGTTCCGTCTTTCAAAACACCATAATAGGCTACCTTAACCAACTGACCCGGTGTAGGCATCGGCCCGGTACCTTCTTCATGGATGATGTACTTCAAACCAAACTGCGTATCCTGCAACTGGTCTTTCAATTCACCATTGTTGTATTTGTTGACAGTCTCTTTGACCATAGCAGCAATTTCCTCTTCTCTTCCTTTGTACTTCTCTGCCTCAGCCTGCATTTCTGCCATCTTCTCATCCTGATAAGCTTTGAACTCATCTTCCGTTTTTACTTCATTGATTTTGATATGGAAGGTCAAAGATTTTACGCCTTGTAAATCTGGTGGAAGATCTGGAACAGTATCAATTACTACCTCAACGGTAGCACTATCGCCTTCAGTCAAAATCGCCAAAACATCTTCAATAGGATTGTCTTTCTTTCCTTCTGAAATCTGAACGATTTGGTCATCACCAGATTTTCTGGAATCAAACATTACCTCATCACCTTTCATTTGTCTGATATGGAAAAGGACATAATCGCCAACATTTGGTTTTTGACCATCTCCATTGGTATGTAGGGTGTATTTGAAACCACTAGGAGTTGTTGCTTCACCACTTCCCCCTTTTTGGTCACAAGATGCAAGCGCCAAAACAAAACCGGCGAAAGCAAGGGTTTTTAAAAATCGCATAATTGTTTTTTAATTTTAATTCTAATCTGGAAAGTCAGTCTACCTCACTTGGTTCAAAGCATCCTTAACTTTCTTTAAAATCGGGCGCAAGGTATTGAAAAAGAATGAATACCAAACTAGGATTTCTTAGGCAAAGCCAATTCTTTGGCCAGCCATTGCCCGGTATAACTCTTTTTCACCTTCGCTACTTCCTCAGGAGTG
>JAWKLG010000084.1:0-2256 GCA_041392845.1 Saprospiraceae bacterium | reverse complement strand
AAAAAAATGTCAAATCTGCCATTTCCCGCATAAAATCCTTCAGCAACAACAAGGGAGGATTGTCATACTGGCCAGGGGACTCCTACTCGAACCATTGGGCAGAAACTTTTGCTACTCACTTTTTAATTGAGGCTAAAAATCTTGGTTATGAGGTTGATCCATCCTTTCTGGACAGATTGTTAAATGCACTTTCTGCGAGGTCAAAACTATGGGATGTTAAACAATTTGAAGAAGGATTTTATGCACATAACAATGACCAATTAATGCAAGCCTATCGTTTGTATGTTTTGGCATTAGGTGGTAAATCTGATTTAGCTTCCATGAATCGATTGAGAGAAATGAAAAATCTGGCAACTACCGCTAAAATAAGGTTGGCCGGTGCCTATGCTTTAAATGGCAAAAAGGAAGTGGCTGAATCCTTGATAAACGAGAAAATTCCTGAAATTGAGGATTACCGGGAAATGTCAGGTTCATTTGGATCTTCATTCCGGGATCAGGCCATGATTATTGAAACCTATAGCCAGTTAGGAAAAAGAAAAGAAGCCTTCGAATTTGCTTTCCGTCTGGCTAATGACATGAATGAAAGATCCTGGTTTTCAACCCAGGAAATTGCTTTTGCCTTCCTTGCCACCGGCAAATTGGTTACCCTAAATTCAAAAGACCAAACGCTTAAATTTGCTTATAAAGAAGGTTCCAAAGGCTGGGTCGACGCAGGAAGTCAGGGTACCGGATTTCTTTTTGATATTCCGGTAGACAAGATGAATGAAAGAACAATAGCGGTAAGAAACGACGGTAAAGATCCTATTTACGTTCGATTGGCTTTATCCGGACGTCCGGTAGCCGGTCAAGAAACAGCTTCTGAAAAACATTTAAAAATGAGTACGAAGTTTTTCAATATGAATGGGAAGGAAATTGATCCTTCCGTACTGGAGCAGGGAACCGATTTTGTGGCTGAAGTAAAAATCACCAATCCCGGAAATTACCAATACAACCTGAGGGAATTGGCACTGCAACAGATTTTTCCTTCAGGCTGGGAAATTACCAATACCAGATTGGAAGGCACAACGTATTTTAATGATTCAAGTCGCCCAACTTATGAAAATTTCCAGGATGACCGGGTTTACAGCTTTTTCAATATTTACGGAAGAAAGACATTTACCTACAGAGTTGTTTTAACAGCAGCTTATGAAGGTCGTTTTTATCTGCCGGCTTTTAGTTGCGAGGCTATGTATGATCCAAACATTTATGCAAATAATGCAGGTCGCTGGATCACGGTTTCAGCAGCTCGTTAACTCGTAGCTCGGAAGCTCGATCCGTCATTTTTATAAGAAAACAATGTATAAATAGCTTAAAAATATAATGTTTGACTATCTGAATTTCTTGAATCCATAAATAATATGGTTTAAAAAATTTGAACACTTTGCCTGAAAAAAATATTACTAATTTGGCTTCAGAAAAAAATTTACTGAAGCCATGGTGAGAATTTTACTCCTTTCCGTTTTGATTTTAAATACAACTATCTGCTTCGGGCAGGAAGCAGTATTTGACATAATTCCATTGCCAAACAAGATAACACTTGAAAATGGAAAATTCATATTTGGGAATCGCATCAACATCGTTCCGGGAAGTGCGGAGGTTCAAAATGAAGTCGTACTTCTTAAAACTTTTTTTGCATCTCATGGCATAAGAACCACCGTCAATCCACCTTCCGAAAGTCAAAATTTTATTTTTAAAAAAAATGACCAACTAGCTGAAGAAGGATATCTTTTAAAAATAGAAACCAATGCCGTCCAGGTAGAATATAAGACTTCCAAAGGTGCATTTTATGCTTTGCAGACCTTCTTTCAATTGATCCCACCTAATGATGAAAACTGGCAGGGACAATCCATACAAACTTGTCTAATTGAAGACCAACCTCGGTTTCCCTATCGGGGAATGCACCTGGATGTCTGTCGTCATTTTTTTCCACCTGAATTTATAAAACAATACATCGACCTACTTGCAACCTATAAATTCAACAATTTCCATTGGCACCTTACTGAAGACCAGGGTTGGAGAATTGAAATCAAAAAGTATCCAAAACTTCAGGAGATTGCAGCCTATCGAAAAGAAACCCTCATTGGACACTACAATGACGTTCCCCAGAAGTTTGATGGCCAGGAATATGGAGGTTATTACACCCAGGAAGAAGTGAAAGAAATTGTAGCCTATGCCGCTCAAAAACATATTAACATCATTCCTGAAATAGAAATGCCC
>JAWKLG010000083.1:0-2257 GCA_041392845.1 Saprospiraceae bacterium | reverse complement strand
TAAATAATAATCAAACACCTGCAGAGTGGGTGGATCTATTTCATGAATAATTTTCTTTGTGGAATCAATAACATAAAATGTAGGAAATGCCAATACATTGTAAGCACTTACCACATTATTCCCACCGCCTTCCTTTCCACTAATGGACGGATATTTTATTTGATATTCCTCATCATACGCAATTACCTCAGCATTGGTATCATCAAAATCGATTCCAATGAAAACGACATCAGCTTCATTGCAACCATATTTCTCATAGGCAAGATTAACCTGGGGAGAATAGTAAATACAAGGACCGCAAGTCGTAAAAAAGAAATCCAGGATAACAGACTTACCGGCATCCAAATAATCGTACAAACGATGTGTCTCCCCATGGGTATCGGTTACCGTGAAATCCGGTGCAATGTTTCCGACTTGAGCATTACCCTGCTGAGATTGCAAGCAAATTATACTAATAATGAAGGCCAAAAATGCTTTGTACATCTAAAACGATTTAATTAGCAATTAAGAATCTACCCGTCAAAACTTGCTCCCCATGGGTCAAACGAACAATGTAACTTCCTGAAGAACAATTATTTAAATCAACAATAATTTGGTCGTCCTCCATAAAATCAATTCCTTGATTTAGAATTATTTTGCCTGAAAGATCTACAACATTCAAATTGGCTTTTCCGGAGACTCCGGGAGGAATAGAAATGTGTAGGTTTCCATTTTCAAACCAGGTTGAAAGCCTTGCTTGATTTTCAATTTCTTTAAGATTACTGGTTTTATCAAACGGACACAAACGGATTAATTGCCTTCCCACAGTTTGATCAATGGCGTGATTTCCTCCCACTGAATAGATACAACTATCAATTGCGACTATCTTGTGGTATACCCTACCAATCGGCATAGGAGTAATTGCTTCATAATTAAAGGTTTCTGTATTGTAGATATACATCTCCTCCAACTCTGCAAAATTTGCATATCCACCACCAAGTATGATAATGGATCCAATAGTCGCACCGGAAAGTCCATGAACTGCCAAAGGAAAATCAGCAAGTTTGGTCCAGGAATCAGAATCTGAATCGTATCGGTGAACAGCACTCCGAGGCGCTGTATATCCTCCACCACAAAAGCGATAAATTTTTCCTTCTGTAGATACATGAGCACCATACCAAAATTGATCATCAGGAAGATTGGCTTTATTAAGCCATTGATTATTTGTTTCGTCATAAACCTGAAACAGCGTTGCCACACCTTGACCGGCAAGACTGTAAACCTGGTCATTTAAAGACACTCCGTAATGGATGGCTCTGGCTTGGCTAAGTTTCGCAGCAGCGGACCAGGAATCTGTCAAAGGGTCATATACAACATGGTCATCTACCGGAGAACCTGAATTTGGAAATCCTCCACCAAAAAAGTGAATTTTCCCGTTTGCGGCAGCGGCTGCAGGCTGTTGTGCCACATAAGGCAAATCTGCTTTTTGAGTCCAGGTATCAGCTGTTGGATCGTAGGCATAGTGTAAGGCGGTTGCTCCATTGCTACCCCCGCCTCCCATGATGTGGATTTGACCATTCAAAACTACAACACCAGGAAAGGTAAAATCCGCCGGGATGGTAGCAAGGGTATCCCACTTTTGGGAAAACGCATTGAAGTTAATAAATGCGAGTGCTAATGGAAAAAACAAAAATTTGATGGGTAGATTTCTTTTCATCTTCTTTGGGCTAAGGTGGAATAATCCTGTAATATATTGATTTTGTTGAAGAAACATTTGAATCACTTTGATGATTTTCAGCGTGTGATTTAATCATTTTGTGAAATACCTGATAGATTTCAAATTTCAAGACAATACTTTCTTAAGTTTACGACTCTACCCGCTGAAATCATTTTCAAATCAAATCATCCGATATGAAAAGCATTTTAGCGTCCATCATTTTGGTAACTATTCCATTTTTTTCTTTTGCCCAAGACAGCAATCTGGGTAATTGGCTTATTTACTTTGGAAACAAGCAGTTCCATGATAAATGGAATCTTCACCATGAAGTCCAGTATCGTAATTATAATGCGATTGGAGACCTGGAACAATTGCTGTTGAGAACCGGCTTGGGTTATAATCTTTCCGAAAACAACAATAACATCCTCCTTGGATACGGTTACATTTTGAGTGAAAATTACGACGGCAGTGAAAAGTTTTCTGTGGAGGAGCATCGTATTTATCAGCAATTTATAACCAAACAGGCATTTGGAAGGGTTTCATTTCAACATAGATATCGAT
>JAWKLG010000082.1:0-2408 GCA_041392845.1 Saprospiraceae bacterium | reverse complement strand
CGGTATTCCTAATAGTTTCCCAATTATAATTTTATCAGCAATTGGCCCTAAATTATTCATCAGCAAACTCCCTGTTTCATATATACCAAACCTTATAAGCCTCTTAGACGAATTGAGATCAAAACTTAAGATTGGATATGAATGAAGTGAAAGAAATCCAAAAATAAAATGCAACAATGCACTCACCAGTACTTTGGCAAGATAACCATAAGCAAGAGACCATACTCCAAATCCTTTCAAAGCTAAAACTACAGAAACCACAAAGTCAGTAGCAATGGACGCCAAATTGGCGATGGTCAAATAATTGAAAACAAAATTCTTTTGTAATAAAGCCTGTTGCTGGAATCCCCAAGGAGCTATTAAAAATCCGATGGCAATAAAAGGGAGAAGATCTTTCAAAAAGGCTTCATCAAAAAATCCGGAGAACCAACCTGCAGTCCCTTGTAGCATTAGGAAAAATAAGATTCCGAGTGCAAGGTTGATCCAAAATAGAGTACTGAGCTCAGTTTTACTTATATTTTGTTTTTGAATTACAGCAGAACCGAATCCCAGTTCTATCAAAGGGTTACAAAAACGGATGAAAACAAGGGTAAGGGAAAACTGACCAAATTCTTCTGGCGACAGGATGCGGGCCAAAATAACGATCTGAAGGAATTGTAGCAGACTACCGCCTACCATCGAAATTCCCGTCCATTTAAAACCCGATTTGACCTCTTTTTGAAATTGCAAGTTTTAAATTTGACCAGCTAAAAATTTGAGATTCTTTACTTTCACCCAAAGCTACTATTTTTAGATTTTTTGAATCATTTTTCGACTTTATTCTAAAACCTGATGTCAAAATCAAAAGATGCATACCGGGATTTTGCAGAAAAGGTAGAAGTTCCTCTTCAACTATTACCCTGGTGGTGGGATGCCATTTGCGGAGATTCCTGGGAGGTTGCCCTGGCCAAAGAAGAGAATGGCGAAATTATCGGCGCCCTACCCTATCAGGTAAAATCCAAAGCCGGATTCAAAATATTGACGCCGCCTCCATTTATAACTTACAATGGCCCTTTTGTAAAATACCCGGCAGACAAAACTTTGAAGGAACCGGGAAGAATTGCCTTTCAAAAGAAAGTGTACCATGACCTAATCGAACAACTGCCAGTAGTAGCTCATACTGCGCTGCATTTTCATATCAACAGCGGTTCCTGGTTGCCTTTTTATTGGAATGGATTTCAGCAGACCAGCCGCTATACTTATATAATGGACCTTCAACAATCCCTTGAAGAAATTGAGTCTCAATTCAAACAATCTGTAAGGACCGACCTAAGAAAAGCTGAAGATCTGGTTAATATTGAAGAATGCAAAGACATAAACCTTTTGTACCAATTAGCCGGCTCTTCATTTAAAAGGCAGGGTTTGGAAACCACGTTTTCATTTGAAATATTAGAACGTCTTTTTAAAAGTCTTGAAAAAAACAATGCCGGAAAATTATGGGTTGCATTTGACAAGGAAAACCAAAAGCCGCATGCCGCATTATTGGTTGCCTGGAATGGCAGCGAAGCACATGCATTGGTAAGTGGCCAGGATGCGGATTTTAAATCAAGTCCTGCCATTTATGCTGTCTTTCATCATGCTATTAATTTTTTGCACGATAAGGTTAGCCATTTTGATTTGGAAGGTAGTATGATTGAAAATGTGGAGCATTTCCTGAGAGGATTTGGAGGAAAACTGACTCCCTATCATCGAGTGACCAAATACGGCAATCCAATTTTCAAAATTGTTGCAAACCTGCTCGGGAGATGAAAAAGCCAGATGATTTTGATTTTCTGGAAGCCGTTTCGCCTTCGGTACAATGGCTGCGTGAAAGCATGGACATCAATCAAGGACAGGGCTCATCTGCCTATTTTTCAAGATTCAGGCATCCCATTAAAGGATGGTCACCTGCTTATCCCGAAACCACTGGTTACCTTATCCCCACCCTTTTGACCTATAGTAAGATTTCCGGTTTTGAAGACTTGAAAGAATATAGTGAACGTTGCCTCAAATGGTTGTTGGACATTCAGAATCCCAATGGTTGGTTTCCTGCATTGTATGTAAGCAGTCAAAAATCTTCGGTTTTTAATTCAGGGATGATACTCTTTGGATTGTTGGCCTCTTATAAAGAAAATGCTGACCCAGCATTAGAAAAGGGCATTCAAAATACGATTGACTGGATTTTGAATCAGCTTGATGGAGATTTTAAATTTATAGAACAAGGAAAAATGGCTCCCACTTATTATACCCGGGTCTTGTGGGCTTTGGCAGAAGCAGGGACGATTTTTCCGAGTCGGCAAAGGAGCTTCAAAATTGAATCCTCACTTCGGAGCTACAGTCAACTCATTCAAAAAAACGGATGGATTCATAATTGGGAATTTCCAGGGCAA
>JAWKLG010000081.1:0-2514 GCA_041392845.1 Saprospiraceae bacterium | reverse complement strand
ATTACTAAAAGAAATTATACCCATAAGAGACGGGCGTTCTCACCCCAGAGGTGATACTCAAAAAATAAAAAAGAAGCACTTTAGCAACTATGTATCAGTCGTTTAGCTCTTAACTTAATGACATTGCCCCTTGAGATGCTATGTTTAATTCCAAATACTTCTAAGTGAAAATTCTTACTTTTGAGATCTGAAGGAAATGTTGTTTACAGCATTATCCAGTGTAGGCAGGATTGTATTCCTGCCTACTATATTTTAGGATGTTTGTAAATTCAATCTTGGCTTTGCTTTGAGTTTATTTTTTTCTCTATACAACGGATCATACTTTTCGTTTTTTGTAAATAAATGGTAAATCAGAACCAATAATTTTCTCTGGACAGCTACTGATCCCTTCTTTTTTATTCCTGTTCGATCCACTATTCTTTGGTAAAGCCCTTTTAGATGTTCATTGTGCACAGCTGCTGATAGGGAGGGCATATACATCATTTGGCGTATGTATGAATTTCCCTTTTTTGAAATTCGTTCCTTTCCTCTTACACTACTACCACTTTCATTTTTTACTACATCATACCCTGCATAACTTACTACTTGTTTTCTGTTTTTGAATAATTTAAATCCGTTAGTTTCTGCAATTACTCCAACCACAGTAATGAATCCTAAGCCCTTGGCTGTACATACATTATTAATTCTTTCTTCCAGTTCCAGATCCTGCTGTACAACCTCTTTGAGCTCCTTTTCGCAAGCTTCGATTAATTGGTTGATTTTTTTGACCATTCCTTTTGCTCTGCTAAGTATTTTCTTAGAAGGCCGGTAGGATGCTTGCTCTGCATGCATCTGGTTCATTATCATGGTTCTTTGGCGAATCAACCTGATTCTTTCTCTACTTACCTTTTTCAATTCCCTCATTTTTGGACTGCATGGTCTCCATACTTTAAGCTTTCTTTCCAACCCTAGGCTTGCCAGTGATTTAGCATCCAATTTATCTGTCTTAGACTTTTGATTAAGACTCTTTGAAAATGCCTTTGCAACGTTGGGTAAAACTACATGCACCACAAAATCAGTCTGCTCTTCCAAGAAGTACACTAGGTTTTCATAATAAACTCCCGTAGCTTCCATGGTTACATGACAAGGAAGGGAAACATCTATCTTCTTTTTTAACCAGTCGAAGAAATCCTGGAAGCCCTTCACTGTGTTTTTAAAAGTTTTGGTGCCCTTAATTTTTGATTCTTGTTCTATAGTAATCATCTTGCAACAGACTTTTAACTCTTTAAAATCAACTTCAACACCACAGTTTTGCTTGATAAATTTCATGATTAAGACCTTTAATAAATAAATGTGTTCTCCGTCGACTAACCTTGTAAATTATACTGACTAAAGGTGGAATGCCTTTGCCTTAAATGCTATTCAGTCTCAAAAGAACAAGAGGCCGGGGAAAATCTCAAGGTCTGCATACCAAAGGGTTGCTTAGGGGGCGATCCATCCCGAACCTCCGAATTACCAAGGTATCTTTTTATTCAAAAAATCATTGTGTAACAAACATACAAGGGGGTCGGGGGGTGATTTGAGATATATGTCCCCTCCAAGGGTAAGGGAAATGACTTTGCGTCCCAATCATTCACAAACCTCAATCCCATTAAACCCGCATTCCGCATTTCGTACCCCGCATACCTCTTTACGCATTCAACATCCTCTTAACCACTTCAGATATCGCTTTTCCGTCGGCTTTTCCGGCCAATTGTTTGGAGGCGATGCCCATTACTTTTCCCATGTCTTTCATGGAGGTGGCATTGGTGGAAGCGATGATTTCTTTGATGGCTGCTTCCAGTTCGGCTTCGTCCATTTGTTTGGGAAGGTATTTTTCGATTACGTCGATTTCTTCCTGCTCAACTTTGGCCAGGTCTTCCCTGTTTTGTTTTTCATAAATTTCAAGAGATTCCCTGCGTTGTTTTATCAGCTTCTGAAGGATTTGGATTTCTTTTTGGTCGTCAATTGCTTGTCCGCTTCCATCGGTCTTGGCCAATAAAATAGCTGACTTGATGGCTCTGATGCCTCTTAATGCGGCCTGGTCTTTTGCTTTCATGGCCGTTTTCAAATCTTCAGTAATTTTTGCTTCTAAACTCATAATCATTATATATTAATAAAAATAGGAATGTGTTTTGCTGTAGCACAAAGGTAATCTTTTGAAATTTTAACCTTTTTGATCTTTTATCGTATAAAATCCGACTTCCAGCTTACGGAAAATGATCTGAAATGGACATTCATTTTTAAAAAAACTTACTTTTATTGATCCTAATAAATTTAGATTTCAATAAAAAGCCTTTTCCACCAAACCAGTTAAACCGTGAATCATCTATGAAAAGGATTCTACTAGTATTAACAGCCTGTGTTTTTCAAAGTTTTTTATTTGCCCAGCAACCACTCGAAAATGGAATCTGGACAGATATTTCTAAAAAACAACTCCGTCAAAACAATACGGAATCAGTAAAAGTTCCGACTCAGTTTAGAGCTTTGGAGTTG
>JAWKLG010000080.1:0-2761 GCA_041392845.1 Saprospiraceae bacterium | reverse complement strand
ACCAGTTTTACTGCAGAACCTCTGAAGGCGGTATCTACAAATTTATCTAGCAGATGTCTTTGGATGTCGGCTTCTTTGGCGATGGCCTTATAAATATGGGTGCGTGCAGAATCGTCTCTTTCAACCAGTCCTTTTTCATACATGATTTGCATGATTTTCAAGGTAGTGGTGTATCCGACCTCACGGGATTCGTTCATCAAATCATTGACATACCTGACAGACTGCGGGCCTTTTTCCCAAAGGATTTGCAAGACCTCTAATTCCGCATCTGTTGGCTTTAAAAATTTGTTGTTGGACATCTTTTATATTTTAATACGATGACTTTCGTAGTGCAAGTTTATACGAAACAATTCGTAAGTCCAAATCTTTACTACGATTCTTTTCGTATGTTATGGTTTTTTTAACATTTTTTAAAAATGAAGCCTCTAAAACAGGATTAAACAGCGAATTTTCGCTAAAAAGCCTAATTTTGGCTTCCTATGTCGAGCAAGCAACTGAACGATAAGATCATTTTGGGATTGAAAGTCCGGCAATTGAGGCAGGAACAAAAGATGTCCTTTGCCGACTTTGCCAAGGCTACCGGCATGTCTGTTTCTTATTTAAATGAAATAGAAAAAGGAAAAAAATATCCCAAGGAAGATAAAATCGCTACGCTTGCCAGGGCTTTGAATGTTGAAGAATCTGTCTTGACCTCCACCACCTTGCCACGTTCGCTTGCTCCTGTTGAAGATCTTTTGCAGTCCAACTTTTTAAATGAACTTCCACTGGATTTATTTGGAGTAGAGCTTCCTCGTGTTGTGGAGATGATAGCAAACGCGCCTTCGAAAGTTGGTGCCTTTATCGCTACCCTGGTCGATTTGTCGAGGAATTATGCACTCGCTGAAGAGAACTTTTACTTTGGTGCCCTCCGTTCTTATCTGGAGATGCACAACAATTATTTTGAAGATTTGGAGCAGGAAGCCGAGTCCTTTGTAAAAGAACACCATCTGCCTACCGGCATGCCGATACATTTCAATACACTGCGCCGGATACTGGAAGAAGCCTATGCCTATCAGGTAGAGCCGGAAGGATTGAAGGATTATCCGGAGTTGCATGCTTTGAGGGCTTTGTTTGTTCCCGACAGCCGGACTTTTTTGCTGAATCAAAACCTGAGTTCTGCCCAACAATGTTTTCAGGTTGGAAAAGAGTTGGGGTTTAATTTCCTGAATTTATCAGACCGGGCCTTCACTTCCAGTTTGTTGAAAGTGGAGAATTTTGAACAGGTGCTCAGCCATTTCAAGGCGGGATATTTCTCAGCAGCCTTGTTGATCAACAAAGATACCTTCATCCAGGACCTGCAGCACTTTTTTGCCAATCCACGGTGGGACGCCGACTGGTTGCCCAACCTCTTAAAAAAGTACGATGCCACTCCAGAGATGCTCTTCCAGCGCATGACCAACCTCTTGCCCAGCCATTTTGGAATTGAAGACATCTTCATTTTCCGATTTGTACACAAACCCTCAACCGGCAGGATGAAGATGGACAAGGAATTGCACCTTAATCGCAGGCACCGGCCACATTCCAATTCACTAAAGGAGCACTACTGCAGACGCTGGTTGTCATTCTCCCTACTCAGCGGATTGAGTCCGGAAGAACCTTTCAAAATTGGCATCCAACATTCTCATTACCTACAGTCGGAAGACAATTATTTATGCATCAGCATTGCCACCGCCGTTGAAGAAGATCGATTTGTCAGCGTGACATTAGGAATCCTGCAAAATGAAGACACCCGCAAAAAAATCCTCTTTTCATCCGACCCGAGTATCCCTGACATCACCGTACACACCACCTGCGAGCGTTGTCCGCTGGAAGATTGCAAAGAACGCGTAGCTGCTCCTACCGAAGTCGTCAAAAAAGAAAAATTTAAAAAAGTAATGGAAAGGGTGGAGGAGTTGTTGAAAAAAAGATAGTTTGGTTCTCTTCTTAAATGAAATCATGAAACCAGATAGAAAAATCCTCCTTGGGATTATTGTAATCATAATCAGTGTAGTAGTTCTGGTCAATATTTCAAATCCGCCGATCAGGATTTGGGATGAAGCTATTTATGCAAATAATAGCTTAGAAATGAGTCAGGGTGATGATTGGTTTATTTTAAAAAATAATGGTGAGCCGAATCTATACAACACCAAACCACCTTTGATGATATGGAGTCAGGCTATTTGCATCAAGCTGTTTGGTCCTTCAGAGTTTTCGGTAAGACTTCCTTCTTTTATTGCTGCGGGAGTTGCATTGATCTTGATTTACCTTTTTTGTGTATTGGTCTTAGAAAGTCATCTAATTGGCTTTTTTAGTCTTTTCTCTATTTTCTTTTCAATGAGTTTATTCAGGGATCATGTATTCCTTACCGGAGATTTGGATTCCTTTCTTGTGTTGTTTATTCTGGTTTATACTTTGAGCTTTTTTACCATCCTTTCAGATAAGTTTAGAGAACAAAAGAACTTGTTTATACTGTTCTTTGGTTTGGGTTTTTTATTGGCTTATTTTTCAAAATCAACCGCATCCTTGTTGCCTTTGCCGGGCATTTTTCTGGTAGCTTTTCAAGCAAAAAGATTTAGGGAAATTTTCTTTTCCAGGATAATGATCCTGACTATGGTTAGTGGCGTGGGGCTCATCGGTTTGTATTATTTCTACATGGATTCTGTTTTTCCTGGATATTGGGACAAGGTGTTTTTTTCGGAATTTTCCAGGATTTATGACAATATTATGCCCTGGCATAACAAAC
>JAWKLG010000008.1:0-215454 GCA_041392845.1 Saprospiraceae bacterium | reverse complement strand
CAGCCCAAAACCCCAATCAGCGTTCCCGGCTTTTCTTCCTTGAATTTATTGAAAACTTTGAGGCGCTTTCTAACAGTCTCTTCTGCCTTTTCGCGGATGGAACAGGTATTCACCAAAATCAAATCGGCCACTTCCAGGTTGCGGGTAGAACGAAATCCTACTTCCGAAAGGATGGAAGCCACAATCTCACTATCGCTGAAATTCATCTGGCAGCCGTAGCTCTCGATGTAAAACTTCTTGCCATTTCCTTCTTCATCGGCCTTGGGCATTTCCAGCACTTCGCCCTGCTTCTCCTCGTTGATTACCTTGTTCAAACCGTCAATGGTCGGATTGTTATCGTACATGGTTAAAATTTGTCTTCCTGTTTATGGATTTTAAACTCCTTTTTCCTTTTTAAAAAAGGAGTGCAAAGATATGTAAATTCCTAATTCAAATGACAAAATGTCAGTGAGGTTCTTTGTTAAATCGTATTTTGATTGGAAAAATGGGTAAAAAGCTCAGATCGGAAGGCGAAAATGCCCGATATTGAAAATAAGCCATTAAATTTGGTTACCGTGTAAAATAAAAGAAGCCTCCCTTTCCCAAAAAGGAGGCTCCGGAAATTTACATTTGGTATTGGGGTCGTGCACCATTTGGCTTTCAACAAACAGCATTTAAAACCCTGGAAAAATCTTTTCCGGGGGAGGCCCCGGAGAGCAGGTTGGATAATTAGCTGCTACTAATATTCAACCTGTTTCTGTTTTTATTGCTTCACAATCCTTTCGTAGTATACTTTTCCTTCAACATTTAATTTGAAGGTATACACTCCAGGTGCGAAGTTTTCTAATGATATATAATTAGTGTTTGGTTTGATAGATTGTACCAGCACTCCGTCTGTACGGATTACATCAATCTGGTCTATGTTTTGTCCACTTTGGTTGTTGAAATAAACCAGATCCTGAGTTGGGTTAGGATAGAAAGTGATGGCACCTTCTTCCAAGTCAATAACTCCGGTAGTCAATTCCAGAATATTCGGAGGTGTCTGCAATGGCAACACAAATTCATCTGCTCTAATCAACAAAGGCTCTGTGATGTCGATTTCAATTACGCCACCTCTTCCGGCCACGTTATCGATGATACCAATGAATTCAGCAACAGCAGATTTGCACTCTATGTTCTCATGGTTGATTCTGGTCATCGCTATCTGGGTCAAACCGAAGTTCTCCATGGTCTTGTCGATGGTAAGCAGGTCTTCACCTGGTTCACCCATTCCACCGGTAGGATACTGTACATTCAGGATTCTGAATTTCTCTGGATCGTACCTCAAGGTAAATCCAAGTCCGTATGCATTGTAAGCAGGGATGAATTCATCACCCAAATAAATGGTAGCCTTGAAAGTTCTACCCAATTCTACTGAACCTGGTTCAGGGAATTCGATTTTCAATTCAGGAGCTCCAGGTACCAGTGGCGATACTTGTGTTCCAAAGATTTCACCGTGGAACTTGTTGTAATTCTCCTCAATGGCTTCCAAGTCTTTTTTATCAATGGTACCATCACCATTACAATCGGCATGTTTGAAGTTCTGACCGGTTGCAAAGTTTCTCATCCAGTCTTCTGCAGGAGTTTCTTTCCATTCGTAACCGATGAGGTCTCTTGCAAGGTCTTTCTCGCCATAACCAACACCTACTTTAAGCAGGTCGATGTGATTCACAACGTGGTTCAAATCAACATCTGCAGGCCACAATGGAGCAGGAGTCGGACAAGGAACGAAGCAGAAGTTGTCGTAAGACAATCGCTCACCTCCAATCAGGATGTTCTCGATGTTTCCTCTAAGGATAAGTGTACCTTCTCTAGGATTCAAAGGCAGTACCTGAAGTCTGACACCTGGAGCAATGTTTCTTGGCAAGTCCGTGAATCTTTCAAAGATTCTCAATGGACGACCATTTACACTGATGTTGTTTTCGTCTCCTTCCTGGAAGTAGTCCAAACGTACTTCGATGCAACCTCCGGCCCAAATTCTTGGGATGTGGAATGTATTGGTAGCATTCCAGGTAGTTACCTGTAGGCCACTGGCTGCATTGAAGAAATTATTGGCAGTGTCAGCTGTAATGGAATCCATCATCGGTCCGCTCAGGGATGGGATGAATTGTCCCATGGTCACAACCACACCTGATTCAACCAATAGGGTATCGCTCTGGGTATTGCTTCTCAAAGTGTAAACAGAATCTACACTCAACATTTCAAATTCTACACAGTCTCCATCACAACTAGGTGCTGCAAATCTAATGGTGGCACAACAAGCTGGATTGTCATTGATACAAATCTTCACTCCATCATATGGATTTCCACTAGCAGGGAAATTAGGAATGATAAGCGGTAGTGTATTGATTGGGAAAGTACCAATGATTCCTCCAGCTGCATACACATCAAACAACTGGTTGGTAGGATTGGCCACTTCGAAATCAATCCAAAGCTCGTAGCTACCATCCGGGTTACACATCAATGGTCTTGCTACCAAATCGTGAATTTCACAATCGTCAGGATTACAATCAACCGTACCCAAAACGGTGCTATTTCTACAATCTGTATCTTCATTGTCATACACTACAAACTCATAGATGGTTTGTCCGTCACCAGGTAGTGGGCCAATTCGGATTGGAAGCTGGTTGTACTGGTATTGTCCATAGATGATACCATTTCCTCTTACCGTAAATCCATCGTTGCCCGGATTCTGATAATTCACTTTTATGTCGACAAAGAAGGTTCCATCAGGATTACAAGGTCCTGCATCTGCTTCTACATTTAAAATTCTACAATCGTTGCTGTTGTTACAATCCACTGGTCCCACAGCGATGTCTTCTCTACAATTAGGATTGTCACTATCAATAATTACAAACTCATAAACTGTTTGTCCGTCTCCCTGGAAATCTTCCAAAGTGATTGGCAAGTCAGCGTAGGAGAAGGTTCCATAATTGTTACCATTTCCTCTTACGATAAAGCTGCCGCTAGTATTGGTATAATCGAAATCAAGTACCACATTGAAAAGTCCGAGGTTGTTACAAGCGGTAGTTCTTGCTTGCAGGTCGAAAATATTACAAGGCGTGCAGTTTACCGGTCCAAAAGTAGCATGTCCGAAACACAATGGATTGCCAAGGTCAAGTATTAGGACATCGTAGATGCTAACGCCATCTCCGTCAAACAAACCAAGGTTTAAAGGCATACTTGCATTGGGTGCAAAAGGACCATATGTGGTTCCATTTACAAATACAAGGAATCCGCTTCCGCTTGAATTGGCATGCTGGAAACTAAGCGCCGCTTCAAATTTATTGGCATTGTTACAGTTGCTTAGGTCAACATTGATGTCAAATATTCTACAATCGTCGCCACAGTAAACCACTCCTACGCTACCATCGATTCTACAATTATTATTGTCACTATCAATGATTACAAATTCATAATTCGTTGTTCCATCACCATCCAATCCATCAATAATGATTGGAAGGTCAGCATAAGCAAAGAAACCATAGTTCACCCCGTTTCCAACTACCTGGAAGGTATCGCTGGTATTGGCATGATTGAACTGGATGCTTACAAAGAATCTTCCCATGGAATCACAAGCTCCAACATCCAACAAGAGGTCAGCAAGATTACATGGAGGAGTACAATCCGGTGCTTGCACGCGAATCATTTCTCTACAATCAGGATTGTCTGTATCTGTTATTACAAATGGCAGGTTCAATCCGTTACCTGGCAATGGTCCAACGGTTATCGGAAGGTCGGCATATGCGTAGGTTCCGATGATATTGTTCAAATTACCAAGGTAGAAAGAATCGTTGCTGCCGGTATGGTCAAAGTTTAATTTGAAAATAAAGTTTCCGTCATTGTCGCAACCGTCAATGTCTACTCTAGGATTGATAATCTCACACTGAGTATCACAACTTGGCGCTACAATACTGGTGGTGGCTCTACAATCGGGATTCATCAAATCCTGCACCTTGAACTCAAGGTTTTGTCCCATTCAGGTATAGGTCCCAGGGTAAGGAACAAGTCAGCATAAGCAAAATTGCCCTGGAAATCACCATTTATATAGAGCGCAAATGAATCTGAAGTGTTTACATGATTGAAATCAAGGTCAAAAGTAAACTCATCGTTTGCATCACAATCTCCGGCTTCAACCACTAAATCCCAGATGTTACAAGCTGCATTGTTACAATCAGGTGCATTGATTTGTTTGTCGATTGCACAATCAGGATTGTCATTGTCTTGGATTAGGAAGGTGTACACATTTCCGTTTCCTGTGAAAGGACCTGCAGTTACAAATAGGTTTGCATAGGCGTATGTTTCATAGTAATTACCGTTTACAAACAATTTGAATGAGTCGGAAGTGTTCTGATGGATGAAGTCAATGTCAACCGTGAAACTACCATCATTGTCACAATCGCTTTTTTCAACTACCAAATCTCTAAGGCTACAGGCATTTGGATTACAATTTGGCGCAGTCATCCTTTTGTCGATTCTACAATCCGGATTGTCTTTATCCTCGATTATAAATTGATAATTATTTCCATTTCCAACAAAAGGTCCTGCTGTTACAAACAGATCTGCATAGGCGTAAGTGGCATAATACACACCATTTACAAATACCTTGAATGAATCTG
This sequence comes from Saprospiraceae bacterium, assembly GCA_041392845.1. Lineage (GTDB taxonomy): Bacteria > Bacteroidota > Bacteroidia > Chitinophagales > Saprospiraceae > JAGQWW01. Next base: position 210,817 of record JAWKLG010000008.1, on the reverse strand, counting down.
AGGTATTCTGGTGGTTCAGGTCGATGTCGACCATGAAGTTTCCATCATTGTCACAATCGCCTGCTTCAACAACCAAATCAGTCAAACGACAGTTTGCAGGATTACAATCCGGAGCAGTGAGTTCAACTCTGCCTCTACAATCCGGGTTATTTTTGTCTTGAATAATAATTTCAAGATTTTGACCATTTCCAATAAAACTTCCGGTGGTAAAAGGTAAATCTGCATAGGCATACATTCCTATGATGTCGCCATTCACTTTTATTTGGAATGAATCAGAAGTATTGTCATGAATGAAGTTTACTTCCAATCCAAATACTCCATTTGGATTACAATTGGTTGCGGATATGTTCAAATCCCTTATGCTACAAGGGTTGGGGTTACACAGTGGTGCCGTTATTTCGCCGACAAGGCGGCAATCAGGATTGTCAAGATCCTGGATTAAAAACTCAAGATTTTGTCCGTTTCCTGTAAATCCATTCAGGGTAAGGAAAAGATCTGCGTAAGCAAAATGACCAATTACATCACCATTAATTTTCAAAGAGAATGAATCACTGGTGTTGAGGTTGTTGAAATCCAGATCTATGGAGAACTCATTGTTGTTACAATCAGAAGCCTCCAATACTAGATCAGATAACAAACACTGGCCAGCACAATTTGGACTTGGGATTACAATGTCTTCCACACAACCGGCGAAAGAAATATCCTTAACCAAAAGTGCAAAGCTGTTGGCAGATTGACTGTCAAATGGACCTACGCTTACAGGAGGATTTGAATTGTTGTAGGTGTAAGGACCGAAAGTTTGGCCGTTTACCACTATTTCAAATCCATTGGAAGCCTGGTTGGACCAGATGAAGTCTACTAAAATGTTGAAGTTGCCGTCTGCATCACAAGGCAATGCTCTGGCGGTCAAATCTCTAATATTACAAGGAGGACAGGAATTTGGGATGGCCTTCGTAATGCAACAATTAGGATTGTCGTTTTCGCAAATATTTATTTCAATTATGTTTCCGGCTACAACCGGTAGTTCAGGGATTACAATTCGGTTTTGATAAACAAAATAGCCTGCGAAGATTCCATTTACATAGATATCTAAGGCTTGTACACTTGTTTGGGCGTTTGCGTCAAATTCAATTACAAGGTCGTAAAGTCCGTTTCTGCAGTTGGTAGAAACAGCATCGAAATCAGGCAGGTCACAGGGTGCAGGAAGACAAGGATTGAGATAATCAGCTTCAAAACAGCAACCTGCTAAATCCAGGTCACAAAGCGTAACTGAAACCGTGTCACCAGTCTGCGCACAATTCATGTTCAAATCGATCGGAAGTTGACCATAACGGAAAGTGTCGACCACGTTTCCGTCAATGCTCAACTGGAACCTTGCAAGGGTATCAATGGTATAATCGAGGTTTACCAAAAGGGTGTAATCGCCTGATGCAGGGTCAAATCTGTCGATCAAAGTTCTCAGATTTTCAGCCTGGCAATCGGCACATCCTGTCTCAAAATAGGTGGTGATCTGGCAGGTGTCTGTCAATAGTTGCAATACATTGGTATCTGCCTCAATTAAAGTCAAAGGAAGCATGGTAGCTCCCAAATGCGGTACATTTTCTACGGTAATGGGTAAATCTGCGTAAGCGTGGAAACCAAAAGACTGATTAGCGATAAACAAAGCAAATGAATCTTCCAGCGCAGCACTTGCATCCACATTGAAAGTAATGTCAAAAGAAGTAGGTGAACAAATTACGGTGTCTACTTTCAGTGTATTCAGATTACAATGCTGTCCACAAAGTATAATTCTTCTAAAATCTTCTTGTGTGCTACAAGCAGGATTGTCATGGTCTGATACGGTTACCAATCCAGTTGCAAGGGTAAGATTTCCCAGCGCTGCAGCACTTACTGGTCCTACTGAAATTGGAAGGTCAGCATAGGCATGCGTTCCCAGGTTGATGTTGTTATTTAAAAGAACATCAAAGGAATCACTGGTGTTATAATGCAATAAATCTAAATCAATCCAAAGCTCTCCATCCTCATCACAAAGGTTGGCGGTAACTGTAAGGTCGTCCAATTCACAAATCGGTGGGGGAGGATTGGACGCACAATCGTTGGTGCGGATAGAAGTACTCCAACCACAAACATTGGAGCCATTCATACCCACTTCAAACTCTAAAGTTGCTTGAGTAAGATAAGAGAAAGGACCCAGTACAATCGGTTGACCGGCTATGTATTGAAAAATACCATAATTGGTACCATTGCCACTGATTTGAATGCTTCCTTGATCAGGTAGGGCATTGTCAAAAGACAAGGCTACCATGAATTCATCGGAAGCAACATTACAAATAGGAACGGCTAAAAGATTGGAAATCAGACAATCACCCGGCTTGTCAGGGGAGATACAGATATTGTCAATAAGCACTCGGGTACCACCAAAGGTAAGGGAATCAATTGGGTCCTGACTTGATATGGTCAAGACACCGCCTCTGGCTAGCGGGATTGTACTCCCCTGTACCGGATTATAAGTCTGAAAAGAAAACTCAAGGCCCTGTCCCATCGTTGAGGGTACCTGGGTAATGTCGGATACATTGTACAAAGCCCCGTTATTTATTTTCAAATTGTATCCTTCATCGTTATAATCGAAGAAATACATTTGAACGATATAGATGTCGTCTGTTTTTTGTGTAAAGTCAAATTGAACGGTTGCATCCTGGATGTCCAGGACGTTTTTCACACCATGATAAAATCCCGGATAATTGTTTCCTGCATCAGCTGCAAGTGTTCCGGCGTAAGTGACCCCAATTAGATCTTTGTAGGAGTTGTACTTCAATGCTACATCCTGTTCGGTGTAGATGGTAGCTCCAATGGCCGTTTGTTGTGCACGACCAAAAACCTGAGCCGGATCCATCCGCTCAAGGTCGATGCATTCCATGCGAGTACTCTGAGCGACAAGCATGGAAAAGGAGCTAATTAAAGCAAGTACTACAGTGAAAATCGGTTTTGTAATGCTCCTGTTCATGGTCAACGGTTTTGATGGGTTAATTAAAAATCTATCCACCTTTATATTTTGAGTTTTAAAAACTTTCTTTTTGACGATACAAATGTGAATTTTAATAACCGCAACTAAAAGAACAAATTTTGCGTATTATTGAGAAAAAAATGGCCATTTTTATGGGTAAAAATTAATTAAGTAATTGATAATCAGTTTGTAAGGTCTGTTTGAAAATTGAATAAAATTGAAAAAAAAATAATGCTGACAAATAATTTATTTAAAATATTAGAGCATTTTTCAAGAAAAGAAATGACCTACTTTCTTGAATTTATTCAATCTCCCTATTTTAACAAGCACGATCAAGTCATAAATCTGGTCTCTTACCTAAGTGAAATTTACCCAAAATTTGACGAAGTTACCTGTTCAAAGTCGCGCCTTTGGAAGGAAATTTTTAAAAAAGGCAAACAGGATGCCTCAAAATTATCCCTTGTCTTTACCTACACCAATCGCTTGATGGATAAATTCCTGGCATTTCAAATGCTGGAAGAAAATCAGGAAACCCTTGATTTGTGGACCATTCGGCACCTTCGAAGGAAAAAATTATTCAATCCCTGCCAAAAGAAAATCAGCAAATTGGAAGAAGCGGTTGAAGACAAAACTTTGCGCGATAGTCAGTATTTGCAATTTTCAAATTCACCTGGAAGAAGAGTCCGACCGTGTAATTGCCGAACAGGGGAAAATTGCCCCAGGATCCCAATCTTGAAAACAAACAAACCTATCTGGAACAATACTTCCTCGCAGAAAAAATAAAGGACGGGTGTGAAATTTTGTTGCGAAATAAAATTCTAAGAAAGAAAACAGAAGGAGTGCTCAGGCATCTGGTATTCAATGAGTTAACTCAAAAATAGCGAAAAGTACCTGGACCAACTCTGCCATCAGTTTGTGATTGGATTTTATTTCAAATGATTGAAAAAGATTCCATTGATGATTACTTCCGCGCCTTGCAAATGATTCAGGAATCTGACGATGTATTCTCCTTCTCCGAGCTGCAAAATATGTACAATTACCTGCTAAACTTTTGCATCGGAAAAGTAAACCAGAACAAGAGAAGGCTTTTTTGGAAGAACTCTTCAAATTGCAAAAATTACTTTTAGAAAAGGAAATCATCTTCTCCGATGGCTATTTAAACGAATGGCATTTTAAAAATATCGTCACCATAGGTTCGAGGTTAAAAGAAACCGATTGGGTAAAGGAATTCCTTGAAAATTACAAGGAAAAATTGCATCCCTCCATCGCAGAAAATGCCTACAGTTACAACCTGGCCTATTTGTACTACACCATGAACGACCTCGACAAGGTCAGTCCTTATTGTTAACCGTCGAATACACTGACCCCCGCTACAACCTCGATGCAAAAACCCTCTTGTTAAGAACCTATTTCGACCTTGAAGAAAATGAAGCTTTGTTCTCCCTGGTAGATGCTTTCCGCCAGCTCATCAAAAGAAATAAAATCATCTCAGACGCCAGTAAAAATGGCTACGCCAACCTCTTCCGCCTCACCCGAAAAGCAGCAAAAATCAGATACGATATCGGCTATAAATCCAAAGAAAAACTTCAAGAAGAACTAGAAAAATTAAAGCTCGAAATAAAGGACGCCGGCATGGAATCTTCAACAGCCAATGGCTCCAAAGTAAATTGGAAGAAATTGCCGAAGAAATCAATGTCTAGCTATTGGCTTTTGGCCTTTGGCCATTGGCTGTTGGCCGTTTGCAAAGGCCTAAGTGCTGGTACAATTTTTCAAAATTGTACCCAAGGTACTGCAGGTCTTTAGACCAGTAAGATTCCCGATGCCAAGTGACGAGTGACGAGTGTAGAATGACGAATTTCAAGTGACGAGTGACGAGTGTAGAATGACGAATTTCAAATGACGAGTGACGAGCGTAGAATGACGAATGTTTTCTCAAATCCTAATTCCCAAATAGCCCCTATGAATAAACTTGACCCGCTATGGGTCAATCAACCGCTGGTACAATTTTTTCAAAATTGTACCCAAGGTATGCAGGTCTTCAGACCAGTAAGATTCCGCAGGATCAAGTGACGAAATACGAGTGACGAGTGCAGAGTGACGAATTTCAAATGACGAGTGACGAGTGTAGGAATGACGAATGTTTTTCCCCAAATTCTAATTCCCACACAAACTCTTATTAATAAACTTGACCCGTTACGGGTCAATCAACCGCTGGTACAATTTTTCAAAATTGTACCCAAGGTACATGCAGGTCTTCAGACCAGTAAGATTCCCGATGCCAAGTGACGAGTGACGAGTGTAGAATGACGAATTTCAAATGACGAGTGACGAGTGTAGAATGACGAATGTTTTCTCAAATCCTAATTCCAAATAGCCCCTATGAATAAACTTGACCCGCTATGGGTCAATCAACCGCTGGTACAATTTTTCAAAATTGTACCCAAGGTACATGCAGGTCTTCAGACCAGTAAGATTCCGCAGGATCAAGTGACGAAATACGAGTGACGAGTGACAAATTTCAAATGACGAGTGACGAGTGTAGAATGACGAATGTTTTCTCAAATCCTAATTTCCACATAAACTCTTATTAATAAACCTGACCCGGTACGGGTCACCTATCTCAACCCACGAATCTGGACCAAGCCTCTTGACCCTGTAGGGTCACATACTCCTCGAATCCCAATGTCATTAAGTTAAGAAAGAAAACACAACCGTCTAAGGCGGGTCTCTCGGAGAGGACCCGCCGACTCCAGCAGCGTCATTTTTTTAAAAAAAAAAAGTGTAATTATCTGATATTCAGATTATTTTTGGATTTCAGTTCCTAATATTTTTGGTTCACGCAACGGCCGCGAAGGTTAAGCGCAACGGTCGCAACTCAATAATTTGAATGTATTTCACCTTTCATGCTCTTAACTTAATGACATCTCCCTCGAATCCGCCTTCCCTTCATATACTCTCCATTCTTGTATTCCAAACCGCCCTAATTCTAAAAAACTAAAATTTAAAACCTAAAACCTAAAATTATCCGCCCGCCCTTGAGCAGTAGAGCCGCCATGCGTGGCGGCTCTACTAATTGGGCGAAGAATTCAAAAATCTAAAAACAAAAATCTATAATCTAAAATTTAGATCAGCGTATTCTCTCCATCCTCTAATCACCTCCGGCTCTGGACGGTACAATCCAGGATAGTAGAGGCACATCTCCTCCTAATCCACCGTCAATAATTAAATCGACTCTTTTTTCGAATAGTTCTTTAATGTCTTGAGGATCAAATAGATGGTTTCCTTCTTCGTTCTTCAAGCTAATACTGAAAATGGGTCTTCCAAGGGTTTCTACGATGGACTGACTAATGGCATGGTCAGGATTCTGACCCCGATTTCTTTTTTCTTGTTTTTGAAGGCTTTGGGTACATCTTTTCCGGCTTTGAAAATAAAGGTTACTGGTCCAGGACTATTGGCTTTGATTACCTGGAAGTAATCATTGTCGATTTGGTGGGCAAATTGTGCCACCATTTTAATGTCTTTGCAAATAAAGGTCAACTTGGCTTTTTCAGGGTCTAATTTTCGCAATTGACAAACTTTTTCAACAGCTTTGTGCTGTTCGATATCGCAGGCCAGAGCGTAGACACTATCGGTGGGATAAATGATTACTCCGCCTTTTTCAAGGACCTCAACAGCCTGATTAATTTTTCTTTGTTCCGGGTTGTCCGGATGTATTTCTAAAATCATATGTTAGGTTTTTCAATGTTGTAGCTTTGGCTAAATAAATGGTTTTATAAAATAAAAGCAAGCAGGTGAATATTGTCCACAGTTCCGAAAATGTGAGTGTTTTTCAAAGTGTTTTATTCAAAACGAATGCTAGCATTTTGCAAGTAAATGATTCTGTGATAGTTGTAGATCCGAATTGGCTTCCGGGTGAGGTAGAGTTTCTCGCAGGACAGGTCATTAAAAAAATGAAAAAAAGTCATATTTATCTTTTTTTTACACATTCGGACTATGATCACATCATCGGTTACCGTGCTTTTCCCGAAGCAAAGGTCATCGCTTCCAAAGCTTTTAATGAGAACCCCCATAAACAGAATGTGTTGAATCAAATCCTAAAATTTGATCACGATTATTATCTGGATAGAATGTATTCTATAGATTATCCCTCGGTCGATTTGATTCTGGAAGATGAAAAGGAAGTCTGCAATTGAATGAAAACCGCTTTGATTATCTCCAGGCTCCCGGCCATAACCCGGATGGGGTAATGCTTTTGCAATGATGAATTGGAAGTTATAGTTCTTGGTGATTATCTGAGCGATGTCAGAATTCCCTTTTGTGTATTTCTCTTTTGAAAAATACATAGAAACCCTACACAATTTTAAAGACTGGGTAAAAGGAAAGGAACACTATTTATTCATTCCCGGTCATGGTAGTCCTTTCAGTGGTAAAGAAGCCCTCGATTTGCGTTTAAAAGAAAGCCTGACTTATTTGGAAGAGGTAAAGACGCATGTTTTAAAAACAAACCATTTAATGAAGAGCGCTTATGGTCTAGATATAAATACAAAGAAATCAAGAGACTTTCCACCAGGAAAATATTAAACTTGCAATGAAAGAATACCTCAGCTAATTCATATGAAAATCAATCTACTCGCCTTCGGCATCGCAAAAGACATTCTCGGAAAAACCGAACAGGAATTTGAATGGAGTGGGGGAGACATCAACGCCCTTAAATCCCATCTTTTAGAAAACTACCCTGCTTTCCAAAAGCTCCAAAGCCTCCGCCTGGCCGTCAATCAGGAATACCGTTCCGATGATTTTGGAATTAAGGATGGAGATGAAGTGGCGATTATCCCTCCTGTCTCTGGAGGATGATGTTGAAATGACGAGTGACGAATTACGAGTGACGAGTGTGGAATTACTCGTTATGAATGGCGTATGATCCCAAACTATTCCTAAATTAGTTAAATTCATTTGCTCAAGTAATTTTCATCCTATTACCTGACCCGGTACGGGTCAAATATCTCAACCCAAGAACTTGCAGAATAAAAAATGACCCTGTAGAGGTCACATCAGGAGTGTCGAATTTCGAATTACGAATGTAGAATTACATGTGATGAAAGAAGAATGATACCGAACCATTCCTAAATTAGTAAAATTCATTTGCCTCGGAAATTCTCATTCAATTACCTGACCCGGTACGGGTCAATTATCCCTACCCAAGAACTTGCAGAATAAAAAATGACCCTGTAGGGGTCACATTAGGAGTGTCGAATTTCGAATTACGAATGTAGAATTACATGTGATGAAAGAAGAATGATACCGAACCATTCCTAAATTAGTAAAATTCATTTGCCTTGGAAATTCTCATTCAATTACCTGACCCGGTACGGGTCACATATTTTTTACAATCCCTCTTCCCATCATGTACTCTTTCAAAACCTCCTCAAGCCCAAAACTAAAAAATTAAAAAGGCCTCGTAAATCGTAAAACGTAAACCGTAAATTCATCTTATTTCAGTTTCAAACAAAGTCTTCTCGCCATTCATTGTTACCAAAACCCCTTCAAACTTATCACCAAGACTCACCGGGCCAACACCTGATGGTGTACCTGTATAGATATAATCCCCAATATGAAGCTTGAAGAATTGAGAGACGTAACAAATAATGTCTTCAAATGAGAAAAGCATGTCTTTCGAAAAGCCATGTTGAACAGGGATGTCATTTTTAAGAAGTTTGAATTCAATGTTGTCCATCAAAACTTCTTCCTTGGGAACAAACTGACCCAAAACTGCAGAACCATCAAATCCCTTGGCAATTTCCCAGGGCTGGCCTTTTTTCTTTAAATCAGATTGTAAATCACGCGCTGTGAAATCAATTCCCAAACCAATTTGGTCGAAATAAGAAGAGGCAAACTCTTTTTGAACATGCCTCCCGTTTTTACAGATTTTCAAAACCACCTCACATTCGTAATGCAGATCCTTGGTGAAATCCGGATAATAAAACGGTTTATTATTCACCAACAAAGCCGTAGGAGGTTTCATGAAAACCACTGGCTTGACTGGTACCGCATTGTTTAATTCCGCAGCATGCTCAGCGTAGTTTCTGCCAATACAGATGATGTTCATAATAAAAATTTACGAATGACAAGTGACGAATGACGAGTGGCAATTCGTCACTCGTCATTCGTCACTCGTAAATTACTTTGAATCCAAAGATCCACTCCTTATCGCTCCAACATACCTTCTCACTTCCTCTCTAACTTTTGGAGCCAGGATAATCAATCCCACCATATTCGGGAATATCATGGCGAAAATCATGGCATCAGAGAAGTCAACCACTGCTCCAAGACTGGCAGCAGCTCCGATTACGATGAAAAGAAGGAAAAGGATTTTATAACTCATATCGGCAACCTGACTTTTTCCAAAAAGGAATTTCCAGGCTTGCAATCCATAGTATGACCAGGAAAGCATGGTAGAGAATGCAAAAAGGATAACTGCTAAGGTCAATACATAAGAGAATCCTGGCAATACATCATCAAATGCAGCAGCAGTTAGGTTTACTCCACCCAGCGCTACACCATCTACCATTACGTTGTTGCCGGTAACAGCTCCGTATTCAAAGGCTCCTTTCATATTAAATATGATAATAACCAAGGCTGTCATCGTACAAACAATAACTGTGTCGATAAATGGCTCCAAAAGGGCTACAACTCCTTCACTGGCAGGGTATTTTGTTTTTACAGCAGAGTGTGCAACAGAAGCAGAACCTACACCTGCTTCATTTGAAAATGCAGCACGTTTGAAACCCTGGATGATTACACCAACAGCTCCACCAGCAATTCCATAACCGGTGAAAGCACCGTCAAAAATTTGTCCTATTGCACCTGGAATTAAAGGTATGTGGGTAAATAGAATGATCAAGGCTGCCAAAACGTAAATTCCAACCATGAAAGGAACAATCTTCTCTGTCACCTTTCCAATACGCTTGATTCCACCAATGATTACGATGGCGACCAAAACGGCTACTACCGTACCGAAGCCTGTTCCTATCCAACCGGAAGTGCTGTCGAACATGGATGCAAACTGTGCAGCTGCCTGATTCGCCTGAAACATATTTCCACCTCCAAAGGAACCTCCAACCAACATCACCGCATAAAACATGGCCAATCCCTTTCCAAATCTTGCCATTCCTTTCTCAGAAAGTCCTTTGCTCAAGTAATACATAGGTCCTCCATATACGGTTCCGTCAGGACCAATCTCACGATATTTTACACCAAGGGTACACTCTGTGAACTTGGATGCCATACCCAAAATACCGGCAAGGATCATCCAAAAGGTTGCACCTGGACCACCAATTGCGATAGCAATGGCCACACCTGCGATATTACCTAATCCTACAGTTGCAGAAAGTGCAGCTGTCAAGGCCTGAAAGGCAGAAACTTCTCCATGGTGTCCTTCTATGGCTACTGTATCCGGATTGTCTCCATCTCTCGTAATGATATCTTTGTCCAATACCTCAGGTTCACCGGCAACATTATCATATTTACCACGAACAACATCTATGGCCAATTTGAACCTGGTAAAGTTTGGAAATCCAAAATAAACGGTGAAATACGTAGCCGCAGCTATCAATATGATTAAGACAATGGGAACGCTTAGTCCGTTTCCGACACTGATAGAATAAAAAACGACACTGGAAACAGCGTCGGTTATTGGTTGAACAGCATCGTTGATTCTTTGATCCAAACCCGCTGGCGCCTCTTGTGCCATGGCCAAAAATGGGCTTAGAATCATTGAAAGTATCAGTAGTAAGTAGTTTTTTCTCATATGGTAATGCATTAATTTTAGGTGAATTGACAGGGTTAAGGTATTTAAGAATTTACAATTTTTTAAAATAATGCAGATCAATTTTATGAAGGGGATAATTTTGGGACGTAAATAACAGAAATTAAAAATTGAATCCTTCTTTTCTTATTTTTTAAAATTCAGTTACTTTTCGACCTTTAAGCCTCGATAAGAAATTTTTAAAAATCAAAAATCGCGTGTCAGACCCTTCTCAAAATGTTTCAGATGAGCAAATTCTTACGGTCCTTCAGTCGGATGCTCAACGAGGTATTGAGTTGATTTTTAAAAAATATTATTCCTACGTTGTCAGCGTAATCTTTAGGGTTTCTAATAATTATGACCTGGCCGAAGACATTGCTCAGGATGTTTTCTTTGAGTTATGGCGCAAAAAGGAGCAGTTAAATATCTCCACTTCACTCAGACCCTATCTTCGTAGGGCCTCGATTAATAAAACACTGAATCATTTCCGCGATCAAAAAATAAATTTTGCTTCTGACGAACAGCTTCCTTCCCTTGCCGGCGGGCTAACCAAAGCCCAGCAACAAATGGAAGCAGACGAAATGGAAGCCTATATTACAAATCTAATAGACCAGCTACCTGAAAGGTGCAGGGTCATATTTATATTAAGCAGGTATGAGGAATTATCTTACAAGGAAATAGCCGAAAACTTGCAGATTTCTGAAAAGACCGTAGAGAACCAGATATCCAAGGCCCTCAAGTTTTTGAGGGAAAACTTAGCAGGATTTTTGAAGGATTAGTATTTTGTCGTTCATATGACTTCAATAGCCTGTAAAAAGTTGGGATTAGATAGGGGGGAGTCTGATTTTTGGTGTCTAGTCAACGGATTCATAAAACAAACAAAGTAAAGAAGGTAAAATCCGTATAATTGATGGATAAGTTTAGGGAAATTACGGGGAAGTATAATAAGGAGGTTCAACCTGACGTAGACGCAGCTTGGAATCGTTTTCAGCAACGGTTGAATCAGGAGGTGAAGTCAGAACAAAATCCAAAAGCAAAGGTGGTTTCAATTTGGAAAAAGCCTTTGAGTTGGGCTGCTGTTTTATTGGCTTTAGTTGGTTCCTTTTTTATCTTTCAAAATCTAAATGGTAATGCTACGAATTCTATAAAAGTAGCAACAACGAATAATGAAATCAAAGAGATTTCCCTTCCTGACGGAAGTATTGTTTGGTTAAATGAAAACTCTTCTTTAGAATATCCTTCTGTTTTTAGTGAAAATGAAAGACCTGTTCAACTTACAGGTGAAGCATTCTTCGATGTAGCTAAAAATCCTTCTGCTCCTTTTACGGTTCAAACGCCAAAAGTGAAAGTTGAAGTAATGGGAACCTCTTTTAATGTTGAAAGCCCTGAAGGTGCTGAAAAGGTTGAGGTGGAAGTTGCTACCGGTAAGGTAAAGGTTCAGCCAAATGGCAGTGAGAAATTTGTAGAGTTATTGAAAGGTGACAAAGCTGTCTTCAACTTACTTCAAAAAAGTCTTGCCAAATTAACAGGAAAGGCCACCAATACCGGTGGTTGGAAAAACAAAACCCTTGTCTTTCATGATGTTGAAATGTCTGAAATTTTAAATGAGGTTTCCAAATTGTACGATGTTGAATTTGATCTTAAGAATTCCGGCATCAACAACTGCTCTTTTGATACCGATTTTCACGATGAAGACCTTTCTGTTATATTGAAGACCTTTGAGATTGCTTTTGGGTGTGAAATCAAATCTATGGGTACATCCGGTTACAAGGTGATGGGTGGAACGTGTAAGTAATTCTCTTTTTATTTTATTATGAAAATGTATTGAAGGTTTTTTATTTTTGAGCTTCACCAAATAAACACGGTATGCTTATGAATATTAAAACTTCACTCTTCATTCTCTTCCTTTTTACATTTGGGATTTCAAAAGCACAATTGCACCGCTGTGGTGCTTTGTTGGCTGAAGAACAATTGGAACAAAGGTTTCCTGGTTTTGAAGAGACTGCACATAGAACTTTTCAAACGGCAAAGAAAGCTATGAATGAAGGAACCCTGCAAAATCGTTCCAGCCAAAAAGTTCAGGTAGTATTTCATATCGTTTACAACAAACCTGAAGAAAATGTGCCAGACCAACTTATCTACGATCAGTTGGAAAGATTAAATGCAGATTTTAACTGGACATCTGCCAATGATCCCATTACACGTAATCTTTACAGACCATTAGCAGCCAATGCAGATATAGAATTTGTTTTAGCAAGTTCTGATCCCAATGGAAATCCGACTACAGGTATCAATCGTGTAAATACCGACCGAACCGGCTTTATCAATTTCAATATTCAAACCATCCTTCAAGCCATCCTCGATTGTGGTATTGACATTACCGCTGATACCCTTACCCAAGAGCAGTTAGATTGTTTAACCGATGCTTTGGGTGGAACGGGTTTGAATACAGGACTCGATGATATTAAAAAATTTGATACCGGCGGAGTAGATGCCTGGGATCCTGACAGATACATTAATATTTGGGTTGGAAATTATGCAGTTGAATTGGTTCCCGGTCAAGGTGGTGAACCATTTTTATTGGGTTTTTCTTATCCGCCAGCTGAAGCTCCCAATTGGCCGGCAGGTACTTTGCCTCCAAATCTTGAAGAAGTTGAAGGAGTGGTTTTGCATTATCAAGCCTTGGGTCCTGGAAATGCAACAACCGGTAGCCTTGTAGGAATAGCAGATCAAGGCAAAACCCTTTCTCATGAAATGGGGCATTATTTCGGTCTAAGACACGTTTGGGGAGACGGTGATTGCACAGAAGATGATGGAATCGATGATACGCCGGATATGGCTGGAAATACTCAGGATAACTTAGCTGCCGATTTTGATGCGCTGAACTATACCTGTGTTGAGTTTGATCCTATCAATACCTGCACCAACGATCAGTTGCCGGATATGTATGAAAACATGATGAACTATACTCCTGAGCAATGTCAAAGTATGTTTACAAAAGAGCAAGTGGGTTTGATGACTGCCATGTTGCAGGGTCCCAGGTCTGGATTATTGGATGCTCTTCTGGGAACTCCTCAAATCGTTAATGAAGAATTGGAATTCTTCCCAAATCCTGTTGATGATATTTTAACCATCAGATTTTCAGGGACAACCAGGGTTTCTTCCATTTCGATTTTTGATTTGCAGGGAAGATTGGTAGTGCAAGGCAAGGAGACAGAAATGAATGTAAGCCAACTTTTGGAAGGTATGTATTTGATTCGATTAGATACCGGTGACAAAATTTACCAATCCAGATTTGTGAAAAACTAATTCCTATTCGGAAATATGTAAGGAAGGCTGCTGAGATAAATTGGCAGCCTTTTTTATGTAGTCAACATTGCTAATCCTACTCCCAGACCTATAGCCAATAACTTGTAAAAAGAAACCTGGTGATGACTGCTTTCATCATTTTCAAAAAGAATGGTGGTACTGATGTGTAAAAATGTACCAACGATTAATCCTAAAAGCTTTTGAAAGTCAGCGGATTCTAAGTCCAGGTAAGCACCGACAAGGCCTCCCAAAGGTGACATGGAAGCAAAAATTATGAGCATTAAAAGTACATGTTGCTTTTTAAATCCGGTTAAAACCAAAACCGAAGCCAGAGCGAATGCAGCTGGTAATTTATGCAGCAAAATTCCTAACAAAAACGAATTAAAATGACTTTCAGAATGATGCATATGGTCATGAAAGTCACTGTATCCTGATAAGGGCAATCCTTCAAAAAAGGCATGAAGACACAAACCTATCATTAATTGAGTGGCGAAACTCCAATTGACTGCATGTGAAGGATGAATGTGGCCATGCTCAATTCCTTTTGAAAACAATTCAAGGATCAATTGTAAAAAGAAACCAGCCAGAATCCAGTATCCAACCGAATATCCGTTATCATGAAATGCTTCCGGTAATAGGTGTAAAGCAGTTAACCCCAAAAGATATGCGCCACTGAAGGACAGCACGAGTTTGAGGTAATGTTTTTTATAGCCTTTAAAAAAGAAAGGAATAAGACCTCCGGCTAAAACGCAACAAAACAGTAGTAAATATTCTATTATGCTCATACTTGAGGTCGAAGGTCGTAAACTTTAGGGAAAAAATATTTTGTAATTCGATACAGCAAATAAGCTATCAGGCTTCCCAGCAATGCACCGGTCAATATATCAATAGGGTAGTGCACGCCTACATAAACCTGAGACAAAGCAATACTAGCTGCCCAAAATAACATCAGCAATTTCCATCTGGTTTTAAAGAAGGGTAGTGCCAGGGTAAAAAAAACAGCGATGCCAAAGTGATTGGTTGCATGTGAAGATGGAAAACTCTTTCCCCCTCCACATTCAATCCTTTCAATCACCCAGGTTTCAATGGCCTCATCATTGCATGGCCTTGTTCTGTTTACTGCAGGTTTTATAACTGAGCTACTTACGAAATCACAAACACCAGCAACTGCAATAGCAATCAGGGTAATGTAAAGACCTTTTATTTTAAAAAAGCGAATTATAAAAAAAAGTGCGGCAAGATAAAGTGGTATCCAGGTAGTTTTTGTTCTCCAAATGGGCAATAACCAATCGAAAAAGGGATTGGCCAGATCGTTGTTGATCCACCTGAAAACAATTTGATCAAAATGTAAAATTGAATCCATTACCTGTAGCAAAAGTCTAAAAATGCTGTATATCAGATGATTACGAAGACAGTTGTTCGCTGTTGGCTATTCGCTGTTCGCTATTCGATTTTAACAGCCCGTAAACCGTAAATCGTAAACCGTAATTCGTCCTAACCAATGAAGTAGCTACCCTTAGCCTCAAAGGTGGCTTTTTTTAAGGAATTCAACTTCATTCTTTGATAAAAAAGGAACAAATCAGGCGGATAGTTTCTGATTTTCAGGTTCTATGATTCCTGCATTAACGGCGTAGAGCACCAGTTCAGGTGTGGAGCTTAGATTGAGCTTTCTCATAATGTTTTTTCTGTGGGTATAAACGGTGTGAGGGCTCAATTTCAATTCGGCTGCAATCTCCTTGGTTATCTTACCACAAGCGACCAATTTGACAATCTCAACTTCCCTGGTGGAAAGCGGAGTTCCGGTACAATCACTTTCTTTTCCAAAGGACTTTTCCCAAATCAGGTTGAGGATTTTTTTGCAGAAGAAGCGCTCTCCTCCGGAAACGGATACTACCGCATCAAAAATTTCCTTATCGTCACATTCCTTGGTAAGGTAACAGGAAACACCCAGTTCCAGTGTTTTGTAAACTACACCTTTTTCCCAATCTCCACTAATCACAATAAAATTAATGCCGGGATAATCCTTGTTTATCTTTGCGATGGTATCGAGTGAAAAAACATTCTTCTGGTGTGGATCCAGAATTAAAATTTCAGGTTTCTTTTCATCGAGTAGCTGAAAGAGTTGATCTTCATTGCTGGCTTCACCCATTAATCTGAACTCCGGATTACGGTTGAAAAGACATTTCAAACCGTGTCGAATCAGATAATGGCCGTCAGCAATGATGATTGAAATATTGGATTTCATTTTTCGCTACGTTTGGCGCAAAAATAGGCTTATCCCGACAGACAACCAAATCTTATTTAGATTAGTTTTAGATAAGATCAAGGTTGGTAATCCAATCCTTTGTCCTTGGTCCAGTATCTGGTAAGACCTGCCACACTCATCCAGGAAGGGTTCGCCGCTTCATAATGTGCTTTGTCTTCCGCTGAGGTACCGGCAGCTTCCAACTGGTCGGCAACATAGGCAGTAAATCTTTGGGTAATTTCCTCTTGGGATACATTATTTTCCAGTAGAGGCTTTATCCAGTTGGCCCAGTTTTTCAATCTTCCTCTTAACTCTACTAAATGAGTTCTAACATCATCTACTGGTCCAAAGTGGGTCAAGTATAATTTGTCGAATCTCTTATCAAGAATCAATCGTATGCTGGCCATCCAATCTTCCAGATTGATGTCAGGAGGTGGACAGGGAGGCAACGGAATACCATTGTTGATTTTTACACCGGCAACATCTCCTGTGAACAATTCATTGTTCAATTGCCAGGCAATATGATGAACTGCATGTCCCGGAGTATGCCAGGCTTTAAACTTGGTTTTTCCGACTTTTACTTTTTCTTTGTTTTTGATTCCTCTGATTTGTTTGGAAGGAATCGGATTCATTTCACCCCAAAGACTTTCCATTTTATCGCCGTAAATTCTTTTGGCTGAATTGTATAATTTGGAAGGCTCAGATAAATGCTTAACACCTGCCGGATGTACATAAATAGTAGCCCCGTTTTGGGCCAAAGCCCAGGCTGCTCCTGCATGGTCGAAATGAATATGACTTAACAAAACATGTTGAATATCCTCAATATTGAAATTGAGCTTTTTTACTTCTTTTTTTAAATTTTCAAAGGTAGAGTAGGGGCCTGTCTCGATTAAAACTGGACCATCTTCCGTTTCAACTAAAAAAGCAGCTATGGTTTTAGGGGCGTTTTGGAAATTTAAATCTAAAACGTGGATCATGATGTAATTTAATTGTTTTACAGGTCAAACCTGAATTTGCTTAATAAATAACTAGACCTTATTTGCTTAAGGTCATCATAGCTGAAAATATTGCTGTCTAAATGTTTGGGAAGAATTTTAGGAGGGCAAATGTAAGTGTTTGGAAATCAGGAATTCCTTGCGCATTGTATTTTGAAAAAATCATGACAATTCTTTCAACCAACAACGCCGGTTTTAGATAGAAGTTTATTCCTGTATTACACTTTTTATAAGTCCGTCTCTAATGGTACGATAAAACCTTCTTTCTTATTCTTTTTTAACAGTGTAAGTTCAAAAAAGAATCAGTTTAGAAAAAGGAATTTTCAATTGAATTCTTTTTGGAAACAACTTTTAGGACTGCATGTTCGATTATATGAATTTTGTAGTCCTTCGTTTCATCAAAATGAATCCAATTAGGTTATTTATAGCATTACCTGGAACTTTGATTGATGTAAAATCATTACTCCTTTCTCAGTTCCACAGTAACTTCCCAATTTCGGTGACAAATCTAGGAATATTTGTGTGAAATGGTCATTTTTTGGGTTTAAAATGACTTTTCAGTGAAAATTTTAAGGCTTAAAAAGGGTGATTCCCCAGCAAAATAAAAGGTAACAATTCATTTGTTAAAATGATTTTTGAGGAATCCGGTCCTTCAGGTTGGAATAGCAGTTAAACTCAATAATAATTCTAAAAGAACCTGACTGAGGTTTGAAAGTGCTTTTTCGATTTGCCAATTATCCCTGTTTCGTGGCTCAACGTAATTGGAAATGGAACGGATTTGTAAAAATGAATTTTTAGTTAATGCACATACAAAAGCAGCTCCGGCTCCTTCCATTGATTCTACTTTTGCTTCGGGATACTTGTTTTTTACCAAGTTGATACTTGCCTCGGTTCCATGTACCTTATTTACTGTAATGCCCGGAACCGATTTTAAAAAATTAAATCCTTCGAAAGTGTTTTCAATCCAGCCATTTTGAAAAGGAAATTCGTTTTTCTCTGCAAGGTGCATTTCAAATACATCGGTGAAACTTCCATCTTTTTCCTCAACTCCCAAATCTGCAAACCGGTCTTTTTCAATTAAGACAACCTCACCCAAATCCAAATTGGAATGAAATGCTCCGGCGATTCCCGCATTTATTACCAGATCAAATTTTTCATTTGACAAGATATTTTGTAGAAAAAAAATGGTGGATGGAACCCCGACACCCGTAACCAATAATTTGATACTCATGTTTTTACCCCAAAAAGCGCCCTGCCCGTCTGATTGAAAATTTTCACTTAGTTTACTTTCAAGTTCAAGCATTTCGATTCTTGTTGCAAAGCATAATAAGACCTTCATAAAGAGAGCAATTAAACTGATTTTTAAAGGAAAAAATAAAACCGGCCGTAAGTTTTGAAAAATATCTTTAAAGGTTGAGAAAATGTTGAAAACTTATATGGTTGGGTTTGATCTTCCGATAAGTATTCGACTAACTTTGTGCAACTTTACAATCTGATACTAATGAGTGAGAAAAACAAAAAAATGGACAAATCCGGCAAAGGAAGCATTTCCGGTAAAAGATTTTTGACCCTTCAGGCACTTGAGAATCAATCAGACGCTTCAAATCCTGATTCAGAAGCAAGACTTTATAAAAACGGAATTTGGGGTATGGATTTAACAGCAGTTAAACTTCCTCCCAAACCAAAATCAAAACCTTTGTCAGGAAGGATTGCAACTTCTGTTGAGGAGTTGTCAACCACCAAGGTAAAGCTTGAAACCAAAGAAGAAGCTTTTAAAGAATTGGTGAAATCCTTCAAAAAGGCAAATAAATCCTTCGAAAAAGCCAGAAAGAGTTGGAAGAAAGTCAAAAAAGACGATCCAAAGGCTGAAATTAAATTGATGGCAAAGCTTAGGTTTCAAATTGCGAAACAGGAGAAAAAGGCTGTCAAAGAGGAAATGGCTCGTATTCTGGAATTTGCCGGTTAATCTATGGCCCTTATTGGATTAATGTCCGACACCCATAGTTTTTTGGATAAAAAGGTTTTTGAGCATTTCAAAGATTGTGACGAGATCTGGCATGCCGGTGATTTTGGTTCCATTGAATTAATTGATGAACTCAAAGCCTTCAAGCCACTTCGTGGTGTCTATGGCAATATCGACAATCATAAGATAAGACTGGAATATCCGGAGCACCTGCACTTTGAATTCCAGGGACTCAAAGTTTACATGACTCATATAGGAGGCTATCCAGGCCGCTACAGTCCCGGAGTGAAAGCTATAATCCAACAAAATCAACCCGGGCTTTTTATTTCAGGACATTCTCATATTTTAAAGTTATGCCCGACAAAGACTTGGGACTCCTGCATATCAATCCCGGGGCATGTGGAAATTCCGGCTGGCATAAAGTCAAAACCTTAGTCAGATTTCAAGTAGAAAATGGAAAAATAGATAAGCTTGAAGTTATTGAAATAGGGTACCGGGGCAAGCCATAAAAATTCGTACATTGCTTAAACCAATTGGTCATATTTTTGTACTGTTGGTAGAAATTATCGCTAAGGAACCTTTTGAAATATGAGTCCCAGAAAAGGAATTTTATGGTTTAGAAATGACCTGAGGTTGCACGACAATGAAGCTTTACTCGAAGCCCTCAATCATTGCGAAGAAATCATTCCGGTTTATGTATTTGATACCCGCCTTTGGAATGGAAAATCCAGTTTTGGTTTCCCTAAAATGGGAGAACACAGAGCTCAGTTTACCATTGAGTCAGTATTGGATTTAAAAAAATCACTTCAACAAAAGGGCTCGGATCTAATCATAAGGGTAGGGATTACCGAAGATGAAATTTTTAAAATAGCAAGGAAAGAGAAAACCAGCTGGGTTTATTGTAATCGGGAAAGAACCAGAGAAGAGGTCGATGTCCAGGATGCACTTGAAGCAAAATTATGGACAGTAGGCCAGGAAGTCAGGTTCACCAGAGGCAAGATGCTATTATACACTTCAGACCTTCCTTTTCCGGTAACACAAACCCCTGATATTTTTACTCAGTTTAGAAAAGAAGTGGAGAAAATCGTTCCGGTTAGGCCACCTTTGTCAACCGAAAACATGACAATTCCACCTTTGAATGTAGAATCTGAAATCGGAGAAATCCCAAGCCTTGCTCAGTTTGGAATCAATGATCCAGTCAAAGATCCAAGGTCTGCTTTTCCCTACAAAGGTGGTGAAACTGCTGCCTTACAGCATCTTGAAGAATATTTTTGGGATAAAAAACTGGCGGAATCATACAAGGAGACCAGAAACGAATTACTAGGGACTGATTTTTCAACCAAATTTTCTCCCTGGCTAGCAAATGGCTGTCTTTCTCCTAAAAAGATTTACCAGGAACTCTCGAATTTTGAAAATAAAGTAAAGAAAAACGATTCAACCTATTGGATCTATTTCGAATTGCTGTGGCGTGATTTTTTCCGTTTGATGGGGAAAAAACACGGTGACAAGATATTTTTATTGGAAGGACCAAAGGCTCAGGAAAATCCGGATTGGGAAGTCAATTTCGCTGCTTTCAATCAATGGGCTCATGGGAAAACCGGCATTCCATTTATCGATGCCAACATGCGAGAACTCAACCTAACAGGGTTCATGTCTAATCGCGGAAGACAAAATGTAGCTAGCTTCCTGGTCCATGATTTAGGACTGAATTGGAAAATGGGAGCTGAGTATTTTGAGTACAAACTTTTGGATTATGATCCCTGTAGCAATTGGTGTAATTGGAATTATATAGCCGGAGTTGGTTCAGATCCGAGAGAAAACAGGGTGTTTAATATTGCAGGCCAAGCCTCCAAATATGACCCGGATGGTACCTATGTCAAAACATGGCTTCCCGAACTAAAGGCTTTGCCTGAGGATAAGATACATCACCCTGAAACTTTAAGCGCTTTTGAAATGGAAGAATATGGTGTTCGATTGGATGTAGATTATCCGAGCCCAATGTTGGACTACCATTAATCTTTGAATACGTCTCTACCGCTTTTTACAATCAAGTTAGAACTTGCCTGTTGCGTTCCCATTAATAGAATGTCCTGAATATTTACATGAGCAGGTCTGCTTGCCATGAAAAATATGGCTTCAGCAACATCCTTGGAGCTTAAAGGAATAAATTCATTGTAGATTTTTGCTTTTTCCTCATCTCCATCAAATCTTACCTTGGCAAATTCAGTCTCTTCAACATGTCCCGGACTAACCTGACCTACCTTAATATTGTAGTGAACCAAGTCAAGGCGCATAGCTTTGGTTAGAGCATCAACTGCATGTTTTGTACCACAGTATACATTTCCATTAGGATAAACTTCCTTGCCTGCAGTAGAACAAACATTGATGACATGGCCGGTTTTTCTTTCAACCATCCCGGGAGTAATCAGACGGGTCATATATAATAGACCCTTAATATTGGTATCAATCATGGTTTCCCAGTGATCAAAACTCCCTTCATGGATAGGAGCCAGGCCTTTGGCTAATCCAGCATTGTTGACCAGTATGTCTATATTTTTCCAATCATCAGTTAATGAGTCCAATGCTTGTTTGGTGGCTTCCAAATCCCTTACATCAAAATTCAACAATAAAACAGGAATATTGAACTCTGCTTTTATCAAAAAACCAATGGATTCCAGTCGATCCATTCTACGACCGGTAAGAATTAACTTATATCCTTGTTGTGCAAATTTGTAGGCAGTAGCTCTTCCGATGCCGGAAGTAGCTCCTGTAATTAAAACAATCTTTTCGTTTTTGGAATGCATATCAGGTTTTTCTTCAACATTTACCGGTGCTGTCGGTATTTCTTCTGCTTTATTCTCTAAACCTGTTTTTTCTATACTTGTTTTCGAAGGAACAGACATTCCAAAAGCCAGGTCATTCTCTTCTGTTTTAAATTCCGGATTTAAGCCGCATGCTAAATTATAGTAGTGTTTGGCTTTGGCTAAATTTTTCAAATCAAATTCTATCAAAGCAAGATCATAATAGGCAAAATGATGAACTGGATCCAGCTCTAATACTTTTTCAAAACAATTTCTGGCCTTTTTTAATGAACCTTCTCTTGCATACAGTTCTCCAAGCAAATACATGGAATCCAAATGCTTAGGATGTCTTTTAAGTGATTTCTTTAAATGTTTTTTTGCCTTTTTAAAATTCCCTTCATCCATTTTTAAATTGGTTATTGCCAGGCGGTAATCGATAAGCAACAATTCCTTATCTGCTTCACGGGCTGATTTATAATGATGAAGTGCAGCCTCAATGTGGCGATTCTTTTCATGTAATTCTCCAGCCAGATAATGTGCCTTAGCATCTTTAGGATACTTTCCTAGGTAGGATTCCAGCTCTCTTAGAATTTCAGATTTGTCAGCACCTGATTTTGTGGCATACAATAAAAACAAGAAACCAACCTCCTCCTGATAGTCAGGATTTTTATAATAAGGTTGTAAAAAGGAAAGTGCGTTGGCCAGACCCTCGGTGTTTTTTATTTCTCTGGCCTTCATTAATATATCTGTGAGTTCGATGCCTTCCTGTTCTTTATCTTCTTCACTATTTTCCAAAGGTTGGAAATCTGCTTCAACTTTTTGCTCTTGCTTTGGCTCCAAATTAGGATCTTCTGCTTCTGCTGCGATCTTTTGTTCCTCTTCAGCCTCTATTGCAGTTTGGTGCCAATACTCCCTTACAAATGATTCGTCACCGATTTTTTCAAAATATAAAATCAGATTTGAATCGATTACATCTTCAAAATCAAGAGGAGAATCTTCCTTTATCATTTTAAGAAAGTCACCAATTTCAGTTGAAACAACTTTAATTGCCTTCAAACGATCTTCTTTGGCTTCTCCGGAAGAGCCATTTGAATTGAAAGCCCGTTCATCCAGGTATTTGTCCTGCCACCAATTGATATAGCGAATTACCCCGCTCATCCTGGTAAAATCAGTTCTAACTTCTTGTAATTGGCCTGATTCAGGGTCGATATTTCGGCCTGCAGATATCATCGATACATTTTTCCCTGACTTACGCATGAAGGACCATACACCTGGAAGTTGATACATCCCTTCTACAGACTTTAACAGATTATCACTCAAAAGTAAAATTACCGGTGAAGTGCATTGACTTATCAGCCGGCTGAAATCACCTGCTTCTTTCTGGTTGTCCACTTTTAATGGAAGTAACTGGAAACCTGCCTGTTTAAAAGCTTTCTCAAGTTTTCCAAATTCCTCTCCGTTAGAAGGGTGATAGGCTAGTATGTAAGTTGAGTGCTGTTCAGTCATGGATGAATATCATGATGCCCAAAAATAAGCTGCTATTCTTTAGAATCATGAAATACTGACAGATTTTTAAAAAATTATCTTAAAAGGAATCAAAGGTTGTTCTTTAAAGTGTTGAAATTGAATGAATTACAGGTCTTTTTCATTCATGAGCCGCTGCGTGAATTGTTCAAATTCTCTTTTAAATTCGGGATAGGCACTGGTAGCAGGGCCTGAAAAACCCGTATGGATTCTAACCACTTCGTTGTCCTTGTTTAAAAAGATCATGGTAGGGTAGGAGACAATGGCAGAAAGCATGGGAAGTGCTTCTGCAGCAGCCTTTTTGTCGTAAGAACCTGCCAATAAAATGGGATAGGGGATATTCAGTTCTTTTTTGTAACGTGCAATTATTTCCTTGTTTTTTTCGCTGTCTTTATATCTTTCAAAAGCAAGACCAATGACAGCAAGCTGTTCAGTGTTGTTGTTTTTAAGATATTCTTTTAAAAAACTGGTTTCATCCAGGCAGTTTGGACACCAGGAACCCATGATTTGGATGATTTTTGCTTTTCCTTGGAATTGAGGGTAATCCAGTGAAACCATGTTGCCATCCGGATCTTCAAATTTGAAGTTGAATTTATCAAATCCGGGTTTCATAAAAGTAAGAGAATCAGGATTTTGTAAACTTGCCTGGTTGTTTCTGATTGCCTCCCAGGTATCGATATAATGATTGCCTGAACGGAAAGAACCAATGATGCTGTCCTGGTTTATAATCTTTCCATTATAAAGAAAGGCATGGGCTCCGTCGAAACAGGAAAGATAGAATTTGTCTTCCTGGACAGTACCTTCCAAAAACCTGTAATCGCCTGTTTCTGTGAGAAATGTGCCTGTTAAAGTGTTGTTATTTTGAGAAAATTCACCAATAGCAGGGTAGGATTCGCTATCCGAAAGTCCAAAGGTGGCAGCCCATTTTCCGGTCAAATCTGCCTTAGGAGCCTTGTTTAGTTCAGTGAATCTGAAATCTTCACCGAATTTTGCTTTGAAAGGAATTTTATAATTCTCTTTATAGTTTACAACCCAATGTCCATTTAAAAAGCGTTCGCGAAAGGTTGCAATGATATAGGTGTCAAAATGCGGAAAGTCAATTCTAACAGTATCGATTGCTCGTTCTTTACTGCGTCCAAATTGAATATTTTCTACGCGGATTCTTTCATCTCCATTGATTATCTCAATATAAAAATCATCAGGTTTATCCTCGTAATATTTTACCTCCATAACAAAAGGAAGTTCAGTATCTTTTATGGCCTGTAGATTCCTGTCTATGTCTTCATCATCGACATTGGTCTGCTGTACGCCACTGATTTCCTGATTTCCTGATAAGTCCAAAGTTGCCCGCCAATAACCGGCTGGAATTTTTGCAAACGGATGTTCAATAACCAAACAGGATTTAATGGACAAAAT
This sequence comes from Saprospiraceae bacterium, assembly GCA_041392845.1. GTDB lineage: Bacteria > Bacteroidota > Bacteroidia > Chitinophagales > Saprospiraceae > JAGQWW01. The sequence continues at coordinate 185,756 of JAWKLG010000008.1, read as the reverse complement.
TCCAAGTGCAAAAAGTATCAAGAATAAATTCCTCACAGTAGTCAGTTTAGATGAGATATTTCAAACAGCGTAAAATTAAAAAAGTTATTTAATCGCGGTTCGGACTTTGCGGTTCGCGATTCGCGGTTCGTGGTTCGCGTTCAGGAAATTAAAGGCCAGATGTACCTGTTAAGAAATATATTGTTTTTGCTCATAATTGATATTATGTTAAGTAAACTGGGCCTTGGGTACTAGGTACTAGTCGCTGGGTATTTTCTAGAACCTAGCACCCAGCTCCTAGCACCCAGCACCAAGTACCTAGAACCTAGTCTCCTATCGTAATAATCCCCTTTCCACTTCTCCAACAAATCGTTCAATCCATCTGGTATATTGTAATGCTGAAGGATGCAATCCATCGCTTGCTACCAATTCTGGTTGGTCTAAACCATTTCTGGAAATGTCAGTTATGTTTACATAATTGACATTGTAAGTGATTGATATTCTTTTGTTTATATCGTTGTACAGGTCTATTTCTTTGGAAATGTCAGGATTCCCCATCCCAAATGGAGTAAATGCGTAATCTGGAATGCTTAATACCCATACCCTATTGGAAATATTATCTGCATATTCAATAGATTTAAGTAAAAGTTCCTCAAATTCTCTAACATATAATGAAGTGTCTAATCCCCTGTATTGGTTGTTAACTCCGATTAATAAGGTGACAAAATCGAATGTCTCCACATTCAAAGGATTGTCATTTAAACTCGTCAAAAGGTCTGTGGTAGTCCAACCTGTTCTTGCTCTGATTACTGGAAAAGCGAGGTCAAATCCGTTTGTATTCAATGAGTCCGTTAATTGACTTGGAAAATTTTCAAGGGCAACTGACTCTCCTATTGTGTAGCTGTCACCCAAAGCCAGATACTTTACTTTCGGTAAACCTGGCGGAGGATTGTTTATTTTGATGTCTTCTGTCAAGCCTTGATTACAGCCGGATAAAAATATGGTCAGAATTATGGCAGCTAAAAATATGTTCCTCATGATTTTTTTTTCTACTACAATAAAAAAGCAATTCTGTTCATATTCTGGAACCAATTTGGATCTTATATTGTATAATACGCTTGAATGCACTGATGAGCTTTTGCGAAACCTGGTCACCAGGTCTGCATTCAGCATAAGTTGGCAGCTTAGACTTACGTAAGGAAAGCTGTAGGTTAAAAGACCTTGGCTCCGGTGAATAACAGTAACCGGAGCCTTAATTTTTTGGGTGCTGTGTACTGGGTTCTAGGTTCTAGGTGCTAGGTGCTGGGTGCTAGGTTGGGAGTTTAAGTGATTGAAATTCAATTAGATATATTAAAATTAGTAGGTCAAGGGCATGCCCTTGACTACTAATTTTATGTGCATGGAACATTGGTTTCCTATTGATTGATATCAACAAATAACTTTAACTTTGAAGAAATGCACCATTATGAAATTATCGAAAGAAGAAAATGAAAGGTTGGCCGAACTGGAAAAGGAAAAGAAAGCTTTGTTGAAGATCTACGAAGAACAAAAGGTTGAAATAATCTACATGACAAAATTACTCGAATTGATTAAAGAGAAATATGGAGATGATTTCCTCAAACCCAACCCCTAGTGCACCCACCCAGCACCCAGCACCTAGTACCTAGTACCTAGTACACCTAGTACACCCACTCATCCAAATATTTGATAAAAACTTTCGCTAAATTGATAGCATCAGCAATGGCTCTGTGATGGTCACCTTCAAATTCAAATCCCTCAGTTTCAACAGTTTTATGCAGTCCACGTGGGGTTCTTAATCTTTTTAAGTTTTGATATTGTCGTTTGACGTTGATGTGGTTTTCAACCCAATCAAATTCATAATCGTGCAATTTGCAATCCTGGATCAACATTTTTTTATCGAAACTTCCCCAGGAACACAAAAGGAAATCTTCATCCTCATCTTCTATCCAATCTAAAAAGTCTTCCACTACCCTATCAAATCTGGATGCTCTGTTGACCTGTACCTGATTGATACCGGTAAGTTCCTGACAAAACGAAGATAACATTGGATTCACGACAGGTCTAACGAAAGCATTGAACTGGCCAAGCACTTCGCCATAACCATTAATTTTTACTGCTCCGATTTCAATTATTTCCTGTACCAATGAAGGTGGTCTGCCTTTCCAGCAAGTAGCCTCAAGGTCATAGACGATGAAAATCATGGGTTAGTTTTTATTCGTCCTCGTCTTCAGAGGAGTCCATTACATTGGCTAATTCCAATTCGGATGTTTTCCAATTTAACATTTCATGTAAGTCGTAATTTTCCAGCCTGTTGTGATAATAGAACAAAAGGTGGAAAGACTCACTGATTATCTGGCCTTGTTTATTGATAGTTAGTGGCTTGCTGGTATGGTAAGTTCCAATTTTAGAAATACCGTTTTCCAATAAAGCTTCATTATCAAAATATATTTCCTCAGATAATTTGATTTTTCCGGCTCTTTCCAAGGCAAAAAGCGCTTTTTTAAGCTGGTCAATTACATCCAACAAAATTTCTTTTGGAAAAATATAATCATCTGCAGGGAGTCTGAGTATACCATATAAATCCAAATTTGGATTCTGCCTTTCCAGGATTTTAAAAGCTGCAAAAGCCACCAGATGACTTGATAAAACAATATTTTCAGCATGGAAGCGGTCTACAAGCTTTTCTGCCAACAAACGAGTGTATTCCGATTCTCTTTGTCTGTTTTCCTTGATGTTGCCTTCTCCCATGAAGTAATCTTTTACTTCAATCACCTTACCATGAGAGTCAAAACTTACTCCATCTTCATCTACAAAATTCCCGAGAACATCCATCGGTTTTCCAAATGATAGGGTAATCTCGCTGGATGCAGAGAAAAACTGCCAAAGGAACTTAAGGTTTTTTCTAATCGAGTAGAATTCATCCTTGGTTTTCATGTACCGCTCCTTCCCTGTTCTTCTCAAATGCTGTTCAATCAGGTATTTGGCCTCCAGTACAAAGTGATAGCTCAAAACCAAAGGAACCACAAATACTTTTTGTTCTTCTTTATTTTCATAAATGGTTCTTTGAGCTTCCATAACGGTACTCAAGAGACCAAGTTTTAGACGTTTTTCAATATTTCCTTCCCTTGAGCGGGTTCCTCCCGGAAAAAACAAACTATTGACGCCTCTTTGAATGGAAAGACTGCTCATTGCTTTCAAACACTCAAGGTAAATTGGGTTTTTCTTCCTTCTATCAACCCGGTAAGCCCCTAGCCTATTCATAAAATATGCAGTGTATCCTGTATTGTACAAGTTTAAACCTGCACCGTATGAAAAACTTGGCAAGCCGGCAAAAGAATCCATCGCATACCCTATCAATATGGAATCAAGATTGGAAAAGTGTGTGGGTAAAATGACAACCGTACCTTTTTTAATCAATTTCCGCACTAAATCAATCTCACCTTTCACTAAAAGTTTATCCTGCAGACGGTGCCTGGTGCCAAAAATCCGGTGGATGTTTCTACCTGCAGCTGTATTTAGGAGCCGATTGAAAAACATCGTTAGGAACTTCCTTGCAAAAAGGAAAGTCTTGATCTTGAAGGTCCCCACGATTTCTTCTGAATAGCGGTGAATTACCTTTTGGAGAATCTCTTCATTTTTAAGCTTGGCAATTTCCGGAGCAGAACTAAGTGAGTTTTTTACAAGTTTTCTCTGTATTCTTTTCCAAAATACCTTTTCATTGGGCGGATCCACCTTCCATGGCTCTTCCTTGATTCGAATACGCTCCATATATATGGTGCGGGCTATAACGTCGGAAATTTTCTCCCCATATTTTGCTTCCAATCTACGAAAGGTCAAATCATCGATTTGAGAAACAAAATTTTTCCGGTCTTCACTCAATTTATAAATCGGCCAATCCTCGATCTCGGGGATGACATGCGGGTATATTGTACCTTTTGATTGCTCTTTACTCATTCTCCTATTGGTCTAGATTATCTTCCCCTATCACTGAACCGATGAAATCCAAAACTTCGTGTTTGCCTATTTTTTTATCGGCACTGGTTTTAAATTGCATTGGTAAGTCGTTCCAATATTTACGTAATTCCTGTCTTATTTTTTCAAGATTCTTTTTGATTTCGATGGATTTTGATTTGTCTGTTTTTGTATAAATAATTACAAACGGAATCCGGTTCTTGCCAAGCCAATTCATAAAATCAATATCTATCTCCTGAGGTTTGATGTTGGCATCTACTAGAACACAGGCACAAGAGAGTTGTTTCCGGGTTTTTAAAAACCGCTCAATCATCGCCATCCATTGTCCCCTCAATTTTTTTGAAACTTTTGCATAACCATAACCCGGCAAATCAACCAAATACCAATTGTCATTTACTTTGAAATAATTGATTGTCTGGGTTTTACCTGGTTCTTTGGATACATGAGCTATAGCCTTGCGGTCGCAAAGAAAATTAATTAAAGAGGATTTTCCCACATTGGAACGGCCGATAAATGCAAACTCAGGTAAATTGTCTGTGGGACAATCTGCCTCTTTTACAAAACTCCCCACATATTCAACCTGTAATACCTCCATACTTAATTTGATGAATTACTTAAAAATGCAATGAATCACCCAACCTTTTTTTTGTGATTTGCATCTGTCAAAGGTTACAAAGTAAAAGAAAAATTGAATCCTTGGGGTATTCTGCTTGTAAATAAAAAGCGAATGTAAGGTAATCTGCCTTCTCGTCAATTTTAAGTCTATCTTTTTTGAATATCAAATTTTTTGAAATCAGAATAAAGAATTAAAATTGCAGGTCGGCTTTTTAATATAAAATTGTATTATTGCGTCAAAACAAATCAAAACCATGCGAATAGTCGTAAACATTGTCATTGTCTTAATTATCGGTTTCCTCGCTTACACACTTGTTGGTTCCATTCGTGAGCCAATTAAGTTTATGGATGAGAAGGATAAAAGGGAAAAAGCAGTTATCGATAAATTGCGTAAAATCCGTACACTACAGGAACATTACAGAGGTATTACCGGAGAGTTCGCTCCAAACTTTGATACACTTGTAGAAGTATTGAGAAACGGTCAGTTTGCCCTTGTAAAAGTAATCGGTGATCCGGATGACCCGGAAGGAGGTGAAAACGTTACGTATGATACGACTTACCGTAAAGCAATCGATTCTTTGGCTACACTCGGTTTGGTGTCAGGATTGGATTCAATGAAATATATTCCTTATAGTCAGGGCAAAGTTTTCCTGATTGATGCAGATACCACAACTTACCAAAGTACCCTTGTACAGGTGGTTGAAGTAGGCGCATCTAGAAAAGATTACATGGGCCCTTATGCTGATGATAGATTTAAGAAATACGACAGCAATTATGATCCTAAAAAGATTGTCAAATTTGGAAGCATGTCTTCTCCTAACTTAGCAGGTAACTGGGAATGATTAGATTCGAATATACTGATAGTCAGTTTGATATAAAAGATACAAATGAATCAGACCTGTCCATCCTTACCGGGATGGACAGTTTCGTTTTTGCCATAGCGGATAGTCATGGAAGCATAATGCAATTGAAGGAATACCAACTTTCTTTAAAGCTGCATTCGCTTCAGGAGCTTACCGATGCTATTCAATCTATATTTAATCGGGAAAGTATCCTATCTTCAGGTTTTCGAAAGGTAAGCTATGCCATCTCCAACAAGTCTTTTGTTTTTGTTCCTTCCAAGTTTTTCGTAAGAAAAGAAGCTGCTAACTATCTCGCGCATGCTATGAACTTGAATAGTGAACAAGAGATTGGCGTTTCCGAAGTTGAAGATCTTCACTCCCAGATGGTTTTTGCACTGCCTGAAATTTTACATCAGCAGATTAGAACCTTCCAGCCAAATTCTAATTTAGTGCATAGTTCAATCGGCTTGTTTAATGCTTATCAAAAGAATAAGGCGGTTAATTCTTCTAATTACTTTGGATTGCATTTTCGTGGCCCAATTCAGTTTGTCAGTTTAATTCAAGATGGATTTTTAAGGTTTCATAATGCCTTTAAAATTGAATCTGCAAAAGATGCTTTATACTACTTATTGCTGGCTGCTGAACAAATGCACATGAGTCCGGCTGAGTCTAATGTTTTGTTGTCGGGAGAAATAAGAATGGATTCTGAAGTTGTAAAACTTGTTAAAAGGTATTTCCAGTCAGTTGGCAACTTTTCAGGTAATATTCCTGACGATTTAAAAGAAAAAATTCCATTCCACAATTATGTCGATGTCCTTGGGGCTCTTACTTTATAAAAAATAGGATTTGAGAATTATCGGAGGAAAATTTAAAGGAAGAAGGTTCAATCCACCAGCCAAAAACTGGCCAACCAGGCCTACTACAGATTTTGCGAAGGAAGGTCTTTTTAATATCTTGACCAACCGCATTGATTTCGATGAGATTTCTGTTCTGGATTTATTTGGAGGTACCGGCAACCACAGTTACGAATTTATTTCCAGAGGCTGTAATGATGTAACGTATGTCGACAAATTTGGAGCTTGTGTTTCCTTCGTAAAGCAAACTGCCAAGGAGTTAAATATCGAAGACAAAATCAATATCATTAAAGGTGATGTCTTTGTCTACATCAAACATTGCCACAGAAAATTCGATTATATTTTTGCGGGACCGCCCTACCCTCTTCCCAATATCCCTGAAATTCCGGATCTGATTTTTGAGTATGATTTATTAACGGATGATGGAGTTTTTGTAATGGAGCATAATCCTAACCATGATTTTGCCAATCACAAGCATTTAAAGGAAGTTAGAAATTACGGCACCACCATTTTTTCTTTTTTTGAAAAGGATTGATTTATTTTTCAAAAAGGGCTTTCAGCGAATTCCATAACATCATCTTCAGGTTTTTATCTTGTTCAATTTTAGTCAAATCATCTGCCATCAAAATTTTTCCGGATTCTAAGGGTGCTATTTGGTATTTTTGTAAGGAAAAATTGAAACCAAGGCTTTGTGTATCTACCCCAAACGAAATCAAAGTTGTAGCTTTGTAATTTCGTAGGACTGGCCCCAATAAAATAGATTCATCCGGTTCTTTTTCCCAAATGAAACAATCTTCATCCGTATTTAAATCTACAGATTGAAGAACCTTTTTTAAAAATGGATGGTTATTATTTTGACTGTCTACTTTTTCAAGGATAATCAAACATCCTTTTTTCCCATTTCCCATGAACCTTTCGCTCAAATCCTCCAGCTCAGGTGATTGAATGAGTTGTAAACCAAAATACTTGTTGTTCGAAATTTTATTTTCCATTTTTAGAATTTAATCTCTAAAATATTTTGAAATAACGGTTAATTTTTTTACAATTCAAAATTAAGTTATATTTGCAAAAAAGTTCCTTACCATGCCAAGATCAATTTCTATAACGAAAACCAGCCAATCCAGGCTTTCCACTGTTGACTTCGACAATATACCATTTGGAAAGGTTTTTTCTGACCATATGTTTATTGCCGATTACAAAAACGGAGAATGGGGCGATTTCAGAATTGTACCATTCGGCCCTCTTGAAATGCACCCGGCGATGATGGGTATCCATTACGGCCAATCCATTTTTGAAGGGATGAAAGCTGCTAAAATGTTGGATGGCACTCCCGTATTTTTCAGACCTGAAATGCACGCTATTCGTATCAATCGTTCGGCTGAACGTATGAGTATGCCTACATTTCCTGAGGATGTTTTCGTTCAGGCGTTGCACGAATTGGTAAGTCTCGACCAGCAATGGATTCCTCCAGCAGAAGGCTCTGCACTTTATATTCGTCCGATTATGTATGCTACCGACGAGTTTATCGGTGTTAAACCTTCTTCCACATACCGACTTCTAATTTTTACGGGGCCAGTAGGTCCTTACTATCCAAAGCCGGTTCGTCTTATCACTGAGCAGAAATATGTTCGTGCCGTACGTGGTGGCGTAGGTGAAGCAAAAGCTGCAGGTAATTATGGTGGAAGTTTGCTTCCTGCACAAATTGCCAATTCAAAAGGATTCGATCAGGTACTTTGGTTGGACGCACACGATTTCAAATACGTTCAGGAAGTTGGAACCATGAACTTGTTCTTTGTTATTGACAACAAGGTCGTAACTCCAAGTACCAATGGTGCCATCCTGAAAGGAATAACAAGAGACAGCATCCTACATATCCTAAAAGAAAAAGGAATTGAGGTAGAGGAAAGAATGGTTTCAATAGACGAGATTGTAGATGCTTACAAAGCAGGAAAATTACAAGAAGCATTTGGCGCAGGTACAGCAGCCGTAATTGCTCACGTTTCAGATATACAACACGACGGATTTTTAATGGAGCTTCCTCCTATGGAAGACCGTAAAATTGGTCCGATGTTAAAAAGTGAAATCAACGGATTGCGTTCCGGCAGACTGGAAGACCCATATGGTTGGGTTGTTCCGGTTAAAAATACCGAACCAGCTGTTGTATAATTATAGGCAAACAAATATGAAAATGGCCTCTGAAAAAATCAGAGGCCATTTTTTTTAAAAAGGACTTTTATAAGATTCTTCATTCAAATACACCTCATCTGTAAGCGTTTTTAAAAAATTAATGAGGTCTTCCTTGTCTTGTTCGCTTAATCCTAATCCGTCTTTCGTATTTAAAATTGCAGGATCAACAGTTGAAGATTCTTTGATACCTACATTATAATGGTCAATTACCTCTTCAAGGGTTTTAAATCGGCCATCATGCATATAAGGACCGGTTACTGCAATATTTCTAAGGGATGGAACTTTAAATTTGCCCTTATCTGCTGGCATTCCACTTACCTTTTGACGTCCTATATCAATGATGTCTGAATCTGTATCCAGACCATTATTCATATATTGATCATTTTCAAAATTAGCTCCACCATGGCAATGAGCACAATCTGCACCTGACTGGTCAGGGAAAAATGGATTGAACTCAGTTTCAAAAAGATCCAAACCGCGTTGCTCGCTTGCAGTAAGTTGGACCTCTCCGGCCAGGTATTTGTCATATTTTGATTGATAGGAAGTTATGCTTAACATGAACTGCTCCATTGCCAGGGACATTTTCTCTTCATTGATTTCATCTGTTCCAAATGCCCTAATGAATTGGTCTTTATACATTTGAGATGCCGAGAGTTTTTGGATCACATTTTCGAGAGTCTCGTTCATTTCAAGCGGATCCTGTATTGGCATTAAGGATTGATCTCTTAACAAATGAGCCCTGCCGTCCCAGAAAAATTCATTGGTATGCCAGGCCAAATTAAAAATAGGCATGGCCTGCCTTTTCCCGGGAAGTCCCTCTACCCCGATTGAAAATTTGGTAGAATCTGAAAAACCTTCCGGCTGCTTATGGCATGATGCGCAAGACATGGAGCCATCTTTGGACAACATGGTTTCATAAAACAACATTCTGCCTAATTGGACTTTTTCATTGGTAAGTGCATTATCCTGAGGTAAATCTGGTTGAGGCAAGTTTCCAAAAGAAAGAACATATGGGGTATCATCAAACATTGGTGGATTTGGATCCATCTTGTCCTTTTTACAGGCCAGGCTTATAAAGATTATGGTTGATATAGTTAAGTAAATATATTTTGACATGACTATTTTTTAAAAATTGGATTCTCAATAAAGGTTTCATCTGTTAGTGTTTTCAAAAAGTTTATTAAATCTGATTTTTCATCTGCAGTTAATCCCAAAGGATGAATTAAATCCGATTTATGGAGATGTTGTTTTCCACCTAAATTGTAATGCTCAATTACTTCTTCTAAAGTTTGAATTGAACCATCATGCATATATGGACCTGTTATTGCGATATTCCTCAAAGATGGAACCTTGAACAAAGCACTGTCTGTCGGATTTCTTGTAAGTCGAAACCTGCCTGGATCTTCATATTGCTCATAAAGCCCATTGTTTTCAAAAGCATAATTAGTGAAGTTGAACCCATCGTGGCATTTTGAACAATTGGTTTTATTACTAAAAAACAATTGTTTGCCCCTTTTTGCTGAAGCTGAAATTGCAGATGCATTTTCTTGATAATAATACTGATCATAAGGACTATTTCCACTAATCAAGCTGCGTTCAAAACAAGCCAAAGCGCGGGTAATTACAAATGGATCCGGAGTCCTGCCATATGCATCAATAGCCATTTTTACATATTGACTATCAGCTTGCAATCGTTCAGCAATTAGCACAATATTGAAATCAAATTCATTGTGTTCCTGAATTGGAACCAATATCTGCATTTCAAGTGTTGGGACCCCTCCCTCTCTGGTGAAATAAGGATGGTAGCCGATATTGGCCAGACTTGGAGAATTACGTGTTCCATCCCGGTCCTTTACACCTTTGCTAAAAGTGATTCGGTCACTAAAGGCGAGTTCCGGTAAATGGCAACTTGAACAGCTAATGCTGGAATCAGAAGACAAAACAGGATCGAAAAACAACATCTTTCCCAATTCCCATCTTTCCTTGCTAAAAGCATTATCTGATGGGAAATCCATTGATGGGAACCCTTTTGGTATTTCCATCAATTTAGGGAAATGCACAGGCTTTGGCAGTTCTTGTTTTTTACAAGAAAAGACCAAAAATATCAATCCAATAAACCAAAGCCTGGGCATTTGGGAGATTTTATTGAATCACTATTTTTTGAATGAATGTACGCTGATCAGCAGTTACCGCACGGACAAAATATACGCCTGGCGTCAGATTATCCATTTCAAATGTAGGTTCAGCATTGAAAGCGGTATTCAATTCAGATACAACCTTACCATTTAAATCGTGAAAAGTAACTTGAGCAATACTTCCCTCCACTGCCGGAAGCGCAATTCTGATTTGTCCTCCTTTTTGAACTGGATTTGGACTAATTTGAAGAGCGGTTTGGTTGTAAACCGGATAAAGGGAACTTGTCTTTTCACCTGCAGAGAATACATGATCTCTGAAATTCTCTAAGGCTTTTAGTGCTTCCTGATCTTCTCCGTGTACAATTACACCGTTGTTGACGCTGATATCCTCCAAAGCTCTTGTGTAGTCAGCATTTACATAAATATCCAAATTGCCATTGTCTGCAGTCAAATCAAAATCAATATTGGTTTGGAAATAATTGCGGTCTCCAAGGCCATGAAGTTGAAAATTTCTATTGTAAGATGGGCCGCCTTCTCCTTCAATCGCGATGAAGCGGTAACCTGCTGTCCATCCCCAGTGCATGGATGGGAATACAGGAGCAAGTGGATGACCATTTGGAAAAGAGGCTGGGTCGGCATGGTTGTTTCTGGGATCTACACCTATAGAGAAACTTACTTTCTCAAGATTTGTGATGGCGTGAGAACCAAGGTCAATAGAAGCATTTTTTGAAGCATCAACTAATAAATAAGTATCATCTATTTTAGTTTCGGTTCCTCCATCGTGGGTTAAGGTGATTTCTGCTATGTAATATTGAACCCTGGTGTATTTGAAATCATGATCCATATTGTTTTTAGCAGGAGCATCCATAGCAAAGGAGTTATTTCCAAGCTTATGATTAATGGTGAAATTCACTTGTGTTTGTGCAGATAATAAGCCACTAAATAAAACTAATATCAAGGATGAAAGTAAAAATCTATTCATGATAGTAATCGTTTAAATATTTTAAAAGGTAAAGGAAAACCATTGAAGGTTTTCTTTTTATGTATAAAATAATAGAGCCTAAGTAAGGATTCACTTAGGAATGAAGAAAGGCTAACAAAGGAATGTTTGGAATAAAATATTCTTTTTTATTCCAAGCGGAGGAGGTTTTATTCTTTTAAGAAGTGTAACAGGCCGACACTCAATTTGTAGTTCAGCCAAATGGTAAGTATCTAAAAATATGTAATTTCTTAAGTTATCCAGGTTGAAGGCTTCAGGTTGTTGAGCCTGGGTGTTTTGTATATCAAAAATGCTGTAAAAAGACTTATTTTGGCAACAATCCTTTCTTTTTAAGCCATTTTTTTTCCCAACCTTTTCTTTGTTCTTTTTATGGTGAAGACATTTGGTATTCCCATTTGCGATTTCATGACAGTTTTTTGCCTTTTTAAAAAACGCAAATGTTTTGAATTCACCTTTGCAGAAATGCATGTCAATGAGTAAACCACTGGCAGATACCATCACCAAAATGGCCATGGTAAACGCAAAAATTCTGGAAGGCAATGGTCTATTCTGCATCTTAGGGTAAAAATAATCCTCTAAGATAAAAAAATCCCCTTCATCAAAAAAGTTAGAATTTGACAAAGGGGATTTTTATAATTTAAATCAAGACGGTTTATGGATGTACGTGGAATTCTAAACGCTCCAAAACTTCTTCTTCTCCTGCTTCATGTCCCCACACTCTGGCTTCCATTATCCAGTCGGAATGCCCCGAAAATCCATTTCTGTCTGAAAGGATTAAATTGTCTTCATGTGAATAGCTTCCACTGGAATGGACATGAGCTTCCGTTGGCATATTGTAAACAATAGTGCTGTCCAGTTTATTAAATATTTTTACATTGATGTGGTGAACGGTTTCACCTGTATGGCTTTCAAAATCTACCTTAATGGAAATGGTATCATTCAAATGTTTGGCGTCTGTTGTAGGAGAAATAATGTGTGCATGATATTCATAGTTTGTCCCATGATCGTCATCGTGAATGTCTTCCTTTTCACAAGAGACTACAAAAAGAACAGATAGAAGGCCGAGCGCAAATGCTAAATATTTCATGTTTAATTTATTTTTAAAAATTAAAAAATAATTGAGTTTGAAATCTGGGTTGAGCCGTATTCGCCATGCCAGAATAAGAACCTGAAACAGGAATCACATAATTAAATCCTGCCAGGAATTGATTGATTTGAAAGTTTAGGCCGGTTTGAAAATATTGTCCTTTACCACCCGTATCTTTTACCAAATTTCCATTTTCATATTCATCCTGCTTCACCTGCTCCAATAAAATTCCCAGGTAAGGGCTCAGCGAAATGTTTTTGAATGAAAATTGATGGTAAAGAAAGGTTTGAAAGAATGCTTGATTTCCAAATTGATAGCCATCTTTCGTGGAGTTATACAGGAGAAGGTTCACATTAGATTGAATTCCCGTTTTTTTATACTGGATATTCAAGTTGACCAAAGGTGAAATGCCCCACGAGCCAAACCCCGGATTGAAGTTTTCCGGAAGATTGGCGTCATGAATCTTTGGGTCAAATTTGCCGGTAGGAATAACAAGACCGAGTCCTGCCTCCGCAAATATTGTCCAATTATTGAATTGTTTTTCGCTTAGTTTGAAAATAGGAGTGATTGTTAAATCTCCCAACCCATTTCTTGAATCACTAAGTCCGTTTTTTGTTCTGGTATTGATTCTATATGGAAGGAATCCTGAAACTCTAAACCAGGGCTTGACCTGGTAACTTCCCGTCAAACCAAAACTTATAAATTCATCTACCAATGAATTGCCTGGATGGTCTCCACGTTGAAAATGGACAGAACTATAGGATAGACCTACGTGATTGTTCCTGTAACCATTTAATATCCCCGGGTTTGCCTGAGAAGCACATCCGCATACTTCACAAGCCTGGATTGCAGGAATAAATCCTACTACCATCAAGGCAAGGAGTAAGAACTTTCTTGCCATTTTTATTAAATTAAAGTGGGAAAATTGTTTTTAGGCTAAAAACAATTTCGGAGGCTTTAACAGACTAATGGAAATGAGCTGCCCATGGAGATTTTGAGGAATCTCGTTAAGTTGCGGACAGATTTCATTTTGGGAAAGCGTAAAACTTAAATCTGGCCCGAAAATGAAAGAAATATTGGTTTCACTTCTTTCAGGTAACGGGATTTTCGATTTTTGATCCTGATCATGGTTGATTGTTTTTCTCAAATAACATTTACCATGACAATCTAATTCAGGTTGGAGAATATTCTCGCAGAAATATTTTTCCAGTTGAGCCTGATTTAAATAGAAGGCTGTAATGTTGAGTAGGTCCAACCAGGAGATAGTTAGGACGATTAGAATCAACATCGATGAAATAAATGCCTTCATGCCGCAAATTTAGAATAATCAGGAATTTAATTCTCTTCCAAAGCGGAAATAATTGGTTTTTTAAAGGACAAATTGATATCTCTCATAAATGCTATTTCCCGGTAAAATAGCTTTTGGCTTTTATCTTAAAAATATTCCCAAAACCATTTAAAATAGAAGTTTGGTCTGTTTTTAATTCATTGAGAGATTGATTTTCTTCATTTTCAGGCCCTTTACGATTACTTGTGAAAAATAATGTTTGAGTATCCTCATCATAAAATGGACAATAATCCAGCTTTTCGGAATTTATTGGTTTAGGCAGATGAACTGATTTTGTCCACTCTCCATTTTCATCTTTTTTTGAATAATAAAGGTCACCTCCACCCAAATCATCCGTCCTTCCATAGGAAGAAAAGATCAAAAGGTTTTCTTCAGGATTGATGAAAGCATTGAATTCATAGGTTTCAGTATTGATTTCAACCGGAAGTACAGTGGGTTTGGAAAAGTTCAAACCATTGAATTCAGCTACAAAAATATCCTCTTTCCCTATTCCATCTTTTCGTGTTGCAGTGAAATATAAATTCCCATTAGAAGCTACTGATGGAAAGAACTCGTCTCCTTCCTGATTGATAATAGTGTCCAGCGCAACAGGTGAGGTCCAAAGGCTATCTTTTAATTCTGTATACCAAATGTTATAATCACCTTTTAAAGTTTCACCTGGAAGTGGACGATTGGATGCGAAAAAGACCTTTTTGGTATCAGGAGCAAAAAATGGTTCGAGGTCATCATAGAGACCAGAAAAGGAAACAACTTCCGGATTAGACCATTCTGCACTTTCTTTTTTGGAAAAAACAATGCTTCGCTTTTTGTTGTCAAAGCTTGCAAATGAGAAGCAAAATAGATTGTGGTCGCTGTTTAAAGCAAAATCCCTCTCATTATAAAAGGTAGAAACCACTCCCGGAGCAAATATTTCAACAGAATCAGAATTTCCTAAAAAACTGATGCTGCTTTGCCCTGCAATCTGACTGTAAATACCAAAAAGGAAAAGGAATAACAAAATGGTGGACTTGAAGAATGGATTTCTTCTGATTATTCGGGTATGCATTCTTTAAATTATGGATTGAAAACAATGGTTGAATTTAAATAATTTGAATGGATACCTGAAATTGTTATACTATTCAAAGGTAAATGCAGATATAAAACCTGCTCAAATTCGAGCTCTAACCATTCTGTCCTTTTCTAATATATCTTGTTTTAGGATTATGTCTTTAAAACCATTGGCTTCTAAATAATTAACCACTTCCTTTGCATTGAATTCATTGCATTCAAAGAATAGTGAACCACCGGGATTGAGATGTTTTTTTGCAAAACTTGTAATGGTTTTATAGAAAAGCAAAGTATCGGGATCTTCCACAAAAAGGGCAATGGAAGGTTCGTGTTTCAATACCCTTTTGGGCATCAATTTCGATTCGCTTTTAGAAATATACGGGGGATTGCTAACAATGACATCAAAAGTTTGTCCTTCTTTACCGGTAGGGTTTAAAATGTCTACTTTCTCGAAATAGACTTTTGTTCCATTCAGTTTGTTGTTGCTTTCTGCAACCTCCAGGGCTCCTTCACTGATGTCCCAACCGCAGTATTCCCATTCTCCATTTTTTTGGGCAATTGTGATAGGAATACAACCTGAACCTGTTCCAATATCAAGGAGTTTTCCTTCTTTGGGGCCTTCATTTTGGATGGTTTCCATAATCCAAACCACCAATTCTTCAGTTTCCTGTCTAGGGATTAAGACATTTTTATCAACATTGAACTTTAAACCGTAAAAATCTGCTTGACCAAGGATGTACTGGACTGGTTCGTGTTTTCTCAAACGGGCGCACATACTTTCGAAATTTCCCAATTGGGAAAGTGGCAGAAAATCGTCTTCTTTGAATGTTTTTTTACCGGAAAATTCTTCAATAGCTATGCGGGAAACCGATCGGGCTTCCGCTTTTCCGTATTCTTTTTCCAATAAAAAAATAAGGTATTCTGTGGCTTCTGTAAGGGATATTTTTGAGTTCATGTTATGTTATGGGAAAGAGTGGTTAATCAGGATAATCTTCGTTTGTAATCGTCGTAATCAAATTTTCGAACAAGCTGCAATTTATTTTCCTTGGTCCAAATACAAATATCAGGATGGTGTACTCCATTAAACATACTGGTTTTAACCATGGTATAATGCATCATATCTTCCAATATAATTTGGTCACCCGGCTCCATCTCTTTTTCAAAAGAGTACTCCATCATGAAATCACCTGCAAGGCAGGAAGTTCCACCCAACCTGTATGTTGGTTTTCCTTCTACAGGATCTGAAGCGCCTCTAATCCTAGGACGATAGGGCATTTCTAAAGTGTCTGGCATGTGTGCAGTAAATGAAACATCCAAAATCAATGTCTTTACTCCCCTACTCTCATGGATGTCCAAAACGTGAGCTACCAATGGTCCCGTGTCCCAGGCAATTGCACTACCCGGTTCCAATATTACTTCAAGATGCGGATACCGTTTTTTAAAGGCTTTTAAAAGACCTATTAAATGGTTGGTATCGTAACCTTTTCTGGTCATCAAATGTCCTCCTCCAAAGTTCACCCATTTTAATTTTTCAAAAAATGGAGAAAATTTGGCTTCAAATACTGCAAGGGTCTTTTCAAGGTCGAATGAACTGGATTCGCACAATGTATGAAAATGGAGTCCTTCCACTCCTTCCGGAAGAACTCCATTAAAATTATCTACAACTTCGCCTAACCTTGATCCCGGAGCTGCAGGATTGTATAGCAAAGTCTCCACTTCAGAATATTCCGGATTTACCCGAATGCCTGCAGAAATGTTGGGATCGTTCTTTTTAAGTCGACTGTAAAACTTATTAAACTGATGAATGGAATTGAAGGTCATGTGACTGCTGTATTTGCAGATTTCATCAAATTCATCTTCCATATAAGCCACACAATAAGTATGTGCTTTACATCCCATTTCTTCAAAAATCAATCTCGCTTCATATAAACTGCTCGCTGTCGCCCCACTTAGATATTGATATACCTTTGGGAATACACTCCACATAGCAAAACCCTTGAGAGCCAGGATGATATGTACACCTGATTGATCTTGCACATCCTTGATGAGCGCCAAGTTATTTTCCAATAACTGTTCATCTAAAACAAATGAAGGTCTTTTAATTTGGGTAAAGTCCATGGTGCGCATTAATCCATTTCTAAATCAATATCTTCTTTTTCATTCCAGGGCAAACCATATTCGCCCAATTTCTCAAGGAATGGATCCGGATTGAATTGTTCTACATTGAAAACGCCTTTACCTTCCCATTTTCCGGTCAAAACCATCATGGCTCCAATCATGGCTGGTACGCCGGTGGTGTAACTTACACCTTGTGTACCGGTTTCATCAAATGCCGCCTGGTGGCTACAGTTGTTCCAGATATAATAAGTTTTTTCCTTGCCATCTTTGATACCTTTCATTCGGCAACCGATGGAAGTGTATCCGGTGTAATTTTTACCTAAATCTCCAGGATCGGGCAAAACTGCTTTCAAAAATTGAAGCGGTACGATTTCAACTCCGTTGTACATTACAGGCTCGATGCCTGCCATACCTATGTTTTGAATAACTCTAAGATGGGTTAAGTATTCTTCAGAGAAGGTCATCCAGAATCTGGCTTGTTTGATAGTCGGGAAGTTCTTCACCAAGGATTCCAACTCTTCATGGTAAATCAGGTAAGAACGTTTTGGACCGATTTCCGGATAGTTGATGTCTTTCCAGAATTCATGTGGTTCTGTTTCAACCCACTGACCATCTTTCCAGTATTTCCCTTTTTGAGTGACCTCTCTGATATTAATTTCAGGATTGAAATTAGTTGCAAATGCTTTTCCGTGGCTGCCGGCATTGGCATCTACTATGTCAAGATAATGAATTTCGTCAAAGTAGTGTTTAGCTCCATAGGATGTAAAAACCTGGGTAACACCAGGGTCGAAACCACAACCAAGTACTGCCAATAAGCCTGCTTCTTTAAATTTGTCATGGTAGGCCCACTGCCAGGAATATTCAAACTTTGCTTCTTCCTTTGGTTCGTAGTTCGCAGTATCCAGATAATTTACACCGGTTGCAAGACAGGCATCCATAATGGCCAAATCCTGATAAGGCAAGGCAACGTTAACTAAAATGTCTGGTTTGAATTGTTTGATCAACGCAATGGTCTGTTCCGGATAATCCGCATCGACCGCAGCAGTTTCCAGTTTTTTACCACCTATTTGCTCATGAATGTCTTCTGCAATTACATCACATTTGCTCTTTGTTCTTGAAGCGAGCATAATGTCTTCAAATACATCTCTGTGTTGCGCACATTTAAATGCAACCACTCTACCTACTCCACCTGCGCCAATAATTAGAACTCTTCCCATGTTAATTTTTTAGTTTTTATTGGATTTTTGAGAATGAATATTCGATTCTTTAGAGGCAAATGTAGTTAATTTGCCCGCTGAAAAGATTTTTCTGGAATAATTTTCTCTACAGAGGTTTCCAGTTATTATTTTAAAGTCGTTTGAGCGAACGACACATTGGATAAATGAGCAACAAGTCTACAAAAATTGAACAATTCGACCCTAGCGGAGTCGGAGTGAAAAACGGTCATTTTATTGGTCTTCCCTTCACTGAAGAGGAAGCATCCATTATTTTGGTTTCTGTCCCCTGGGATGTTACTGTCTCTTATTCAGATGGCACATCTACAGGTCCTGAAAACATCTTAGAAGCTTCTTCACAACTAGACTTGTATGATCCGGACGTAGATAATGCCTGGAAGATGGGCATATATATGCGTCCTCCTGAAGATAAAATGTTGGCTAGCAATCGAGAAATGCGAACCATGGCCAAGTCTTATATACATTTCCTGGAAGAGGGCGGTAAGTTGAAAAAGGATGAAGAGATGCAGCTCAACCTCGAAGCCATCAACGAAGGTTGTGAAAACCTGAGAAAGCTTGTCAAGAAAAGAACTTCCAAAATTCTTGATTCCGGAAAATTGGTTGGTCTTGTTGGCGGGGAACATAGTGTTCCCTTAGGATTTCTTGATGCCCTTGCAGATAAACACAAATCTTTTGGGATTTTACAGATTGATGCGCATATGGACCTGAGGAAGGCCTACGAAGGGTTTACCTATTCTCATGCTTCCATTTTTTACAATGCTTTACAGTCAAAATCCATCAAAAAGTTGGTTCAGGTAGGAATTAGGGATTTCTGTGATGAAGAAGTTGAACTTTCTAAAAAAGATAAACGTGTTGAAGTACATTATGATTGGGATTTAAAAGAACAACAATACACAGGCCGATCCTGGGAGAAGATTTGTAAAAAAATCATCAAGAACCTGCCGGAGAATGTTTATGTGAGTTTTGATATCGATGGTTTGGTTCCTTCCCTTTGTCCTAATACAGGAACTCCGGTTCCGGGTGGACTTGAATTCAATGAGGCTACCTTTCTTTTGAAAACATTGGTAAAAAGTGGACGTAAGATAATTGGTTTCGACCTTTGTGAAACAGGAGGGATGGGACACGAATGGGATGGCAATGTCGGAGCAAGAGTTCTTTACAAACTCGCAAATTACATGGGCTGGTCCAATGGCCTCGCAAGATGATTGTAAAGTACTGATTATAAATTTTTTAAAATAAGTTCAGCGGTTCGTTTTGCAGCACCTTTATTGCCCAGCTTATTTTTCAATAATTTATATTCTTCCTTTAGATTTTTTTGTGCTTCCGGTTGAAGTATTTCTTCTAAGGAATTGGAAAGGTTTATCTTATTGAAATCATCTTGAATCAATTCTTTTAAAAGAGGTTTATCAAGTACAAGATTTACCAGAGAAATGTATTTTACTTTGATCAATCTTTTGGCGATTTGATAAGAAATCGCACTTCCTTTGTAGCAGACAATCTCCGGCACTTCAAATAAGGCCGTTTCAAGCGTGGCAGTTCCCGAAGTAACCAGTGCAGCTTTTGATTCCAGCAACAACCCGTAGGTAGCACCTTGGATAAACCTGACCTCTTCGTAACCTTCCAATAAATTCTCATAAAAATATTTCTCCTGAGAAGGGGCACCTGCCACCACAAACTGGTAATCCGGGAAATCAGGAGATACTGCAAGCATGGTAGTCAGCATTTTGGTGATTTCCTGTTTTCTGCTACCGGGGAGTAATGCGATAATAGGCTTTTCACTTAGCTGGTGTCTGCTTCTGAAACCAGGATCCGGATCCATGTTTTCAATTACATCCAATAAAGGATGGCCCACAAAATCGACTTCCATCCCATACTTTTTATAGAATTCCTTTTCAAATGGCAGGATTACGGCCATGGTCTGGATGTCCTTTTTTATCTGATGAACCCTTGAAGTATTCCAAGCCCAAATCTGTGGTGAAATGTAATAAAAGGTTTTATAGCCCTTTTTATTGGCCCATTTGGCAATTCGAAGGTTGAATCCGGGATAATCAATAAAGACAATCATATCCGGATTGAATGCTTCGATATCTTTTTTACACCATTTTATATTTCCCAGGATGGTAGTAATATTGGTGGCTACTTCCCAAAATCCCATAAATGCAAGGTCCCGGTAATGTTTAACGACATTTGCACCTGCCTCAGCCATCAAATCTCCTCCCCAACATCTGATCTCCAGATTGAATGATTTTTCCAATAAGGCTTTCACCAATTTGCTTCCATGAAGATCTCCTGAAGCTTCTCCTGCTATGATGTATATTTTCACATTTCAGATTTAAGAAACAAACATAACTTAAGCTTCTTTTTTAGCCAAACCCTTAATTACCTTTGAGCCTCATTTCAAACAAAATCGAGTGGAGAAAATCACTTTAAAAAATGCGATTCCGCAGGTCCTTAAAGGAGCAGCTATGGGCATCGCTGAAGTTATTCCGGGTGTTTCCGGAGGTACAATTGCTTTTATTACAGGAATTTATGAGCAATTGTTGCGGTCCATAAAAGCTTTTGGACCGGAGGCAATCAAAGGATTTCGGGAAGGTGGAGTAAAAGGATTTTGGGAAGCCATCAACGGAAATTTTTTAATGACCCTTTTAATAGGGATGGCTGCCGGGATGATTTTGGGAGTCTTTGGGGTGACCTGGGTGCTTGAAAATTATCCGGTTTTATTGTGGTCTTTTTTCTTTGGCTTGATCCTGGGCTCTGTAGTTTTTGTGGCAAGGATGATAAAACAATGGAATCTTGTGACGGTGTTAACCTTCATAATTGGGACTGCAATCGCCTATTACATCACCATTGCTTCTCCGGCAGAAGGAAATCAGGCTTTATGGTTTGTTTTTGTTTCCGGGATGTTGGCCATTTGTGCTTTGATGCTTCCCGGCATTTCAGGAAGCTTTATTTTATTGCTGATGGGAATGTATACCTATATTATTCCCACTGTAAAAAATGCCTTGAAAACATTTGACCCTGCAAGTATAAAGGTGTTGGTAGTATTCGCAGCTGGTGCTTTGGTTGGATTAGGAGGATTTTCAAGGGTCTTAACCTGGACCTTCAAAAAATACCACGACCAGACCATGGGATTATTGGCTGGTTTTATGTTGGGTTCCCTCAATAAAATTTGGCCTTGGCGCAATGTTATTTCCTTTCGCGAAAATTCGAAAGGTATTATGGTTCCTTTTCAGGAAGAAAGTGTCTTACCCCTTAATTTTGAAGGAGATACCTTTCTTTTTGGTTCTATTGCTTTGATGGTGGTAGGTTTATTATCTGTATTTCTATTAGAAAAAATGTCTGACACCAATCCTGGATAATGAGACTTTTACATACATCAGACTGGCACTTAGGACAAAGATTTATCAATCAGGAACGAATCCAGGAGCATGAGTTGGCGCTGGATTGGTTGTTGAAAACTATTAAGAATCAGCAAGTTGATGTGCTTGTGGTATCTGGAGATATTTTTGACACCTTCAATCCTTCCAATAGTGCCCAACAATTGTATTATAACTTCCTGGTTAAACTCTCTACTACCAACTGTCAATATACCATCATCACAGGTGGGAATCATGACTCTCCTTCCATGCTGGAAGCGCCCAAAGCACTTTTAGAGGTTCTAAAGATTCATGTGGTCGGAGCTGCTCCTCGCAACAATGAAGATGCAGTTTTCTCATTGAAGGGGAAGGATGGAGAAGATATCGCAATAGTTGCAGCCATTCCTTTTCTAAGGGATCGAGATTTGGTGTTTGCGTATGAAGGTGAATCAGGAGTGGACAGGGTTGATAAAATTCGGAATGCAATTAAAAATCATTTTGAATCGGTAGGTGAAATTTGCAGTAGCGTAAAACAAAATAATGTTCCGGTAATCGGAACCGGTCATTTATTTGCTTTTGGGGCTCAAACTGCCGAAAAGCAAAATAATATTTACATAGGTGACGAAGCTAATATTCGGATTGAAGATATTCCAAGTGTGTTTGACTATGTCGCTTTAGGTCATATTCACAGACCTCAGGCTATAGGAGGAAAAGAAAATGTTAGGTATTCCGGTTCCATTATTCCCTTGGATTTTAGTGAGGTCGCTGACCCAAAGGAAGTGGTCTTGGTTGATTTTGAAGGGGATCAAATTAAAAGTCTTGAACGAATTCCGATACCAACATTTAGGCGGTTAAAGTCTTTTAGTGGTTCGATAGAACAATTGTATCAAAGAATGGAAGCTTTTTCAAGCAAACACAAGGAGGAGTTGACTCCGTGGATAGAATTAATTGTGGAGGATGAAGCTATTCCAATAGACATTGACAAGGAGTTCAGAACCTTTGCTGAAGGTTTGCATTTGGATATTTTGAGGGTCAGAATTTCAAGACAGAAAGTTGAAGATTTTAAATTGTCGAGCATACATCAAAATCTTTCTGATTTGGATATCCTCGATGTTTTCAAACAAAAGTGTGAAAGAGCATCTCTACCCGAAGAACAACAAAAAGAAATGGAATCTTTGTTTCTGGAAGCCAGGGATTTATTGAACCAGACAGAGGAAGAAGATTAATCCAAAAGCCCGTTCTTTTCTCTCCAGCTAATGACCATTGGGATGATTTTATCGTAATTGCTTAATCCGTCTTCCATGCCCTGTACTTTTAAAAAAGAATCATAAATGGCATCTCTAAAGGCGGGCATAATGTCAGGATAAGCAGTAATTGAAGCATTTATCTCGTCCAGATCCTGTGCCAGTACTTTTGGTAATTCTTCTCGGAATGCAAGGTATCCTTCAGGGTCTGCAAACCTCCATGCAGAGGCCATGTATCTCCAAAGTCCCATAGCTCCTGAATACCTAACAAATGGATCTTCAGATTGATAACAACTGATATATGCCCAAAAATTACAGATTCCTTCACCAGTAAATCCATAGGCATGCGCCATCTCATGGGCCGTTACAAAAGGTTTTTGAATAGGATGTAATCCATTATCAATATGACCTTGACCGTCAAAAGGAATGTAAACCCCAGAGGTAGAAAACCGCAATAAAATTCCATTGGGGCGGATAGGATAACAGCTAACCAAAGAGGAGGATGGGTATCCGTTTTTTTGTAAAACAGTTTGAAGGTTTTTTCTGATAATACCTAACTTATCTTCGACAGGTATAGGCTTGGCACCCAGTTCAATTCTCATTTGTGCCAGTTTTTCTGCATCAGATTTTACCCAACGAATTAAGTCGCCCAGCACAATTTCCCTGTCTTCAAAATTCAATTGTTTTTCTGTGGGAACCCTGCCATAATTAAATCCCCAAAGGAATAGAAAGAAAAAGGTTAGTCCTCCAAGCCAGGCAAAGACATTCAAAAGCCAATTCAAAAGCTTGGTTTTTAAAGGTTGAGACCTTTTGATGATTTTAAACCATTGGAAAAACAAGATTCCGAACAAGAGGGGCATTATTATATAAAATAGAGAAAAAGGAACCAATCCTCCAAGAAAGTCAAAGCCAGATCGGATAATCAAATAAAGACCCCTGCTATAATAAACTTCAATAAACTCGGGTGAAAGAATTGCTCTTAAAACAATTGCCAATATGCCCAGGCCAATCCACAAAAACTTCTTTTTAATATTTAAGGGCATATGAATGAATAATGAGACTAATCGTTGAAATATTTGATTTTTGTCTTTCTGGAACGAACTAATAATTCAAAATTGTATGACTGGGCCTTATCGGAGGGATTAAAGCTTATTTTTCCAAAATTATTTACAACCTCCAATTCAACCGGCAATCCTGACTTTTCGATCCAGATTTTATAATTACCGGAAGGAATCTTGAAATAATAGCTTCCTTCAGAGTCGGTAAAGGTATAACGCTTTTTACCTTTTTCGTCTTCAATCCAGATTTTCAGACCTGAGGTATTTATTCGATCATCTGAAAAGCGTTGCCTTTCCAATTGGAGCTGACCTTTGATTTCGACCGGAGGGTTAAACGGTATGGTTAGGTTTAGGTTGTTTTGATTAATAATGATGGAATCTCCATAGGTTGGATAATGCCCGGATGGATCCCTGATTTCAAGGAAATAAGTGCCAAATGGGATTTTATCCAATTGTACCCTACCCTTTTCGTCTGAAATCAATTTTTGGTTTTCAAGTCTTACAATCAGGTTTTCCAAAGGGATTTCGTTTCCTGATTCAATCAATTTTATCTTTGCTTTGCCTTTTTTTCCTTTTATTCTTGAAGTTGACAAGGTCTTTCTCAGGGTTACTTCCCAATTGAAATTATTAAATCCTGCAGATTGTAACATGTTTCCTTTTAATTGAGCCTGTAACTGGGGACCAATTTGATAAGCAAAGCCCATCCAATAGTTTTTGTACCAATTATTTCTGGTGCTGTTGTAAACCATTTGTCCACCCCAGTTTAGTTCAAGTCGTCTTTGAAAGAAATTGTGATTTGACCCAAGGCCCATAGAGAAAAATCTCCTTCCTTCCAGGCCTCTTCCGGAATCTAATTCTTCCAAAAAGAAAATAGATCCTTTTTGGTATTTTAAGTTTCCTGAAAACCCTTTCCAAAAAAAGGAACTCGAAAACTGCCAGTTGATTTCATCCGAAAGTTGGGTTCTTTCGGATTGGGTAACATATTTTCCTATTTCTGATGTTAAATTGATTCGAGTGCTCTCTTTTTTCCATTCCATCAAGCCCAGAAATGCAGGATTCGTATTTTTGAAAGATTCAACCAATCTGTTTCCAACATAATATCCTGCCTTTTGCTGTAAAAACTTGGGAGAAAATCCTAATTGAAAATTCGGGTTTACCTCCTTTTCAAATATAAGTTGATATTCCTGTCGGTTATTCAAACTATAGGCACGAGAAACGGGAAATCGGGATGAAGGTGTTGGAAAAAATCTTTGTCTGGCTATCAAATTTACAGCCCAACTATCTGAAACATTGTACTTCAATTGATTGAGATAGATCTGCTGTCCGGCTCTTCTCCCTGGATGGTCCAGGGTTGCCAAATAATTATTTCCATAAAAAGAGAACTTTCCTAACTTTTTCTGAATCTGAAAATCAACAAATCCTCCGGGAGCTTTCATTTCTTGCGCATCAAAATTTATTCCTGCGCCTGTTTTAAAAAGGTAAAATTCTGTTTCCGTTTCCTTTTGAAAACCGACACTCCAGATTCCGTGGTTCATATCGGGGTTGAAATTTCCAACCACTGAAGATTTGAGTTTCCAATAATTCTTAAGTTGCTGTTCTACATCAAAATAAAATGAGTTTCCGGTGTTTCCATATTTAGGGTCGAAAGATCCAACCAGGTTTGCATTGTGATTGATAGCTCCAAATGAAAAAATGTATTCATCGTCCTTCCATCCCAGATAGGCTCCCCTTCCAAAAATATTGAGTTCATCATTTCTGCTGAGATTCCCCATCCCAAAAATCATTTTCTCATTTTCAAATTGATAAAGTGAATTAAAAACCCTCAAGGCATTAATTTCCGGAAAATAATTAGTCTGTAAGCTGATAGACTGATGGTCAGTAAGTGTAGTGAAATCTTGGTTGTAGGTGGTATGGAAATAATTTCCAAGATCTCCTCCTATATAGCCCAATTCCATTTGTTGAAAGGTGTTTGGGGAAGAATTGGAAACCTGAAACCTCTTTTTTGAGAGTTGAGGAATAAATCTGGTGCCCTGGGATTTAAGAATTTTTCCCTCTTCATTTAAAAGATAATAATTGATGTACCTGTTTTGCTCAAACCAACCGGGGTCCGGCACTTTTTCTTTTATAAACAATATAGTATCCCTTCCAGGTAGCAGTTCAAAGCTTATTTTATCAAATGTTATCCCTGTATAGTCCTGAGGTTTTAGGATAACAGTTTGTCGGGTAGTAGAGGGATTGCTTATTTTAAAAGTTAGTTCAAAATGCTTTGTGTCAGTAATTACTTCCGGACTAAGGTTTTCAATTTGAACGGGTTTTTGGCCAGGTGGGGCGATTAATAATTTAGATTGACAAAGTCGAGTAGATTCTCCGATGGAAGTCACATTTCCTAGGATTGCAATAGAATCTGTTTTAGATTCTTCGACCGGAAGGTAAAATTTGAAATGTAGGATTTGCTTCTTTCCGGGTTCTAAATCCACCGGATACATATAAGGGCTCAGGCTTCTGGATCCTGTTGGAAAGGCCATTTGAACGATAGCCCTTTCACTGTTTGTTTTAGGGCCGCAAGTTAAAACCGCTTCAATTTTATAGAGCCCTTTTTTCTGGTTTTCTGAAAGAGAAATTTTTAAATTGGTTTGCGATATCCCTGTTGCAGAAATAACTATACATCCCAAAATTATCCATAATAATTTTAGGAATTTAATTGTAAGTTTTGGCAAAGGAGCAAACATAATGGCATACTCTTTGTCCTAGACAGGCAAATCTCTTGCCGATTTCTTCCCCCCGTGTGAATTGATTTTTTAATCTTCAAACTTTAGGTTATGTTAAAAAAGCTGGCACTCACTGCCGTAGTTCTCGCGTGTTTAGGGGTAAACGCATTTGCTCAAAGCAGCAACCAAACGGCAACCCTTACGGTGTTAATCAACAACGCCATTTCTCTTACCCTAACTGATGTGAATCCAACACTTACTTTCGATGATGCTGGAGATTTCACTTCAGGAGTTACTTATTCAGCAGCTCCTGCAGGAAACGTTACTGCTACCAGAGCATATGACGTTTCTGTTACTGCAAGCGCAGCTGATTTATCTGATGGTTCAGGTAATACCATTCCTGTATCTTCTATTAATGTAGAAGCTACCGGCGCTGGTCTTGGTACGCTAAGTAATGCAGACCTTTCAACTACCGCTCAGACGATTATCAATAACGCACCTGCAGCAGTAGCACAAAACTTTGGTTTGACTTATTCTACAGCACCAAACGACCCTAACTTTGTGAATAAGCCATCTGGTTCTTATACCGTTACGTTGACTTATACTGCAACTTTAGATTAATAATATCTCATGAAACATAACAGTCGGGTTGTCTGGTAACAGATAACCCGATTTTTTTTCGTCCATTTTGGCATGAATCCTGCCAAGGATATATGACCAAAAGTGATAACATTAATGAAGAAATCTTCCCTCCTTTCCGTACTAGCTTTCTTTTCTATTATTATTTCCCTGTCTGCTCAGTCAGGTGTTTCCATTAATAATGGCAAATTATTTTTCTCAGCGCTGCCTGGAGAACAAGAAACAATTGACGTCTTGTTAACCAATCCAAATCCGGAAGAAATCATCTTGCAGGCCTTTTTTAAAGATTGGTACAGAGATAGTCTTGGTCAAAAGATTTATCAGGAGCCGGGAACTTTGGGTACCAGTTGTGCAGAATGGGTAAGTGTTGAACCGGTAAATATTGTTGTTCCTTCAGAAGGAAATGCCGTTGCAAGGGTCAAAATGGATGTGCCCGTTGATTACGATATCCTTGAAGGTGTAAAAAACACTATGTTATTTGTCAAACAAATAAAAGACCCTTCTAAAGGCGGAGAAAATCAACAAGCCCTTAAATCCAGCATGGAAGTGGTTTTTCAAATTGGTATCCACATTTATTACAGTCATCCGGGATTGACAAAAAAAGGAATGGAAATAAAATCATTTTCTATGAATCCTGCAGATCCGAATAAACAAATTACGCTCGCGCTTGAAAATACAGGTGAAGTAATCACTGAAGGATTTATTCAAATAGAATTTACCAACCAGGAAACCGGCCAGGAATATAGAATACTCGACCAGGCTCTTGGCGCAAATTTTTTACCGGAGGATTACCGAAATTTTTATTTCCGATTACCGGAAAACTTACCTAGCGGAAAATATACTGCCATGGCCATAGTCGATATCGGATCGGATGAAGAATTGATTTTAGGGGTAAAGGATTTTGAATTTGAAGCCAATTAAACTTTTGCTATGATGCAAAAGCAATTAAAATTCACCGGATTTCTTCTTTGCTTCCTTTTCTTGATTTTTGAAAGTAAGGCTCAGGTATTTATTAATTTGCCGGGAGATCCCGGGCCCTTGATCTTTTCTACTCCAAGGGATTTTGACCAGGGAGTTTTTACCAATTATCAACTTTGGATTGGTAGTAACCTGCCAAATGCTTCTGTAGGATGGGATTTATCCTTACATGCGACTGGAGACCTCACTTATCGTGGAAATAGTATTCCGATTGAAAACATTCATATAAGACTGGTAAATCGGGTTTTGATGGGAATGCAACCATTTTATTTGTCTACCACTCCTCAGTACCTGGTGATAAATAGCAGATATCCAAAGTTTGTTAAACCTGTACCACTATTATTAAAGATAACAGCAATTGGAGGGAATGACTTTTTTGTACCTTCAGGAGCTTATACAACCACCTTGGTATTTACCTTGACAGAAGATTGATATATTGAAAAACCGGTTTGCAGTTAAAAGGAATCTTTACCTCCACCACAAACCGGTCTTTATATTCAGTTTTTTCCGGATGGGAAAATGACTATTTCACAATTTCCATTTCCTTTATCAAATAATCAGCACCTGCGAATTTGTCGATGATAAACAACAAATATCTGGTGTCTACCATAATGTTTCTACAAAGAGAAATGTCATAGTTGATATCTGACATGGTGCCTTCCCAGGCTCGGTCAAAATTCAAACCAATCAGGTTTCCTTCAGCGTCCAATACCGGACTTCCTGAATTTCCACCGGTGGTGTGGTTGGATCCAATAAAACAAACCGGCATTTTTCCATCGATGGCATAATCGCCATAATCTTTATCCTTGATTAGCTTAAGCAATTTTTCAGGAACATCATATTCATAATCTCCTGGTATGTATTTTTCTAAAATGCCTTCAGTTGAGGTTAGATAATAGTATCTCACAGCATCTTTTGGCTCGTATCCCTCGACTTTTCCATAGCCTACTCTTAAAGTTGAATTGGCATCCGGCCAAAAGGTTTTGTCTTTGAAAACCGTCATCTGAGCCTGCATATAATGACGCTTCAATTGGTCAATTTGGTCATTTAATTCATTGTATTTAGGGCTAATGTTTACTTTGTAGTTGTCTATAAATCCTTTGCCAAGTTTGAAACCTAAATCTTGCATTAAAATGGTCTCAATATCCCTGGCTGGTGCATTGAATAATCCAAACAATTTAGTAGAGTCAAGTAGCAAAGTATAGTTGTAGACACGATATGCCATAATATCTACTTTACCATCGCAGGTTTCCAATTCAGATTTTAATGCAGCAGGTTGCCATCTTGGATCAAGATCTTCAATGTATTTAGCCATTAGTTGCTCAAAAATTTTCTTGTCGATGTCTTTGTTGTAGTCTTTGTAAAAAGACCTGAAACTTCCTATTAGCCTGTCTTTCTTTTCTCTGAAAGCTTCTTCCCCATTGTTCCTA
This sequence comes from Saprospiraceae bacterium, assembly GCA_041392845.1. Taxonomy (GTDB): domain Bacteria; phylum Bacteroidota; class Bacteroidia; order Chitinophagales; family Saprospiraceae; genus JAGQWW01. Next base: position 155,903 of record JAWKLG010000008.1, on the reverse strand, counting down.
TACAGATCAAGGTAACTGTCAAGGCGACTGATCATGCCTAGTAATTCCACATTTCTCAGGCAAATTTCTGCATAATATTCTCTGGCTAAAGCATAAGGTTCTATCTCTCCATACAAGGTTTCGAACTGAGGCAACAAATCCCCATATTTTGATTTCAACTTTGGATTTTTTGAAAGTTGATTTTTAAATTCTGCCTCATAAGATTGCTTTTTCTCTACTGCATTTGATTTGGTCAAGCCCAACACCTCTCCTTGCCATTTTTTCCAATAATTGGATAAGCGGGCATATTTTCTCGCATATTTAATTTTGGTTTCCTCGTCCTTTCTCATTTCCTGATCCATTACCTTAAGGGAAATATCCCTGATTTCAATTCTGGCAGGATCCAAAACATCTACTACTTGCTCAACAGCATAGGAAGGAAGGTATTCATCTGTTCTCCCTGGAAATCCAAAAACCAGGGTGAAATCACCTTCTTTTATTCCCTTCATGGAAACTTTTAGGAATTTTTTAGGAGCATAAGGCTTGTTTTCTGCATTGTAAGCCGCTGGCATATTATCAGGTCCTGCATAAATTCTAAACAAGGAAAAATCTGCTGAATGACGTGGCCATACCCAGTTGTCCGAATCTACACCAAAGGCACCTATTGAACTTGGAGGCGCACCCACCATTCTTATGTCAGTATAATCAACAGTGACAATTTTAATGTATTGATTTCCTTCAAAAAATGGTTTGATGGTCATGGATTCGTAATCTTTAAGACTGACGGTTTCTTTGTAGGCATTGATATTTTTATCAATTGCACTTTGTCGGTCTGCCGGGCTTAGGTCGTCTGCTACACCCTCCAGAATGGTGGCAGTAACATCTTCCATACTTGAAATGAAGGTAATAACAAGTCCGGGACAGGGAATCTCCTCCCCTTTATTTTTTGCCCAAAATCCATCTTTTAGATAATTATTTTCAAGAGTTGAAAATTGTTGGATATAGCCATAACCGCAATGGTGGTTGGTAAGTAACAGCCCGTCTTTTGAAATTACCGAGGAAGTACATCCACCTCCAAAATGTCCAATAGCGTCTTTAAGGCTTGATTGATTGACACTGTAAATGTCCTCTGCAGACATTTTCATGCCCATGGATTGCATTTCAGACTCATTCAAAGTCTTCAAAAGGAAAGGCAACCACATTCCATCTCCTGCAATAGCTAAGGAAGTCAGACAGGTAAAAGTGGTCAGAAGTAAAAATCTTTTTAGTACAGTCATTTTTATAATTATTTGATTTTCAGTTTTTTAAATAAAACCTAAATGGCTCTTTGGCCAAATTTAGTAAAAATAGATTGTAGGAATAATAAATTCATTAAGTCAAAAAAGCCTATTTTCGACCCTCGCTTAAGGACTGAAGTACACTAAGTTGTCTGTTTCAGTCTTATTTTTTAAGGTAAAAAATGAAAATGAAGGATTTTTCAAACTTTAAGGTGCCGTACAGAATCAATAGCAGATTCAAAAAATCAGTAGCCTATTTCTGTATGGAATTTGGAATAGATCAGGCTTTAAAAATTTATTCCGGAGGGCTGGGTTATCTGGCAGGCTCACACATGAGAAGTGCTTACGAACTTGGTCAGAACTTAATTGGAATTGGAATTCTTTGGAAAAACGGTTATTACGACCAGGAAAGAGCTGCAGACAATCAAATGGCAGCTAATTTCCGTGAAAAGAAATATTTTTTCCTCGAAGACACCGGCTTGAAATTTACCATCACGATCGACAATCACGATGTTTGGGTAAAAGCACTTTACCTCGCACCGGAGACCTTTGGTACTGCTCCTATATTTTTCCTTTCAACCGAAGTCCCTGAAAATGATTGGTTGTCACATACCATTGTTCACAAGCTTTATGATAATAATCCAAATACCAAGATTGCGCAAAACATGCTTTTAGGTATTGGTGGGGCTAAATTATTGGAAGCACTTAACTGGGAACCGGACATTTATCATATGAATGAAGCCCATGCGCTTTCCGGAGCATTTTACTATTATGAAAAATGGCAGGATCTGCAAAAAGTGAAAGACAAGTTTGTCTTTACTACCCATACACCGGTTCCGGCAGGAAATGAGGTTCATGATATTACGCTCTTGGATGGAATGTCTTTTTTCGGAAAGTTGGAATTGGATGAGGTAAAGAAAATTTCGGGTGAAGAAGGAAATGCTTTCAATCACAGCTTAGCTGCTTTGAGAATTGCGCACAAGGCAAACGGTGTTTCCAAGATTCATGGCCAGGTAGCACGTGATATGTGGGGTTCTTTCGCAGATATTGCCCCAATTGGGCATGTCACCAATTCTCAAAACTATAAATATTGGGCAGACCCGGAATTGAACGAAGCTCTTGCAAAAAACAAAGATAAGGCCTTGATCGAGCGTAAAAGAGAAATGAAAAAAGCCTTGTTTCAAATTGTAGCCGACCAGAATGGAAAGCTCTTCGATCCGGATGTGCTTACCATAGTTTGGGCACGCAGGTTTGCGGATTATAAACGTGCAGACTTGATTACCAGAGATTTAGAGCGATTTTTGAATCTTGTAAATAATGCTGAAAAACCAATTCAGGTGATCTGGGCGGGCAAGCCATATCCGACAGATTTTCATGCAGTAGGTACTTTCAATCATTTAATAAAGCTGGCTGAAAAGCATAAAAACCTTGCTGTAGTTACCGGTTATGAATTGGCCTTATCCAAATCTTTGAAACAAGGTTCAGATGTTTGGTTGAACAATCCACGCATACCCAGAGAGGCAAGTGGTACAAGTGGAATGACAGCTGCCATGAATGGTTCGGTTAACTTTTCAACCCACGATGGTTGGATTCCTGAATTTTCAACCCATGGGGTGAATTGTTTTACCTTACCACCAGCTGATCCAAATTGGCCTATCAGACAACAGGATGAATTTGACCTTCAAAATTTATATGAGATTTTAGAGAAGGAAATCATCCCTACCTATTATGACAAACCAAAGGTATGGTGGGAAATAGTCAAACAGTCTATGACGGACATCAAGCCATTTTTTGATTCAGACAGAATGGCTACAGAGTACTACGAAAAGATGTATTCATAATAAAAAAGGGCGCTTCAATAAGGCGCCCTTTTTTAATGTTTTTGCCCAATAATATCAAAATGATAAAGGATCCAATTTAAAGAAACTGTCCCTACTTGACAATTAGAAATTTTGACCTTTCTGAATTGCAGATTGGCTGTATTTTCTACTTGGAAAAAATTGTAAGTTTTAGAAATTCTCCTATTTTAGCCCCGAATTAAAAATTAGTTTTTTCCCGATTGGCGAAAAACAATTTTCCCTAACCTGCCATAAAGCCAAGATTGTTTTAATTTTTTCCTTTGACTGCCTCGTCCTCGGACTTTTCACGTGTATATTTTAGGTCAAATAATAATATAAAAAGGTGGGAAAACCAATTTTAAAGATTTAACAGTCGGGTGATTTCAAACAAGAGCGAAGGGTGTCCATACACCGCCTTCGCTCATTTTTTTTCAAACAAACGCTAACACAATGCTTCAAAAGTTTGAACTGGAATGGACAACCATTTTTATCATGCTCCTTTATGGGGTTCTTATCATAAGTTATGGTATCTACCATGGTAAACGAAAATCCTCTGAAGAGTACTTTCTCGCAGGCAGGAATATGACCTGGCCAATTGTCGGGATAGCGCTTTTTGCTGCCAATATTTCCAGTTCTACACTAATTGGATTGTCGAGTTCGGCCTTTCAAACGGATACCCATGTTTTTAATTACGAATGGCTGGCGGCTGTAGTGCTGGTGTTTTTTGCCATTTTCTTTTTGCCCTTTTACCTGAGATCCAAGGTTTATACCATGCCGGAATTTTTGGAAAGAAGGTATGATAGTAAATCAAGATATTATTTTTCCTTTATAACAGTAGTTGGTAATGTTCTTATTGATACTGCTGCCTCCTTATATGTTGGGAATATAATACTCCAACTCTTATTTCCCTCTCTTCCGGGTTGGTTGATCATTGTGATTTTGGCATTTGCCTCTGCCGCATATACGATTCCGGGTGGTCTGAATTCTGTAATACAAACAGAAGTGATTCAGGCAATTCTATTGATGTTAGGTTCTTGCGTACTTACTTATTTTGCCTTTTCTCAAATCGGAGGATGGGATGGAATGATTGCAGGTTTGGATGCAAAAGCGGCAGCAGGAGATTTTGTAAATGCCAAGACCGGAATGGTGCTTCATAATGCAGAAGAAGTCCTGAGTCTGGTTCGACCTGCAGGAGACACCACCAAGGATTTCCTTTTGGGAACAGGTGCCGATACATTCATGCCCTGGACCGGATTATTATTAGGTGCGCCTATTCTTGGATTTTATTTTTGGGCCAATAACCAGTTTATGGTTCAAAGAGTTTTGGGTGCAAGGGATTTGAATCATGGTAGATGGGGTGCTTTATTCGCAGGTTTGTTGAAGCTTCCGGTCATCTTTATTATGGTGTTGCCGGGTACTGCAGCCATTTTGCTTTATTCTGATGTCGATATTTCTGTTATAAATTACCAGTTGACAGACGGTTCGATTTGTGCTAATCTTAATGAATGCCCCAATGCGACCTATCCGGTATTGTTGTTTGATTTATTTAGGACCTACCCTGTTTTACTGGGTTTAATCCTGGCAGGTTTGTTAGCAGCGATGATGTCTTCCATTTCGGCAACCTTCAATTCTGCTTCAACCTTGGTAACAATGGATTTTGTAAGTAAAATCAATCCAAACCTGAGCAGTCAACAGTTGGTAAGAGTAGGACAAATTGTAACCTTGGTATTGGTGCTATTAGCATCAGCCTGGGCACCATTTATAGAAAGATTTGGTTCTTTATGGGAATATTTGCAAGATGTTTTGGCCTACATTGCCCCTCCGGTTGCTGCTACCTTCATTCTTGGTTTGTTTTGGAAAAGGGCCAACAGTACAGGAAGTATCGTCAGTCTTTTATTTGGCCTGGCATTTTCCATATTTGCGATATATTCAAATGTGACAGACTTCAGCGAAGATTTTAACAATATGCATTTCTTGCATAGAACATTTTATTTGTTCATTTCCTGTATGCTTATCAATGTGGTAGTTAGTTTGTCAACGGAAAAACCAGATGAGCAACAAGTTAGTGAGTACACCTGGAAACGTTCAATATTCCAGGAGGAAACAGAAGAGTTGAAATCTTTGCCCTGGTATAAAAATTACCGTTATTTGGCTGTTTTGCTTTTGTTGGTCACTATGGTAATTGTTGGATATTTTTGGTAAAAAACCGTTCATTAGCACTATAAAATTTAGGAAATCCAATACCTTAGCCAGCAGGTATTGGATTTTTTTTAAAATAAGAATATGAAGAAAATATTAGTCGCCAACAGAGGTGAAATTGCAATGAGGGTGATGAGAACTGCCCGCAAAATGGGAATCAAAACAGTGGCTGTTTATTCAGAAGCTGATAGAAATGCCCCTCATGTCCGGTTTGCAGATGAAAGTGTTTGCCTTGGGCCTCCAGCAAGTAGCCAATCCTATCTTTTGGGTGACAAAATAATCCAGGTTTGTAAAGACCTTGGCGTAGATGGGATTCATCCCGGATATGGCTTTTTAAGTGAAAATGCGGGATTTGCTAAAAAAGTTGAAGAAGCGGGTATCACATTTATAGGTCCTAAACCTCATGCAATTGAAGTAATGGGAAGTAAACTGGCAGCAAAGGAAACCGTCAAGGCCTATAATATTCCTATGGTACCTGGTGTGGATGAGGCCATTAGCGATGTAGGGGAGGCAAAAAAAATTGCAGAAGAAATTGGCTACCCTATTTTAATAAAAGCTTCAGCCGGTGGTGGTGGAAAAGGAATGAGATTGGTAGAAAATCCAAAGGAATTTGAAGAGCAGATGGACCGTGCTGTTTCTGAAGCAGTGTCAGCATTTGGCGATGGTTCGGTTTTTATAGAAAAGTTTGTGACCTCTCCGAGGCATATTGAAATACAGGTCATGGCTGACCAATATGGAAACTGTGTTTACCTTTTCGAAAGAGAATGTAGCATCCAAAGAAGGCACCAAAAAGTTGTGGAAGAAGCACCAAGTGCCATTCTTACTCCTGAAATGCGCAAGGAAATGGGGGAAGCAGCGGTTAGAGTAGCCCAAAGTTGTGATTATGTCGGAGCTGGAACCGTCGAGTTTTTGGTGGATGATAAAATGAATTTCTATTTTCTGGAGATGAACACCAGACTCCAGGTAGAACATCCGGTTTCAGAATTGATTACTGGCCTTGATTTGGTTGAGCTGCAAATCCGTGTAGCACGTGGAGAACCATTACCCGTCAAGCAGGAAGATTTGGAAATTAAGGGCCATGCCATGGAACTTCGTGTATATGCAGAAGACCCACTCAATAACTTTCTACCTTCCATTGGCAACCTGAGTACGTATAAAGAACCGCAAGGGCCAGGCATCAGGGTTGACGGCGGATATGAAGAAGGAATGGATATTCCAATTTATTATGATCCGATGATTTCAAAGTTAATTACCTTTGGTAAATCAAGGGAAGAGGCCATTCAGAAAATGAAGGAAGCAATTTTGGACTATGAAATCGAAGGACTGGCCACTACCCTGCCCTTTGGGTTGTTCGTGATGGATCATGAAGCCTTCAAAAGCGGAAAATTTGACACCAAATTTGTCAACAATTATTACAGCCCTGAATTGATACAGGAGAAAATTGGAAGCGGCCAAAAAATTGCTGCCCTGGCAGGATTGAAAACCTATTTGGATGCTCTCGATCAATTGGTTCCTGTAGAAAAGCGCTCAGACGAATGGTGGCAGAAAAGATAAAATTACATAAATCCGAAAATCTGGGCGTATTTCATCATTTCGCCCAGGTTTGAGATTTTTAATTTGCCCATAGTAATGGCAAGCATAGGATTTAGTGTTTTATTGACTACGCCCATCATGTCCTCAGCCTTTGCAGTTACCGTACATTTAGGGGTTCCAACCAGACCATCTTCCACCTTCACATTACCGTCCTTAATGCTTACTGTGTAAGCTCCTCCGTTTTCGCCTGACAAGTTGAAATGAAAAGTGCTTTCCATTCTTTCAATTGCGTCCGGATTTACTTTTTCCGGAAGGTTATAAATAAACTCTCTTGCAGTCATGTTTTTATTTAAAATAGTCCGTGCAATTCTCCTTGAATCTTGGAAATAATGGTTCCTAAATCTTCAGGATTATTTTTAAAATCTACTTCATCTGAATTGATAACCAAAAGGTTACCGTCATTGTAATTGGATATCCAGTTTTCATATCGTCCATTCAAACGTTTAAGGTAATCAAGACTCATGTTTCCTTCATAGTCTCTGCCTCTGGATTGGATATGGTCAACGAGCGTGGGAATTCCGGCACGGAGATAAATGAGTAAATCAGGAGGTTGAACCTGCGATATCATCAATTCGAAAAGGTTGGTATAATTGTCAAAATCTCTTTTTGACATGAGCCCCATCTCGTGAAGGTTTGGCGCAAAGATATAAGCGTCTTCGTAAATAGTTCTGTCCTGCACTACTGCTGTTTCTCCTTCTAAAATCTTTAAAATCTGACGGTATCTGTTGTGGAGGAAATAGATTTGCAGATTAAAAGACCACCTGGACATGTCATTGTAAAAATCTCCCAGATAAGGATTGTTATCTGTTGACTCATAATGAACCTCCCATCCAAAATGTTTGGACAACTGTTCACAGAGGGTGGTTTTGCCGGCACCAATATTTCCGGCGATTCCAATGTATTTAACTTTTTTACTAGGATCCAATTGTTTGTTTTTTGAATCGCTAAAAATACAAGAACAATTCATATTGCTGAAATACACAGAGAATAAGTCTCCTAATTTTTTTCCACAATTAATTTGTACCCTAAAAATGAAGCTTGGTCACCAATTGGACTCCTGTCAATCATTATATTTTTTTAAATTTGAAGAATTGCATTGTTTACAAGCTTTTTGGTAAGATTTTAGTTATCTTTTTACGAATGCAGAATTAAACTTTAGCTCTAATTTCTCGTAAAGTAATTCCATGCAGCATCCTTCCTCCCAGCAAAAGTCCCTCCAAATGGGGCATGTGAGTAGTGATATGCCCTGTTTTCCGATTAGGAGTAAAAAAAATAATATGTTGTCAATCAGAACACTTTGCTTGTGTTTTAGTCTATTGGCCGGTATGCAGCTTTTCGGTCAGGAGTACCTGTTAGATGGGAAACCAATTTCCACATGTGGCGGTATTTTTCTTGATAGTGGCGGAGAAGATGCAGCCTATAACCCAAGTGAAAATATGGTTTCCACCATATGTCCTGATGGTTCTGCCGGAGCATCTGGTACCCACATTCGCCTGGAATTTGCAGGCGTTGTGCTTGGTCAGGGAGATGAACTTTGTTTTTTTGATGATGATTTTGTAAATCCTGCCAGGAAATTATCTTGTGCATCTGACTTCAAAATTGGAAAACCCTTCATCATCCAGGCATCTGCCATCAACAATACAGGCTGTATCACTGTAGTGTTTACTTCTGATGCAACTGGAGAAGGACCTGGTTGGTCTGCAGAACTTTCTTGTGTTACCCAATGTCAAAACATTCAAAGCCAATTAGCTGGTTCTACTCCTCAGGTAATGCCGGTTGACACAGGTTGGATGGACGTTTGTCCCGGTCAACGTATATATTTTGAAGGAAGAGGTCTTTATAATCAAAATAATCTTGTTTACACCCAAAGTGACCAAACCTCAACTTTCGAGTGGGATTTTGGCGATGGTGCAAAAGCAGTTGGCCTTCAGGCAAATCATATTTTTGAAAAATCAGGTGGATACAATGTTCAGTTAACAATAACAGACCAAAAGGGCTGTAAAAATATCAATTATCTCAACCAAAGAGTAAGGGTTTCACCTAGACCGGATTTTAAAATAAATAATACACTTGCACCAACTATATGTGCCGGTGATACCATTCATTTGAATGCATCACTGGGTGGAACTAATCCTTCTGCAACGATAACGGTTGACCCTGTTTCTTCTTCTTTTCATCCTGGTGGTATTCGTTCTGATAGCCTTGCCCTCCCCGATGGAACTGGTGCTTCTTATCAAACTGCTATTAAGATTTCTGGATTTAGACCAGGTCAAAAGTTGCAGGATATCAATGATTTAAAGGGCATTTGTGTGGTAATGGAGCACAGTTGGATGCGTGATCTGGAAGTTTCAATTTCCTGTCCTAATGGAAATAAAACCATACTTCATGATCATCCTGGAAATGTAGGAGGTATGATTCAGTTGGGCCTGCCTATTGATTCTGATGGTTCTAATCCAATTCCAGGTACTGGTTACGATTATTGTTGGACCAATAATGCCAATAGAGGAACATGGTTGAACTATGCGAATAATACTTTTGGCCTTTTTGGAGATGGTACCTTGCCTTCAGGAAATTATAGCGCATTCGAACCTCTTTCAAACCTCGAAGGGTGTCCTTTGAATGGAGACTGGACCATCGAAGTAAAAGATTGGTGGGCGCAGGATAATGGCTTTATATTTTCATGGAGTATTGAGTTTGATGACAACCTTTATCCGGATTTGGAAACTTTTGTTCCTGGTTTTTCAACCGGTACATGGGTGAACAACAAAAATATAATTTCCTCTAATGGTGATGATATTTCAGCCATTCCATTAAATGCAGGGATTACATCCTTTATTTACAGGGTTGAAGACAATTATGGTTGTGTTTGGGATAGTTTGATTCAAGCAACCGTCCTTCCTCCAACCCATCCGGATTGTCATTCTTGTACGGATTATTCTTCCTTGCTTTCAGATACTACAGTTTGTAATGGAGAGTTGGTTTATTTGAATGTAGCTCCTCCTGGTGGAACTTCAAGTATCAGTTTTGAAAATTCACCCAATCAGGAAATTGGCTACGATAATTATCCACCAGCCAACCCATACGAATCAACATTAGCGATATCCTATATCAATCCGGTTAGCTTGACGAACCCTTTGTCTCAGGTGAAATCAGTTTGTATGGATATCGATACCGACTTTGCCTGGGATTTACAAGTCTACCTCAAAGCGCCCAACGGTGCATTGATGGAATTGACTACAAATAATGGAGGTTTGGGAAGTTACAAACAAACCTGTTTCTCCCCTACTGCCAGTCAAAATATTACTACAGGAGCTGCACCTTTCACAGGGACCTTTATTCCGGAAGGAAACTGGAATGTGTTAAACGGCAGCACCATCAATGGCGATTGGGCACTTGTCGTTAGCGATGCAGCGGGAAAGAATACTTTCGGTACTTTGAATTATTGGACGATTACTTTTGAAAATGAAACCACGTTTCAATATTCCTGGGACAATGTTCAATTTCTTTCTTGTATTGATTGTCCAAATCCAACTGCCAATCCTGACCAGACTACGACTTTCAATGTTTTGATAAGTGATAATTACAATTGCAGTGAAACCAGTACGGCTACCCTTACTGTTTTTTCTTCATTGGGTCCTGACTTGATTTGTGCCCCTTCAGGAAACGGCATGCTTGACTTAAGCTGGAATGCTTTGCCAGGAGCTGATTATTATGAAGTAAATGTAAATGGAGCAGGATGGCAACAGGTGAACGGAACCAGTTTTCAAGCGGGTCCTTTTGGCTCCGGGGCAAACCCAAATATCGAAGCAAGGGCATTCTTCAGCCAAACCGGATGCTATTCAGATGTAACGGTAACTTCGTGTCAGGTTCTTGCTTGTGATCTCCAGACCACTGTCGAAACCAATCCTCCAACTTGTGCAGGAAGTGATAATGGATATGCAATATTCCATACAGGAAACGGTATGGCACCTTACCTTTTTTCATTAAATGGAGGTCCATTCCTTTCAGATAGCACCTTTTCAAATTTACCTAATGGAAATTATACCGGAATCGTAATGGATGATACCGGATGTCGTGATACGGTAACTTTTTCTATTGTAGGTACTACTGGCTTTATGGTTACAATGGAAGTCTTGAATCATGTAACCTGTTTTGGAGGTTCAGACGGACGTGCCAGAGCAAATATAACCGGAGCAACGAATCCACTGGATATTCAATGGAATGACCCACTAATGCAGGCAACTGCTACTGCCAGTCAATTGAGCCAGGGAGTTTACAGAGTTACAGTTTTAGATGCCAACGGATGTGAAGGAATTGGTAGTGTTTCTATCAATCAACCTCCTTTATTAAGCCTTAATATAAGAGAGAATGATATCCCATGTAAAGGTGAGAATTCCGGGAGTATAACGGTACTCACAAGTGGTGGTGTCGCTCCTTATATGTTCAATTGGAATGACCCAGCGATGCAAACTACAGCAACGGCTTCCAATCTTGCAGCAGGTAATTATGGTGTAACCGTAACTGATAGCAATGGATGTCAAATGAGCATTGGAGGAAGTATTACGGAACCAGCTTCAGGTATGGAAATAGACCTTATCCAAACCAGAGAATCCTGCTACAGAGAAAATAATGGACAGGCTATGGTTTCAGCTACCGGTGGTGCCGGTCCAAACTATCTTTATTTCTGGGAAAATGGAAATAATAGTCCTACCATCAATAACCTCAGAACAGAATATTATTCAGTTACCGTTTTGGATGGCAATGGCTGTGCTGCTGTTGATTCAATATTAATTACCGAACTTGATTCTATCTCTATCAACCATACCTCAGTCATGCCAACTTGTTTTGATGGAGCTGATGGAAGGGTTGGTATTACATTCGTGGAAGGTGGAAATCCTGCAGGTGTTTACGATTTTGAATGGGACAATGGGGAAACCTCCCCTATTCTAACAGGTTTGACTGGAGGTTGGTATTATACAGTAACCGTTACGGACATTCAGGGATGTAAAGGTTCCAAATCAATCTTTGTTGACAGGCCTGATGAAATAGAATTTGATTTAAATGAGCAAGACGTTTCTTGTTTCAATGGTTCTAACGGTTCTATTGAAGTTGTAAACGTACAAGGTGAACACCCGATTCAATCCTATACCTGGGATGCAAATACAGGTAATCAAACAGGACAAATCGTCAATAATTTAATGGCAGGAACTTATTATGTGACGCTTACTGATACAGTTGGTTGTACAAAATCGGGTTCTGTGAGAATCGACCAGCCTACCGAAATTGAAATCGCTTTCGATGTAGTTGACAACGATTGTTTTGGTGATAATAAAGGAAGTATCAACACAACCGTTAATGGTGGAACTCCAATAGCAGGTCAAAATCCTTATCAATTGAATTGGTCGAATGGAATGACCGGTTTGAATATTCAGGGCTTAATAACCGGTACTTACACGGTAAGTGTGACAGATGCCAATAATTGCCTTCAATCGGGCACAACGGAAGTTGAAAGTTTTGCACCCATCGAAGGAAACCTGGTACCTGAAAATGTTCTTTGTAACGGTGACCGAAACGGAAGGATTATCATCGAAGCGGAAGGTGGCAGACCACCTTTCACTTATAGTGTCGATGGGCAATCATTCAATGGAAGTAATATTGTAATTGGCCTCACGGCAGGTGATTATACTGTTTATGTAAAAGATGCAAATGGATGCCTTTGGACAGATAAAACATTTGTGAGGGAACCAGCTCCATTCTCGATTGATGCCGGACCAGATGCAATTGAAATCCAGGATGGTCAAAGCCTTCAATTGGATGCCATAGTTGAAAATGGCGTAGGTAATATCCAGGTTAGTTGGACTGATCCAGCTGTTAATTCCTTGAGTTGTCTTGATTGTTTAAATCCTGTAGCCAATCCATCTAACTCATTGCGATATTTCATCTATGGTGTTGATGAAAATGGATGTGAAGCAGAGGATATGATTGCTGTTTGGGTAAGAAGAGAAAGAAATGTGATGGTTCCAACTGGATTCACTCCTAATGGTGACGGAAACAATGACCTTCTTTTGGTTCATGGGAAAGATGGCACCCTTGTTAAATCCTTCAAGGTTTTTGACAGATGGGGTGAGCAGGTTTTTGAAACCGGTGACTTCTTTGTCAATGATTCCAGTACCGGCTGGGATGGTACATTTAGAGGAAAAGAACTTAATACTGGTGTTTATGTCTGGTTTATAGAAGTAATATATGCTGATGGTGCAAAAGATGTCTTAAGAGGTGAAACCACAGTAATCAGATAATCTTAAAACTGGGTAATTAATAAACGGGGTTGAATACCATGAAAAAAATACGGAACTTTATCGCTCATTTCCCCTCAAGGCTTGAATCCCTCAACAACTTGGCGATATTTCAATTAACCGAACTGCAAAATCTTCGGACTATCGAGATTTTGTCTTTTAAAAAATCGCGCTCCATGAGGAAACATTACCTTCTTTTTTTTCCGATTCTGGCTTTAATGCTGATTATCAACCATGATACAAAAGCTCAGGATCCTATCTTCGGACAATTTTATACAGCACCTACCATGCTCAACCCTGCACTGAATGGTGTTTTTCAGGGCCAATTCAGGGTTCATGCAAATTATAGAGAACAATGGTCCAGCGTTTTGGGTTCCGATCCTTTCCGTACCATCGGAGCAGGATTTGAATGGCGCCAAAATGTTGTCAATGAAGATTACTTAGGAATTTCCGTTAATGCTTTGGGCGATCAGGCTGGAATGGCCAATTTTGCAACCACGCGAGGAAACCTTGGACTTTCATTTATGAAACAACTTTCCGGAGGTTACAGGTCAGCAAGCCAATACCTGGTGGCAGGAGGTCAATTTGGTTTGGGACAGCATTCCCTTGATTACGGAAATTTGTGGTTCTCCAGGCAATTTGACTCTGGAACCTCTTCTGTAGACCAAACCTTGTCAACCGGTGAGAATTTTGGAAACGGAAATACTGATGTTTATGTAAACATCAATGCAGGATTACTTTGGTATGCTCTTTTTGATGATAATTTCAGTTTGTATGCAGGAGCTGCCTTAAACCATATCAATGAGCCAAACATTTCATTTCTGGGTGACCAGACTGAGATATTGCCGAGAAGATGGGTATATCACGTAGGTGGAGAAATTCCATTCAACAGACAATTGAGTTTATTGCCTGCTGCAATGTTGACCACTCAGGGCGAATCTATGACAACCATTTTTGGAGGTAATTTCAGATTTACCAATCGCGATTGGAGAGAAGTTGCTTTAAGAGGAGGAGTTTGGGGCCAAATTTCCAACAAACTTGCAGATGAGACCCTTTTGAACAGTTTGATATTTGTTGCGATTATTGAACTGGATCGTTACAATATTGGTATTTCTTATGATGTCAATGCTTCTTCGGTTTCAGATATCACTTACAGTAGAGGAGCATTTGAATTGTCATTTACCTACACCCACCCTACTAAGCATAGAGAAAAAGTTATTTGTCCAAAATATTAATAAGATAAAATGTTTAAAAAGAAGCCTCAATGGGATTTTTCCATTGAGGCTTCTTTCGTTTTAAAAGCGAAGCTCAGCGCCTAAAGTAAATGCTGAAAAATTGAAATTTGTAATGAAGCTAAATCCATCAACTTCCTCTTCAGTCATTTCATCTGTTGTCTTATCTAAAAGCAATCCCAAATAGCCAAATGTAGCTGCAAGCTGGAAACTATTGCCTATTTTATAAATTGCACCTGGTCTTGCGTTTGCAATAAAACCTTTTTTATTTACCCTTACAACTTCAATATCCGGAGATTTTCCAATACCCAAATTGTAAATGTATGCAAGGCCTGGTTGAATAAACATGGAAAACTTCTTTTCAGGTAAAAACAGATACCTTGCAAATCCACCAATTTCAAAGTATGTACTATTTACTGTAAACTCATCAGAAATTATTAGGCCGGGTGGTGTAATAAAAGTGGTGTTTTGTTTATCAGACTGATAGGAAATGACTCCACTAATTCCAATTAACCAATGCTGGTTTGCCTGATAGCCATAATATGGTGAAAAACTAAATCTGGTACTTCTTTCATCACCATCTGAACCTAAAGAAAGCGGATTGTTAAAAAGAAACGGGTTTAAAGGGGATGAATTTTTGCTGATTCCGAAGCTGAAGCTTCCACCTAAAATATTTTTGTCTTCATTTTCATCTTGTGCATTTAGGCTAGAAATGAGGCTGAGAGAAAAGAAAAGGATGATTAAGTTTTTCATGTTTGGTTTTTTAAAATAGTAATTCTCCACCGATGCTGAAAGTAGAAATTGCAAGCAAAGTTCTGATGGAGGTTGAATTAGTTATCAGTTCATTTGTCTTATCAACTGAAATTCCTTTTGAAAAAGAAAAGAAATTATATTGAAGATTTAATTGGAATTTTTCATCCAGTAGGTAGGTTATTCCTCCGACCAAATTTACTCCAAACCTGTGTTCATAAGTCTTGCGGACATCCTGTATTGAATATTCCTGTTTATAAAATCTAATGCCATAAAAGGGCTCAGGTGCTAAATAGAGGCTTAATTGGCCTTTTGTAAATAAGGTATACCTAAATTGATAAAAACAGGTAAAAATATTAGACATAGAGTTTGTAATAAAATTGCTGCTTTGGTTTCTTTCATAGATATTCTTACCAAAAGAATAACTTATACCGGGCCCCATAGCCCATTTTTTTGACCTTTGTTTTAAAATTCTCGCAGAAGTGCCAAGGCTAAAGCTGCTGGATTCACTCAATGGTGTAGTTCCCAAATCAGTACCGTCTAATCCTTTAGTTCCGGAGCCCTGCCCAAAAAATGAAAAACTTCCGCTCAGCAATCTTTTAGGATTGAATTCATCTTGAGCAATCGAAAATATTGGTATAAAAACTATTAATAAAATCGTAATTCGCATTTTCATATGCTTATAGTTTTAGTTTAAAGAAATTTTCAGAGGTATTCGATGATTGCAGGTAAGGTCCAAAATCTGCTTCGATTAGCTCATAAAATGAACAGCAATCTCTATTTATAATGCTGGTTTCGTATTTAAAGGGTAATTGAACTGTATCAATCTCTATCCGATAGTCGGTTTTTAATCCTCCGTTTTCCCAGCCAATTTCACTATCAGAAAATCTATAGACACTATCCACCAAATCAAATTGAATGGGGTGATATCTTGATTCTCCTATGGAATAAATTTTTACAAAAGTTGGATCGATTCCATTTTCAATAAACCAATCATTGTTGGATAAGGAATCAACAATGGAGAAAAAAAGAGGATTTGGCGGCGAAAAACAATCTATGTCCGTGCATTTGTCGCATGAAGACAAAAAGAAACAGGCACTAAACCAAAATGACAGGATTGCCAGGTAGAATTTAGTTTTCAGAGTATATTGTTTTTAAAATTTTTTAAATAAAAAAGTAATCAATCTCGGCTCAGGTTTACTTGGATTTTCATCAAACCATTCTTTGAGTGAAATCAGGGTAAAATTATTGTTTAATGCTGAATATATGAAATCTGAAGTGTGATGAATATACACTTCAAGTTCCTTTTCTTCTTCGCCACTTCCATATTTAGCTTTACTACCCTTGTATTGTCTGAAAGGGTGTAATTCCGAAATAAATAAATGTCCCCCTGAAACCATCGCTTTGTTTGCTTTTTTAAAAAATGGATTCAAATCTTCAATATGCTCCAAAACCAGGTTGCAGGTTACCAAATCAAATTGGTTCTCTCCTACTTCCCAGTCTTTTAATAAATCTCTTTGAAGGAAATTGACTCCTGACAATTCTTTTTTCGCTTTGGCCATTGCCAACATACCTTCTGAAAAATCTAGAGCTGTAACATCTGCCGAGCGATTTACTAAATACAATGTGTTTTTTCCGGTTCCACATCCGGTTTCAAGCACCCTTGTGAAATTTATTGGATCCAATTCTCTCCTGGTAATCATTTGATCCAAATCTCTGGTCTTGTTTTCATTTCCATCGTAAATGGCTGACCATTCATTATAGGACTTTTGAATTGACATATTTTAATCTTTATAAGGGTCAAATACTTCAGAACCGGCCATTGCCACGCCAATTGGTTTAAGCGAATGCAATACTTCAATGGTTTCACCTTGTCTTTTAAGGACTTCTTCCAGGTTTTTATAACATTCAGGTGCCTCATCTGCTCCGGAACCTCGCAAGGCTACTTTCTTTTTCAAACGTTTCTTTACTTTTTTAAAATCAACCGCTCCTTCTGAAACTATGGTTGGAAATTTCTTTCCTCCTTTACCTTTGATCCATTTCTTCTTGCCTGCAGCTTTTGTACGTGACATTACCCGACCGGCACCATGAACGGTAGAATATAAACCCTGTTCGGATAATTCTGAATCCTTGCCTTTGATAATCACTGAATTATCTTCCATGTTGGCTCCGATAAATCCCAATTGATCCGGAAATGCAGGGGTACAACCTTTTCTAACCACCCAATATTTTTCACCAAAATGTTCTTCCTCCCAGGCAAAATTATGATGATTGTGAACTTCGAAGGTAATGTCTTTGGTGCCCAGGATTTCTAAAACTTTTTCCACTACCAAATCTCTGCCCGCATAAGCATATGCTCCGGCCAATTGCATGGCAGTTATATAATCTTGACCAAGCTCAGAATTTATATCAAACAAAATAGGAGGCGCATTCATCGGGCCATCCTTTGCCTTGTCAGCAAATTGTCTTCCTTGGGAAAGTGCAATAAAACCTGTTGTGGTTTTATGACCAAAACCTCTTGAACCAAAATGGACGCCAATCCAAAGGTAGCCCTGCTCATCTTCAAATAAATCAACGAAATGGTTTCCACTTCCTACTGTACCCAATTGGGGTGCAGCGATTTTTATTAAATCCCGTTGAGGCTTGAATGTTGCTTTTGATATTTCGTCCAATACCGGATGGTCCACCGGTTCATTATTGGGTCTTCCGACTCCAAATGAAATCCTCCTGAAAATTTCATCCATGATTTTGTCGACATCAATATCACTTGCTTGCAAATTCGTTCTTACTGCTTTGTTGCCACAAGCAATGTCAAATCCAACTCCGGAAAGTGAAATGTGATTTTTATAAGCTACGGCACCGCCAATAGGATGACCATATCCATAATGTGCATCTGCTGTCAATACACCTATGTCCTCCTCACCAAGACAGTTTCTGATCTGCTCAATTGAATTTTTATCAATCAAGTCTTTTCCAAAAATGGTTAATCGATTCAAAATTTTAGTATTTACTTCCTCAAACTAATTGATTTTTTAAAAAGTTCCATCTCTACAGGAGATTAAAAGACATTTTCCCCTTTATGTAGATTCCCTCTTCATCAGAAAACATTTGCTATCTTCGCGCCCGCAAAACAGAATATCATGATTTTATCGGATCAAAAAATATTGGAAGGCATTGATAATGGAGAAATTGTAATTGAACCATTTGTTAAGGAATGCCTCGGTACCAACTCTTACGATGTCCATTTGGGCAAACATTTGGCAACCTATAAAGAGAAAGAACTGGATGCCAGAAAACACAATGAGGTACAACATTTTGAAATTCCTGAAGATGGATTCGTTTTGCAACCTGGTACGCTTTACCTGGGTGTTACTGAAGAGTACACAGAGACTCATAATGCGGTTCCGTTCCTTGAAGGTAAATCAAGTGTAGGAAGATTGGGAATTGACATCCATGCAACAGCCGGTAAAGGTGATGTAGGATTTTGCAATACGTGGACATTGGAAATTTCCTGCACGCAGCCGGTTCGAATTTATGCCGGAATGCCCATTGGTCAATTGATTTATTTCATGGTAGAGGGAGATATCCTCAATTATTACAATAGAAAGAAAAATGCAAAATACATCCACCGATCTGAAAGACCGGTGGAAAGTATGATGTGGAAAAATGCTTTTTAAGGAGCATTTTTTACAATAATCTTTGTCCTAAGTATTCTACTCCCTTCATTGAGTAGTAGTTGGTACAATCCTGAAGGCAAGTTTGAGAGTTCTATTTGAAAGGTATGACCGGAAACGTTACCAGTCCTTACCTTTCGTCCAATTGGATCTACCAATTCATATTGATAGTTTGTTAAAGATGATGTGCCTGAATGGTTTTTTATGTAAACAACATCCTTAGCCGGATTTGGGTAAACGCTCCATCCATTGGCTAATGATAAATCCATCACATTACTGGTCGTATCACATGCCACACAAGCAGCATAACAAACTGTATCGAGTATGATATCGAAATCAGGGACTTCCAGTCTTCTTCCTATAATATTATTGCTTGCATCGAATGCACCACAAGCATTCAAATTACTTAGATCCTCGCCGTTTGTCATTCCATTAAAGTACCTGAAATCATAGTTGGTATTTTGAGCCAATTCCAGGCTGGTGCCAAAAAAGTTTCCACCCAGATCATTTAGCTGTACTGCTTGGTTACCTGTTGCAGAACCATTTATGAAAATACCGTCAGGACTAATACTGCCTCCATCTTTGATTAGTTCAGTCATATCAACTATAAAATCAACTGTGGCGGTCGGTTCCAACCTAATAAACTGCATGCAAAATTCACCTTCCGGCAAAGAGGAATATATATCGGTACCATCCACCATGATAAAATATTCAACGCCATCTTCCAAAGTAAGGATGGTTCCCGGACTTCTATCATTCATGCTGCGATCTTCTGCACATTCTACAGGTGTCAATTGGTCACAGGTTCCTGAATATATTGCAAATTGGGCATCTCCGTTTGGAAAAGAGTTGTTGATAGCGCATGGTCCATTCGGGTTTGTAAGTGCAGAAATATCGTATTGTTCACCATCCCCTATTACGGTAAACCAAATGGTTTGATGTAAAGGATTGCCTGCATCTGCAAAACAATCCACTCCATCTGTAGGGTCGGGGCTTTCAGTTGTGAAACCTGCATTTGAGTATCCGGAGCTTATTTGAGGTACATTAAATGCCTTTCCTAATAAACCATTTAAGTCAATGGAGCCTGAGCAAAGGTTGCCAGGCAGTTCTGTACTTTTATAAAAATAGACATCATCAATGTAAAATTCATACTGAGTATCGAATGGATAAAAGTTGATTCCGGCTAAAGATAGATCATCATCGATAAGGGAACCGTTTAAGTCCGTAGTAGTCGAAAACTTTCCTGAATAAATTTCATTTCCATCCAATATGATTTTGTTAAAGTCATTGATTTGGTCAACGACTACGGAAATTTCCATCCATTGATCATAAGTATAGGTGAAATCGCCCAGGAGTTCTTTTCCCTGATAAATGACTCCTTCTTCCAAAGGATCAAAATATACATCTACTCCAAAAGTATAGTCTATCAATTTATGAAGTATTCCAAAGTAGGCTGATTTGTTTTCCGGTATGAATAGTTTGAAATCCAAGACATAACTGGATGGTTCGGGACTATCCAACCTTAAAACAACGTCTTGAGGTCCTCCGGTTGAACTCCCTCCTTTAATTTGTAAAGATTGAATGCCTGAAGCAGCAAATTGATTGGTTACTACTGCTCCTTCGCTACCGGGATCCCAAATATCCCAATGTGGCGCTTGAGGAGTTACGTCTCCCAGGTTATATGCCTCTACATCATCACAAATGAAAAAATTCGGATCTGAACAAGGATCTGGAGGGCAAATTGTACAAGAACCAAAACATACTTTTTGAAATTGAATATCAGAGGTTTGTGTTGAAAACGTTCTGTAAAGTGTGCCGTTTTCCATGGTGCCACATGCTGCTGGTACTATTTCCGCAACACCCGCATTGGAAGGATTTCCATTGAAAAATCGATAGCTGAAATTGCCTAAAATTGAGAAGGCAAAGGATCCTTCATACAAGGAACCGCTTGTAAGGCTAAGCATTTCTTCTCTCGAGGCTCCGGTCTCGTCAATTATTTGTACAAAAACACCTTCGTTTGAAATATTTTGACCCTGCATATCAACAGAGAAAAGCACATTAACATCTGATAGATTTGTTCTCGGCCTGATTCCTAGCGCTACATTATAATCATTGGTACCAGGAGATGCCAGTGATTCTATGGCTATCCAGTTTGGGTCATTGATAGCAATCCAGGCATTGCTAGGTTTAAAAATATTTGGACTAACACCTAGATTGAGTTCTCTTCCGGTAGCATGATGTACTAGTGCTATCAGAAATTTTTCACCGGCTTCCACCTCAAATGGCATTTCAAGTGGAATTTCCAACCATTCAGGGTCGCCGTTTTGTAATCTGTAATAATTTGAACTTGCCACTAAATCCTGAGGCCTGCCGGTAAGATTATTATAAGTATAAATTTGAGCCTGGATGGAATCATTCAAATTTCCACCAATGATGTTGAATAAGACAGAAAGTAAGGTGTCTTTTGAATAGAAGTCAAAATATTGTCCCAGATAAAATTTACCCGGACCCGCAATTCCAATTCCACCGGTAAAATCTCCATCGTCAAGGCTGAACTCATTGGTGGTAATCCTAAATGTTTGAGTTTCGGAAACATCGTCTTCCGGTTTATCATCCTGACCAGAATAAACGATGGATTGCTTTACATAAAAAGTTCCTTGTTGAAGTCCATTTAAATTACCAAGCAGAAATCCTCTGGTTTCCGAAGGATTTAAATCGAAAGGTGCAGTATCAAATGTTTCGATAGGAATATTCGATCCTTCTTCAAAAATTTCATTCCTGAGAATTACATTTTGTGCCAGATTTTGGCCTTGATTGGTAACATTGACAGGAAGTTCAATAAGGTTTCCACTCAATTGTTGCAAGGGAAGGCCTGTAAATGGAAGTACCCAGCCATCAATAGCCAGGTTTTCTTCTATGGCTTCAAAAGTAAATTCGAATACAAATCCACTAAGATCCCATGCGTCATCCCATTCCAGAAAAATGGTTTGCCCTGCATTGACTTGTAGGTCGTTGACAGCAGCTGCATAAGGTTCCTGCGGCGCAAAATCACAAAAATCGTCGTTGGAATCCAATAAGTTAAGACTCCCACAAGCTCCTTCATACACCCAGAGTCTGGTATCTGCTCCCCCATTACAAGAGGAAATACTTAAAATTCCATTGGAAGGAACTTCAAAGTAATACCAATCTGCATTTTCAGCAGGGATACCTCCGGGAGTACCCGGTGAGCAATTAAAACATCCATTTCCTGAAGAAGGACCATCTGCTGTAATGAACCCGGATTGGGTTATTTGGCTGGCAGTAGAACAAGTTTCACCTTGTCCAAAAATAATAAGTGGGAAGGCCAAAGAGAAAAATAAAAATGCCTTGAAATACCTAAAGGTTTGTTTTTCAGTCATGTCAGAGGTTTTTTAACTTGTTTTAGTAATAACGTTTACCCTGTGAAGTTAAAAAATTGAAATGACAGAAAAAATGTCAAGGGAAAATAAACAGGTATTTGATTGTTATTTTTTTAAAATAGGAGCTTCATAACAAATGAAAGGCTTTAGGTTGCCGTGGAAAAAACAAAATCCTTCAGCGACTTCAAACCCATGTTTGATATACATTTGATTGGAGGCAGGATTTCCGCTATATGCATCCAGACGAATATTGTCATAGCCTTTCATTTTTCCAAAATTCATAGAGAAAGTACATAGAAGGTTTCCATACCCTTCTCTTTGTGCAACAGGATGCACTGCCATTCTATGAATTACCAGGATTTTACCGCCGGTATAATTCCATTTGATGTTTTCATATTGTTTGTTCTGTTGTTCATCCAGGGTTACAGTAGCGATACAGCGATTTTGGTTTTTGATTAGATAGACATTCCCTGCTTTGATATCATTTAGTACCTGACCAGGTTCCGGATAGGTATAATCCCACTGTTGGATTCCATTCTTACGCATTTCGGAAGTACATGCCATGAAGGTCTCCATTATAAGAGGCAGGTCTGCAACTTGGGCTCTTTGTATGTCAGATATCTTTCCAGCCATCGGGGTCATTTTTTTAATTGGCCGCAAAAGTAGGTATTTAGAATGGCAAAGCCAAGGCTGGAAAATACCCGATTGTCTCCTTTGACTTTGGGTAATTTTGGACAATCAGGTACTTCAATTTGGAAAGAAGGAAGAATATTTGAATTTTACAGCCGCAAAATTTTATTTTTGCCGCCACTAATCAAAAAAAGAACAATGAGGAATAAAAAAATCAATCTGGGAATTTGGATCGCATCGTGTTTAGTTTTGTTGGCTGCTTTGAGCCGTTTGTTACCTCATCCACCCAATTTCACTCCTATCGGAGGGATGGCACTTTTTGGTGCAGCATATTTCGGACGTAAAAGCTTCGCCTTGGTTATTCCTTTTGTTGCCCTTTGGATTAGCAATCTTATTTTGGACAATGTGGTCTATGGTCAATATTACGATGGATTCGTTTGGTTTAGCAACCCTATGGTTTTTGTGAGTTTTGCAGCCATTGTTTTATTGGGATGGTTTATGTTGAAAAAACAATCTGTAACCAATATTTTGGGAAGCAGTCTGGCAGCATCTGTACTATTCTTCCTGATTTCAAATTTCGGTACCTGGCTTAGTGACATTGGAAATTTGTATACCAACGATATTGCAGGCTTGATTACCTGTTATGTAGCAGGCCTTCCTTTCTTTTGGAACACCCTTGCAGGTGATTTATTTTATGTAGGGGTTTTATTCGGAAGCTGGCAGTTCATTTCTCAAAAATATCCACAACTAGCAGTAAAGCTGGGATAGGTTTTGGACTTTTAAAAAAAATAAAAGCAGGCATTTAACTGATGCCTGCTTTTATTTTTTCAGTTTGTTGGGTCTCTTGTCTTTGTTTTCGCCTAAACCAAGCTAAACATTCTACTTCATTATCCGGAGTATCAAATACATTTCCATATTGATCAATCATCCACCTGCTCGCTTTTAAAATGTCAATGTTTGGTTTTCTAGCCTTGTGATATTCCAAAAACTTCTGAGCCATCGATACATTGAACCATTCAAAGAATTGAACTCTAAATTCCTGTTTACCATTAGCAGTCTTTAGGATTTCCTGAACCCGGTTATCAAATTCTATTTCTTTTAAAAATGACCATAAGGAAGTAGGAAGACTATCCAAAATATTTGGCTCGTGGAATATTTTATCAACCAAATCGAAAAACTGTTTCAAAATATAAAATCCTTCCGGGTGGTAGGTTTTAACGGATCCTTTATTGGAGTCGGTTAAAATAGAAAGTTCATCTAGCTTACCTGGCGAAAGAATGATCCGGGTTGAATTAATTTCAAGTAAAGTCTGATAGCCACTGAATTTTTGAAGAAATGCGATGGTTTCAGCTTCCTTGTTTAAAGGTATTCCTCCTTTTTTCATATAAGCTTTCCAACGTACTGAAAATCCTGAGGCAAAGGAAGGAGTTGAAAACGGGAATCCTGCCCAGCGTTGAGCTTCTGTCATGTACCTCAAATGCAATTCATATCTTAAAAAAGCTTTATAATGATTTTCCGAAAAATCAGGACCTGAGAGCGAAAACTCAGAATAAATACTGGCAGCCTGGCATTTAGGAAAGTAACGGAAATGGTCTTCTACTGCTTCAAAAAAATTTACATCACATTTACTATCGACTTCAAGGCTTGTAATAATTCCATTGGGATTTCGTGCTTTTTCAAATCTCCAACAGGCTTCGTCCATTCCAATTTTTTTCGCTAAGCCTATGCCGGCTTTTCTTTTGGGAAGTTCATTGAAATAAAGAATATGAAACTTCAACCTGGGACTACTATTTTCTTTTGCCCATTGTAAGGTCGTTTCAAAACAGTTTTTGTTGGTTTCCCGGATTTCATCACTTGAATCCTCAGCATCCCAGATTACTGCAATTACCTCGACATCAGAATTCGGTAATCTGCATTTTTTAAAATTTAAAAGACTCAGCAACAAAAAAGGATTGTTACAAACAGGAATAACAACTACCAGCCCAAGGTTGAGCGAGGGCTTTTTGAAAATGGCCGGAGGAAATTGTGTTTTTGTTTGTAAATAAACGTTCATTTCTGCCCCTTCTTAATCTACCAATTGTATCAAGGTTCTGTAATCATCAAATCCTGCGTCTTCTGTTTTCATTTCCAGATAATTCATCAGGTTTTCATTGGTATCAAAATAATAATCTTCCAGTGCCTTCCAGGTCGAATTGGCTCTAATTTCAAGGATACCGTTTTTAAGCTGTCCCTTTCTCCAATCTAAAGTTCCTTGTAATTTAAACTGAATTCTGTTTTGAATATCCAGGTGATCGGCATCTTTAACCAAAGGTTTTACTTCCTCAAAGAGCTCCTGGTTTCTGGTAATTACCTTGGAACGACTTAAAATAAAATATCCACAGTAAGGCAGGCTTCCTTTTTGTTGATGATAAAGATGGTTGTACATGGAAAGTTGAAGGTCTTCTTCATTTTTTACTTGATTGGTCCTAAAAGTCATCCCACTCCATTTCAAATCTAAAATTGCACTTTCCTGTCCTTTTTCCAGTATTAAATCTGCATAGCCTTTCAGTTCGAGTTCATTGAGGCTACCTTCAAGGGATGCTTCAGTGGCGGCAACAGTCCAATTGTTATTTTGTAGTAAGGAAATGAAATATTTTGCTGCTTCTTTAATTTTATTTTCAAAGGAAATTCTTTCGGGTTCTTTTCCATACATGAGTAAAACAGCTCCTTCACGAGGAAATAATTTTGGCATAAATTCATTCAACCAATTTTCCACATCCAAAGCGCTCCAATTTTTAAAGTCTTCTTGTAAGATGGTTTCAAAAACTTTATGAGCAAGGTTACCGTAAAGGGTTTTTTCATCTACAATGCTCAAAATGGAGGATTTGGACAGCTTTAATCGATACCGGAAGACCCACTGGTGTGGATAATAAACCAGTGATTCCAGGCTGCTTGGGCTGGCCCTTTCTATTTTATCTAATCCCAGGTCTCCATTGATTTCCAAAATGGGTTTAGGTCGTCCGAGTTTTTGAAGATTTCTTTCTTTGGTTTCAGGCAAAACAAAAAATGGCTTCAAGCTTTGCAGGCTCTCTTCTTTTTCTAAATCAATAATCAAATCTTCTGCATTTTCAAAGGCAGCCATGATATGCCCAAATAAAGGATGAGGGTTTACTTCACTTCCATAAATGGATTCCGGCATTACCAGGAGTAATTTTGACTGAACTTTTTTGATGGGATTCATTTGAAGCCACAGCCTCCTTTGATTTTCCTGTTCCGGTTTTTCAAGATAAATTCCCTTCGTTTCCAGGTATCCAAATTCGTCATTGAACCATTTAGAAAAAAATCGGACAGGTTCTTTTTCACAAAAGTTCCACCAAAGAAGTTGTTCGCAATTACTTTCGACTGCTCCGGGATGATAGACATATGGCATCCTACCCTGCTCCTCCTTTCCAAATTCGATTGGCGAAGGTTCATAAATGGTTTTTACAATTTGTTCCAATTCCAGGAATGAAAGTTGAGTTTCAGGAAGAGCGAGGAGTAACTCTTTGATTTTCCGGGACTGTTCTGCAAGAACCAGCAGGGATTGATTGTTACTGTTTTCCTGATCAAACTCTTCTTTTGCCCATTCTTCGACCCGGGCAAACAAACTTAATATTTCATTTTTAGGTGCTTTTGAGGTCACCGAATATCTTTTTCGGTCGAACCAAAACTCATAATCTTCTTTTGCCTTTTTGTGTAAAGCTTTGGAACCTGCACCATCAGATTTTTCAAGTTGATCCAAATAGAAATAAACAGATTTATTCCAATCCTCTCCTAATAGTCCGGGTTTGTTTGCAATGGCTTTGGCCGCCACCCTGCCTAATCCGGATTCCATCGGTTTAAGATTCAAACTAACAAACTCAAGGACCTTAAACGGATCTACAGGTTCCCATAAAAATGCCGGGATCAGCTTAAGGATTTGTAGACTTGGCCTGGCAAGACTGGCGGAAAGAATACCCATTCCGGGACTCCCATCATTTTGAAGCGAGATGTCCAATTGTCTGTTTTTCTCAGGAACAATACAGAGTGGTTTGAAATCTTTATTATTTCTCAACAGCTGAGCAATAAATTCAGCTGCCTGGCTGGACCTGGATGTTTTTAGAATGATTAAAGAACCGTCTTTTTTTACTTTAGGTCTTTCTAGTTTGGCGGAATCGGCAGACAGGGTTTGAATGCAAGACAAATCAGATTCAGAATTCCCAGGAGCAGAAGATGCGTAGTTGTATTCAATAGAAAATTTGTCCCCCAGCTTTTTAAATATTCGCTTCCAGTGGAAAGGGATTAAAGATTCGGGTTCATGGATTTTAATCGATTTTATCGGATAGCTTTCAGGATTTAAATGCTTCAACAAATTTCCAATACGTTCTGCTTTTCCTGCAATTCCTCCCAGGGGAAAATCATCGTTGTTTGCTTTTTCCCTAAGGCTTAATTCGATTTTTGAAAAAGTTTCCAAACGTGGCGGACAATCAGCTTCTACTTGAAAATCCCAACCTGCCAAAATTAATTCATCTCTCATTTCCAGCATTCTCCTGCTGGTTCCAAATGCGTCGGCTTGTATTGCTTTTGAAAAAAAAACGTCTGGTTGATTTTCCTGAAATGCCTTTAAGTGTTGCCTGTAGTTTTCTAATCTTAAAAATTCCAGGTCTTCCCTCGTACAAGATAAGCCTTCCATGCTTTCCAACCATTCCAAAAAACCTTCTGGTCCAAAGACTGAGATGTCATTCTGACCTTTCTTTATACAATAGGGCCTTTCGTCAAATTTTAATCCGAAAATGATTTCTAACATCTGGAAAGAATTTAATTGGATTTTGGAATTTCAAAGCTTGATGTCCCAAACTTATTATTTCCCTGGTGGTTTTCCTACTTTTGCTAAAAAGGAAAAGAAAGTATGAAGCGGATTTATCTGGATAATGCAGCGACCACTCCCCTATCTTCAAAGGTATTGGCGGCCATGAATAAAACCCTTCAGGAAGTTTATGGGAATCCTTCTTCCATACATGCTGATGGTCGAAAAGCGAGGGCAACGATAGAAAATGCCCGCAAAATAGTGGCCAATGCTATTGGTGCCAGCATAGGTGAGGTCTTTTTTACTTCTTGTGGCACGGAATCCAATAATATGATATTGAAAGGTGCTGTTCAGGATTTGGGCGTGGAAAGAATAATAAGTTCTCCTTTAGAGCATCATTGTGTACTGAATTCTCTGGACTCCATTTCTAAAAGATGGGGCACTGAAATCGTATTTTTGGAACCTGATGCTTACGGCAGATTGGCAATTGAAGACCTTGAAAGTCTTCTCAAAAATAAAGACAAGAAAACCCTGGTTTCCCTGATGCATTCCAATAATGAAATTGGAACCATGATAGACCTGGAGGTGATTGGTAAGCTATGTAAAGAGAATAATGCACTTTTTCACACAGATACGGTTCAGACCATCGGATACTTTCCGATTGATGTTGAAAAAATGAACATTAATTTCCTTTCGGGTTCAGCTCATAAGTTTTATGGTCCAAAAGGGACCGGATTTGTTTACATAAATGGAGACAATATTTTGTCACCTTTTATAGATGGTGGCTCCCAGGAAAGGAATATGAGGGCAGGAACAGAGAATATAGCAGGAATTGTTGGTTTGGCTACCGCCCTTGAAGAGGCTTTGACCGAAATGGAGTCTCGAAAGGATTATATCAGCGAATTAAGAACCTATTTCAAATCTGAACTGGAAAATAATTTTGAAGACATAATTTTTAATGGGGATGAAAATGGTCCCTTTCATTATAAAGTTTTAAGTGTTTCTTTTCCGCCATCTCCCAAAAATGAATTATTGTTATTTAATTTGGATATAGGCGGAATTTCAGCCAGTGGAGGATCTGCTTGTAGTTCCGGAGTGGACATTGGTTCACATGTTTTATCAGCCATCAATGCTGACCCCGAGCGCGCAACCATACGATTTTCCTTCTCTCATCACAATACAAAGGAGGAGTTGGATCAGGTTGTCGAACAATTGAAAAAAATCATTTCACCTGTAGCTGTTTAAAAGATGTATCAGGTTAAAGCCAAAACTTTTGGTGACTTTAAAGTTTACCATGTTTTTAATAAAGAAACTCAAAATGAGTTGGTTCTGGCTCCGGAATTTGGAGCAACTGTTTTACAAGTAAGGTTGAAAGGTCAGGATCTTTTAGACCCTTACCCGGCTCCGGATGACTTACAAAAATTATCCTGGGCTCGAAACTCAATTTTGATACCATATCCAAATAGGATTAGGGATGGAAAGTATGAATGGAAAGGAAATTCTTATTCATTTCCTATCAACAATGCTGCTACCCAAAATTCCATTCATGGATTTATTAGGGCGCTCGATTCAAAGTTAATTGGAGTTCAGCTTGAAGAAGATTATGCGACCTTTCAATTAAGAATTGACTACTCAGGGGATAATCCAGGTTACCCCTGGCCATTTACAACTACTATCGTTTACAAAATTTCAGAGGAGAAAGGTTTTGAAATGTCCTTGTCCGTAATCAACCAATCTGATGAAAATATTCCAATGGGCTTGGGTTGGCATCCTTACTTTAGACTGGGTGGAAATGTTGACGATTGGAAATTAGAGGTTCCTGATTGCAGGAAAATATTGGTCGATGACAAAATGATTCCAACTGGAGGAATGGAGGATTTCCAATTTTCCGGTTCTATAGGTGAGAATCGATGGGATACCTGTTTTTTTAAAAATGAACCGGAATCCATTAAAATTAAAGTAGAAAATAAAACCGGAGTATTAAATTACTGGCAAAATGGAAAGGAGTGGCCATATTTTCAAATCTTTACACCACCAAATGGAGAATGCATTGCTCTGGAGCCCATGTCCTGCAATATAGATGCCTTCAATAATGGTGATCATTTAACTTCCCTTGAACCAGGGAAAAGTTGGTCAGGAAACTATGGGTTTTCCTTTGAAAAAAATTCATGAACCATTTAATTTCTCAATCGTTTCAGTGCTATAAATATCCAAAAAGATGACCGTACTACTTTATATTTTCATCACACTTGCCACTGTTGCATTTATGGAATTTGTAGCCTGGGCTGCACATAAATATCTAATGCATGGTTTGTTATGGGACTGGCATGAAGATCACCATGATCCTAAATTGAAGCATGGTTTTTTTGAGAAAAACGACAGATTCTTTTTGGTTTTTGCAATTCCAAGTGCCTCAGCCTTCATTGCAAGTCAACTTACACCTCATTTCTGGCTGTTTTTTGTAGGTACTGGTATAGCCATTTATGGAGCAATTTATTTTCTGATCCACGATGTTTACATTCATCGGAGGTTTGAATGGTTCAAACATCTGGATAGCCCTTATTCTCGTGCTATACTCCGTGCCCATGGAGCCCACCATGCTAAAAAGGAAAAAGAAGATGGAGAATCCTTCGGCTTGTTGATTGTCCATCCAAAATTTTTCAAAAAGCGTTCAAAATGGAAATCCAGCGAGGCTTCTCACGGATAATTTAACATTTTCGGGCATTTTTTTAATGTTTTAGCTTTTCCTAATACTTAGGAATTACAATTATTTTACGGTACTTTGTAGCAATTAATATTATTGGTACAATACCTTCTGACAACATGAAATCCATCCAAATTAGAGTTTGGTTTCTTCCCTTCCTCCTGGTGCTTCTTGGAACTTCTTCTTATGGACAGGAAGGCCCGCCCAACAACAAATCTG
This sequence comes from Saprospiraceae bacterium, assembly GCA_041392845.1. GTDB lineage: Bacteria > Bacteroidota > Bacteroidia > Chitinophagales > Saprospiraceae > JAGQWW01. The sequence goes on along the minus strand of JAWKLG010000008.1, from coordinate 125,313 downwards.
AATTTGAAAAGGGTTACGAATGGCGCATTCGTCGTGAAGTATTAAATGGAGTTTACATTCCAAAAGATCTCGGCGATGCTTTCAATGAATTGAATAAAAAAATTGATAAAGAAAGCCAATTGAAATTTGCTCAGGTTAATGAGGATACCGCAGCAAGCAAATTACATTTTAGTTTGGGCAGATGGATGATTGTCAACTGGAGTTTCTATGAAGGATCCAGATTTGCTGATTATTTAAGGTCTGCAGGTATTACCTACCCTGACGACATGGCCAGATTTGTAATCATAACTTATCATAGATACCTCAATGAAGAACCCTTGAAAGTCAAAGAACTCGCTTTGGCTATCAAAGAGCGGAGGAAAATGGAGTTTGAAGAAAAGAAGGATCAGGGAACGGTTATCTTTGAAGAAACCCGTACCAGAGATACAAGTGCTCAAAAAGGAAACTAAAGTTTGAGCCATAAAAAAGCCCGGTATCCAAAAAAGGTACCGGGCTTTTTTTTATCATTTAAATAAAAATTATTTTCTCCAGGGTTCAGCTTCCCAAACCAATTTTGTAATCACCTCATAAACATCTTCAGGATTCGGTTTTGAGAAATAATCTCCGTCGGAACCATAAGGCGGTCTGTGTGATTTTGCACTTAGAGTAGTTGGCGCAGAATCTAGGAAACGATATCCTCCCTGCTCTTCCATTACTTTTTGCATCATATAAGCGGTTGCTCCACCTGGTACATCTTCATCCATGAAGATTATTCGATTGGTTTTTTTCAATGAACCAAGAATAATATGCTCTGTATCAAAAGGAAGCAAGGTTTGAACATCGATCAATTCAACAGAAATACCTTTATCTTCCAAAAGCTTTATACCTTCTTCCGCAATCCTTACACAAGAACCATAAGTTACCAAAGTTACGTCTGTTCCTTCTTGAACTATTTCAGGAACCCCCAGAGGAACTGTGAATTCAGAAATGTTTTCAGGAAGCATTTCTTTTAAACGATATCCATTCAGACATTCAATCACCAAACCGGGCTCATCAGAATGCAACAAAGTATTATACATTCCTGCAGCCTGAGTCATGTTTCGAGGAACGCAAACATGCATTCCACGGATAGAATTTACGATCATTCCCAACGGAGAACCGGCATGCCAGATTCCTTCCAATCTATGTCCTCTGGTTCTTATAATAGCAGGTGCCTTTTGGATACCATTGGAACGCCATCTCAATGTAGAAAGGTCGTCCATCAAAGGTTCCAATCCATAAATCAGATAATCAAGGTATTGAATTTCGGCGATAGGTCTCAATCCTCTCATGGCCATTCCAATAGCCTGACCCATAATTGTCCACTCCCTGATACCGACATCAAATACTCTGTCCACTCCATATTTCTCCTGAAGTCCCATAAAACCCTGATTCACACCACCGATCTGCCCAACATCTTCACCAAAAGCATACAATTCAGGATGATTTTCAAGTGCTTTGTCGAAGAAGGTGTTCAAAATTTCATAACCGTTCTTCATCTCACTGGAATCAGAAAATTGTGCGGGAACAACCGGCACCTTCATCACAGAATGTTCTGATTCACTATACAAATGTTTTTCATAGCGCTCAGCACCCATGTTTCGGACATTGTCGACCCAGGCTTGCAATTTTTGCACTGCATCATGGTCTGTCCCATCCAATAAGAAAAGTGCTCTTCTTGCTATTTGCAGAACTTCGATTAAAACAGGATTGAAAAGAGATTTTAATTCTTTTTGAAAAGCGCTTAATTTTTCATTTTCAATTCCTGCCTGCACCAATAGTTCGAAAAGGCCGGACACTTCATTGATAGCTTCTTTGACCGGGTTGGAATAATCAGTCCAGGCTTTATTTTTTGCATCTCGTGCAATTTGTACTGCCTCTTTCTTGATTTCTTCTACTTCTTTTTCGGAAGCATATCCTTCTTTGATGATCCACTCACCCATTTTCTTAATACAATCAAAATCTGCTTCCCATTGAAGTCTTTCTTTTGATTTATATCGTTCATGAGATCCTGAGGTTGAATGACCTTGCGGCTGAGTTACATCTACTACATGCACCAAAACAGGCACGTGTTCCTTTCTGGAACGTTCTGCAGCATCTTCAAAAGTATCTCTTAGCGACTGGTAGTCCCAACCTCTGCTTACTTCGATATAGATTCCCTGCCCTTGGTCGTTTCTTTTAAATCCGCTTAATACTTCTGAAATACTTCCTTTTGTGGTTTGGTACTCTTTAGGCACAGAAATACCATAACCGTCATCCCAGACTGCAACTACCAGAGGAACTTCCAAAACTCCTGCGGCGTTGATGGTTTCCCAAAATACACCTTCAGAAGTACTGGCATCACCGATGGTACAAAAAACTACCTCATTTCCTTTGTTGGAAAAGTTTGTTGATTTTAATGCCTTATTTTCTCTATATTTTTTAGAAGCGAATGCCAGTCCTAAAGCTCTGGCCATTTGACCACCTGTACTGGAAATGTCAGAACTGATATTATAACTTTCTTTGTGGTTGGTCCAGTTTCCATCCTGGTCGATGGTAGGAGTTGCAAAGTGGTTATTCATTTGGCGGCCTCCTGAGAAAGGGTCATTCTGAGAATCAGCATAAAGTTGGGCAAAAAATTGCTCAACAGTTGAAAGGCCCAATGCAAACATTATAGTTTGGTCACGATAATAACCTGACCGCCAGTCCCCTTTTTTGAAAGCCCTGCTCATTGCAACCTGAGCTACTTCTTTCCCGTCTCCTACAATTCCAAATTTAGCTTTACCGGTAAGCACTTCTTTTCGGCCTAGAACGCTTACTTCCCTGCTGATGCAGGACCATTTGAAATCTTCAAGTATCTCTTTAATATAGGCTTTGCTCTTTTTGGGGGTTTTTGGTTTTGATTTGCTGTCAGATAATACTTCTGGCATTTTGATTTATTTATGGTTTAATTTGGAAGGAAATTCTGTAATTGCTACAAAATCAAAATAGAGTTCGGAACTCCTACTTTTTGAACCGCAAAGGTAATAAAAAGTTTTGCCTTGCTTCACATTTAAGTAATATGCAAGCTTAATTAAATGCGTTAACATTGCATGAAAAAGTAGGTAAATTTATACTCAATTCAAAGTTGTTTTGGAAATAAAAAAAACCGACAGTGTTTGCACTGCCGGTTTTTTGAATTAAGGTTAGTTAAAGGTTAAATATCTCTTCTAAAATTGTAGTATGTCTCTAAGTGTTTCTTCTGTTGCTACCGGATCATTTAATACATCCAGTACAAAGGTGAAAGACTCGGGACTCTTATTCTGTTCCCACTTTTCAAAGTCTTCCGGACGAAGAATAGCGATTTGATTATCTTCTGTTACAATCCATAATAGATTGTCACTTTTTTCATTGAATTGAACTTTCGCATCTTCAGTTGCATAGATGCGCATAACGGTATTTCTATTCTTCTCAGCAAGGAAAGCAGTGTGGTTATCGAATAGATTTTGTTTGGTATCGACAAAATCTGCTTTCACTTCTGAACCTTCATGTTGATAAGGTCTGTCACAATTCCAAATTCCGAATTCACTTACTGCGAATTTATTAATCACTTTTGCCCAACCTACATTTTCATTTGAGGTACCGTTGTTTTCCATTTCAACAGCTGCAAGCTCACGATTGAACCTTTCATTGATGGAGGCAATATCAGCAGCCATCAGTTGATTTCTGGCCTTCATTTCCTGATCATATGTGGCCATCAATTCATTGTAATCCTGCATTGCTTCCTGGAATTTTTCGCCTGAAAGAACAGGACTTACACGAATATTGATTTTTTCATCACCATTGATAAGGGTCAATTCAAAATCAATATTTGAAAGCGCAGTAATACTTGCGTCGTCCCATCGCTTGTTTAAGTCAGCTGATGATACATTCTCATCAGGATGAACCTGCCAAAGGGATTTTTTATACTGTTCGAAAATAGTTTTGCTTTCTTCAGTGGTCAGTCCTTCTCCAAATTTAATGTCTTCTTCATTGAAATCAAGGTCAAAAACAAAGTCAGTACCATTGGCCCTTTTAGGCTTAACGGGTGCGACCGGTTTTGGAAAAGCCTGCTCGAGTCTGTTTAAAGCAGCTTTTCGTTGACTTTCAATTTTTTGCATCGCCAATGACGGACCCTGATTCAAAAATTTGGCGGATACCGTACCGTCTTCATTGAATACTGCTTCATTGCTGGTTGAAACCACCTGAATATTGTCAACATCGGTATAATTCCAAGCTCTTTCAGCAGGATTTAACTTGTAAATGTTGTAATTTGGAATGGTTTGACCTGCATAAAGCGGGATTTCCGAAATCAATTCAACTTCAATTGGTTTTTCTGGATCAATGGCCAATTGTTGGCCATTTTGTTCTGCAGTTATTTCAACCATTCCGGCAGATTCGAATTGCCAGGTAATTCCGGCAGAATCATAATTCATTGGGATGCCAGCCAGAAAGAAATCAACATAATCATGCAATTCTCTGTAATGGATGGTAACTTCTCCGCTTACCTTTTCACCTTTATCAGATACTAGGGCATTTGGAGCTATGGTATATTTTGATCCACTCTCTGTTTTGATAACGCCACCTTTTTCAGCAACTACTTTTTGGCTTACTAAAGGTTTATTCAGTTGTTCAATAGGTGGGTTGACATATGGTTGCGCTGCAAAATAATTTTGTGATTTAGTGTTGTAGTCTTCAAACTGCAAATTCAAATACAAAACAAAACCAGCGATACCAGCTGCGATGGTGCCAGCAACAGCCAACCAACGAAGAACGGGAGTCTTGCGTGGAGTCTTTTGACTTGCTTCCAGTTGATTTAAAAGGCCTTCAAAATCCTTGTACTGGGCAATCTGCTCCTCACTGGGGATCTTGGGGCTAATCCTAAATTCGTAATTATGCTTCATTGCCTTGCATTTACATATTGGACCCTGTATTCATGGGTTTAAGGGTCAATTTTATTCAAAGCCAGGTCCGTGTTTTTTGAGAATGGATTTCTTCATTCTTTCCAAAATACGGTATGTTTTCACCTTGGCGTTACTTTCAGTTATTTGTAAAATTTCGGCAATATCCTTGAAAGGTAACTGCTCGAAAAATCTCATTTCAATTAATAGGAGGTCGGCTTCTTTCAACTCATCGAGGGCTTCTACCATCATGCCCATCATCTCTTCATAATTCTCTCCTTCTCCTCCGGTATAAACTTCTCCTGCTAGTTCAGGAATGAAATTTTCATCGATACTTACTACCCGGGTTTTATTAACTTTTCTAAAATGTTGCCCTAATTCATTTCCTGCTATGCGCAAAAGCCAGGCAGAAAATGGTACACCCCTGAATTCAAATGAGTCGAGGCGCTTAAGAGCTTTTAAAAAAACCAGGGAACAGATTTCGGCAGTCAGATTTTCATCAGCTGTCCGCTTGAAAATGAACTTAAAGACAACGGAATAATACCGGTCATAAAGTGGGCGGAATGCAGCCGGGTCTTGTTGTGCAGCCTGGATAACCAACCATTCTTCTTTCATCTCCTCCTTGGATACAGTTTTATACTGTCCTTGGCTCATGCACACATGGTTTTATCAGACTGGCAGAAGGTATAATAGCTTAAATTATTATCTATCAGAAAAATCAGGGTAAGTCAAAAAAAGAATATCGAAGGCTGTCGAAGATTCGACATAATTCGCAAAAGGGTTAATGGTTCCCGTCAGGGAGTGGAATAGCGCTATTCCACTTGCGAAGAGTTTGACGTTTCAAACAACGGCCTTTCGATATTCCCAAATACCTCTGACTGTTTCAATTTCAATAATACAAAATTTTGAAGAAGTAACAGGTTGGTCACGAATTTTTTTTAAAGTTTTTTGAAAAACTTTTTCTCTTTATGAAAATTTTGGCAGCACATCTTGAATTTATATTGTTTGAAAATAGAAATATTTGATAATCAATGTTTTGAGCCAAGGATTTTTTTTAAAATGCTATTTTTTGGAAAAGTTGAATTTTTAAATCCCTTAAATCCCGAACTGTAATGAGATCATTGGTTCTTTTTGTCGCAACTAGCCTGGATGGATTTATTGCCACAGAAAATGGAAATACAGATTGGCTTTTTGATGACCAGGATTATGGATTCATGCCTTTCTATTTTTCTGTTGATACCTTATTAATGGGTTATACTACCTATATTAATCTGATTGAAGAAGGTGAGCCATATCCCTACCCTTCCAAAAATGCCTTTATCTTTACAAAGAGACATCAAAAGTTGGATGATAACCCGGTTACCTTTACTTCAAAAGACCCGGTAAAATTTTTACAAAAATTAAAAGCTGCTCCTGGCGCTGATATCTGGCTGGTTGGAGGATGTTCTCTCAATAGTTTATTTTTATCAGAGGGGTTAATAGACAAAATTATTATGTCTGTTCATCCAGTCTTTCTTGGAAAGGGCATACCGATTTTTAATGAAGAAATTCCCATTTCAGCATTTGAATTGGAATCATCCAAAAATTATAATTCCGGCCTGGTGCAGGTTGTTTTAAGAAAAATGATCGGGTAGGAACTAAATATTTTAATGGGAGGTTTACCTTTTTAAAAAAATGAAAATAAAAATTAACAAGGATATCTACCTGGACAGGATTTTTGACTCGGATATTCCTAGTCTTGTAAAATGGTGCAATGATCCTGAGATTTACCGCAATACTTCATCTTTCCCAAAAGAATATACTGAAGATTCAGCAAAGGCTTTTTTGGAAATTATTTCAAAAAATGAAAAGGAACATGGGTTTCAACAAACCTGGGGAATCAGATGGGCTGAAAATGGAGAGATGATTGGAGCAATCGGATTGTTAAATTTTGCGGGGGATCCGATTTATAAATCCGAATTTGGATACTGGATTGCTCAACCCTACAGAGGGAAAGGTTATACAACCTCAGTGGTAAATGGTTTTGTCGATTTTATCGTCCCTAAATTTAAGCTGATTAGAATTTTTGCACATGTAATGGAGCATAATATTGCTTCAAAAAAAGTATTGGAAAAGGCCGGTTTTGTCAATGAAGCATTATTGAAAAACAATATGCAAAAAGAGGGTAAATCAATTAATACCTGGCTTTTTGCCAAGTATTATTAAAAAAAAGAGGCCCACACTGAAACAGTGCGGGCCTCTTTTTTTAATAAAGTATTCTATTTTAAAAATTGTTTTCCGAAAGTAATTCCGTTCCAATCCATTTCAAGAATGTAGTTTCCACCTGGTATGGTAGATACATTTACCTGATTGAAGTTAGAAGTCAATCTACCTTTCAAAACAATCTTACCTGTAGTATCTACTATTCGGTAATTCAATTCGTCATTTGAATTAAAATCCTTAAGGCTGTTCAAGTTTACATTTAAAATGTCAACCACAGGATTTGGGAAAACCTGTACACTGTTAGCCAATGCGATTTTTTCACTTGTACTGGCAGCATCCAAATCTAAAAGGAAAACTGCTCCGGCAAAAGTTCCTCTCTGGTCATCTCCACTAGCAGCAAATGCTACCGTTTTTCCGGAGCTTGCCACTACCCTACCAAAACCTTCATTTTGGTTTGCATCTGTAGAACTAAAATTGGAATCTTCATTCCAGCTTCCATTACTGTAAGTAAATTCGTAAGCTGAACCACCAAAAGATGCAAATTCACTATCCGTTGATGAGGTCACGATTAATTTATCGTTTACCAGAGCAACTGCTCCACCAAAGTTGTCATTTGCGTTTCCATTAGAAGCTACAATTTTTTGAGATTGTACCCAGTTGCTTCCGTTTCTTTTAAACATATATACAGAGCCTGATTCATTTCCTTTATCATCATCCCAAAATGCTCCTACTGCAGCTTCATTAGCATTCATAGATACTCCACTACCGAATTGGTCTGAAGCAGCAATGTCATTTGAAACCAGTGTAGCTTCCAAATCAAAATCAGAACCATTCCAATTGTAAATATAAGCTCTACCCTGGTTGGCATTTCCTGTACCTGAAGTGATGAATTTATTGCCGTAAACACTAATTACTCCTCCGAAAAATCCTGATGAAATTGGGCTAGGGTTAGCAATTCTTTTTACAAAAGTCCAATTTGAACCGTTTCTGGTGTAAACGAAAATACTTCCTTCTCCTGATCTGTCTCCTCTGGCGCCAACCAAAACCATATCTCCAAGGAATGCAATTGCTGAACCAAAGGCAGGTGAAGCTGGTGAAGGTTGTAATTTGGCAGTTTGGTTCCAGTTGCTACCATTTTTTGTAAAGATGTAAACATGGCCACCTGTTAGTCCGTCGAAGGATCCAACTGCTATATAATCTCCGTCAGTTGCTACGCCGGCGCCAAATTGCTTGAATTGATCATTTGAAGGGCTGGTCAATTTTGCTGTCTGTGTCCAATTACCACCAGATCTGGTGTAAACATAAACAGAACCCAGATTATCATCACCATTGATATCTTCATCAGGAGTTCCAACTGCAAGTATGTCACCTGAAAGTGCGATGGCACTTCCGAATTTAATTCTTGTCCCTTGCGCATTGGATGGTGGTACCAATTTTACCATTTGACCGAAGACTGCAAAGCTCAGAAAAGTCATTAAAAATGGGAGTAATAATTTTTTCATAATAGAATCAGCGTTTATAGATTAATATTATTTACAAATTAAATATTTTAATAATTTGTATTTGAATAGCCAATAACGTGCCATTGTTTCCAAATAACAAATTTAAAGCTGTAAAAGTGCTGAATTGGGGGTTGAAAGCCGAAAACAGTAGTCAATGTTTTTGTCTTGGGATGGACGAGTAACTACTATTTAAATGGTAAACACATTTGTGGGAACCGGGTTCACTTCTTCATTTTTTCCGGTATCCTCTACCTTTTTAGCTGCAAAAGTGAAAACACGTTTTATCAATCTTAATTTATGAGAATACCGCCTTCCTTTTCCGTCAAAAACTCCAAAGTGGTCAAATCGATCAATCTTTACCCTTCCATGGCAGTGAATAAGCATTTGATCTTCTAAAATGATTCCTACGTGGGCAATTTGACCTTTTTTATTTTCAAAAAAAGCAAGATCTCCTATTTGGGACTGATCAACAAAATCGACATCTGAACCTTCAAGAATCTGCTCTCCCGGGGTTCTCGGTAGTTTTAATCCTACAAAACCAAAGGTCATTTGTACAAAACCGGCACTGTCTAATCCAAAAGTTGACCTTCCTCCTATATATTGTGGAGCAAAAAGGTACCTTTTCGCCATTTTGGTAAGGAAGTCAATATCCTTTTTCAGATCCTGTTGCATGACTGCCTGGCCATTGAAATGATAATAGGCATCGCCAATCCTGCATCGAAGTCCATCGTAAGCCGGAAGTTTTGCACCCAGCGTAATAGGAAAAGAATGGTTGTCTGCCATGATTGGAGGACAAAGATCCATAACGATGGCACTGTCTTCAGATGAAAGCGCTGCTTCTTTTGTAGTTAACACCTCCAGCTGATTGGTCTGGCACCAGCCCACAAGATTGTCCCAGGTGCATCTGACTTTTAACCAATTCTTGCCTCGCTTTTCCAATATTTCTACCATTTCTCCAAACAAAACCTGGGACACCATTTCTGATGTTTCATTGGCTGAAACTCTGACGGGGATTTGGCTTAGAGGACAAATAGCAAACAAAAGAAAGGTTGTTAAAGGTTAGAAAATTAGCAAGTTTGGCAACTGGAAACGTTAGGTATCAGGCTGCCTGAAAATATTGGCAGAACCTTTGCCGCTCAAAAATACATTTTGAATTTTAATATTACTTATTGAGCACTCATAAAATTAAAAGTACATTTGCGGCGGATTTTTAAAATCGCAAATCGTTTGCCAGTTAATTTCAATTGACAGGAATGAAGATATTTTTGACCTCCTTTTTGTTTACTTGCTTCCTTTTAGGACTTCAGGCCCAGGATCAGCATTTTACTCAATTTTACGCAGCTCCACTTACCATAAATCCTGGATTAACAGGTGCTTATGATGGAACCTACCGCTTCAGTGCAATTTACAGGGATCAATGGAGAAGGACATTGGAAAGTCCTTATACTACCTTTGCTGCCATGTTGGACGTAAGATTTCCTATGAATAAATTTTCCGGGAAATTCAAAGATGCTGCTGCTGTTGGATTGATGTTTTATAATGATAAGGTGACAGGTTTTGATTTAAATACCAATCAAATCGGTTTGTCCTTTGCTTATCATAAATCCCTGAATCAAAAGAACAGTCAATACCTGTCATTAGGATTTCAAGGTTCGTTAGCTCAAAAAAACCTCAATTATGAGGATTTGACTTTTAATGACCAATATAATGGCACAAGTGGTTATTTCAATCAAACAAGAGAGGATCTTCCTATCAATAATTTTGCGTTTTCTGATTTCTCTTTTGGATTGAATTATGCTTACACGCCTAAAAGATTTACTTCTCTTTTTGCAGGTTTTGCAATGCACCATATTTTTGAGCCTCAGGTTACTTTCTTTGAGACCGATGATGCCAGAAATTATGAAGGTTCTACCCTTTTTAGAAAATACTCGGTATTCGTAAGTGCAAGTTTGCCTTTAGGGCCAAAAACTTCCCTGCTGCCAAGGTTGGTTTATCAATCTCAGGGTCCGCATATGCAGATCAATGCCGGGACAAACTTCAGATTTTTGGTAAATGATTATTCCGGAGTGGCTTTGCATGTAGGCGGTTGGGTTCGACCAGTTGGAAATTATGATGACAATATTTCACTGGATGCCGTCATTATGATGGTAGGGATCGAATACAACAATGTGCTATTGGGATTGTCCTATGATGCCACACTAAAGGATCTACAAACAGACAGGAACGGACAAGGTGCATTTGAGATTTCAGTAGCTTATCTTGGAAATTACGACAGCGAGACTATTTTGTGTCCGAAGTTCTAGGTCTAGGTTCTAGGTGCTGGGTTCTGGGTACTAGGTGCTAGGTTCTGGGTACTAGGGGCTGGGGGACTTTTTTGATGAAGGGCTGTTGAATTCGGTTTAAGGAATTACCTTTGTTTCATTGATAACCCTTCCAAGCATAAAAACTGATGGTCTGCAGAAACTGGCTTTTCTTTACGCTTCTTTTATTGGGAATTTTATCCTGTAAGCCAAAACAAGTAATTACCTATCCGGATTCAAAGGGTGACGGTAAAATACAGTTTACCATTCTTCAAATCAATGATGTCTACGAAATTGCTCCGCTGGAAAATGGAAAGACCGGTGGTATGGCTAGAGTAGCAAGCCTGAGAAAACAAATCAGAGAAAGCGGAAATCCGTCTCTGGGAGTTCTTTCCGGTGATTTTTTAAGTCCAAGTTTATTAGGAACTCTTAAAGTGAACGGAAGAAAGGTAGCGGGAGAACAGATGGTAGATTGCATGAATGCTGCCGGAATTGACCTTGTTACTTTTGGCAACCATGAGTTTGATATTTCAGAACAGGATTTACAATTAAGAATCGATCAGTCCGAATTTAAATGGATCAGCTCTAATGTTCTTCAAAATGGGGCGGATGGATTGAAACATCGATTTTATAAAATCGCCAACGGCGAAAAAAATTACCTGCCTGACAATTGGATCTGGGAGATAAATGATGCCGATGGGACCACTGCTAAAATTGGATTTTTTGCAGTTACGCTATCTACCTTTCCAGTTGATTTTGTCAGCTATGAAGCTCCTTTCTTAGAAGCAAGAAAAGCCTTTGAACACCTCCAATCACAATGTGATTTGGTCTTGGGTGTCACCCACCTTGATCGTGCGCAGGACAGCATCCTTGCCATGCAAATTCCTGAAGTTCCATTACTTATGGGCGGACACGACCATGATAATATGAAGTTTAAAGTTGGACAAACAACAGTAACAAAAGCTGATGCCAATGCCAAAACGGCATACCTGCACACCTTTTCCTACGACCAATATTTCGGAACCATGCAATTGACCTCAGAACTTATCTATTTGAATGAAGATATTGCTTTGGATAAAGAAACTGATGCTATTGTGACCAAATGGACCAATGTTTTGGGAGATAAAGTAAAATCTGTTTATCCAAACCCAAATGAAATCATTTACAGGACCAATGTTCCGCTGGATGGTAGAGAAAGCAGTGTACGGAATAAACAAACGAATCTGGGTGAGTTGCTGGCAAAAAGTATGATTCAGTCCGTTTCAAAGCCCGTTAAAGCTGCATTTTTTAATTCAGGCGGGATCCGGATTGATGATCAATTATCCGGAGATGTTACCGCTATTGATATCTTTAGGGTGCTTCCCTATGGTGGTGAATTATTTGTAGTGGATATGAAAGGTGATTTACTTATTCGTGTCTTGGAATACAGCGAAAAATCAAAAGGTACAGGTGCTTATCTGCAAAGAACCGGGTTTGATTTTAAAGAAGGCAAATGGAATATGGCGGGTGAGCCCATTCAAAAAGATCAAACCTATACGGTAGCACTAAACGATTTTTTATTGAAAGGATTTGATATTCCATTTTTAATCGACGATCCAAAACTTATTTCTAATAAAATTGTACCTGAAAAAGGAAGTTTGGCCAGCGACGTAAGGTTAGGCCTGATTGAATTTTTGAAAAAAGGTGGAGAATAGCAAAAATACCTCATTGTGTCAGTAAAAGTTGAACATCTAACCAAAATTTACGGCGTACAAAAAGCTGTAAACGATATTTCTTTTGAAGCTCCCAAAGGGCAGATTCTGGGATTTCTTGGTCCAAATGGTGCCGGGAAAAGTACTACCATGAAAGTTATTACCTGTTACATCCCACCTTCAAGTGGCCATGTTAAGGTTAGCGGTCATGATGTGAGCGAAGAAGCCATGGAGGTTCGGAAGAAAATCGGTTACCTTCCTGAACAGAATCCACTTTACAAGGATATGTATGTGAAAGAATACCTTGAATTTGTTGCCGGAGTACATAAAATCTCCAACAAACAACAAAGGATTCGTGAAATGATAGGCCAAACCGGACTGGACAGGGAACAACACAAAAAAATCGGAGCCCTTTCTAAAGGTTACCGGCAAAGGGTTGGTTTGGCTCAGGCATTAATCCATGATCCTGAAGTTTTGATATTGGATGAACCAACCAGTGGTTTGGATCCTAATCAACTGGTTGAAATCAGAAGCCTGATAAAAAACCTGGGTAAGGAAAAAACAGTGATTTTCTCTACACATATCATGCAGGAAGTACAGGCATTGTGCGATAGAGTAATTATCATCAATAAAGGAAAAATCGTAGCTGACGATCCAATTGGCCAATTACAGAATCGGGTCAATGCATCTATTCGAATCAAAGCTGAATTTATAGAAAAGGTTGCAGAAAAACTGTTTCTACAAATTCCTGGTGTAATAGGTGTAGATACTACTGGAAAAAGCAGTTATGTGATTTCTACCAACGGTAAAAATGATTTACGTCCTGAAATTTTCTTAATGGCAAAAAACAATAACCTAACCTTGTTGGAAATGTACCAGGAAAAATCTTCAGTGGAAGATGTATTCCAGTTACTCACAAAAGGAAGTTAAAGGAATCACAAATTCCGGTTCAAAGTTTTTTCCAATCTTAATTTGGGTAATTTCAGGCCGCATTAAATTTCGAAATTATGGTCGTTGATTACCAATTAGAATTCCAGGAAGATTTAAAAAAACAAAAGGAGTTTTTTAAATCAGGCGCCACTCGTTCCCTTAAATTCAGAAAAAGATCGCTAGAAGCTTTATACCAATCCATTAAAAAATATGAGCCTGAGATAATTGATGCCATTCTAAAAGACATGGGAAGAAATTCTTTTGATGCTTTTGGTGGTGATGTTGGAGTGATTTATAAAGAAATATCCGCAGTGAAAAAGAATTTGCGGAGATGGATGAAAAGAGAGAAGCGCCCTACCCCATTGAGTCTGTTCCCCGGCAGGTCATTTATAATAAGGGAACCTCTTGGGCAAGTTTTGATAATAGCTCCGTGGAATTATCCTTCCAATCTTTCTTTTATCCCACTTGTACAAGCAATTGCCGCGGGAAATTGTGCTGTTGTTAAACCCTCCGAAATTTCAGTTCATACAGAAAAAGTCATATTGAAAATCATCCGGGAAACATTTGATCCTGAACATGTTATGGCGATTTCTGGAGCTGGTGCTGAAGTGATTCCTTCTTTGATGGATGCTGTTAGATTTGACTATATTTTTTATACAGGTTCGGGGCATGTAGGTAAAACCATTGCAAAGGCAGCTGCAGAAAAGCTGATCCCGGTTACTTTAGAATTAGGAGGGAAAAGTCCTGCTTTGATAGACAGAAGCGCCAACCTTAAACTTGCTACAAGGAAAATAATATGGGGCAAATTTTTTAATACAGGTCAAACCTGCGTGGCACCTGACTATGTATTGGTTCCTCATGAAAAATATCAGGAATTCGTTACATTATGCAAGGAACAAATTCTTGACTTTTATGGTCCGGACCCAATTCGTTCGCCGGATTATGGAAGGATAATTTCTGATAATCACTTTAACCGTTTAAATGAGCTGCTTTCAGAAGGCACTATTTTGCATGGTGGCAAAACCAATGCTCAGGAGCGATACATTTCTCCCACGCTGGTTGGAAATCTAGATTTGGATGATCGATTAATGAAGGAAGAAATTTTTGGTCCCATTTTACCAATATTGCCTTATGAAAACTTAGAGGCAGCCTTTGATATCATTGATGAAAATCCTTTTCCTCTTGCATTGTATTTTTTTGGAAGCAACAGAGATGCACGGAATCTAACCCTAAAAGAGGTACAATTTGGAGGAGGTATCGTCAATCATGCACTTCTCCATTTTGTAAATAACGATTTGCCTTTTGGTGGCGTTGGTTGGAGCGGTTATGGAAAATACCATGGCAAAGATGGACTTGATTTGTTTTCCAATAGAAAACCGGTTATGGTATTTCCAAACTGGTTTGATCATCCCCTGTTTTATCCGCCTTTTTCAAAGAAAATAAAAGAAAAAATTGCAAGGTTCTTTTTGAAATAATCAATCAAGGATGACCAATACTTCAGCTGTTTTGGGCGTATAATTTATTAGTGTAATTTCTTCAGGAAGTTTTGGGAAACTGATAGGTATGCCGGAGCTTTTCTCTCCATCATTATGCTGAGCATAATCAACTACTGCTTTAAAATCTTTTTTGGAAATATTCTGGTAGGCACTCACTCCAACGGTAAAAGTTACCCTGACCTGTTTTGGAAATAAGGAGAAACTATCTTTCGGTGGATTCAATGGAACGATGGGTATGAAAAGACTTTTTTCGGTTATTGCTTCAACCGGGATTTCAATTTTTACTTTTTTAGGGCTTATGGTCAATACTTCCTGTTCAGGACTTTTTAATTCAATTTCGCCAGACCAGGTATTTTTTAAATTATCCAGTCGCTTTAGTGTAGTAGGCCAACTTTTATACAATTCTAAAATACTGGGAGCTCCAATTAATTCTATGCTATCAGGAGATGTTTTTATTTGGCCCGAAACTGCATAATTTGGAGAAGTTTTTAAATCTATTTCCGCTACAACAGGTACTTTTTTCCTCTGGAGCTTTTCCAACTCAAAGGGAATATTATCAAAGCTTATCGTTAGAATTTTAAAAATGGGGTTATCCAACCAGGTGGTTATTTTATTTAGGATATCCGACCGATTGATCCCTGAGAGATTGATATCATTTACATAAAAATCTAATTTTTTTTCTTTTCCAAAAAGGGAAATAAAAAGCAAATCCCAACCTCTGCCTTCTATGGTTGCAAATAGCTTTTGGGGAGGATTTTCAACAAAGGCCAGGTCTTCTGAAAGTTCGTATTGAATTGAAAAGGAATAATCTGTTGTATAGGTTTTAGAAAGCTTGATAAACAACCAAAAGACCAGGGCTATTCCAATGCAGGTGATTAGAATAGCCCTGTTTTCTCCTATTGAAATTTTAAAATTCCAATTTAATATCTTAAGATTTCTTTCCATAAACCGATTCGGTCATCTCCTTGGAAATTGCATTTTTGGTTACGCGAATAAAATTCTTGTTTCCTACATCAAGGGTAACAACATTATCTTCAATTTTGTTAATCGTGCCAAGAATTCCTGAAGCTGTTACGACCTCATCGCCTTTTGAAAGGTCATCGGAAAACGAATTTTGTTCTTTCTGTTTCTTTTGCTGTGGTCTGATCAAGAACAAATAGAAAACAACAAGTATTGCCAGCAAAGGTAAAAAGCTCATTAAACTTCCTCCTGCTCCTCCAGCTTGTAAAATGATTAAAAAGTTTGTCATGATTTTGTGTTTGTTAGAACGGTTTCTCGTTAATTAGTATGCTTATTTCTTAGAAGGAATTACCCTTCCTGTGATTTTCAATTTGGTCATTCCGGGCCAAGTGTTTGCTGTGATAAACACAGGCTTATCCTGCATTCCTTCTTTCTTATCTGTGTTGAAGACGATATAGATTTCCCCGTCTTCTCCCGGTGCGATTGCTTCCTTGGGATATTTTGGAACAGTACAACCACAGGTAGATTTCGCATCCGAAATGATTAAGGGAACCTTGCCTGTGTTTTTAAATTTAAAGGTATGTTTTACAAATTCACCTTCATTTACCTGCCCAAAATTGTATTCATATTCATTGAAATCCATTTTGGCCACATTGACGGTATCTGAATTATTACTGGCAGATGCGGGATTTCGAATAATACTACTAGGCGTGTTAGGGTCAACTGTTGTAACCTCATCTATGGTCTCTTCTGATGAGGAGTGGTCGCTGTTACAAGCAATGAAAAGAAAAAGACTACTCGCTAAAAGGAATCCTGTAATTTTCATCTGATACATTTTAATTTAAATGGATTATTTTTCAAATAAAGAACCAATGAAGGCAAAAGTAGTTTTTCGTTGGATGTAGTTCCAAATTTTGTCGACTTATATTTGGACTCATTTTCAAAAAAGCAAACGACCTTTCAAAATGATTATTTTTTTAATAGGAATGATGGGTAGCGGAAAATCCAGTATCGGAGCCCAATTAGCAAAAGGTTTGGAAATTGACTTTTTTGATTTGGACGAAGTGATTTCACTTCATGCGGGAAGCTCCATAGCTCAAATTTTTGAAAAAGAAGGGGAAAAGTTCTTCAGGGAATTGGAAAAGGAAATGCTTCAGGGTTTTAAAAAAGAAGAGGATCTGGTCCTCGCTTGCGGTGGAGGAACTCCTTGCTTTTATAATAACATGGATTGGATGCTGGCTAATGGGATTGTATTGTATTTAAAAATTCCAGTAGAAACTTTAACCGAGAGGCTATCCCAAACTGATGTGAATGACCGTCCACTTTTGAGTGACTCCACTCGCGAATTAACCAACAGATTAGAATCCCTCTTGGAATCAAGGAAGGCTTATTACGAGAAAGCCCATTTTGAAGTAAATGCAGACCAGACGCAACAAGAAGTATTGGCTGATTTGATTTTTTATTTAAAAAGGTTTAAAAAAGGCTTTTAAATCAGGCATCCAGCATTTTTTCCAACAGATTTGCGCTTGTTTGAGGGTTGGCTTTGCCTTTGGATTTTTTCATTAATTCCCCCATGAAAAACCCTTTCAATCCTTTTTTACCATTTTTGTAGGCTTTAACTTTATCAGGATTTTCATTTAAAATTTCTCTGATTAGGTTTTCAAGAAAATCAGCATCACCCTTTTGAAAAAGATCCATTTCCTTAGCTAGTTCACCAGGTTTCTTGTTTGGATTATTTAATAATGCTGGCAAAAGCTTTTCAAACCCTGAGGTATTGCTAATCTTATTGTCTTGAATCAAATCAAGAAATTCCCAAAAGTGCGGTTTTGAAATAGGGAAATTTTTTAGTTCGATATTTTGTTCGGCTAACCAGGGGCGAATCTTTTGGATATAACAATTGGCCATCAATACCGGATGATTGTATCCTTCTGCGAGTTTGGAAAAATGCGCTGCAATTTCCATTTCTTCGCTTAAAATTGTGGCATCATCAAAACTCAAACCCCAATCCTGAAAAGTTTGGTGGTATTCCCAGGGTAAAGTGACCTGAGATTTCTGTATTTTTTCGATTTGTACAGGGCTTATTTTTAAAGGTGGTAAATCAGGATCAGGGAAATACCTATAGTCAATAGCATCTTCCTTACTTCTGATGGGCGATGTTTTCCTTGAAACCGGATCAAAAGTCAAGGTTTGCTGTTCAACCTCCAGCCCATTTTCAACCAATTCTGTTTGTCGCTGAACTTCATAGGCAACGGCCTGCCTTGCAAAACGCATGGAATTCAGGTTTTTTATTTCACACCTGGCATTCAATTCAGTAGAGCCCAATGGTCGAATGGATACATTGCAGTCACACCTGAGTGATCCTTCCTGCATATTTCCGTCGCTTATATCCAGGTATCGCACCAATTGTCTGATTCCGCTCATGAATGCATCCACTTCATCAGCAGATCGAAGATCAGGTTCCGTTACGATTTCCAATAAGGGAGTTCCCGCTCTGTTCAAATCAACCAAGGAATAATCATCTTCCTGATCATGCATCGATTTGCCGGCATCTTCTTCCATGTGAATATGATGGATTCTGATTCGTTTCCACTGATCCTTCATTCTAATCATCAGGCTACCACCAATACAAATGGGTTGATGGTCTTGTGTGATTTGATAGCCTTTGGGGAGGTCAGGATAAAAGTAATTTTTACGATCGAAATCGGTACGAAGTGAGATGGAGGCATCCAAAGCCAATCCTAACTGAATGGCTTTATTTACCTGTTCTTTATTTATTTTTGGAAGGGTGCCCGGATGTGCCAAAGATATAGGACTTACCAAAGTATTGGGCTCAGCTCCAAACTGTACAGGGTCGTTACAAAATGCTTTGGATTGGGTATTTAATTGCACATGTACTTCAAGACCAATAACTGTTTCGTATGATTTCATCCTTTCTTTAGATTTGTGGAATCTTTTAATTACGAAGGTACATCAAATAGGTTTGTTTAAATTTTTAGAATAAATACTAAATCTCCTAATAAAGGATTATGGAAAGCTATACTGATTATCCTGTCATTCTAAGAAATCATTTGGCGCTGGTTGGCCTACTCTTTTCATGCTCATTTTTATATGGTGAAACTAATTTTACAGTAAAGCCAGACTCTACTACCCTACCCTTTGAAACCGGATTTGAATTGAGATATGGTTTTGGAATCAATAATCCCAATAATGGAGAAAATGACCTGGAATGGAAGGACAAACGAAGCATCGACTTTTTTATGGATTTTCCTTTAAAAGGAAACTGGCAACTGGAAATGGGCTTTGGATTTAGTCAAACCAGTCTGAATTTACAAGGACAAGATTTGACCTATGGCAATGTCAGAATGAAAATGTTGCCTAAGTATTGGATGAAAAATAAGCGATTGGGTCTGGCATTTGGTGGTTTTTTAGGATTTTTAAATACTGATGCGCATCAGATTCTGAGCTCAGGAACCGAACTGGATTTTTCGAAATTTTATCTTGGTCCGGAAGCTTTTCTTTCTTTTAGATTAATTGACCTTCCGCACCTCAGGACTTACCTAAAGGCATGGGGCAATTTCACAGCCTTGCCTGTTTTGGATATCATTGAACCTAATGCGGAAGATGTGAATTCACAAAGGGCTTTATTCCTTCAGGCAGCCCTTGGATTTACTTTCCGGTAAATCAGGCCTGGTGTCCGATTTTTTTATAAAAATCAGCCTTAAATGTTTCTCCTATCGGGAGATATATTCCTTTGATTACGACCCTATTGTTTTCAATTGACTCGATTTTTTCAAGGTTGATGATATGACTTCTGTGAATTCTACTGAATTTAGAAGCTGGCAGTGTTTGTTCCCATTCTGACAGGCTTTGTAAGGTTAAAATTTTTTCTTTTTCTGTAAAAATGGTAATATAATCCCGGTCACTTTCAAACCGTAGGATTTCATCTAAATCCAGCCGGATTAATTTGTATTCTGATTTAACAAAAATATGTTTGGGTTCAGAAAAGGGTTCAATAGTTCTTTCTGATTTTAAAGGAGAAACTTTTTCAATGGCCCTTAAAAACCGCTCATAAGAAACAGGTTTTAAGAGGTAATCCTTTACATTATGTTCAAAGCCTTTAATGGCATATTGTTCATAAGCGGAAGTTACTATGATGGCAACGTCATTTTCGAGGATTTTCATGATTTGCAGGCCTGATAATTCAGGCATTTGAATATCCAGGAAAAGTAAATCTGCCTTTCCGGCTTTCACGGTATCAATAACTTGAAAGGGATCAGTGGTGCCAAGCAGAATTTCCAATCCCTCTGTTTTTTCAACATAATCTTTCAACAACCTAATGGCCAATGGCTCATCATCCAGGATCACACAATTCATAAATTCAGTCTTGTAGGTTTAACCTGATTTCAAGATGAAAAAGGTCTCCTTCAATTTTCGTTTTAAAAGTATGTTTATTTGGAAAAAGCAAGGCAATTCGGGTCCTGATATTTGCAAGTCCAACGCCTCCTTGCTCATCTTTTAATTGCTTCTTGATTTTGTTGGCGGTATTTATTGTTAGCTGGTTATCAGATTCTTTGATGCTAATTATTGCCTTGTTTTTAAAATCTGATACTTCTCCATGTTTAAAAATATTTTCAGCTAATGTAATGAGTGTATAGGGAGGAATTAATGGAATATCTTTTCCCAATTCAAAAATCAAATCCAGGGCAATTTCTTTTTCAAACCGCAATTGCTGTAAATTAATGTAATTCTTTAGGTGGTCAATTTCTTCTGTAATTGGAACAAGGTCTTCCTTCTCATAAAGCATATATCGGGTTAACTCAGTCATTTTGAGGTAAGCTTCCGGAGCCTTATCCGATTTTTCATAAACTAGTGTGTAAACATTGTTCAAAGTATTGAAAAGGAAATGTGGATTTACCTGTGATTTTAAAAATTTTAGTTCAGCATCCTTATTCCTCACCTGTAATTCCCACAGCCTTTGCTGGATCTGCCAGTTGTTGTCAAAAAGAAATACCAGGAACCCCAGTGTGATGTAATTAATGGCATACAGGATGTTGTCCCGAAAGTAATAAGTGAAGGTAGCGTTGATGTAATTCCCCTTTCCAAAAATTAATTTATACAACCATTCTTCCAAAAAGTACCTGAATAAGATGAAGAAGACGATCAATCCTAAAATTCCAAAAGTTAATTCCAGGATTTTTTTCTGAGGGTAATATCTTTTAAAAAGCCGATTGGTCAGTTCTAAGGTGACTAATACATATAAAGCCTGGCTAAATAAATACCTGTGAAAAATCCTTGTCCAATCAAAATCTGCTGTAAAAATGTTTTCCTGGACCAGAGAGATTCCAAACAGGAGCATGAAAAGGATTATCGCATATAATATGTATTTCGGCTGCTTCATCATTTGCGAAAATTATCAAAAATTGCACGTTCAAAACCTGAGAATCTGCAAACAGGTTGATTTTATCTGCAAACCATTTTCCTTCCTTGAAGATACAATGCACAGGTTTGAAGATTCTACCATTTAAAGCGAAATGAAGCCAATAAGTTTGGGTATTCATTTACCAAAATCAAAAACTCATGAAAAATTTTGTTGCCTTTATTTTGCTTGCTGCACTGCCGTTGTTCCTTCATTCTCAAGGGAATTTTCCGGACCCTGATGAAATTTTAATAGGCGATAATCAACTGCCTAAGGTTCTTTTGGTCGGGTCTTTTCATTTTGCTTATTACAATTTAGATGCGCACAAAGTTGCCAAAGAAGATCAGGTAGATATCCTTTCGGAAAAAAGGCAGAAAGAAGTTGAAGAATTGGTGGAGTATATCGCAAAATTTAAACCGACAAAAATTGCAGTTGAAACCGGAAGGAATACAGGATATTTAATGCGAGAATTTGAAGAATGGCAGGAAGGAAGTAGCCCTTTGAAAAGATCAGAATCAAGACAAATTGGATTTCGACTGATGGAAAGATTCAAATTGGATACCATTTATGGTGTAGATGCAGGGTCTGTTTCCAATGATTTATATTATTCAAAAGACTCTCTTGCGATTCGTCCATATTTGGATGAAATCTTTGAAGATTATGATTATAAAAGCAATGATAAAATAAGCAAACGATACAAGAAATTCCGCGAGTTGGATGATAAGTTGACCTTGGAAAATACCTTACTTGACTATTTTAAATTTATGAATTCAGACAAAGTATTGGATCGTGGTTTTGGAGCTTATTTAAATGGAGATTTTAAGAATGGTGACTATGAGGGTGCAGATGCCCTGGTCCTTTACTGGTACAATAGAAATCTTAGAATTTTAAGAAATATTCAAAAAATAACTACTTCTCCGGATGATAGGATTTTGGTCATTTTTGGTGCAGGCCATGTAGAAATATTGAAGCACCTGTTTCAATGTACACCTCAATATGAGCTTATAAAATTTAACGAGCTCTAAAGGCGAACTAAGGTAAAATTTGCATGGCATTCAACAGGGTTTCTTTATATCTGCCTCCTATAGAGATACTTTCATTTTCGAGTAAAATCAAGCCTTCTGTTAAATTGATTTTTTCAATTCTGTTTATAGGAATAATAAAATTTCGATTCACCTGTATAAAATTCGGCCCGGGCAGAGATTCCAGTAGTTTTCCAAGCGAAATCTTTATTTGAAAGGACTTTTCATTGGTTTCAATGTAACAATAATTTCCTTCAGACTTGATGTGTTTGATTTCGTTTAGTTCGACTTTATATACTGTCGTTTTTTCTCTAATAAACAGGAACTTGTCTACAGTCATGTGTTGCTTCGTTTAACCTAGAGGTTTACTCTTATTTTTTGAGCGTGCAAAATAAAAATAGTATGAAATTTTATTGCTGAAAAATTAAAAAAAAATAAAAAGTATTGTTGATTAATATTTCAAGAGGGCCATTTACAAACATTCAAAGTTCAAGATGTTAAATGGTTTACTTTGTGATAATGGTCATATTAATTCTTAGAAAATGTGAGGATCGGGTTCTAAGAATCATAAAGCAGTAATAATTCATGCACTTTGGAAAGTATTTAAGCATGAAAGTTTTGGTGGTGAGTTGATTCCTTTTTACAAAGTATATTTCAAAAAATGATATTAAATAATTAATTAAAACGTCTTGAAAAATAATAATTTAGGAATGTATCAGGAAAATTTGTAATTTTGCAGGGTAATTGAGTTATTTATTTGGACTCGCAATTAAGTTTTCTTGTTTTTTAGTTCTCTTATCCTGCCTTCCTTTAAGTACTCGCATTTTTTTCTTTTTAATTTTTTATTGATGAACATTTTTGTAGCAAAGCTAAATTTTGACACCAACGAGTCAGAATTGCAAAACGCATTTGAAAGATTCGGTGAAGTAGAATCTGTAAAAATCATTATGGATAAATTTACCGGTCGTTCTAAAGGTTTCGGTTTCGTTGAAATGCCTAACGATGACGAAGCTAGAGAAGCAATCTCAAACTTAAACGATCAGGAATTGGATGGCAGAACCATCGTAGTTAAAAAAGCTGAGCCAAGAGAGAACCGTGACAGAGGCGGATTTGGTGGTGGCGGACGCGGCGGCTACGGCGGTGGCGGCGGAGGAAGAAGATACTAAAAACATGGCTTCGGCCTAAGTTTTTATGATATAAAGGCTCCCCTATTTGGGGAGCCTTTTCTATTTTTGGGCATTACCTGAATTTTAAAAAATAGAAAATATGGATGATGCAGGAAACACCATGATTCAAAACCTGAAAATCAAAACAGGGAAATCGCTGGAAGAATGGATCAAAATTGTAAAAACAAAAGGGTTTGAAAAGCATGGAGACATTCTCAAATTTCTAAAATCTGAACATGAGTTTACGCATGGTTATGCAAACCTGGTCTCGATGAAGGCCCGTGAAGCAGATGCCGGCTCAGTTGAGAACAAAGGGGATTTAATTGATGAACAATACCAGGGAAAAGAAAACCTGCTTCCGTTTTATGAAAAACTAAGAAAGGAAATTGAGGCTTTTGGAAGCGATGTCGAGTTTTCTCCTAAAAGGAAATATGTGAGCGTTAGAAGGAAAAAGCAATTTGCCATGCTAACACCAGCCACAAAAACTCGATTTGAAATCGGCATAAATTTAAAAGGAGAACCAGGAAAAGGGAAATTGGAAGAGATAACTGCAGCAAATGCTATGTGCAGTCATAAAATTAATGTTTCAGAGATAACAGAATTGGATAAAGAGGTTATTGAATGGTTGAGAAAAGCCTACGATAATGCCGGATAAAAAATAAAAGGCTGCCTCAATTGCTGAGGCAGCCTTTTCTATCATAAATCAATCAAATTATTCAATAATAATAAAGCGTTTAATACCTATCTTTTCTGAATTTCTGAATTCGATAGCATAACTTCCACCTGCCAGATTGGATACATTAAGGTTCAATCTGTTGGCACGAGTCTGACCAGCCATTTTTATTGTTCCACTGGATAATTCTATTATAGTCCAGTCAAATTCTTCATTATTGGCTAGAATACCCAAATCAATAATCATTTGATTTTTTACAGGATTTGGATAAATGTTTTCAATTTCAATTCTCGTCGCAGGTTCAGTTGTAGAAATAGTTGCACAAGTATCCTGATATTCAAAAGATCCAATGTCTCTTCTCATACCAAAAACGGCCAGGCCTCTCTGGTCAGGAGAATTGTCATTTGGATCACCTGCATTGTAAGCAGGACTTCCACAAATGATGGAATGTGTTCTGGTAAATCCACCATTGTTGGTAAGTGTGTCAAGCATTGGGTCAACAGGACTATTCAAGGTTCCTGTGATATTGGTATTGTTAGAACCAAACAAGTTTAGATGGTCAATTCCAATTAAATTATAACCGCCACCCATAACAGAACCTTCAAGGTCAGCATCTCCAAAACCACTGGCAGAACTATTTCCGGCAACTATGCTACCGGTTAGATTTATACTTGCGGTACTTCCTACCTGCATTATACCCCCGGACAATGTATCAGACTGGTTGTTGTACAGCGTACTGTTCATTACTTCCAGCGTACCTTCATTATAAATGGCACCACCTGATTTGAAGGAAGTATTTTCGGAAATGGTTGAACTTGTTACGGTAACGGTTCCATCAGGTAAATTGGTGATTCCGCCACCAATACCGCTTACAGTTGAAACCATATTTCTGGATATTGTGCTATTCATGACGTTTACTTCACCGGTCGTATTATAAATTCCACCTGCACCGGTACCAGCTACGTTGTCAATTATTCCGGTTGCTTCAACAGTCATTACTCCGGCACCATTCCAAAGGGCACCACCTGTACCGCCGGCGATATTGCTATCGAAATAAGAATTAGAAACTGAGATGTCTCCCATTCCTGTCATGTGGATAGCACCACCGTTTCCCGGATTATCTCCAGCATCATTCAATTCAAACAAGCAAGAGTCAATTTGTAAGGCCATAATTACTCCGGAAGCATCTTCAATAGCACCTCCTGCTCTGTTGGATTCGTTGGATACAAAAGTTGTATTGCGAATATCAACAGTTCCGTCAGTATTATTGAATATCGCTCCTCCGCTACCTGAGATTCCGGCAGCAACATTGGCCGTGAAATAGGAAGCTGAATCTACTGCAAGGGCACCGCCATTGTTATAGATAGCTCCCCCACCCTGATCCGGATCATTACCATTTGCGATGTTTGCTTCGAAATAAACATCGCTTACCATCATGGATCCTATATTGTTCCAAAGTCCACCGCCTTCTATTGCCATGTTATTCGAAACTATTCCGCCAGTGATTTCAATATTTCCATCGCCGGAAATATGCACTCCACCACCATTTCCTGGATTGGTTCCTGCATTGTTAGAAGTAAGACTTACTTCTGTCAAGGTAACAACTGTTGCATTACCAGACACATCTTCTAATCCTCCACCTGCACGGTTGGCAGTATTACCTTCAATAAAAATATTATCTAAGGTAAGTGTTCCTCCGACATCATTTAAGATACCACCTCCGGAACCTGGAAGTTCCATTGGCCATGTTGGATTTGATTTCCGTAGAATTGTTTACGATCAAAGTTCCACCCGCATTGAACAATCCACCGCCACCCTGGTCAGCAGCATTTCCACTTGCGATGTTTTTTCTGAAATGCTTACTCCGGAAACAGTCATAACTCCCGTACCATTCCAAAAGGCGCCACCTTCTGCAGCTGCAGTATTTGACACTGCAGAACCGCCATTGATGTTCATGTCTCCATTTCCTGAAATATGAATGGCGCCACCATTTCGGGATTAGATGCGGCAGAATTTGTTTCAAAACGTACATCATTAATAGTAACAATGGATAAGTCGCCTGAAACATCTTCTATTCCACCTCCTGCTCTTACAGCAGAGTTTCCTTCAATTATTGCTCCATTGATGGTTAGAATACCACCGGCATCGTTTAAAATACCGCCACCTGAACCCGAGGTTCCATCAGCGATATTGCCCGTTATTTCGGTCATGCCATTTACTATCAAAGTTCCACCGGCATTGAATAATCCACCACCACCTT
The DNA here is from genome assembly GCA_041392845.1 of Saprospiraceae bacterium. Lineage (GTDB taxonomy): Bacteria > Bacteroidota > Bacteroidia > Chitinophagales > Saprospiraceae > JAGQWW01. The sequence goes on along the minus strand of JAWKLG010000008.1, from coordinate 98,779 downwards.
GATTCGGATCGAAACCATTGGCAGTATTTTCTGAGATAATTCCACCGTTGATGGTCATGGTTCCCGTACCATTCCAAAAGGCACCACCTTCCGCACCTGCATAATTTTTCGTTGCAAGTCCACCAGTTATATTAATTGTTCCATCTCCGGTGATATGGATAGCACCACCGTTGCCTGGGTTTCTTCCTGTCGTATTAGAATCAAAAGTTACGTCAGTAATTGCAGTTATACTTTGGCTACCTGAAACATCTTCTATAGCACCACCTGCTCTAACAGAAGTGTTGGCCATGAATAAAGACTTTTCTACCGATAATGTACCTCCGACATCGTTCAAAATGGCACCACCACTTCCTGATGTACCGGAAGCTTGGTTTAAAGAAAAACTTGAACCACCTTTTACCTGAAGGTTTCCTGAGAGGTTATAAATTGCTCCTCCTCCCTGGTCTGCAGCATTTCCGGCAGCGCCATTGGAGATGAATTTTACACTGTCAACTACCATTAATCCTGCGCCGTTCCATAATCCACCACCTTCTGCAGCGGCCATATTTTCTGAAACAAGAGAGTTGGATATTTGAACTTCTCCATCACCAGTAACATGAAGTCCACCTCCATTTCCGGGTGCAGAACCGGTATTATTTCTAAATATGGTTGTATTGGTAATACTAACTACAGTTGCAGCACCAGAGACATCTTCAATACCTCCACCTGCACGATTACTTATATTGTTAGTAATCTCTACACCGTCTATATTTAAGGTACCTCCAACATCATTGAAAATACCACCGCCGCTTCCGGCAGTGCCATCAGCAACATTGGCATCAATAACGGTACCACTCATAATGTTTACAGTTCCTCCTGCATTGAAGACACCACCTCCGCCGTTGGTAGCATCTGCTCCACTTGCAGTGTTTGCATTGATGGAAACACCACTTATGGTCATGGTTCCTGTACCGTTCAATAGTCCGCCACCTTCAAGAGCGGCAGTATTGTTTAAAACAGTACCACCTGAGATTTCCAAATTACCATTTCCGGTAATGTGGATAGCACCACCATTACCCGGATTGGAACCTGTTGAATTTCCTTCAAATCTTACGTTGGTAATTGAACTGAGATTTGCAGCACCTGATACGTCTTCAATCCCACCACCTGCACGGTTTGCAGTGTTGAATGAAATGGTAGAATTTTCTACATTCAAAGATCCACCAACGTCAGTCAGGATACCACCACCGGATCCGGAAGTTCCGGAAGCCTGGTTGTTGGTAATCATCGTGTTGTTTGTTATGGTGAGTGTACCTCCAGCATTGAAGACACCACCTCCACCTTGGTCTGCTTCAGCACCTGCGGCGGTATTATTGTCAATGGTTACGCCATTCAATTCCATGGTTCCCGTTCCATTCCAAAGTGCTCCACCTTCAGCAGATGCAGTATTTTCAGAATAGATGCCACCGGAGATGCTGATGTTTCCTTCACCGGTAATGTGGATGGCTCCACCATTACCAGGACTAGCCCCGGTAGAATTTCCGGTCATGGTGGCACCTGAAATGGTTACGCCACCAAATTCGCCGGAGTTATCTTCAATAGCACCTCCGGCCCTGATGGATGAATTTTCCGTGAAGTTTCCTCCTGAGATGATGAGTTCACCACCGTTGAGGTTTAAAATTGCTCCACCACTACCGGCAGCACCGGTTGCAGTATTTAAGTGAAAATCGGTTTCTGAGATATCAACATTTGCTCCAAGGTTTACGATTGCTCCACCGCCATTGGTGGCCATGGCTCCCAATGCAAGGTTTTCTGAAAAGGAACTATTGTCTATACTTAGATTACCATTGTCGATGGCAATGGCACCTCCGGAAACAGCAGCTTGGTTTCCAATGAAACTACAACTGCTAAGTGAAAGGTTTCCATTTTCTACTTCAATAGCACCTCCGGAAGCAGCAGATAATCCGCCTCGAAAGTTTATACCTGAAATGATGACATCTGCTCCGCCACTAATTTTTAAAATTGAGTTTAAGGATGCACCTGTCAAAATGGTATTGGTGGTATCATTACCCATCAAAGTCAAAGATTTATCAATCTCAACTGCAAGCCCGGCAATCACTACCGGCGTCCCGTCAATTAAGTTTGAAAATGTGATGGTATCTCCTGATACAGCAGCATCTACTGCGAATCTAAGCGAGCCTGTAACATTGTCGGTAACACTGGTAACCGGGATAATGCCAGCCCTGGAAGGGAGACTAAGAATTAATACCGCGAAAAAAGAAAGGAAAAGTTTAGTAAGCTTGTTGATCTTCATATGATATGGTTTTTGAGGTTCATTAACATTTACGAAAGTTTTTTTTAAGTGGATTTTTTAAATTGACATTTCCTTTAAATATTATTTTTTAAAAAATCGATTTAAGCTCTCTCTTATGCATCACGAACAAGTGGAAATAGTTCAGTTGAAATCCAAAAGAATTCTTTTGCGGACTTACCTTGAAGCTGATAAGATGTACTTTTTGAAAGGTTTAAAATTAGACGGACATCTACTAGCACCTTATTTTTCCAAGATGATTGGACGAATAAAAAATCTGGATGAGGTGGGTAAATATTTTTCCGAAAAACAAGATGCCTGGAAAGAAAAATCAGCTTTTACTTTTGGAATATTCCACAATGAAACCGGAAAATTGATAGGTCAAATTTCAATAAGAAATATAGATTGGTCGGTTCCAAAAGGAGAGTTAGGCTTTTTTGTTTTCTCTGAATTTTCAGGGCAGGGTTACGGTTCGGAGGCGCTTCAATTAATGGTGAAATGGTGCAAGTTTAAGCATGGCTTTGAAAGGATTTTTGCCATCATCGGTCCTGAAAATAAATCAAGTATCCAGGCTGTTTTAAAATCAGGTTTTTTAAAAGAAGGTGTACTAAGAAAGTCATATAAAAAGGCAGGAAAGGAATTAATGGATATGGAAATTTATGCCTGGGTAAGGGATTAATGCGGGAATTATTTTTCACAGTAAACTGTTGGGCTTGTGTTTAAAAACCTAAAATCAAATTATATGAATCATTTTGACTTAAACAAAGAAAGTTGGAACGGATGGGCTAGCATTAATTTTAAAAGTGATTTTTACGATGTAGAAGGATTTTTAAAAGGGAAATCTTCTTTAAAAACAATTGAACTGGACTTGTTGGGGAATCTTGAAGGAAAGTCAGTGCTTCATTTGCAATGCCATTTTGGTCAGGATTCATTGTCACTTGCAAGAATGGGCGCTAAAGTAACCGGAGTTGACCTTTCCAATGATGCAATAGATAAGGCAAAAATGCTCAATGAAAAATTGGGTTTGGATGCCAATTTCATCAATTGTAATGTCTACGATTTAAAAAATCATCTTGATGAACGATTTGATGTTGTTTTTACCTCCTATGGTACAATTACCTGGTTGCCTGATCTCGACAAATGGGCAGATATTATCCAATATTTCCTCAAACCTGAAGGAGAATTTATTTTCGCTGAATTCCATCCTGTAATCTGGATGTTTGATGATGACCTTGAAAAGATTGCCTATTCTTATTTCAATGATGGTCCAATCAAGGAATCCACGACTGGTTCCTATGCTGATAGAGATGCTGGAATTCCGCTGGAATTTGTTTGTTGGAATCATAGCCAGGCAGAGGTAATTCAAGCCTTGCTAAACCAGCAACTCCAATTGAAAAATTTAAGGGAATACGATTATTCACCGTACAATATTTTTAAAGGATCCATTGAAACAGAAAAAGGAAAATTCCAAGTAGAGAAATTTGGTAATAAGGTTCCTCTCGTTTACGCTTTAAAAGCAATAAAATCAATCTAAGCAAATGGAAAAAGTAGTCCTGAATGAAAAGTTTAATTCTTTTAATGATCATTGGAATCCAAGAATTGTTGCAGCGCTGAATGGCCAACATGTCAAGGTTGCCAAATTGAAAGGCGAATTTGTTTGGCACAGCCATACAGAAGAAGATGAAATGTTTTTGGTGGTAAAAGGAAGCCTGATTATTGAATTTCGAGATAAAGAAATCAGGTTGAATCCTGGTGAATTCCTGGTAGTCCCCAAAGGTATTGAGCACAGGCCTGTTGCTCATGAAGAAGTCGAGGTGTTGCTGTTTGAACCCGCTTCTACCCTCAATACCGGTGATGCTTCAAAAAGTGATCTGACTCGAGAAACCCTAAATTGGATTTAAGGATACCTTTTCCTGAGTTGAAATAATTTATTTCCTTTACGAAAAAAAAGAATGAAGCCAGCTTCGATAACCCAACATTGGGTGCTTGATTTTGTAATTGGATTCAATTTATGTCCATTTGCTCGAAAGCCTTTTAACAAAAATCAAATTAGGTTTCAAACCTGTGAGGAAACTGATCCTGAAAGCATCTTAATGAAATTCTGGGAAGAGGTAGAATTGTTGGAACAAACACCAAAGGAGGATATTTCCAATACGCTTTTTATTCTGCCTGAGGTCACCTGGACTTTTGAAGAGTTTTTAGATATTTATTATATCGCAGAAGAATTACTGGAATTGCATGGAAAATCCGAAGATGTTCAATTGGCTGGATTTCATCCTGATTTTAGGTTTGAAGAAACTGATGAAAATGAACCGGTCAATTACGTCAACCGTTCACCTTTCCCAATGATTCATCTTTTGAGAATAGATGAAGTCGCAGATGCCATCGAATCCCATCCGGATACTGAAAAAATTCCAGCCATTAACAAAGCAGTTTTGGACGAACTTGGAAGTGAAGAACTCAAAAAAAGATTCAAACTTGTGTTTAGGGAGGTTGACAATTAAAAAAATGGTACCACAACCTAATCTTGAGACACAAAATTTTAAATTAAGATCGCCCTCTATAGAAGATTTGGAAATGCTTTTTCAAATGAGGATTGATCCAGAGAATAATGTATTTGTTGAAAGGACGGAAGATAAATCCAGATCAGAGACTAAAAAATTCCTCGAAATGATTTTGGAAGGAATTCGTAATGTCAAATGGTATTATTGGATAGTGGAAAGTAAAACACTTGGAAACTTTTTGGGAATCTTCTGTCTTTGGAATTTTAAAGAGGATAAAAGCTTAGCAGAGATAGGATTTGAATTAAAAACAGAACATCGGGGGAAAGGTATTATTACTGAAGTAATGCCATTGATTTTGGAATTTGCTGAAAAGACCCTATTATTAAGTTCTGTTCAAGCTGAAGTCCATATAGATAATATGGCATCAAAGGTGCATATTTTAAGAAATGATTTTCAAAAGATTGCATCGATCGGGCATTACGAAATTTTTGAATTGAAATTTTAAATGACCAAATTTATTTACGCGTTAGTAAAATCTAAACCATGCAAAGCAATATAATCAAAACTGGTTTCACCGCAGTTGGTGCTGTTTTTTCCATGCTGATTCTTTTCAGCTCTTGTGAGAAAACAGAACCCACTGTTGTCCGAGATTTTGACGACATAAGACAATCATTTAGCGAAATCGAAATTCAGCCTGGAATAAATGATTTGGAAATGGAAGCTTATACCGGAGTTGCCTGGAGATTCAGAATCATAGCTCCCGACAATCCAAACAGTGACCCTAAACCTTGTGTCCTTGCACTTCACGATGATTTAGGAGGTAGTATGAGTGCACATCAGGAAACATCCTGTTATGTTGAAGAAGGTCTAAGTGAGCTGGATGCCTATATTATTAGTCCTAATGGCGGATTTGTAGGATGGGATGCACCACCAAATCAGGAAATAGTTGTTGGTCTCATCAGACTGGCAAGGGAATATTTACCAGTTGATACCAATAAAGTCCTGGTGATGGGTTTTGGAGAAGGAGGAAACGGAGCATGGTTTTATGCCGAAAACCAGCCAAGGTGGACAAAATCAGCCATGCCAATTGCTTCTCAATACAATACCCTTGATGAAGATGGCAATGCGTTTAGGTTTGATGTTCCTATATATTGTATTCATGGTGAAGATGATAGTGTTTATCCATATCCCCAAACTGAAGCTTTTATAGATACGTCTAAATTAGTAGGAAGTGTTATCGTTTTTGATCTGGTATCCGGACTAAATCATAACAATCCTTGTGATTATGATAATGCTATAAAAACTGGTGCTGCTTACGTCAGAGACAATTTCTGGAACTAACCAGCCATAGATTTGATTGGTAAATCTTTGTCCCTGTATGCCTTAACTTCTATGATGTCACTTGGTAGGTAATAACCATTTTTGTTAAGCGCATCTAGTACGCTATCAATAAGGTTTCGCTTTAAAATTAACCCCGGAACCTTGGATTCAAAGGTGTTGATCCAATATTGAACATTCACATTGAGTGTGCTTGATGCAAGCTCTCCATAAACTACTTGAGGTTTTTTATCACCTTTTAAAACCTCAGGGTGATGGCTTACGACCTCATAAATGATGCCTACAGCTTCTTCCATATTGGTCTCGTAATCCAATCCTATGGTGAATTCCATTCTTAAAAAACCATCTATTGTATAATTGACTACTGCATTTTTGACGACAGTGGCATTGGGTATAAAAATATCTTTTCCATCCGGAGTTTTGATTTGGATATCACGAAGGTTAAGCGTAACTACTTTTCCTATATATCCTCCTAATTCAACAGTATCCCCTACCCTAAAGGGTCTTTTAAAAGCTAATACAATACCGGCCAGGAAATTCTCACCGATATCCTTAAATGCAAATCCTAAAATAAAAGCTCCAACCCCGGCTGTTGAAAGCAAACCTATTGATACTTCTCCCAGGCCGATAACCTGCAGGAATATCAGGATGGCAAGAATAATGGTAGCTGTACCAATAATATTTGATATAAATTTTGCCAGTAAAGGATCATCCATCCTTACCTGAAGTCTTTTATTGCTATAACTTTTTAGTATCCTGGAAAGGAGAAAAAATAGAATAAGAATAGTAAGACCCAAAACGAGTTTTGGAAATAATACAACCAGGTTGTCATAATAAGTTCCTACCTGGATTTTAATATCACTGAAGAAATTTTCAAAGTCCATTTTTGGGTTTTTCGTTTAAAAAAAGATAAACCCAAAAATCTTAATTCAGGTTCAAAAAAAAAACCTCCAGCGAATATCACTGAAGGTTTTGTGGATTAGAGACCCTAAATTTTTTCACAAGCCGAATAAACGTTAACCTGTACAGGTATAACTTCTATTCAAACACTTGACAATTTTAAGTAAATCATTTGTTTTTTGTTTTCAAAAGGTTACCTGCAACAAAAAAATGGTGATGAAAGTACTCAACCAAAAAAGGACGGACTCCAAATGAGCATAGAAATCACAATTACCATTTACATTTGCCTTTTCAAACCAGTTTTTCTTATGAGCCGAAATTCAATTTTTTCAGTTATTTTAGGGATTTTGATGCTGTTGATTTTAAATTCGTGTGGTTCAAATGAATCCAACTTGATTTTTTCTAATTCTCACTATTCCCTCTTTTTAGATTCTGTTGTTCAGGGGTCCAATACGGCCGTCGTAAAATCCCCAAATCATATAGTATCAAAATATAAGAGTCCGGCTTCAAGCAATTTCTCAAGCATCATTGAATTTAAATTCAGTATAAACGAAAAGGACAACGAACTCCCTATTGGTGTCAATCATCAAATTAATTTGGCAGGAAAATCACAATTGCCCATCGTAGTTTTTGGCCAAAAGCTAAGCAGTGGAATGGAATCAGAGGCAGAATTTCTTGCTCCAAATTCAAACTACACTTTTAAACTGGATTTTAGTCCGGTATTAAAGGCTTTTGAAGAAAAAGGATTTTATGAAGCCTATGATGGGACAAAAATTGCTGCCTCCGATTTCAAAGGTGTTTACATTGCAGGAAATGCCGAACCTCTTAGTTGGGATTTTGTCAATTTAGAGGGCAAAGGTTTGCAACTTCTTCCTTCCAAAGAAAATCCAAATATTTACGAAATAAACCTGGAGCTTAATCCTTACAAGGATGGACAGGAAGAAGAAAAGCAATGGAAACTTAGCCAGGATATTTCTGATAAACCTCAATTTGAATCTGATATCCCTATACTGGACGCTATCTACAACCTTTCGCTGGAAGAGGCAAAATTAGCCATCGAGTCGGATAGCACTTTACGTACCGGAGCAAAATGGGGAGGCGTTTGGACCAGGGATATTAGTTATAGCATATTTTTGGCCTTTGCAATGCATGAACCGGCTATAGCAAAAAACAGCCTCTTAAAAAAAGTTAAGAATGATAGAATTATACAAGATACCGGTTCAGGAGGAGCCTGGCCGATTTCATCAGACAGGACAGTATGGGCGATAGCAGCCTGGGAACTTTATAAGTTTACCGGCGATAAGGAATGGCTCAGGCAATCTTTTGACATCATAAAAAACACTTTGGAAGATGACTTTGAAGTGTTGCAATCTTCCGAATCAAAACTTTATCGCGGAGAATCTTCTTTCCTGGATTGGCGAGAGCAAACATATCCAAAGTGGATGGATAACAAGGATATTTACCTTTCAGAGAACCTGGGAACCAATGTCGTTCATTATCAGGCACATTCCATTCTTGCTAAAATGGCCAAAGCACTTCAAAAAGATGGAAGTGAATTTGATAAAAGAGCAACTGCTATTAAAGATGGAATCAACCAACAATTGTGGAATCGGGACAGAGGTTTTTACAACCAATACAATTATGGCCGATTTAAAAAAATCCCTTCGGAAAGATTTGAAGCATTGGGAGAATCACTGGCAGTTTTATTTGGAGTTGCCGGAGAAGAAGAAGCTTTCAGAATAATGAGTGAGAGTCCCGTCACTCCTTTTGGTGTAACTTGTATTTATCCTCAAATTCCGGGTATCCCACCCTATCATAACAATGGGATTTGGCCATTTGTACAATCCTATTGGAATCTTGCAGCAGCTAAGGAGGGGAATGAAAAGGTACTGACTCAAGGTCTTTCTTCTCTTTACAGAGCCTGCCTGTTCTTTTTAACCAATTACGAAAACATGGTTGCTGAGACCGGAGATTATAAAGGGACAGAAATAAATTCTCATCAAATGCTTTGGAGCATGGCAGGAAACATTGCTATGGTCAATAAAGTCTTTATGGGAATTAATCTTGAAGAAAATGGAATCAGATTTCAACCTGTAATTCCATCGGCCTTTCGGGGTAGAAAGAAGTTGAACAATTTTAAATACAGAAATGCCACCTTACATATTGAAGTGATCGGATATGGAAATTTAATTGGAGCAATTTCCATGGATGGGAAGCCATTGGAGGACGGATTTTTTAGTGCTGATATTTCAGGTGAACATACCATTCAAATCAGAATGGCCAATAACAGATTTGAAAAGCCTACTAATTTTGTTTCCAATCATTTTTCCCTGCCAAATCCTATTACAAGCTTATCAGGTAATGAAATAAATTGGAAGAAAGTGGCGAATGCAAATTCTTATAAAGTATATCGCAATGGTAAAATGGTATTGGAGACAAAACAAAACAGCTTTTCCATATCTGAACCTGGATTTGCAGAATATGTAGTGACTGCATTGGATGAAAAAGGCTGGGAAAGTTTCTCTAGCCAACCAGTTTGGTTTTTGGATGATAATGCACCATTAGAATTTGAGATGGAATCGTTTAAAGAACAAGCTGCTTATCCTTTTACAAATTTTTCAGGTAGTGGATTCATAGAAATTGACAAAGGAGTCAATGAGAGATTAGAGTTTTCCTTAAACTTAAAGGAGTCGGGATATTACCTGGTTTATTTTACCTATTCCAATGGTAGCGGTCCATGGAATACCGATAATAAATGTGCCTTGCGAACCCTTTATTTGAATGATGAGAAGTCAGCAGTTTTTGTTTTTCCCCAAAGAGGTACTAACGAATGGTCGGATTGGGGAAAAACAAATCCGGAAGAAATGTATTTCAAAGCAGGCATCAATTCCCTTAGTCTTGAGCTTAAACCTTTCAATGAAAACATGAATGGAATCACCAACAGAGCTATGTTGGATAAATTAACGCTGATAAAGGTGGACTAAATTATTTTTTATAACGGTCATTTAAACCCTTGCCTTCCAGAATAAATGGAATGATTTTATCGATGCGGTTTAGCACTGTTTTTTCCTGTTTGGGCTCATGGAGATATTCCAAATATTCCCTTTGTTTTCCGGGAGTTAGATTTTCAAAATTGGTTTTTAGAATGGCATTATTCTCCAAATGCGCTTTAAATGCTGGTGGAATTGCCTTCCTTTCGGTTTTCTCGGGTTTAATTTCCTTCCCTTCCTTCTGATTTTGAATGGCTTCTTCTACATATTTTTTAACCTGATTAATTGGAATATCAGCTCCTTTCTCAAATCGCCATTGCCGCAAGCCTTTGGTTTTTCCTTCCTGGGCATTCACCAAAATCTTTTCATCATCTTTTAAAAAAGAACCATTGTAAAACCAAAGCCCGGCATAGGATTTATGGGCTCCCAAACCGACGACATTTTTTCCATTTAAAGTGTAGACAGGCATTCCCCATTTTACGGACTCTTCAAGTTCCGTAGATAAAATAACTTGCCGCAGCTGTCTTAAGATAGGCTTCCAATGCTCTTCCGTTCTATCGATAAAATGCTCCACGGTTTTTTTACCTTCCATATCTGTCATTTGAGTGCAAAAATGTGATGGTTGGATGACAAAAGTAATATAAGAACCACACTTTGACCAATGTGCATCTTTCAAATCAGTTAATGATCCATTAGGTTTGTATCTGAAAATTAGATGATTTGAAACATTACCCGAAATTAGTATGCGCAATTTTCATTGCGATGATTGTTTTTTCTTGTCAAAAAGAAAATTTCTCTCCTGAAAGTATTAAAACCTCTTTCAAAGGAACCCTTTCAATTATTGAAAAAATCGAAGTTTACGATTGCAATCCTGTCTTAATGGTTGAATCAAGCCATGAAGTGCTCATTGTAGAAGAATTTGCTGAAGATTCCATCAGATTTTCAGTTGGAAATTGTAGGGATAAAGTTTTTAAAAAGAATCTTGAAAATATTTACATCAGCGATTTGGTGGAAGGTGCCCAAACCAAGGTGATTTTGCACAGCGATTCTATAGATTTTTTACATCGCCAAATTTTTAATGACGGTAAAACTTTTAAAGAAAAAAAATGGCTTTTTGCAGGTCAGGAAATAAAGTAGTAGTTCTACAGAATTCCACAGATATATTTCGCTAATTTGCATGCATGATAGAGACTTCTTATGAAATAAGACCGATAGAAGATCGCAATCGGGAACAGGTTAAGAAATGGTTTGTTTCCCGTTGGAAAACTGATTTTCTGGTCAGCAAAGGCATCCAACATTTCTTTGATGATTTGGAAGGATTACTCGCCATCTATTCCGGGCGAATCATGGGAATTGCGACCTATAGGAAAATTCAAGATGAAATTGAAATCATATCGCTCGACAGTTTTCAGGAAAAAATGGGTATTGGAACCTCACTTTTAAACGAAATAATAAAAAAAGGAACTGCCGAAGGTTATAAGCGAATTTGGTTGGTGACTACCAATGACAATACAAATGCCTTACGGTTTTACCAGAAAAGAGGTTGGAACCTTAAAGCGCTTTATTTGGATTCAGTCCTGGAAGCAAGAAAACTAAAACCCAGCATACCTGATTTGGGTAAAGACCAAATTCCAATAAGACATGAATTAGAACTGGAGCATATACTCTAGCTTTTCGAATTTTCATCTATATTGATCGAAAAGGTGGAAACAAGGGCTAAGTAAATGACCATTTTCTACCAAAACACCTGAATTATGGGATTTGCATGTCATGTTTTCGATATGATAAAGAGGATGGAGGCCAACCGTAAAATGATGCGCGGCAACCAGGCCTTTTCCGATCCAGACAAAATCAATAAATCCATTCCTGAAGAATATGGCTACAATAAAGAATTCGGAAAGGATTTCTCAGAGGAACAAAAATTGGAAAATCGCACTAAAATAAACGCCGAAATTTCAAATGAAAACAAGGGATCCATTTATTGGACCTTGGGATTTATAGTAGTTGTTTTAATCGTTTTGATCTTTACTTATCAATTTTTAGGATAATGGTATCAATTGAAGCCTGGAATAAAAAATGGCCGGAAGAATTCCAGGAGCTCAAAGAAATTTATTTGGAACATCTTAAGATGGATACTATTTCCATAGAGCATGTTGGAAGTACTTCAGTAGTTGGCTTGCCGGCCAAACCTTGCCTGGATATAGATATTATTGTTGAACAAGAATCTGATATTCCTAAAGTAATTCAAAAATTGTCTGTCCTGGGTTACCGGCATATTGGCGATTTAGGAATTAAAGGAAGGGAGGCTTTTAAAAGAGAAAATGATGAAACTCCATTTTCAAACCAGAAAGACAAAAAATGGATGCGGCACAACCTTTATGTTGGCTTAAAAGGAATACCAAGCATAGAAAATCACCTTTTGTTTCGGGATTTTTTAAGGAATAATGCGGAGGTAAGAATTGCTTATGGGAATTTAAAAGAAAAGTTAGCCATTCAATACCAGCATGATCAACCCGGATATACGGAGGCAAAATCAGATTTCATTTTAAAGGTGCTTTCCCAACTTGGCTTCAATGATGAATTATTATCCGACATACGGGAACAAAACAAAGCCTGAAACTTTTATGCACAGAATGCTTTATATACTTTTAACGTATTAAAATTATTCTCGTGGAAATTGGTAATGTTAACTTTCCCAAAATCGAATTGCACCTGCACCTTGAAGGAATTGTAGGTTTTAACGACCTTTCTTCATTGTATAAATCTGCCAACACCGATCTTCCTTTTTTTTTGAAAAACGGTTTTCCGGACACTTTCCCGAATTTTGAAGATTTCGTTAATACTTATTATGCATGTTGCCAGCCTATTCAAAAAGAAAACGATTTCTCCAGGTCCATTCGCTTTTTAAAAGAATACCTGGAAGCTAATCAAATCATATATGCAGAAATCTCCTGGACTCCTTTTTTTTATATGAATAAAGGATTTGACTTTGATAAATCCCTGGGTATTATGAATGAATCCCTTGAGGAATTAGGGATTAGAGATCAGGTTAATTTCATTGTGGATGTCCAACGGGACCATGGTGATGAAATTATGGATCGAATATTTTCAAAAGTAAAACATGCGGAAGATTTTAAAATTGCAGGAATTGGATTAACAGGAGATGAAACCAAAGAAATACCCGGCAGAGTCGCCTATTGGTTCAGGTATTTGAAAGAAGAAAGGCAATTGGGGACCACTGCCCATGTAGGAGAATATGGTTCGCCAAAACTAATAAAACAGTTACTTGAAAGCTTACATCCTGATAGAATTGGGCATGGTATAAGAGCAGCCGAAGATCAAGAACTGGTTGAATACATAAAAGAAAAAAACATCCACCTGGAAACTTGTCCAACCAGCAATGTTAAATTAGAAAGAGTTGATTCATATGAAAAACACCCGCTATCCTGGTTTTTGGATCAGGGTGTTTCCGTTGGACTTAATTCTGATGACCCTGGAATTTTTAAATCAGGATTAAATTCCGAATACAAAAAGGCGTATGAAAAAATGGATGTTCCTTATTCTTCCTTTCAGATTTTAATGAAAAACGCCTTGGATGCATCTTTTTTAAAGGAAAACGAAAAAGAGAAAATAAGGCCCAAATTGGTTTAAATACATATATGGAAAATAACACAACCACAAAATTTCACTACGCATTCCATGTAAAGGATCTGAATGATACCAGGTCATTTTATATGGATATCTTAGGTTGTAAAGAAGGCCGAAGCACAGAAAAATGGATTGATTTTAATTTCTTCGGTCATCAGTTGTCTGCACATTTGGGTGAAGTAAAAGAACTGGACTGGTCAGGCGAGGTAGATGGAAAAAAGGTTCCATTGCCACATTTTGGTGCCATTATCGATTTAAAAGACTTTATGGAAATCACAACTAAAATGAGGACCGCGGGGAAGCAATTTGTAATAGAACCTTACATTAGGTACCAGGGGAAACCTTCTGCACAATGGACCATGTTTGTTTTAGATCCAAGTGGAAATCCACTGGAGTTCAAATCTTTTTTAAATAATGAAGAAATTTTCAAATAATTATAATGACTGAACATTCCTTTCGCCTTCTGCTTTTTAAGCACGATAATTGCGGTATATGTGTTGCCTTAAAACCTAAGGTTCAGGAACTTATCGGGAAAGAATTTCCAACCATACCCCTTGAAACCATTGATTTAATACTCGAACCCGAGATGCGCGGGAGATTTTTGGTGTTTACTGCCCCTACCCTTCTTTTTATGGAAGGTGAAAAAGAATGGTTTAGAATGTCAGGTACCTTTTCTTTGTCAGAATTAAAATCAAACCTGCGAAAGTTCATTCCTGTAACCTTGTAAGAGAATTGCATTAAATATCTATAAGTTATTCATTATCATCACCTAAGTAAAATACCAACCTGTGAAGCAAATTTTTACCTTTCTTTTCAGCCTTGCGTTTTTTTATACCGGATTCGGACAATTAAACATGGAATTACGTTCCCGTCTTACCTATAATCAGCGACTGAATGATGTCTGGGGTTGGTCTGATCCGGATGATGGTACAGAATACGCTTTGGTGGGTACCAGAACAGGTACATCCATTGTCTCCCTAGCTGATGTAGACAATGCAGTCGAGGTAGCTTTCATTCCCGGTCCTGCCTCTACATGGAGAGATATAAAAACCTGGGGGAATTTTGCCTATGTGACCAATGAGACTTCAAATGGAGTGGCGGTAATTGATATGAGTGGAGCCCCCGATAATATTACCTTTTTCGAATGGACTCCTACTGTCAATCAAATTGGTGGTGAGCTTGAAAGTTGTCATAATCTATACATCGACGAATTTGGATTTTGTTATTTGACAGGATGTAATTTGAATAATGGAGGTGCTATTTATGTCGATGTTGCAAGCAATCCGGGTCAACCTGCTGTAGTTGGCTGGGGTCCAAACGTCTATTCCCACGACATTTATGCCAGAGGGAATAAAATGTACACTTCCGAAATTTATAAAGGAAGTTTTGGAATATATGATGTGACCGACAAAACAAATACTGTTTTTCTTGCATCTCAGAGGACACCATTCAATTTTACCCATAATACCTGGCTATCTGACGATAGCAATACGATTTTTACAACGGACGAAAGAGGCAATGCTCCGGTAGCTGCCTATGATATCTCAGATTTGGATAATATCCAATTATTGGACGAATTCAGACCAATTGCAACCATAAATCAAAATGTAATACCACATAACGTCCATGTTTGGAGAGATTGGTTACTGGTTTCTTATTACACAGATGGTGGAATTGTGGTCGATGCATCCAGGCCTGATAACCTGATTGAAGTAGGAAATTTTGATTCCTTTTTTGGAAATAATGGCGGATTTAGTGGTGCTTGGGGAGCATATCCTTTCCTACCTTCTGAGACAGTTTTGATTTCGGACATTAATAATGGCCTGTATGTACTTACTCCAACCTATGTTAGAGCATGCTGGTTGGAAGGGCAAGTAACGGAAAAAGGGAGTGGAATAACGCTTCAAGGGGTTTCAGTAGACATCCAGTCAAGTCAGGCAAACCAGGCTTCGACAGACTTTAATGGAGAGTACAAAACAGGACAGGCTATTCCTGGCACTTTTGATGTTACATTTTCAAAAACTGGATACAGGAGCAAAACAGTTCAAGCAACGCTGGATAATGGAGTGCTGACTGAATTGAATGTGGAATTGGAAAAATTGGTAGCTGCTTCCATTTTTGGAATAGTAACAGATGAAGAAACCGGACTTCCCGTAGAGAATGCACTCGTTAAAATCGAAGATGATGTTTATTCCTGGGAGGTTTCAACAGATGCAAGTGGTGCTTTTATTTATAACGATGGATTTACAGGTGATTACACCTTTACTGTAGGGAAATGGGGTTTCAACTATACCAGTGAAGTTCATTCCATTCCTGCTGGCGGACCTGTCAATCTGACGATTTCAAAAGGATATCAGGACCATTTTGTTTTTGATTACGGATGGACCACTCAGGTTCTTTTTGGAGCATCAGGAGGAGCATGGATGAGAGGAGAACCTAATGGAACTCTTTACAATGGCCAACAAGCAAATCCTGATTTTGATGCTGCCTCTGATTTTGGTGTGGAATGTTATGTAACCGGGAATACCGGATCCAATGGAACAGATGATGATGTTGACAATGGTGTAGTACGACTTATCAGTCCGGAAATGGACCTTACCCAAATGAATATTCCATTATTATCTTTCGAATATTGGATGTTCAATGACGATACGAACGGTAACCTGGGGAACGATACTCTGAAGTTATTCCTCACTTCAAATGGAATGGATACGCTGCTATGGGAAATCAATCAAAAAGATACTTCCTGGAAATCAGTTGAACTTGTCCTTCCCTCCAACTGGACAAAAAATGGAAACGTACAACTTATTATTGAAGCATCTGATAAGGTTTCCAGCGGCTCTGTAATGGAAGCCGGATTTGATTTTATGGAAATTAAAGAGGGAGATAATGATGGTGATGGATACCTGGCAGATAATGATTGTGATGATAACAATGCCTCAATCAATCCGGGCGCCATGGAAATTCCAAACAATGCAATCGATGAAGATTGTGATGGCGAAGCATTGATCATCGACAACGATATGGATGGCTACAATTCAGACGAAGATTGTGATGACAATGATCCAAACATCAATCCTGGCGCCATGGAGATTCCAAATAACTTGATCGATGAAGATTGTGACGGTGAAGCCTTGATTATCGACAATGATATGGATGGCTACAATTCAGACGAAGATTGTGATGATAACGATCCAAACATCAATCCTGGCACGATGGAGATTCCAAACAACGCTATCGATGAAGATTGCGATGGGGAAGCCTTGATCATCGACAACGACATGGATGGATACAATTCAGATGAAGATTGTGATGATAACAATCCAAACATCAATCCTGGCGCGATGGAGATTCCAAACAACGCTATCGATGAAGACTGCGATGGGGAAGCTTTGATTATCGACAACGATATGGATGGTTACAATTCAGATGAGGATTGTGATGATGAAAATCCAAACATCAACCCTGGTGCAATGGAAATTCCTAATAATGGAATTGATGAAGATTGTGACGGGATGGATCTGATTGTAAGCAGCAGAGATATTAAATTGAATATTGAAGTTGAAGTTTATCCAAATCCTTTCGAGAACTTGCTTGTCATTCGAACAGAAGAAAGAGGAAATTTCCAAGTCAATATTTTCAATTTAATAGGACAAAGAATAAAATCTGATATTGACTTCAGTAACCAAGTTGAAATTGAAACATCTTCCATGGTATCAGGAGCTTACTGGTTGGTAATTCTTGATGAATCGGGAAGTATTGTGTATCGCCAGCAACTAATTAAAGGTTAATATGAGATTTTCCTACAGAAGATCAGGAGGTTTGTTGGTTTCAATCAGCCTCCTGGTTTGTTTTTCTTTATCAGCTCAATCAAAAGAATATCAGGAAAAAAAGAAGCAGAAGTTGGAAAGACCGTCTCCTTTTGAAAGAGTGATAGCCGAAAGCAAAGAAAGACCTTTGGAATATGAAGATGATTTCATTGCAGTTTTCAAACCTCTTTCCAATCAGGCCGAAGTTCATTTTATTATTGTTCCAAAAAAGAGGATTCCAACCATAAATGATTTAGAAGATGAAGAGGCTTTTTTAATAGGAAAAATGGTTGTTGCAGCAAAGGACATCGCAAATAAATACGGAATAAGCGAATCTGGCTACCGTTTGGTAATTAATACCAATGAAGATGCAGGTCAATCAGTTTTTCATATACACATGCATCTTTTAGGGGGTAATGCTTTAGGCCCTATGGTTGACCAAACTTGGAGAAATAAGCAGGAAAAAAATAATCATTAATAGAAAAATAATAAAATGAAAAAGGCTTTATCAGTTGTAACAGTGCTAGGGATTCTAATCTTTTCCGCTTGCCAGTCCAAAACCATTGACCCTAAAATTCCAGGCAAATGGGCAGGTTATCAATGGATGGTTGAAGGAAACGATTCAGGAAGGGATGTTTCCGGTGTAACTTTCTCTTTTGAAGAAAATGGAAATTATAACGCCAATTATGGCGACCAAATAGAAAAAGGTACTTATTACACCGAAAATGATAAGCTTTATACCAAAGGAGAAGGTCAGATTGAAAAAATGGTGAAATACCAATTAACAGGATCTGATACCCTCATGATTGAGATGAACCGACAGGGTACTTATGAACAACTGTATTTAAAAAGAAATTAAATAAAAAAGGCTGCCAATCTTCCAACAAGGGCAGCCGCTTTATTTAGAAGGAATTCATTCATTATGGTAAGGCTCATTATTTAGTATTGAAAAAGCCCTGTATAGTTGTTCCAGAAAGAACAAACGAATCATTTGATGCGAAAAGGTCATGTTAGATAATGACAATTTACTATTGGCTCTTTTATAAACAGTCTCTGAAAATCCAAAAGCTCCACCAATCAAAAAAACAACTTTCTTTTTCCCTTGCAACATCAAATCCTGGAGTTGATCTGCAAATTTTAAAGAGGTAGGTGATTTTCCACGCTCGTCCAACAACACCAGGTAATCATCGGGATTTAATTTTTTTAGAATTAGCTCCCCCTCTTTCACCTTTAATTGATCAGGCGATAGTTTGCCTGCATTTTTTACATCAGGAATGATTTCAGAATTAACACCTCCATACTTTTGAAGGCGTTTTTCATAAATAGCCATTCCTTCTTCTAAATATTTAAAACTGGTTTTTCCAACATACCAAAAATGAATCTTCATAATTTGATTTTATCTAAACAATCCCAGTTCTTCTTCTATTGAATTTCTATCACCATATTTAGCTCGAATTTGTCCTAGCAAAAATCTGGCAAGCTTCTCCAAGTCGTTGACATACAAATGCCTGAGTAGATTTCTGGTTTTTACGGATGGCGGTCTGCCCACATGGGTTTCGAGGAAATGATTTAAAATCAACCAACTTGCATCTTTTGTTCTTTTTGCATCCACCTGAAACATAGGCACTATAAATCTGGACAATAGATCCACATCTTTGGTTTCAATCATTAATTCAAACAGATCGTCGATTTTACCTTCTTTTTCAAAAATTGCACTTAAAATCGTATTTCTTCGCTCACTTACGGGCAACTTTTTCAACTCCTTGATCAGGCTTTCGATTTGCTTTTCGCTTGGTTCTCCTTTTTTAAAAATTTCGAAATAACTCAGGTTCAAAGTATGAATCAGCCTTGACTGAGCTAGACTCAGTTGTTCCTTGGTTTTACCTTCTTTAATTGCCGTTTGCAATAAAAATTCTTCAATCCTTTCTAAAACACCATTGGATTGTTTGGATTTAAGGGCATGTTTTGAGAATTTTTTTACCAGTCCGAATAAATTCCAATCGAAAGCAGATTCAATAAGACTCATGATCAACCACGGTCTTTTATCGGCTCTGTCCAATAATAACTGGAAATCGATCTTGTCCTTCCTCTTTTCTAAAAGTGCAGCATGGTATAAAAACATACTGGTTTCCAATTCTCGATTTCTGTAAATTCTGGAAGTTTCAGGAACAAATGCCTCTGCCAGCTCATCATTTTGAGCATATTTTAAAATCAGATTAAGGTAGACAAATTCGATTTTTGGAAATGTGAAGTTCCTTCCTTTTAAAATCTCAATCAAAAATTCGGCAATACTGTCTTTTAATGCAGGAGGAATTGCCTCATTTGATAATTTGAGAACCAAAAGATAAGCTCTTTCAAGATTAGAAAGAATGTCATTTTTATGGGCCAAAAACCTTCCAATCATAGGTGCAACCTGGCCTATAATGTTTTTAACCAGTTCAAAAACCTCCATGAAATTCTTTTCAGCCAGATCATTGTCTGCTTGATCCATTAAGGTTTGTAAAGCGTCGTAGATTTTCTTTGCCCCGTTCCTTGAAATACTGTGATTGGCAGATTGGTTTGACTTGAGTAGGGTTTGAATCAGCTGAGCATATTTTTCTTCTAAATCTAAATGATGAACAGAAGAGGCAAATCGTGCCTTTAAGGCGGTAGTAAATTGCTGATCCTTTCTTGAATATTCTAAAATAAAATCTCGAAGTGCTCTTTCTTCTATACTATCAAGAATCCCTAATACGGTTAATCTCTTTGGACTTCTATAGGCTCTTGTTTTTTTTACCGGTTCAGGTTTTTCGTTGGCTTTCTTTTTTCTTACCGCTAAAATCAAGGCTACTATATGGCCGCAAATCCCGTCATGATGATACGTCTCACATTCACAAGTGTAATTCTTGATTTTTTTGCCAGAAACCAGCAATTCTACTTCATTTCCGGCAATGGTTGAAAGCCAGATATTTTTATCAACTTCCTTAATGTTAGAATTGGCCAAATCAGCATATAGAATTTCACCCTCAAGAAAGGTGTTCTCTTCTACTTCCTGTTCCAATTTGTCCAATGCAAATTTCATATAGATAGCAATATTAGCTTTTAATCAGGATCCAATCAGCAAAGATATAAATAAAAGCTATGCATGGAAGAGCCTTGAAAATGCTTGTTCATTCCATTGGCTTTTTCTTAATTTGCAGCCTATAATTTATTATGGATTCCATCAACCTTCAACCTTTAGAACTCAATTCTGCCTTCCAGGAGGCTTTGAATTTGTTGGAAAAATCTAATTCCAGCATTTTCATAACCGGACGCGCCGGAACCGGCAAGTCTACCCTATTGAGACTTTTTAGGACGACCACTAAAAAGAAATTGGTGGTTTTAGCACCAACTGGTGTGGCAGCATTGAACGTTAAAGGTCAAACGATACATTCTTTTTTTGGTTTTCCTGGCAGACCCCTTTCTTCCAGAGATATTAAAAAAGTTAGAAATAAGAAGCTTTACGAAAATTTAGAAGTAATCGTAATCGATGAAATCTCCATGGTCAGGGCTGACTTATTGGACAACATTGATCAATTTTTAAAAATAAACCGAAACAATCCGGATCCTTTTGGAGGTGTGCAGATGGTATTCTTTGGCGACCTTTTTCAATTACCGCCGGTAGTTGCCAGTGATGTCGAAGCAATGCTTTTCAATAACTTTTACGAAAGTCCTTATTTCTTTTCCGCCCATATTTTTGATACCGGATTTGAACTCCAAATGCTGGAATTGCACAAAGTTTATCGTCAGGATAACAGATATTTCCTGCGTCTTTTGGATGCAATACGCACCAATAGAATGGATTATGAAGACTTGGAGGAGTTGAATGAAAGGTATGCCCCTGATTTTGATTCAGAAGAAAACTACATCACCCTAAGTCCCAGAAATAATAAAGTTGATGCCATAAATACACGGCAATTAGCGGCCTTAGAAGGAAAAGAGGAAGTGTTTTTTGCGGATATTAAAGGAAATTTTGATCCGCGGCTGTACCCTACAGAGCAGGCATTGAAATTAAAGATTGGTGCCCAGGTTATGTTTATAAAGAATGATCCTGAACGTCAATATGTAAATGGAACCATTGGTAAGGTGGTAGACTTTGGAAAGGATAATGTAAAGGTAGAAGTCAAAGAAGATGGTAAATCCAAGGTATTGGAAGTTGGCAAGCTGGATTGGGAAATTTTAAAATTCGTTCAGGCTAAGGAAGATGAAAAATCCATTGATTCTGAAGTAATAGGAACCTTTTCACAGATTCCTTTGCGACTTGCATGGGCTATCACCATTCATAAAAGTCAGGGTAAGACTTTTGAAAGAGTTATAATTGATATGGGTAAAGGAGCCTTTGAACATGGCCAGACCTATGTTGCTTTAAGCCGGTGTAAAACACTGGAAGGAGTAATTTTAAACCAACCCATACAAATGAAGGATATTTTGACAGATTTTAGAATCGTTGAGTTTTATGAACAAAATTTTGGCTAGGAACCAAAATTAAATTTGGATTATAGGCCTCTAAAATTTACATTTGGTACCTATATTTCATTAAATCTTCTTACGATGACAAAGTCAAAAAAACAAAGGCGTTTTGAAAAATTAGATAAAAGAGATTCTAAGAAATTTTTCACAGTTGTTATTGTAGCAACCTTGGTTTTGCTGTTGCTTTTGTTCCTTTTATTCCAGGCGAATATGTAATCCGGCAGGTAAAAATTTTGTATGAAGATTGTATTTATGGGGACGCCCGATTTTGCAGTTCCCTCTCTCGACATTTTGGTCGAGCATGGTTATGAGGTAGTTGGTGTCGTGACAGCAACAGATAAATTAGGCGGAAGAGGTGGCAAGCAATTGATAGAATCTGCAGTCAAAAAGTATGCAGTTTCCAAAGGGCTAAAAGTTCTTCAACCTTCCAATTTAAAATCACCCTCTTTTTTAGAAGAATTAAAAAGCCTGGAGGCTGACCTTCAGGTAGTGGTTGCTTTTCGTATGTTGCCTGAAGTTGTTTGGGATATGCCTGGTATTGGTACTTTTAACTTACATGGTTCTCTTTTACCTAAATACAGAGGAGCTGCTCCCATCAATTGGGCTATTATAAATGGAGAAAAGGAAACAGGCGTAACCACATTTTTTATCAAACACGAAATCGATACTGGTGATGTCCTCCTGCAAAAATCATTAACCATTGGTCCGGACGATACTGCTGGCGAGGTTCATGATGCCATGATGGTGCTAGGGGCTCAGGCAGTTTTGGAATCTGTACAAATGATTGAATCGGGTGATTATACCTTGGCTCCACAAAAGGACGAAGAAGCAACAAAAGCACCTAAAATCTTTTCTGAGGATTGCAAAATTGATTTTGATAAAGACACTTCCTCCGTTTATAATTTTATCAGAGGATTAAGTCCCTACCCTGCTGCCTGGACAAATTTGGATGGTAAAGTTTTTAAAATTCTTGAGTGCAGACCTGTTTTTGAAAAAAAATCTGTAGCTCCCGGAGGTATTTCAACTGATAATAAATCCTTCCTTCAAATCAGCACCCAAGATGGTTGGATTGATATTCAAAAAGGAAAAATGGAAGGGAAGCGTGCAATGGAGATTCGGGATTTTCTTAATGGATATAAATTTGATGTTTAGATTCGAATTTAAAAGAAAAAAGGCAGGTGGTTTCCCATCTGCCTTTTTTCTTTTAAATCAATAGAGATTAAAACATCTCAGTTGCTGCAAAATGGAATGAACCTTCTCTGGCAGCATTTTCGTCTGAATCAGCACCGTGTACAGCGTTTTCTCCAATTGAGCTTGCATATTTTGCACGGATGGTGCCAGGTTCTGCTTCAGCAGGGTTGGTAGCACCAATTAATTTTCTAAAGTCTTCAACTGCATTGTCTTTTTCAAGTATAGCAGCTACGATTGCTCCGCTTGACATAAACTCAACCAATTCACCATAAAATGGTCTTTCTTTATGTACTTCATAAAACTCTCCTGCCTTTTCAGCAGAAAGTTTAGTTAATTTCATTGCTACAATTCTAAAACCGGCATTGTTTATCATCTGAAGGATGTTTCCAATGTTGCCTGCTTTTACAGCATCCGGCTTAATCATAGTAAAAGTTCTGTTGCCAGCCATTTTATTATATTTTAAAAATTACTAATTATTTTTTGCGGGCGCAAAGGTAGAAAAAAGAGCAATAGCAAACATTGGTCCTGTGTTATTTGCTTATGAATTTTCAAATCATATGGGTAAGCAAGTGTTTTTTAAAACTAGAATTAATTTTTTTTTAAAAAAAATGTGGGAGAAATTGAATGAAAAAATGACTTAAAATTTCACAAAATATAGATTAAAAAAATAAATAAAGCCTGATATTCAATAGTTTATAAAATATTTAGCTACAAATTAATTATCACAATCCCTAATTTTTGTCTTTGTTCTAGCTTAAATAATGTCTGATACTTGTATCATCAAAGTAAAGCAAACGTCAATCAATGGATTGACAATGAATTTTGGATATGTTCATGGGATTTAAATAGTGGGTCGTCCCAACACCTCTTGGGACGACACACTAAGTTTAAAAAGAAACCTTCAAGTTCAATTATATTTTTTGCGGAAAGCCGCAAACGGATTAACCGAAATAAGCAGTAAAAAACGACTCAAACGGGAGTATGAATGTGGGAAGGATTACTCCCCGGTTTGAGACAAAAGATCTAGAATCTCCTTCAATGGAGTCCTGCCTAAGCAGGTGGTTAAAGAATATGTTCATGGGATTATAATTTGTTATAGTTGGCCGTATCGTGTCCCTCTCGATGCGGCTATCTATTTTTTAGCTACCTTCCAACACTTCATTTTTGCAAAATACCTGAAATTAGTTAGGGGTTTATATTTCCGAATATGAACAAAATAAGTTTTCTTTGCATATGACTATTTAATGGTCACCCCTTCCGCTCAGACGCCCCACTTTATGCTTAGAACAAGTTCGCACTTGTTCATGTTAAACACTATTAACTGTGGCGAGGTAGCTATCAGTAAAACAAACTACTATGACAAAAAATCTACACTCAAAAGGTGTCTTGAAGGGATTATTGACAACTTTCTCAATTCTCTTTGGCAGCCTTTCCCTTTTTGCTCAATTTACTGTTGGGATTGTTGGTACCAACCCTACTTGTAGCGGATTTACCAATGGGTCTCTTCAGGCTGCTGCCTCCAATGGTTGGCCCCCTTATGTCTATACATGGAGCACGGGAGACACCGGTCCTACACTATTTGGTCTTGGCGAAGGAACTTATTCAGTTACCGTGGTAGACATTGACGGAGCAATTGCAACTGCTTCTTACACCCTTGTTGCTCCAACAAGTATTAATGTTGATTTAATGATTGGTGCTGTTTGCCAGAGTCAGGGAGACATTAGCTCTTCTGTTTCTGGCGGTACTCCACCCTATTCCTATTTATGGGATACCGGAGATACCACAGCGAATTTGTCAGGAGTGCCTGCCGGGTCTTACTGTCTGACAGTTACAGATGCCAATGGCTGTAAAGGTGTTGATTGTGCCATTACCAAAGATTCTTTAACGGTAATTGTAAAGACCATTGATTCACAATGTGCTATGTTATGCGACAGTGCAGCCAATGCCATGGTAATGGGTGGAACAGCTCCATATACCTATCAGTGGAACACTGGAGGTACAACTCAACCATTGCACCCCTACCACCAGGAACTTTTACAGTTACAGTTACAGATGCCCAAGGATGTACTGCAGTTGGTTCAGGTATTGTTGGTGAGCCACCTCCAATTGTAATCGATTTAGACATTACCCATCCTGATTGTCAGTCAGGTTTAAATGGATCTATCACCGCAAGCCTTTCTGGAGGTGTGCCAGGTTACTCCGTTTTGTGGAATACTGGTGATACGACACGTACCATTTCCAATCTTACTGCAGGTACCTACACTTTATTGGTAACTGATGGAAACAATTGTATGGTTGACACCATGGTCGTTATCATAGGATCGCAACTCATGATTTCGGTAATGGCTGAAGATGAAACTTGCCCCGGTGCAAATGACGGAAGTGCTACTGCAAGCGCTACCGGAGGTACCCCACCCTACACCTTTACCTGGTCGAATATGCAAAGCGGACCAACTATTACCAATCTTTCGCCCGGTTCTTATACAGTTACTGTAGAAGATAGTGGCGGATGTACTGCTACTGCTACAGTAAATATACAGGCGGGAACAGGAATAAATGTTTCTGCAATAAAAACAGATATCAGTTGTTTTGGTGCAAATGATGGTACTGCCAGTGCAAATGCTTCCGGCGGCTCAGGAAATTATACTTATTCATGGAGCAACGGTGCAAATACATCAAACATCACCGGCTTATCAGCTGGTACCTATACAGTTGTTGTAACTGACTCTGATTCAGGATGTCAGGATAGTGCAGCGGTAATCATATTGGAACCAAGTCAAATGACTTGTTCGATTACTGTAAATCAACAAATATCTGCTCCTGGTGCCAACGATGGACAGTTGACAGCATCGGGTAATGGAGGAACTCCGGGATACACTTTTATGTGGTCAAACGGTGCAAATACTGCCACCATTTCTAATTTGGGTCCTGGAACCTACACAGTAACTGTTACAGATTCAAATGGATGTCAATCCGTTTGTACTGAGGAATTGCAAGAACCTTCCAATATCAAAGGTAAGCTTGGTGACTATGTTTGGGAAGATATTGACCGCGATGGAATCCAGGATTCGAATGAACCTGGTATTAGTGATGTGAAGGTTACTCTTGATGGTACCGATATAAATGGTAACACTATAAATAGAATGGTATTTACAGACCGTTTTGGAATGTATATGTTTGGTGACCTGGATGCAGGTACGTATAAATTAACCTTTGCCTCTCCAACTAACTTCCTGCCAACCATTCAAAATGCAGGTAATGATGATGCGGTAGATAGTGACATCAATCCAAATACAGGAATGACTACCAACTATACCTTAATGCAAGGTGATACCAATCTGACTATCGATGCCGGGTTCTATGACATTTGTATCAATCTTACCAACGCCGGAACAATAGGTTATGACGAGTATTTCTGTGGACCTGGTTTTGATCCAGCTCCAATAGTAGAGATCGCTCCACCTGTTGGAGGTCAGGGAAATATTGAATACTTATGGATGAAGAGTAATACAAGTTCTACATTCAGCAATGCGACCTTCTCTATCATTCCGGGAGCAACCGGCCCAACTTATGATCCACCTGTTATCTATGAAACTACCTGGTATGTACGTTGTACCAGAAGAGAATTTTGTAGTGATTACCTGGAAACAAATGTTGTGGTTAAAGAAGTGGGCGATGAAACTATTGCAGAGATTAATGGTCCGACCACGGTTTGTATCAATGAACCGTTTACATTCGAAGCTACAGATGCAGGACCAGGTTCACAATACATGTGGGATTTTGGACCTAACGCAAGCCCAAGAACACCAACAGGAAGAACTGTTACGGTTACTTACAGCAATTTTGGTCAAAGAACCATCCATCTGACAGTTATTAGACCAGGCTGTACTGCAAATAATATTCTTAAAATCAATATTTCCACCGATCCGAATAACTGTGGACCAAACTTGAATGTCAAATCTAATCCTGTAAATCAAAAAGATATTTTGGTTGAATGGACCGCAGGACCTGAAACTGGAAATATTACCTACCAGATACTTCGTTCAAAGGATGGAAAAGACTTTAGGGCGATAATGGAGGTACCTATGCACGGAAATTCATTTGGATTAAATGAATATGAATTTGTGGATGACCATGCCAACAGAGGTTACAATTTCTACCAGATAATGCAAATCAACAGAGATAACGGAGATGAATTTAGATCCAATATTTCTGAATCTGTATTGATGGATAATACGCAAAGAACCATTGTTTACCCCAACCCTTCTATAGGTTTTGTTGTAGAGAGATTTGAGAGTGTTGAAAGGGATGGAGTTATCAAGGTTTATGATCAACGTGGGATTTTAGTATTGGAAAAAGATTTCGAAAGCGGAAACTTTAGTCAATACATTGATTTATATGCTCAGTCTTCAGGTTTATATACCATCAAAGTCCATTATAAGGGCGATGATTCGTATGAAACCTTTAGGGTTGTGCGACACTAGATCAGAAGTAAAAAAAGCATTTCAACGGCTCCTTTTTTCAAAGGGGCCGTTTTTTTTAGGAAGCTCTTTTTGCCTTTTCCCACAAAACCGATTGACTTCCTCTCATCAATCGTTGCAGTCCTTTATACATTGCGTAGTTCATTACGCAGAAGTAATAAGGCACAAAAAATGCCCTGAACCTCAATTTCTTACTTTCGAATACCCATCCTAAAATCGCGAAAAAGTAAAACAGGGTTTGAAGAATTAAAAGCCAGCTATAAATGCCTTGATTTTGGATGGCTAAGGGAATATTTAAAAGAAATACCAATGGAAGTGCCAAAGGTGCAATGGTCCATCTTAATACCCGATGACCAATAAATTGGAAAGAAAGTACCCTGTATTTAAAAATATTGAATAACCTTCTCAATCTCCATAATGCCTGTAATCCCCCCGCAGCAATCCGGATTTTCCTTTTAAGTTCTTCTCCAACGGATGCTGAACTCCCCTCAACAGCATAGGCTTCAGGCTCGTAAACAATTTTATATCCCTTTGCAGCAATGCCCATGGTCATCACAAAATCTTCCACAAGGGTATCTTTGGCTACATTTTCAAATAGTTCAGTTCTTATCGAAAATAGCTCTCCTGCTGCTCCTACCACTGAATATAATTCAGAATCCATCCTTTTTAAAAAGGATTCGTACTTCCAGTATATTCCCTCGCTTCCGGCTGCTGAATCTTCTTTTGCCATGGAAACCCTTTTTTCTCCGGCTACTCCGCCCACTTTAGGATCATTGTAGTGGGAGACTATATTTTTAATCGCCTGGGAATTTACATCCGTATTTGCATCTGAATAAATTACAATGGGAGACTTAATAAAAGGCATGACCCTTTCTACTGCTGCTATTTTTCCTGCCCTTTCATCCTTATGAAACAATTTCCAATGAGTGCCTTCCGGGTACTCAAAATTTTCTATCAATTTATTGGTGCCGTCATTGGTTCCATCTGTTACAAAGTACAGATGCAATTTGTCATTGGGATAATCGAATTGAAGTGAGTTTTCAATCTTTTTTTCTATCCAATCCTTTTCATTCCATGCGGCAACTAGAAAAGTAACTTCAGGATAATTTGATTCTTCATCTAAATGGGCCTTTTTTTTAATAAAAACCCTTTTAAGTGAAACCAAGATGGCCACCAACACACCGTATCCAAAGTAGGTAAAGATTAATATCCCCAAAAGCGTCCAAAAAATAATGGCCATATTGTATATCTTCAAATTGGCCGCAAAAATAGGGACAATTTTTAAGTGAAACACTATTTAAAACGCTGTTCAAATTTTACGCCTGATTATTATTTCCAAATCTGTGACAGATTAAAATGCCTTTTTGTTAATTTCAGGCTTTTAAAAACAATACAAATTTGATTTCAAGACTAATTTAATCTGGGTATTTGTGACCTTTTTTCGGTAGTTTATTTGTAATTCCATTTCTGCTTGTGTAAATTTACCCCGTATTGATATTTGACCCCCACCTAAGTTCAATACAGTCAGTGTCTACTGACCTGGTTTCTCACTTTACATTATAAGTTTACTCATATTTAACCTTTTCCCCATGTTAAAAGGTAAACAGAGCATTTTGGTCATTGAAGACCAAAAGAGCATTAGGTTGTTGTTGAATGCTATTTTAAGAAAAGAATTTGATGTGACTACCCTATCAGATGGTCTGGCTGGTATGGCCTGGCTTAATGAAGGAAATATTCCTGATCTCATATTGTTGGATATGCAAATGCCGACAGTAGATGGATTTCAGTTTTTGAAAGTCATTAAAAAAAGCGGAATCTTTTCCGGGATACCTGTAGTGGTAATTTCAGGAAATGAAAGTCCGCTTGATAAAGAAACTTGTTTAAGTCTTGGTGCATCCTATTTCTTAAACAAACCATTTGATCCGAAAGAACTTTTGAACAAAATAGAAGGATTATTAAGACCGGTAGCGGCATAATTTTCCTTATCCCAAGTCCGATTTAGGTTTAGAGGTCCCCCCTTCATGACATAAAAAACAAAAACTATGAGTGTCAATGCACCCCCTATTTCCCTATTGGGAAAAAAGGAAGTGTTATTAGTGGGATTCACCGAAGACCTTGAACAAAAAATGCAATCCACCTTCAAGGAAGGTAAGCTCAAATTCTGGGAAATTCGGAGTTCTTTTTCTGCTCTTCAATGGTTGAGGGATAGAAAAGACTGGCCCTATAAAAAACTTCCTTTTGCCATCCTGGTAGATTATGCTGAAATGAAAAAAGAGGGATTTCAATTGATCAAATCCCTGCTTTCTGACCCGGTGTTTCGAGAGATTCCTCTTATTGGAATTCAGGATAAGTTTCAAAATCTACCATCAAACAAAACCATATTGGCTGAAGGTTTGGACGATTGTTATCAGGCGCCGGTGAATTGGGAAGATCTTTATGAGAGGGTAAAATTTTTAAACCTCTATAAACCACAGTTCAAAAAAGTATTGAAAAACCTCGAACCCCTGGCGGATTATAAAATCCCCAAAGGGAAAAGGTTTTTTGATATTATCATTGCCGGATCCACCCTCCTTCTCTTGTCCCCTTTCTTATTATTAATAGCACTATTGATAAAATTGGAATCTAAGGGGCAGGTGATTTATCGATCAAAACGAGTCGGGACAGGATATGATACTTTTGATTTTTTAAAATTCAGATCCATGTATCCGGATGCCGATAAAAGGCTCCAGGATTTAAAACATTTAAATAAATATTCCGGCAAAGGTGATGATTCACAGGTGTTTTTAAAATTAGAAAATGACCCGAGAATTACCAAGGTTGGCAAATTTATCAGGAAGACAAGCATCGATGAATTACCTCAATTGATCAATGTACTTAGAGGCGAAATGAGTATCGTTGGAAACAGACCTCTGCCGTTGTATGAGGCACAACTTATGACCAGGGATCAATGGGCCAATAGATTCCTGGCGCCAGCCGGCATTACCGGCCTTTGGCAGGTTGCCAAAGAAGGAAAAGACAATTTAACTGTAGAACAAAGGGTAAGCCTTGATGTGAAATATGCAAATGAAGCCTCCTTTATTTTGGACCTTCAAATCATGTTGAGAACCTTACCTGCAATGCTACAAAAAGGAGAATAATAAGTGAAACAATTACCACTGGTAAGTATCATTAGTGTTCATTTCAATGAACCGGAAGCAACTGAGAAAATGCTTGCTTCAACCCGACTTTCAGGATATACCAACCTGGAAGTTTTGGTGGTTGATAATGGTTCTACCAAGGGCGATTTGCAACCGGTAGTAAATAAATATCCTGAAGTTACTTTCTTTAAATCAAACGAAAACCTGGGATTTGCCGGAGGGAATAATCTGGCTTTGCCTTATGCTAAAGGTGAGGTTATTTTCTTTTTAAATAATGATGCTTTATTACATCCGGATACGATTTCTACAATGGTTGATTTTCTGAATAACACACCTGATGCCGGACTGATATCACCGCTTATCTGTTATCCTCCAATAAATACAGCTAAACGTGATTTGATACAATTTGCGGGAACCAGTAAGGTTAGCCCCTGGACTGGAAGAAATAAAACTTTTGGACATAAAACACTTGATTTTGGGCAATTTGATCACCCCAGGGTAATACCTTATGTCCATGGTGCCGCTATGATGATCAAAAAGGAACTCATCGCTAAATATGGTTCTTTAGATGAAACTTACTTTTTATATTATGAAGAATTGGATTGGTCAGAAAGGTTGAACAAGACCGGCTTTAATAATTATTTAGTTCCTGCTGCCCGGGTGTATCACCACGAATCCCTTAGCACTGGCGTAGATAGTCCTTTAAAGGTGTTTTTCCTCAATCGTAGTAGAATGTTATTTATGGATAAACATCAGAATGGAATCGCTTCCCTTATGTTTCTGCTATTTTATCACCTTGTTGTACTGCCCAAAGGTTTGTTTTTGTATTTTATAAAAGGCCGTCTTTCTCAAGCGAAATCTCTTTTCAAAGCAGTGTTTTCTTTTTGGAATTATAAATTCAATCATAAGAAGGAGAAATCCTTTAAAAATATAAGCCTTACTCCCTTACTCCCCTCCTCTAATCCCACTATTCAATTCAACTCAAAATTAAAATGATGGAGGTGTTGTACTATATCAGTTTAATAATCTCGATTTTCCTGGTGTTTTTCCTGGTAGTGCCTTTTTTTTCAATCTTAATTTCTTTGTTTTTTGGAGAGAAAAAGGAAAAACAATTCTCAACTAAAGAATATGATTTTGGGTGTATCATTACTGCTTACAAAAATGTGGAGATTACCAAACCACTGGTTCAATCATTGTTAAATCAGAAACACCAGAATTTCCACATCTATTTGGTTGCTGATAATTGCACTGGACAGGAATTTGGAATTTATGATTCCAGACTTACTTATCTTTTGCCGGAAAGCCCCTTAAACCTGAAAGCAAAATCTATTATTCATGCTATGGACCATTTTGTCCGCCGGCATGATTTTACGGTTGTATTTGATGGAGACAATCTCGCGCATCCTGATTTTTTAAAAATAATAAATCAGTATGCCAACATGGGGCATAAAAGTATCCAGGGACAAAGAACAGCGAAAAATTTGGATACCATCTACGCTGCCATGGATTCTTTGGGCGAATTTTATAAAAATTATATTGATAGATATGTTCCTTATTTGTTGGGTTCATCTTCCGTAATAAGTGGATCGGGTATGGCCGTACAAACCGATTTGTACAAGGCATACTTGGATAGTCCGGAAATACAAAAAGGCAAAGAGTTGTGGAAGAAGATGTTGCAGGAAGACAAAATCCTCCAAAATTTTCTTTTAAAGAAAAATGAGAAGATAGTATATGCCTGGGATGCCATCTGTTACGATGAAAAGGTTGGTGATGCTCAATCTGTTGAGACGCAAAGATCCAGATGGTTGTTTTCCTATTTTCAAAACCTTCCGAATTCAACTGGAATTCTCTTTAGAGGAATCAAAAATCTGAGTTGGAACCAGTTTTACTTTGGATTGGTAACCATGGCTCCACCTTTGTTCATTTTGGTAGGAATTTCATTGTTTTGGATGATCCTTAATTTGATTTTTAATCCGTTGTTGAGTTTAATTATTTTGGGAAGTGTTTTAATTTTTGGTTCGGGAGTTTTATTAAGTCTGTATTTAAGCAAAGTGCCCAAAAAAGTTTGGCAGTCTATAATCGGCCTTCCAATTTTTATCTTCAAGCAATTGACAGCCTTATTAAAAATGAGGGATCCGAATAAATATTTTAAACATACTGAGCATAGGCAAAAAGTATCAATTGATGATGTTTTATCCCAAAAGTAAGGTATATGCAACTGGGTAAAAACATGAGTAAAACCATATTAATTATATCGCTTTTTGGAAATGCGCTGTCGATCATTGTAGCTTGGTTCGTAATTCAACGGTTTGGAGGATTGGATTATATTTTTTATCGATTCAATAATCCTGAGGTAATTTCTAATCAGGTACACAGAAGAAGTATTTTAAATCACTTGAAAATCGATTCGACCGATATAATCATGCTGGGAAACAGCTTGACAGCATACGCTGAATGGTCGGAAATTTTGGAAAACCCAAGTTTTAAAAACAGGGGTATTCCAGGGGAAACTCTTGAAGGAGTAAGGCAAAGAATTCCGACTATTTTGGAAAGTAAACCTTCAAAGCTTTTTCTAATGATTGGCATCAATGATTTAATGTACCACGATGCAGATTGGGTGCTTAAAAAATACGAAAATGTGTTGGAAGAAATTTACCCAATGGTTGTCTCAACTGATCTGGTAATTCAAGAAATATTACCGGTTAACGAGAAAGTCCAGAGTCTCACCACTAATAATACTGAAATACAAAAAGTAAATGCCGGCTTAAAATTGCTGGCTGAAAAATATAAATTGAGTTTTCTCCCCCTATTTGACAGATTTTTAGATACTGAAGGTCAGCTAAAGAGTTCCTTTACCTCAGATGGAGTGCATTTAAATGCTGCTGCTTATGAAGTATGGAAAAATGCCCTTCAAGATTTTATGTCTGCCACCTAATCCCCCTTTTTGAAACCGGGCTTACCGGAATTTTTTAATCTTAGTATTGAAGCAATGGTATTCAATAGCGTAGCATTCTTCGTTTTCATCCTTTCTTTTTTGTTGATTTATTTCAACCTGAAAGGTCGTACAAGGATTTGGTGGTGCCTTATTGGCAGCTATGTATTTTATGGCTGGTGGGATTGGAGGTTTTTATCTTTAATTGCCCTGAGCACCTTTGTTGATTATTATTTAGGATTGAGAATTTCTCAAAAAGAAGATCAGGCATCCAGAAAGCAATTGCTTTGGATTAGCATGGTTATGAATCTGGGATTTCTGGGTGTTTTTAAATATTTCAACTTTTTTGCGGAAAGTTTCTCAGAAGTGATGGTTTCGATGGGAATGCAGCCGGGATGGAATACACTACATATAATTTTACCGGTAGGAATTTCCTTTTACACTTTTCAATCGATGAGCTATACCATCGATGTTTACCAAAGGAAAATAGATGTAGAACCTGATTTGTTGCGATTTGCGACTTTTATAGCTTTCTTTCCTCAATTGGTGGCTGGCCCCATTGTCCGAGCCAGTGATTTCTTACCCCAATTCAGACGCGAAATCAAATGGGATTGGAATCGGTTCCATAGTGGATCTGCACAATTCATTTGGGGGATGTTTAAAAAAGTTGCTGTTGCAGACTCTCTTGCTCCTTTTGTAGACCACGCTTTTTTTGATCCCGTAAGTAATTCTTCTCTGCATCTGGCAATTGGCGTATTCTTTTATGCCTTCCAGATTTATTGTGACTTTTCCGGCTATTCTGATATGGCCATTGGCTTGGCCAGAATCATGGGATTCGATTTTCCTGAAAACTTCAGGACGCCTTATTTTTCCAAAAACTTTTCGGAGTTCTGGACCAGATGGCATATAAGTCTCTCGAGTTGGCTGAGAGACTACCTTTACATTCCACTAGGCGGTAATCGTGGTGGCACCTTCGGTTCCTGGTTTTTCATGTTGTTTTTCATGGCCATTCCTGTGGTTCTTTTGAGTTCTGTTTGGCTGGGAATTGTTTTTGTAAGTATAAGTTTGGCTGTTTTTCTATATGCCAGGAAAAATCCGGATTTCAAATTAAAAACCTTTATCTATCTCAACCTTATGGTAACGATGTTACTGGGAGGATTGTGGCATGGTGCCAGTTGGGTTTTCGTTTTCTGGGGATTTCTGCATGGATTTTATCAGGTAGTACAAAGATTTGCCGGTCCTGCTTTTGGGAAGTTTATGAGCTTACTACATTTTCCGGCATGGTTGAAATCCGGTATTAATATAGGATTGGTATTTTTCTTTACATGTTTTGCCTGGATTTTCTTTCGAAGCCCTGATTTTGATACTGCCTTGAAAGTCATTTCAGGAATTGGTTCTTTTGAAAATTTTAATTTTGCCAATGTCACCAATAAGTTTTGGGTCGCCCGAGGCTTCCTTTTGATTTCCCTTTTGTTGGTTATAGAAATAGCTCAATTCAAAATCGATTTCAAAACCTGGATTCTTACCAAACCAGCCTTTAGGACAGCCTCTTTTGCCTTTCTGGTTTGGGTAATTGCCTTTCTGGGGACTTTCGGATCAAATGCTTTTATTTATTTCCAATTTTAAACCGCTCACCAAATGAAAAATATACTTTGGATAATAGCATTCTTTGCGCTGACCTTTACAGGTGACAGGCTGGGAGGTTTGGTTTTGGAGAATCTGGTTTCCTCCAGTGAATTTAGATATTCCAGGATGTATCGGGGTGAAGCAGCAGCCGACATGTTATTGGTTGGCAATAGTCGAGGCTTATCATTTTACCAGCCTTATATGGAAGAAACTACGGGCATGAGCACCTTTAACCTAAGTTACAGTGCCATGCCAATGAACCTGGCTGATGCGCTGGTAAGGGATTATTTCGATTTGTATGAAACGCCAAAATACATGGTGGTTGATGTAACCCTATGTGACAGACTAAACCCTCAGTTGATCGCAGGCTTTAATTGTTATACTCCTTTTTCAAAAAGACTATACAAGCTCATTGACGAATCCAATTCAACCGTTAGCATTGGAGGAAAAGTAAGTCATCTTTTTAGAAACAATGGCGAAATATTTCAAAGAGCCTTGTATTATTCAAATCGATTGGATGAAGATTGGCTTTTGGACAGAGAAATCAGTGCAAGACTTATGAAAGATGTTCAGGATGTTGATCATCCGACTGTAGAACTTGTACCTGAAATGGTTGAGCAATTAGCTACCCTTGTAAAATTTGCCCAGGAAAAAGGAGTTACGGTTAAATTGGTAGTGAGTCCCTATTACCTGCCATTTGCCCGAAAGATCTCTAACCTGGACGAGATGGTTGCTCAGGTTGAAAATGCAACGGGATTGGAAGTTCATGATTATTCACGAGCGATGGATCAGGCATTCGAATTTGGAGATTACCAACATATCAATGTCAAAGGTTCGAAAACCTTCATACAGTTGTTGAAAAATGATGGTGTGCTGCCTTAGTTTCAAACCATTTCTTACTTTCGTGGTTTCCACTTAAAGTGAAGAAAATGATCAAGAAATTCAGCATTATAGCCATCGGTTTAGCCTTTTATTTCTTTAGTTGTGAAGAGCATCCTTATCAACAAGGCGAAATTTTATACAATAATTTTTGTTCAAATTGCCATGCCACAGATGGCTCCGGCCTTGAAGGTTTAATTCCTCCCTTAGCCTCAGCAGATTTTCTAAAATCCAATAGAAAAGAGCTTCCTTGTATCATTCGGCACGGACTTGCAGATACAATAGTAGTAAACGGAAGGATTTATGCCCAGGAAATGGAAGCTATCCCTAACTTAAGTCGATTTGAGATAGCAAATATATTAAACTACATAGAGCATTCCTGGGGAAATGGCAAACAGTATTTTACCATTCAAGAGGTAGAAGAAAGTTTGAACAGCTGCCCATAGGTTTAATTTGCCTCCATTGCTTCATTTCTCATTTTTGCAGATAATTCTTTACCCAGGTATCGATCAATCAGCCAGTGCGCCAGATAAATAAGTGGGGTAAGGGCAATTGCCATTATAAATTTATAAATGTAGTTGACCATTCCAACATTAAGGAAAGTATCCATACTCCACTTGGCAGGTCCCAATACGAAGGCGATGTACAATACGACAAAGCTGTCAATGAATTGACTTATCAAGGTTGATCCGGTAGCTCGAAGCCATATTTGTTTTTCTCCGGTCACTTTTTTTATTCTATGAAAGACAAGGACATCAATAATCTGGCCTAATAAAAATGCAACCAAACTTCCTACAATGATCCAGTTTCCCTGTCCAAAAATACTGGAGAAAGCAGCTTGCATATCCGGCACTCCATTAGCTGAATACTGACCGACCCACCAATCTGCCGGAGCAAGTGATATGGCATTGAACACCATGAAAAACGCGTATGCAATCAAAACAACCGCCAGGTAGGATAAAAACCGAACCCCTTTTTGTCCAAAATATTCATTGATAATATCTGTCATAATAAAAACTACCGGCCAAAGCAGTACTCCTGCGGTAAATACCAATGAACCTGGTTTCCCAAAGAGGTTGAATTCTATTTTTTCCCATCCAAGCGTTTCTTCTAAAGAAAATATCTTAACACCGATAAATTCAGCTATGAGTGCATTGGCAATAAAGAATCCTCCTAACACTAAAAACAAGCGGGTACCTTTATTTTTTAATATGGAACTCATAGAGATGTTTTATAGATTTCTAATTAGAAGATTTAATGAAGATTAAGATTATTTCAATTAACAAAAAAAGTGATTTACATTAACATTTTCTTCATCTGGACTTTTTACATTCACGTATTAAATCAATACTATGGCCAAATTACTTTTTCCTACCGATTTTTCTGAAGCAGCCAACAAGGCTTTTATCTATGCATTGCAAATTGCAAAATCCCTCGATGCAGAAATCAATACGCTTCATGTGCTTAAGACTACCACTATTCGAGGTGCGCACCTACCCAACACGATTCAGGAAATAGAAAACTCCATAAAAATGGAAGAGTTTGAGGAATATCAGAAATACATTCCTCAACTAAGAAAAATTGCAGAAGAAAACAACCTGGACCAAATAAATCTAAATCACAATATGGTTGAAGGTGACCCTGTGAGCTGTATTGTTCGCGAAGCCAAAACCCTTAAACCGGATATGATTGTTATGGGAACCAAAGGTGCGGGTTGGCTGCGGGAGATTTTCGTTGGTAGCGTTGCAGGAGAAGTTCTGGAAAATGCTCCTTGCCCGGTTTTGGCCATTCCTGAAAAAGCAAATTTTGATGGAAAAATTGATCAAATAGTAGTTACCACTAATTTTGAGGAAATTGAAATAAAAGCCATTATTGAAGTACTGAAGTTTGCCAGGCTTTTTGATGCCCAGGTGGTTTGTGTTCATGTAGATACCTCTCACACTGAAGGTATCAGCCATAAACTTTCAAAGTTCAGTCAGCATTTTGCCGGCAATGATGATATAAGGTTTGAATCATTGGATGGCTTAAGATTAGAAGACACCCTTGTGAAATATTTGGAAGATAACAAGGTGGATGTATTAGCCATGCTTACCCATAAACGTGGATTTTTCCAGGAATTGTTTAATAACAGCATTACCAAACAAATGTCTTATCATTAAAAAGTGCCTGTATTATCTATTCCTTCTGCTTAATGATTATCGTATTGTTTAAAATTGGTTCTAAACAATCTTAATTGTTCGGCATTTCCAATTACAATAAAACTGCTGCCAGGGCTCAGCTTGGTCTCCGGTGATGGATTGACCTCATATCGACCATCAGGCGTCTGAAAGCCTATTATATTTGTACCGGTTTCACTTCTAATGTGGAGTTCCTTGATGCTTTTTCCTTTACAATGTGTAGGTAATTGCTCAAAACTAACTTCTTCAAAACCGATATCACTCACGTTTTCATTGGTAATGAAGCTAAAAAATTCAACTGCATTGGGTTTGGTTACCAGCGTTGCCATGTAAAACCCTCCGATTAATTCCGGCATAATTACATGATTTGCTCCTGCCAACCTTAGTTTTTTGATACTCTTGTTTTGATAAGCCCGACTGATAATATTGAGTTTAGGATTTATTTGCCTGGAGGTTAATACTGTAAACACATTGTCCGCATCATCAGCTAAAGCAGCAATAATAGCCGAAGCTTTAAGGATTCCGGCAGCCATTAATGCTTCGTCATGAGTTGCATCATCTTCAATGAACAACAAACGGGCAGGATGGTCTTTGATTTCTTCAATCGCTTCCGGATTTTGCTCGATGATTACAAAAGGCAATTTGTGTTTGATGAAGTTTTCTGCCACTTCTTTTCCATATCTTCCATAGCCGCAAATAATGATATGGTCTTTTAATTCATTGATTGATTTTTCCATATACTTCTTGCTCATTTTTTTAAAAATCTCCCCTTGTAAAACATAATAGGAGAAGGCTGACAAGGCATAGGCAAATATCCCTATATTAAGAATAATAAATACGCTGGTAAATATCTGTCCGGTTGGTCCAAGTGGTTTAACCTCTGTAAATCCTACAGTTGAGATGGTTATTACAGTCATGTAAAACGCCTCGACAAAATCGTAGGATTCAACAAAATAATACCAGGAAGTACCTAAAAGAATGGAACCAAAAAAAAGGAGAAAGGCGTAACGAAGCCTAAGGAAGTTGGTCGAGTCAGAGTACTCGATAATTGCCTTTTTAAGCCCAAGGGATTTGAATATTTTGGATGCTACAGGCATAAGACCAACATAATTTGTTTAGCGGAAAATTACATAAAAAGAGGGTAAACCGAAATGATTAGATCTACCCTCTTTTTATTTTTTAATTACATCCGCGCATGATGTCGAGACCGTTGGCGAAAATCACCAAAGCCAAAACCAAAACGAAACCAGCGGTAGTGGCAATTTCCATAAATCGGTCACTTGGTTTCCTTCCTGTAGCAACTTCATAAAGCAGGAACATCACATGTCCGCCATCCAAAGCAGGAATGGGAAGTAAATTCATAAAGGCAAGGATGAGTGAAATAATAGCAGTCATTTGCCAAAAATGATCCCACTCCCAGGTGGTTCCAAAAATCTTGGCAAAGGTTCCAAAACCTCCAAGGCTCTCTGTTGCCTTAATCTGACCTTTGAACATTCTTTTGAATGCGGTAATCTGCGAAGCGAGGAAATCCCAGCCTTTTTGAACACCCAATGGAAATGCTTCGGCTGCTGTATAAGTTTGCCGCTGCAAATCAAAGAACTTTTCAGGACCATATGGCTTGAATCCGATTTGGCCTAAATCGTTTACAGGAGCATTAATCTTTACAGTATCATTTTCAGCACGCAAAACAGTTACAGCTACTTCTTTGCCCTTATTTTCATCCAAAACTTCTTTAAGGTCATTAAAATAAGGAGTAGATTGGCCATTTAGAGCGATAATCCTATCATCCGTTCTTAAACCAGCCTTATAACCCGAAGACTCTTCCTCAATTTTACCAATTTGAGTTGGCATCCTTGCAGAAAAAAGAATTTGTTGTTGGCTTTTGTAAGAAGAAAGTATTCCAATAAATTTTGGATCAACAGGAATGGTTTTTTCGGCACCATCCCTTTTTACAGTAATTTCTTTAGCACCGTCAATTACAATGCTTTGTACCAGTAACCTTGGATTAAACTTATCGAAGGGTTTATCTCCAACTTTTAAAACATAATCACCATCCTGTAAGCCCAATTCGCGTCCTAAAGAATCCGTATAAATACCATATTTAGCATTTTCAGCAGGAAGGTATTCATCACCCCACACCCAAAGTACCATACCAAATAGAAAGAATCCAAGTATGAAATTTACAGTTACTCCACCCAACATAATGATAAGTCTTTGCCAGGCTGGTTTGGATCTGAACTCCCAGGGCTGCGGTGGTTTTGCCATTTGCTCTTTATCAAAGCTCTCATCCACCATACCGGAGATTTTTACATAACCTCCAAGTGGTAGCCAACCCACTCCGTATTCTGTGACATCAGGGTTGTCGTCTTTGAATTCCTGGTCTTTTGACAAGGCGGTTTTAACTTGCCAGGAACCATTTAGTTTTTTAGCTTTTATCAGTGAAATCCATGGATCAAAAAAGAGATAAAACTTTTCTGCTCTGGTCTTGAACCATTTTGCCGGCAGGAAGTGTCCCATCTCATGCAAAATTATTAAAATACAAAGGCTCAGCATCAGCTGGCCTATCATAACTACATAATCCATATTGATTAATTAATGTTGACTTTTCAAAATCGGCCTCAAAGGTAGATTAAACCTTCAATATTCAAAAAAACATCTGGCCAACAGTTTGGTTTGCGTGACGAAATATTCAAACAGTGAGATGAATGAAATATCGGGACTAAGAACTTTATTTTTTCTCTTTCATTGTAAAAGTATATTTGCAAAATAAATTAAAAACATCATGCAGGTTTTTTTTACCTATAAAATTGAAGGAGATTTAGCATTTTTTGATGAAAATGAAACCAAACATTGCCTTCAGGTATTAAGGCATCAAATGGGCGACCACATTTCTTTCATGGATGGTTCCGGACATTTAATGAAAGGTAAAATTGTAGAGGCGGGTAAAAGATCTATGCTGGTATCTATCGAAGAAACCACCAAAATTCCAGGTCGTAATTACCAACTGGATGTTGCCATTGCTCCCCCTAAAAGCATTGACAGGTTTGAATTCTTTTTAGAAAAGGCAACGGAAATTGGGATAGACAATATCTTCCCCATCTTCACAGAACATTCTGAACGAACCAAATTACGTATAGACAGATGTGAAAAGGTTCTGTTGGCAGCCACCAAACAATGCATGACTCCCAACCTGCCTTTAATTCTTGAACCGGTTAAATTTTCTTCTTTTTTAAAAGGTGAAATAAATTATGACCAATTATTTATCGGCTTTTGTGGTGAAGAAGGCTTGCCTATGCTCGCCAAAGAAATTAAACCGAATACCAAAAGTCTAATGTTGATAGGTCCGGAAGGAGATTTTTCACCAAGTGAATTTGAAGCAGCTTTAAAGAATGGTTTTAAGGGAGTTTCCCTTGGCACAACGCGTCTAAGAACAGAAACAGCAGCAATTATGGCGACAGCAAGTTTCAGTGTAGTGAATGGAATGAATCGATAGATTTTAGTTTTAAAATTTAAAATTTAAAATTTAAAGTCTAAAATCTAAAATCCCTCTATCTCCCTATCTCCCTATTATTCAAATGGTCATTCAGCTCTTTGGGAGTCTCAATGGGTTCCATCCTGAATTCTAAAGCATAGCCTGTTATTCCGGCATCTCGTAAATATTCAAACATGACACGAACAGAATCGCGACTGTCACTGGTAAAAAAGGCGGGTTGTTCTTCTCCGTTGAAATAGATGTAAAAGTTGGTATCAGTAATAACTTTTACTTTGTTCACCTGACTGTTTTTAGAACTTTCCTGGATAAAATTAAAAAGCTCCGTAGGCCCATTGAATTTCTTTCCTGCCTCCTCTTTTGATTGTTCATCTTGGCAAGAGTAGAAAAGTTGA
Source organism: Saprospiraceae bacterium (assembly GCA_041392845.1). Classification (GTDB taxonomy): domain Bacteria; phylum Bacteroidota; class Bacteroidia; order Chitinophagales; family Saprospiraceae; genus JAGQWW01. The sequence goes on along the minus strand of JAWKLG010000008.1, from coordinate 56,504 downwards.
AAAATTACTAAAAGAGCAACAAAGTAAGAGATTGAATTCTGTCTTTTAAATAATCTCATTTGTTCATAATTCTAAAAACGTTCTCACATATAGCTTCTCCTTAATCCACTAAAGCAAAAGAAGAAAGAAGAAATCAAAACCTAAAATCAAAAATCAAAAATCAAAAATCTACTCTATCAGCCCTCTCCCCTCTTTATTGATCTTCCCGTCTTTCGACAGTTGTTTCATCAACCTGTCCAGGATTCCATTGATGAAATCCTTGCTTTTATCGGTGCTGTAGGATTTGGCAATTTCAACAAATTCATTGAGGGTTACCTTGGTAGGAATGGATGGAAACATGGTTAACTCACAGACCGCCATTTTGATCATGATTAGATCAAGGATGGCTACCCGGTCTACATCCCAGTTTTGCAGGGTTGGTTTGATGTCTTCCAGGAGTTCATCTTCATTTCGATAAGTGAGGCGAAGTAACTCCAGTCCGAAATCCTGAGTCGCTTCTTCTTCTGGTTCATATGCATCAAAAAATCGACCTTCAACAGGTAATGATTTAATGAGCTTTTTGACCGATCCGACTACCAGCGACTCGTCATCCTGCCAGCTGGCAAAATGTTCTTCCATGATTTCTTCAAAGCTTTCATCCTTTGCACAAGTCCGATAGAGTTCAAGTAAAACTGCTTTATGGTCTTCGTTTGAAGGATTTTCCAGCTTCAGGTAGTTTTGGTAGGTATCCGTTTTTGAAAACTCGTTGTAGTATATCCGAACATTGTCACTATCTATTTTACCATATAGTCCTGCTCTTTTACAACGCTTTTCAAAATCGGGATTCAGTCGAATAGACTCTATGAGTGGATTGTCCCAAAGGATGGGACGAAATTTTTTATCTTCTTCGGTAGGCAAAAGCTTCTCCTGGCGCTTTTCGTATTCTTTTAAAGAATAAGCTGCCACCTTTTGAAGGAATACTAAATTGTACAAAAATAAATCAAAGGACTTTTGGATGGATGCCTGATACCTCTTTTCTCCTTCCAGGAGACTAAGCTCCGGATTCCTGTTCAGTGCATATAAAACCTGCATTACTTTAATGCGAATGTTTCTCCTGCTCAGCATAAATATTTCAAAAACCTTTTAGCTAAATCCGTTTAAAACGAAAAATAACTTATTTGAAAAAAATGGTTTGTACCTCAGATGGTGCAAAGAAAACAGATTTTTACAATTAACTCAATTTTTAGAATAAAAAGCCTGCGCTATTTAAAATTACCATCTTGCATTTCAAGAATCCTGTCGCTCAATTCTGCCAACTCCTGATTGTGGGTAACAATTACAAAGGTTTGCCCAAAGTCATCTCTCAACTTTAAAAGCAAATGATGCATCTCTTTGGATGTTGCAGAATCAAGATTTCCACTCGGTTCATCAGCAAACACAACGCCCGGATTATTCATTAATGACCTGGCGATAGCAACGCGTTGTTGTTCTCCTCCGGATAATTGGGTAGGCTTATGTTCCATCCTTTCAGACAAGCCCAAATAATCCAATAATTCTTTTGCTCTGTTTTGGACCTCCGTTCCGGACTTCCCGTCAATAAAAGCCGGAATACAAACATTTTCTAAAGCGGTAAATTCAGGCAACAAGTGATGAAACTGGAACACAAATCCAATATGTTTATTCCTGAATTTTGCCAATGCTTTGCCACGTAAGGAAGTTACATCGGTATCATTGATTATCAGTTCGCCTTTGTCCGGATTGTCTAGAGTTCCGGCAATGTGAAGCAAGGTGCTTTTACCGGCACCAGACTTTCCAATAATCGAAACGATTTCTCCTTTCTTTATATCAAGATTCACTCCTTTCAAAACATGGAGAGAACCGTAAGATTTATGGATGTTATTTGCTTTGATCATGTTTTTTTGCTGTAGAGCCATTCCTAAGAAGCGGTAAAAATAACTTTTGTTTAAGGCTTTACCAGTTTTCATCCAAAAACATTTTGAAGGATAAGTTTTTATAATTGAAATAAAAATAGAATTTTGGGAAGCCTGCCAAAATTCCAAATTCTATTGTACCCTCCGAAGTAAAATCTTCGGATTTCCATTTATTAAATTAAATAGGTTTCAATGAAAATCACATTTGGTGTACTGCTAGCCTTGATTTTAATTTCTGCATTCGTTTGGACTTCTTGTAAAAAGAAAAATACTCAAGCTGAAAATACAAGTCAGGAACAAAAAGAAATCCTGCCTACCCTTCAACCCGATTGGGCCAAAAATGCCGTAATCTATGAAGTGAATGTCCGCCAGTTTTCTGAAGAAGGAACCTTCAATGCTTTTTCCAAAGATATAGACAGGCTCAAAGACTTGGGTATCGATATTCTCTGGTTTATGCCGGTATATCCAATCAGCGAGAAAAACAAAAAAGGGACGCTTGGAAGTTATTATGCTGTCTCCGATTATGAAGCAGTAAATCCTGAATTTGGAACCATGGAAGACTTTGAAAATATGGTTGCGAAAATCCATGAAGCAGGTATGAAAATCATATTGGACTGGGTGCCCAATCACACCGGATGGGACCATGTTTGGTTGGAAAATCACAAAGACTATTTTACCCAGGATTCAGCAGGCAATGTAATAGACCCAATTGATCCTGAAACCGGTAAATCCTGGGGCTGGACGGATGTAGCAGATTTAAATTATGATAATAAAGAAATGCGTCAGCAAATGATATCCAGTATGTTATTCTGGCTTGACAATAAAAATATTGATGGATTCAGAGTTGATGTTGCCCACAACGTACCAAATGACTTTTGGGATGAAGTGCAAATTGCACTTAGAGCAAACCATAATCCGTTTATGCTCGCTGAAGGTGAAGTTCCTTACCATAGAAATTCCGGAACATTTGCGATGGATTATGCCTGGACCTTTCACCATTTAATGAATGAAATAGCCAAGGGAGAAAAACCTGCCACTGCTATTGATAAATGGCTGGAAGAAGACAGAGCCAAATACAACAGGGGGTATCATATGCAATTCATCACCAATCACGATGAAAATGCCTGGAATGGTACCGAGTTTGAAAGAATGGGAGATGGTGTGGATGCATTTGCGGTGCTAAGCTTCACATTTGATGGCATGCCCTTGATTTATACCGGTCAGGAATCAGCATACAATAAAAGAATGGAGTTTTTTGAAAAGGATCCTGTCGATTGGGGAACCTATGAAAAAACAGATTTTTACAAAACCCTTATTCAATTAAAACACAACAATCAGGCTCTATGGAATGGTGAATTTGGAGGCGAGCCGGTAAAACTGAATACAGGTAAGGATGAACAAGTCTATGCATTCTACCGAGAAAAAGGTGAAGATCGCGTGGTTGTAGCAATAAACCTTTCAGATGAACCAGTTGAAATAACCTTGGATAATGAAAATATAGCCGGCAATTATTCTAATATCCTGGGAAATGGTACTATGAATTTGACTGCCGGTTCAAAAATTCCTTTGGCGGCATGGGAGCCAATTGTACTGGCGAAAAATTAAAGGTTTTCGGTTTTAAAAAGGATAATTAACTCCAAGGTTATAATTTATGGACTTGCTATTGAGGTCTCGTAAATTGGAGAAGGCCCAATAGGTTTCCTTGGCGTTTGGTTCGGTACCAATGGTTCTTTTGTATGGATTTTTTATGGGGTAACCCAGGTCAAGTCTTAACAGGAAGTAATCAAAATCAAATCGAAGACCGAAACCAGTGCCTACAGCAAATTCATTAAAAAAGTTATCCCCGATTTTTGTGCCATCTGGGGCTATTTTGGGTTTCCATTGCAATTGAGATCCAGGCCTTTCGACATCTTCTTTTATCGTCCATACATTTCCGGCATCTACAAATAAAGCGCCTTCACCTTTCAAACTCAAAAATTTAAACAGGTAAAAACGATACTCTGCATTTACTTCAAACTTAAAATCTCCGGTTTGGTAATATGATAAGCGGTTTAATTCTTGCTGATTTTCATCAAAATAAGAACCGGGGCCCAATCCTCTTGCACCCCAGGCCCGGATGGATTGAGGACCACCAACAAAAAACTGTTTTACATAGGGAACATCTGTAGAAAAACCAAAAGGTCGCCCAAGTCCAACATTTAATCTAAAGGCGATTCCGGTTTTTGGGTTGAAACTTCTATAATGTCGTGCATCAATTTCAGCTTTAGCATATTGGGCATATTCTACCCCATTAATAATTTCGAAAGCATTTTCAGCTCCGGCAATTGCATTGTAGGCTTTATTAACCGCAAATATTTCCAATCCTGACAATTCAGTTCTGAATTGGAAATAATAACTCTCCCCAAATCTATTGACCTTACTACTGTAGATATAATTAAAATCCCTGAAAAAGAATCCGGTAAACATCTGGGTGCCAAAACTATTTTTCAGAAACTGATTCGACTCTAATAATACATTGAAAATGCTATCGGTGCTTGGCAGCAGTAAATCGACCGCAAAATTATTGATGATATATCTGTGTTTTGGCTTTTGAAGATCAAATCCAAAACCTGCATTTAATAAATGATAAGAATAGAAATTCGCCAGAGCCAGATAATTATATCCTAAGGAAAATCTTGTAGGGGAAGCTTTTTCCAAATCTTCTACGAATGATTTTTTTATAATCTTCAGCTTGCTGAGCCCCCGGTAAAAATTTAAATAGTCTACAAATCGTGGAACGTATAAATCAACCTGGAACCTGCCATCAAAAGTATTGATCAAGGAGCTAACTCCTCCTACCGGATCAAAGTTGAGTTCCAATCCTATGGAACCATTTGCTGCCAGGGATTCGGCGCCTCTGAAAAGGTTTCGGTTTAACAAAGAAAGCCCCCCATTGACTCCAAACAGGTTCAGGCGGCTGTTTGCAAGGTTTCTCTCTGTTGAATTTAGTCCAAGGTCCCATCCAAACTCGTATTTCTTGCGGGGAGATAGATTGATGTCAAAGTCAATTTGATCCAGATTTTGATTTTGATCTTCTTGTTGGCGAAGATTTACAAATCTGAATACCCCTAACTTTGTGAGTTGCCGATTGGTTAAATCTACTTTTTCCTGGCTGTAAAGCTGGCCAGGCTCCATGTCAATACTATTATTTAGGGCATTTGGTTTGATCCAAAACTTTTTACCCTTTTCTTTTACAAATACTATCCGATTTACTATCGAATCTGTCAAATCACTTTCTTCCAGGATTGGATTATAGTCCGGAGCTACACTGATCTCTCCAAATTTGAATACCTTATGATTTTTTCCCGAACCTGGCGGAAGGACCTCTACAATTACTTTTGCTTTATGCCCGGTAGTATCTGCATCCAAAGGAGCAACATAATTAGGAGTAAAAAGCGCATATCCATGATTTCTTAAATAGCTGGTGATTCTGACGACTTCCTGGTCATATAACCTTCCATCTAAAGGCTCACCGGGAGTAAGGTGGGTTTCAGGGGCAATTTCCTGTAAAATGGAATTTACGGCAGAATCAGTGCTAAGGAAGGCAATGGTATCAATATAATATCGGGCGTTTGGCTGGACATAATAGGTTACTGCAACTTTTTTTTCCGGAACATCAATCAAATCCTGATCCTGAACGGGGTCAAAATACATCCCGTCTTTTACATTGATTGCAAATGAGTTTTCTTTGAAATACTCCACTTTCGCATCGAAATATCCTCTGTTTCTAAGAAAGTTGAGCATATTGTCAGCAGTATTCTTTGCCAGTTCTTCATTAAAAATGGAAGGTTTTTCTGCCAATCGTTTCTCAAAAAGTTGCCTTAAAGATCTTTCAACTGAATTTTCAAATGCTGTATCCTGAACTGTTTTTTCTAACTTGATATAAGTCCAAGCCGGAACCCTGAAGAAAAACATCCACTTGTCGTTGGGCCTTTGTCTATATAAGGTGGTAAGTTCGTATCTTAATTCTTTCTCTTCTTCAAGTTTTTCACCTTTCGGAAATTTGATTTCATTCTTGACCAGAAGTTCTTCATCTTCCTTTAAATATCGGGTAACATTGCAGCTTGAAGCTACAAACAAGCCCAAAAGGAGGAAAAAGAAACCTGACCTGAATTTTATCATGATGAAATAACGGGTTTTCTTTTTTTACAATAAACCTGATGCGATTTTAATTAATCTTTTCAATTTAATTTAACAGTCACAGGAACTTTTCAGGATTCTTTCCAAATAGAGATTGGGCTAAGCCTGAAACCTTTCTTTTTTAATATTCTTAAAATACCTTTTCCTCCCCATAGATGGCCAGCTCCAATTGCACAAAAAACAGGACCTTCTTTTAGAAAATGGGATAAATTTTCACCCATCTTAAAGTTCCTTTCATATAAATAAGTTTTACGAATACCGCCACTCTGCCTCTTTAGCATTTGATGCAGCCTGGCAAGTTTTTGATCCTGATAAGTCTGGATCATTTTCCTAAAATGCTTTTTCTGTTCTGACGGATTTTTCATCATGCCACGCAATGATTTTATTTGAATAGCAATGGAAGTATCTTTCAAAAGTTCAAATTGAAAATCTGAGGTTTCCAACCCTTTTAGTGGAATTGAAAGGCGAGAAGCATTTTCTTCCAGGAATTTCTCAGGATAAAAGACCTTATTGCCGGCAAATTCCATTTGTTGGATCATTTGGTGGATGGCCATAGGTTTTAAATGTTTCAATTGGTCAAGGTCCAAATGAAATGATTTTGCCAGGAACTTTTTGATTCGCTTATATTGGGGCCGGGTTAGAAATTCCTCCAGGGTAAGTCCGTTTTCAAAGATCAAATCACTCATGGACATCCCACCAGTATCGCCCATTTCTGTTTCCAGTAAAAGTATTTCACATTTTGATAGGTATGGAATAATTTCAGCAAACCGTTCCCTGTTAGAACCATACATGATATGCATGGTGCCGAAAAGATACGATTCCTGAATTCGGTCAGGATGCGATATTTTCCAAAGGAGGGAATCTTTTGACATAAGGTTAATGGGTAAACATAACGAAGCCGCCATGGTTTTCACCAGGCGGCTTCTTGATAGATTATTTCCAAATTTGTTATTCGTATCTGAATGGAAGAACCTTAGATTGCTTTACAGTTGAAAGCGTCATAAGGGTTTTCAACCTTTCAATTTCTTCAATTTGGGAAAGTGTTTTGAAAAGCAACTTTTCGTATGTAGGAATATCCTTACAAACGATTTTCATTAAAAAGTCTGCTTCACCGGTAATGATGTAACACTCTGTTATCTCCTCGATTGCCTGAATCTTATCCAGGAAGTGATTCAGGGCATTTTCTTTCTGCCAGGCTAGCGAAACCAAAACAAAGGTCTTAACATTAAGTCCGATACTTTGAGCGTTCACCTGCGCATGATAGGATTCAATAATACCAGATTGCTCTAATTTTTTTACACGTTCAAGGGTAGGAGCTGGAGAAAGACCGATTTTCTTAGAAAGATCAAGATTAGTGATTTTGCTATTATCCTGAAGAATCTGAAGGATCTTTAAGTCGGTTTTGTCCAATTTTTCTGATACTATCTCGCTGATATTAGACATAGTCGTTTTGTTTAAGAAAAAAATATTTTCAAAAAAATTGAAGTGCGAAAGATAGATAGAGGAAAAATAAAATGCAAACTATTGTATAGAATACTTTTTATAAATTTTCCAAAGTCGCATTTTATCCAAATTTATTTGGCATTTATTTGGAAATAAGAAAGGGACTGGCGCAAAGATAGTTTTTTTTGGTATCTGTTTGAATGGCAATAATCAATTTTCTTTGAAAATTAACAATTGTATCACCCACTACCCTATCCTTAAGCCAGTCCCTGTATGGCTGATTGCAATCCGTTATGGGAAAATACCCATAGCCATATAATCGCTTCCTATTTTTTCAATGGCATTTACAAAAGCAGCAGTTCTAAGGTCAGTAACCTTTTTCTTTTTGCTCATAATCTCTCTTGTAAAATTGTAGGAAGTAACCATGGTCTCTTCCAATCCTGAACGAACGATGTCAATTTCATCTCCACCTTTTGTCAGGAATTCACGTTCAAGATTAGACACTTTCTTACCGGTCATTTTCTCAACCAGGTTAACGAAATTATCATAAGTATTTTGATTGAATCGCTTATCCATACGACCGAATCGGATATGGGAAAGGTTTTTCAACCATTCGAAATAAGAAACCGTCACACCACCAGCATTCAAGAATACATCCGGGATGATTAGTTTGCCTTTTTTCAACAAAATCTCTTCAGCTTCAGAAGTAATTGGACCATTGGCAGCTTCACCAATAATCTTGGCCTTGATTTTATCGGCATTGTTAATCGTAATCTGGTTTTCCAATGCGGCCGGAACAAGGATGTCGCATTCAAATTCAAGAACGCTTCTTCTACTATCCTTGTCATAACTTTCTGCACCTGGATATCCTAAGATTGAACCGGTTTCTTTTCTGAATTTCAAAAGAGCATTGATATCAATTCCTTTTGGGTCATAAATAGCACCCTCTACTTCAGATACACCAATAATTTTAGCATCTCCCTCTTCCTGGCAAATGGTAGCAGTGTAAGAACCAACATTACCTAAACCTTGTACAACCATAGTTTTACCGGCGATACCGAGATCTAATCCCAGTTTCTTCATGTCGGTTTTGTTGTTACAAGCTTCTCTAATACCGTAGAATACTCCTCTACCTGTTGCTTCAGTTCTTCCTCTGATACCTCCCTGATTTACCGGTTTACCGGTAACACAACCAGCAGCATCAATTTCTTTTTCGTTGAAAGCGCGGTAAGTGTCATAAATCCAGGCCATTTCTCGGGAACCTGTTCCGTAATCTGGTGCAGGTACATCGATAGAAGGACCTATCATATTTCTTTTTACCAATTCGGTGGTATACCTTCTGGTAATTTTCTCCAACTCGTATTCAGAGTATTCCCATGGGTTTACTTTTACTCCACCTTTTGCTCCTCCAAAAGGAACATCAACTATCGCACATTTGAATGACATCAAAGTTGCCAATGCCATTACCTCTTCCTGATTCACATGGTTGCTGTAACGGATACCACCTTTGGTTGGTAGTCTGTGGTGACTATGTTGTACGCGATAAGCCTCAATTACCTTCACCTCTTTTCCTACTTTAATAGGGAAGCGCATACGGTAAACGGAATTACAAGCCCGGATCTGGTCTAAAATCCCTCGATGAAGATTGGTATGGGTAGCAGCATTCTCGAAGAAGCTTAAGACACTCCCATAAAACTTGTCATGCTTTTCCATTCTTTTTTATTTGATTTTCTAATTTGGTTAGTCTCTTGTCCAAAAGCGTAATGAATACAATGATGCCAATAAAAATTGCAACGATAACCGCCACCACTACATACATTTTCCCCATACTTCTCATAAAATCCTGCTCAGGACTTTGAGCCAACAGATTTGACGAACCCAGAAGGGCAAAAAAGAATATCAAATGACGGAAAATTGATTTCATTTATTCACCTATTTTTTGACGGAGCGAAAGTCGATATTTTTTCAGGTATTCCAAATTTTTAATCTTCATTTTCAAGAATACGCTCCTTAATTTTAATTAGTCTAAAGTTTAGATTAGATAACCACAAGCCCAAAAGGATCCACCCAATGATTGCAGGATAAAAAACCATTCGAATGTTATTGTCTAAATCCCCTCTGCCAAAAGCCGGATTTCCCTGCCCTCCCGGATGTAAACTCTCTGTAAGTCTGGGAATGACATATAATAATGGTATAATGGTCGAAAATGCAAAAATGTTATAAACTGCACTGATACGTGCTTTTTGATCCGCATCTTCAAATGAAATTCTTAAAACGAAAAATGCACCATATATTAATAGTACAATTGCTGTCATGGTTTGTTTAATATCCCAACTCCAGGCTTTGTTCCAGGTATATTGTGCCCATATTGCTCCGGTTATTAGTCCAAGTATGCCAAACAACATCCCAACTGAAGTAAAACTAACAGCTTTGTATTCATGTTCGGGGTTCTTGTTTATAAGATATCTTATACTTGAAATAACACCCAGGGTAAATAGCGTAAACATAGCAAACCATAAGGCGACATGGTAAAATGTGTTCCTCACACTTTCGTAAACATTCGGCAGGAAAGGAAAATTAAACCCCGACTTTTGCTCAAGGATTTCTACTGTACCGGACCATTTCTGAGTCGCAAGTTCGGAACTGGCTTCACCCCCACTCATTCTAAGTCTGGGCAAAGCAGTTACAAAGCCGTTAATATTGTCACTAAGTGAAACTTTTAATTCCTTAAGGCCCTCTTCGGGAATTTCATTAGGTATTGAAAAGCTGGCTTTGATTTGGCTGTCACCTGAGATAGCAACTTCCTTTGCATTAATAATATGATCCCCGTCGATCCATAAAATCAAGTTCGGTGTATTGGCAGGATTTAATTCCAGATTGTATCCCGAAAGAAGAAGTTCTAAGTCAGTACCAAATTCAGCACTTGAAGGGGAGATTGCATTGATTCCCGGTCTAAGGGGAGTCAGTAATCCAACGATAAAAGCAAACAATAATAATAGTACGCCTAATATTTTCCACCAATGTTTCAACATGCCTCTGATTTAAGACCTGATTTTATTGAACTGTCACTATATTTTGTGACAAATAAAGGTCTTTTCCAACAGATAAATAAAAGTTGTTTGAAAAATAATTGATGGATTGATAGGAATTATTGTCGTTTGGAAACTCTTCATTCAATTTAACCTTCTTTATTGTAGTCAGAGAATCATTTGCCAACGAAAACTGATGACCGGGTAGAAATTGGCTCAATATTAATCCCCCTGCTTTACTTACCTCTTTTACTTCACTAGGTTCCTGAGCTGTAGCCCAATCTCTTCCCTGGTTTTTACTTTCCATAAAAAGGTTATCTTCAAAAGCGACACCGTAATAATTGGAACCCTTTGAAAAATAGTCTTTCATCCAATGAGAGGATATCATTGTGTATTCCCCATCTTTATCAATTTTAAAACCTCCATCCTTGGCAGCAATGTAAAAATCTGAACCTAAGGACCTGATTGTTCCAATATTATTAAATTCAGAAGAGAGTTCCGGGATGTCCACTCTGTTTACAGTTTCTACTTTTTCAAAATGAAAAGTTGTGGCGTCCAGTCTGACATCAAAAATGAAGAAAGTGTAATGGAAATTTGGAAAGGTAACGGTGGGTAAGATAAATCTGCTTCCGTCCTGGTTAAAAGCACCAATATTTCTCGCAAAATAGTCCGGTTGAACTACTTCATTTTGTTCACCGGCAAGTTCTTCGATAGATTTTTGCAAAACCTCTGCACTATTTTTCACCAAATGAAATTCCAACTGAAATCTGCCATCATCATCTTTGGTCAACCGAACAAAAAGATTATCGGCAAGACAGGGTTTCCCGTACACTCCATTTTCGACGTCGAGAATTCTTTTTTCTAAAATCTCATTTTCAGTACCTATTCGAAAAAATTGATTGTCAGTAATAGCCATAAGATAAAAAGGAGTTGCTCTCGTTTCCAGGATAAGTCTTTCAAAAGAAATTGGAACTTTTTCCCATTTTTTCTCTTCTACTGATCCAGGATTTGGCTCACCTTCGTATGTAATACAAGAGTTGAGAAGGGAGAACAGTGTCAGAATTGTTACAATTTTTTCGAATTTCATATAAATAATTTTTTCGATCTGTATCTTTTCAGTTATTTGAAATTATAGTCGTGTGAATCCTTTTTGCTCAGAAGCCAATTACCATGTCACGAACTTTACCAAAATATTTTTGTGGTATAGGAATAAAAAACGAAATTTGTGGCGCTCAATTCCCAGCCTCAAAACCCAATTTACCCTTTATTGAAAAAAGATTTAACCAGTGTCCCCTTTGGGTACTGGTATTTGATATTTAATTTATCCATTTAAAACAGTTCAATGTATATGAGACGTTTACCCATCAGGTATTTTCTCAGTCTAACTTTCGCGATTTTTATTGCGAATTTTTCCTTTGGGCAATTAAAGTCAATTCCGGGAAAAGCGGTTTATGACTATGCTAATGCACAGGAATTGAATGAACAGTTCAATCATTTCAATGTGTATCAAATTGACCAGACCTCATTCAAATCCTTCATCAGAAAGTCTGGTGAAAATATTCAATTTGAATTTGAGCTTGGAAACCAGTACGAGTGGACGGTAGGCGACTCCGAATGAAATTCGTAGTGAGGATTTTGAAACAAAGATAAGAACCGAAAATGGAACTATCAGCGTTCCAAAAGGGGGAAATTATAAACTTATAAAGGGTATTCTCCTGAAGGAAAAAATGTAAGATTGACTGTAGATGACCAAATTATCTATGGTTTTTATGAAAATAACCAATCCACCTATTACATCGAACCGCTGTGGTACTTCATCCAGGATGCACCCCAGGATTTGTTTGTAGTGTACGACGAAAAGGATGTAAAAAAGGTAGAAGGTAAAACTTGTGGAGCAATCGAATCTCATGACCTTGCAGAAGATTGGATTGATGACGAAGTAATGCAGGAGGCTCAACGCTCCATGGGCTGTTATATCGTAAATGTCCGCCTTGCAGCTGACTGGTCAATGAATCAAAAGTACTTTGGCGCTGCAGGTGCTACCGGAAAAGTAATTGGAGTATTAAATAACGTAGCTTCCAATTATGATGATGAATTTAACCACCAACTGATTTTGGTTGCAGGTTCTGCCTGGGTTTCAAGTTGTTCTACCTGTGATCCATGGACCACTTCAACCGATGCCGGAACACTTTTGGGTTCCTTTACAGGTTGGGGAAATGGCGGAGGTTTTGGTACCACTAACTACGCTGTTGCCGGATTATGGACCAACAGAAACTTAGCAGGATCAACCGTTGGAATCGCTTGGTTGAGTGCAATTTGCAACAATAGCCGATACCATGTTTGTCAGGACTTTACATCAAATGCAAACTCTTTGAGGGTTTTGCAAGCACATGAGTTGGGTCACAACTTTGGTTCCGGACACGATGCTTCGGGTGCACCATTTATTATGGCTCCTGCTGTAAATGGATCAAATACATGGTCAGGTCAATCTCAAAATGCAATCAACGGGCTGGTACAAAACAGAATCAATCAAGGGGGATGTTTCACTAGTTGCGGACCTCCGGTATTACCACCTGTTGCTAACTTTTCATCGACCCATATCAACCCAATTTGTCCGGGTGAATCAGTTCAGTTTGTTGATCAAAGTGCAAACAACCCTTCATCCTATAGTTGGAGTTTTCCAGGTGGTACACCTGCTACCTCAACCAATCCGAATCCGGTAGTATCGTATTCTACACCTGGTTTTTACAGCGTAACATTAACAGTAACAAATTCTGCGGGTTCCAATACCCTTACTTTGCCTGCTTTTGTAGCAGTTGAAAACGACCCTATTGCAGTTTTTACTTCCAACGTCAACCTGAATGTAGTTCAGTTCTTGAATCAAAGTTTGTATGCCAATAATTATTTTTGGGATTTTGGTGATGGAACCACAAGTACACAAAGAGATCCCCAGCATGTTTATGTAAATGATGGTGTTTATTTTGTCACCCTTGAAGTTTCAAATTCATGTGGTACGGATGAAATTACATCCGTAGTTACCATTGTAACTCCTCCTACAGCTGGATTCAGAATGGATAATAGTGCGGGATGTGTTCCATTAACGGTTCAGTTTGAGAATTTATCTACCAGAAACGTAAGTGGATTTGAATGGAAGTTTCCCGGAGGAACGCCGAACGTGTCATTCAGCATAAATCCTGAAATCGAATACCAAACTGCAGGAACATATGATGTAACCTTAATTGCCTACAATAGTCAATACAGGGATACTTTTGTGTTTACAGATGCTGTTACTGTTGGTGAAACAGTTGATGCGTTCTTTACAGATACTACCAATATTGATACGGCATTCTTCTTTAGTGGAGCCGTAGGTTGGGATAGTTTGTTCTGGGATTTTGGTGATGGTACTACCTCAGACACTATAATCGAAAATCCGGTTCATATTTATGGCCAGGATGGAGATTATAATGTAATGCAAGTAACCTTTAACGATTGTGGAACTGATACCCTTATCAAAAGGATCAATATTTCCACCATTCCGGTCGCAAGTTTCGAAGCAGATGTAACGTCAGGATGTGTGTCCTTTGATGCCAATTTCACCAATCTTTCCTCTGTAAATGCCGATACATTCTATTGGTCTTTCCCCGGTGGTTTGCCCGCTACTTCTTCTGACGAGAATCCTACAGTTACTTATGATGCAACAGGCTTATATAGCGTAAGCCTCATAGTAGCGAATGCAAATGGGCGTGACACGATTACTTTAGATGACTATATAATGGTGTCGGATGTTCCGACCAGTGCCTTTACCTCTAGCATTGCTAATTTTACTGAGGTAAGCTTCAGCAATAATTCTGTAGGCGGAACCAGTTTCGCATGGGATTTTGGTGATGGCAATACCAGTACTTTATCTGACCCTACCCACACTTATGCAACAGATGGAACGTATACCGTTACCCTTGAAACGAGCAATCTTTGTGGAACCACTACAACTACAGAATCTGTAGTGATAGTAACCCTTCCAACAGCGGAGTTTTCTGTTTCCAATAATGATGGATGTGCACCTTTTTCAGTGGACTTCACTGATTTGTCATCTTCGAATGTAACCAGTTGGTCTTGGTCTTTCACCGGTGGAAATCCGGCAACTTCAAATGATCAGAACCCTACCGTAGTATTTAATAATGCCGGAACGTATGATGTTGTACTTACAGTAAGCAATTCTGCAGGTAATGATATTCAAACAAAAACCGGATTGATAACAGTTGGAACTGAACCGGTTGCACAATTCACATCCAATGTAAATCTTGCTCAGGTGAGCTTTACCAATGCTTCAAATGGTGCAATTGACTATAGTTGGGATTTTGGAGATGGCAACTCTAGTACTGAAGTAAATCCTGTTCATACTTATGCACAAGATGGCACTTACACTGTTACGTTGACAACTACCAATGCTTGTGGAACAAACGTAACTACGGAAACCATCACTATCGTTACTCCACCATCTGCCGGTTTCATGCCAAATGGAACTTCAGGATGTGCGCCTTACACAGTAAGTTATGCAAATAGCAGCTCTTCAAATGCAGTTTCATTTAACTGGACTTTCGAAGGTGGTAATCCAATGACCTCCACCGATGAAAATCCGGTAGTTGAGTACAATTCTCCTGGTAGTTATGATGTAACACTTATCGTTACAAATACAGCCGGATCAGATACAGTTAGTTTTACGGAATATATCAATGTTTCTACAACTCCAACTGCTGATTTTGGAACAACTATAAATATGTCTTCTGTTGATTTCTCAAATTCTTCAACAGGTGCAGATTCATACAGTTGGGACTTTGGAGACGGTCAAACTAGTACTGATGAAAATCCTAGCCATACTTATGCTATGGATGGTACCTATACAGTTACTTTGACTACTGAAAATGGCTGTGGTACCAATACCAGTACCCAAAACGTTGAGATTGTTACTCCACCAACAGCTGGATTTGGCGCAGGTAGCACTGTTGGATGTGAACCATTTATGGTTACCTTCAACAATCAGTCCTCAGCAAATGCTGCTACTTACCAGTGGTCTTTCCCTGGTGGAAATCCAACTACATCAACGGATGAAAATCCTGTAGTTGAATATGCTGCTGCAGGTACTTATACCGTGGAACTGATAGCCAGCAATGCTCAATTTAGCGATACCGTAACCTTCACCAATTACATTACAGTTAATCCAATCCCAACCACGAATTTCACTTCAATGGTTGATTTGGCAAATGTTGATTTTACCAACCTTAGTGCAAATGCAGATTCTTATGTTTGGGACTTTGGGGATGGAAATACAAGCACTGATCCAAATCCAAGCCATACCTATGGAATGGATGGTGTGTACACTGTGACACTTACAGCGACCAATGATTGCGGTACAACGACTTACACACAAAATATTGCAATTGCAACTGCTGCTCCAGTGGCATTATTCGATGTGAATAGTCAGACAGGTTGTGCACCATTCACGGTTCAGTTTAATAATCAGTCTTCAGCTAATGCGACCTCATACCAATGGTCTTTCCCTGGTGGAAATCCTTCAAGCTCTACAGAAGAAAATCCGGTAGTAGTATATGACAATCCAGGCACTTATGATGTTAGCCTGACTGCTACTAACACTGTGGGTGATAACACTTATAGTCAAAGTTCTTTCATCACAGTTGGTTCTGCGCCTTCTGCATCTTTTGATTTCAACCTTACAGATGCTTCTGCTTCTTTTAATAATAATTCAACAGGAGGAACAAGCTACACCTGGGATTTCGGAGATGGAACTACTTCCAACATGCAGGATCCCGGAGTACACGTGTTCCCGGGAAATGGAGATTATACAGTTACATTAACTGTGGAGAATGCTTGTGGAACTGAAACCTTTAGCCAGGTAATTTCTATCAACGGTTCTGTTTCTGCTGCAGGCTTTGATACGGACGTAAGAAGATTCTGTGCTCCTGGTACCGTAAACTTTACGGGATGCTTCAACTGGCAACCCTACTGTATGGAAATGGACTTTCCCTGGTGGAAATCCAGCTACATCAACGGATCAAAATCCTTCGGTTACCTATGATACTCCTGGCACTTATGGTGTTAGTCTGGAAGTTACCAATAGCTTTGGTACCAACCAGGTAATGCAAACAGCATTCATCATTGCAGAAGCTGCACCAGTAGCAGATTTTACAAGCAGCATTATGGATGCTACCGTTACATTTAGCAATACTTCTAGCGGTGCAGTAACTTATTCCTGGGATTTTGGTGATGGAGAAACCAGCAATGAAGAGTCTCCTGAGCATACTTATGCATCCAGCGGCACCTACACTGTTACGCTTAGTGTTACGAATTCTTGTGGCACAGAGACCAAAACAGAAGAAGTCGTTATTATCATCATCAGTACAGATAATCTTGCTTTCCTTGAGTCATTGGATATCTTCCCGAATCCAAATAATGGACAATTTGTAGTAAGGATGAATGGCAATGCAAGTGAATTTGTAGATTTTAAACTGATGAATAACCTGGGCCAAATAATTCATAATGAAAAAGTTGGCTTCAGAAGCGGCAATTTGAATAAAGAATTTAACCACCTTAATTTAAGCAGTGGAGTTTATATCCTTCAAATTCGCTCTGGAAACCAGGCAGTATATAGAAAAATTCAAGTTCATTAAGATTGAATTTTAAAATAAATCCTGGCCGGATCCGTAATCGGATCCGGCTTTTTTTTTGCCTCTTGGTCCCTGTCCTTTTTCAAAGACAAATTTTTGCTAATTTTCCCCTCTCATTAATCATTTTCATATGAAAGCCCCTACTCCAGCAGTTTTATGGCGTGCTACCAGAATGTTTCTTCGAGACAGGTTTAATCTAAATGATGACAAAGCCCACGAGGCTGATACCATTGCGGAGATCCAACGTTCCATGATTTTTAGGGGAACCAATCTATGGATTTTGATTTTTGCCATCATGGTTGCCTCTGTTGGGTTGAATGTCAACTCCACAGCTGTTATTATCGGAGCCATGTTAATTTCTCCTTTGATGGGGCCAATCATGGGGGTCGGTCTTGGTATCGGAATTAATGATTTTGACCTGATTTTAAAGGCATTGAAAAATCTTGGAGTAGCCGTAGCCATATCTATTGCTACCTCTGCAATTTATTTCACCATTTCTCCTTTAAATGATGTACAATCTGAATTGCTGGCTAGAACCAGCCCGACTCTTTGGGATGTATTGATTGCATTCTTTGGTGGTTTGGCTGGAATTGTTGCCGGTTCAAGGAAGGAAAAAAGCAATGCCATACCTGGTGTTGCGATTGCAACAGCCTTGATGCCACCCCTTTGTACTGCGGGGTTTGCCATCGCAACCGGAAGGTGGAATTACTTTTTTGGTGCCATCTATTTATTTTTTATAAATGGTGTTTTTATCAGCCTTGCTACCTATTTAATTGTCAGGTTTCTCGGGTTTAGGTTAAAACAGTTTGAAACAGAAGAAAGAGAGCGGAAAGTAAAACGATACATTCTCTTTTTTGTCATCATTTTCATCATTCCTAGCACCATTACCGCTTATAGAGTTGTTCAGAAATCAATTTTTGAACAACGTGTAAACAATTTTTTAAATATGGAAATGGATTTCTCAGGCTGTAAAATAATTGATAGAAATACAGAATGGAATGGTGAAGAAAATACGATTGAAGTTACTTTGTATGGAGAAAGAATTGAAGATGAAAGATTGGCTGAAGCGAAAAAGAAACTTGTCGATTATGGATTGGAAGGAACTCAATTAATTGTGAATCAGGGATATAATGGAGAGGGCATCGATTTAGAAGCTGTAAATGAAAATATCAAATCCGGAATCATTGAGGATTTATATCAAAAAAATGCCGAGCAATTGAAAACCAAGGAAGAAGAAATTGCCTTTTTAAAAAAGGAGATTATTCAACTAAAAGGAATAGAAAACAAGTCAGGTGATATAACTGCAGAAATTAAAGCTATGAATCCAGAATTGGAATCATTTTCCCTGAATGAATCTGTTTTGGTGCAAGCTGATTCCTTAAAAGCAGATACCATGTTGATGGCCTATTTGAATTTTAAACGACGACCTTCCAAATCAGAAATTCAGAAAATTGAAAAATACCTTATTGCCAGAACGAAAAGAGACAAACTAAAAGTTGTTCTTGAATAAGTCGTTAATACTTTATTTTAAAAGGGTTTTGGTAAAAAAATCTTCTACTTTTGCGCTTCAAATTTAAAAAAGTAACAAATGTTTGTTGTTCAAGGCAAACTAATTAGCGATGATGTCGTAAAAGAAACCTTTGTATGTGATCTGCATGCATGCAAAGGAGCATGCTGTTGGGAAGGTGACTATGGAGCTCCATTAGAAAAAGAGGAACTGGAAGTTTTGGATTCCATCCAACATATTCTAAAGCCTTATTTAACTGAAAAGGGGAAAAAGGCAATTGAGGAGCAGGGCGCCTATGTACTTGAAGAGGATGAAGAGCAGTATGCAACTACGCTCGTGGACAATGGTCCATGTGCTTATATGATTTATGATGAAAAAGGGATAGCCAAATGTGGCATAGAACAGGCCTGGCTCGATGGGAAAACTGATTTTAAAAAACCTATATCCTGCCACCTCTACCCTATCAGGATCAGAAAAAATGAGGTAGTGTCATTTGAGGCATTGAATTATGACCGTTGGGATATTTGTAAAGCGGCTTGTACACTTGGTGAAAAATTACAAGTACCGGTTTATAAATTTTTAAAAGATGCCTTGATTAGAAAGTATGGTGAAGCATTTTTTGAAGAATTGGATGCCCTGGCAAAAATGGAATCAAAAAAGGAGGAAAAGGAGCCTGGAGCTTAAAGGTTTACAGTAATAATATTTTGGTTTTGACCCCTAAAGCACTTACCTTTGCCCGGCTTTTTTCCAATATAATTTTTTATAAATTATAATTGATTTGAATCTGGCAAAAAAATTGTCCGTAACAATCAGTTAATCTTATTTGTACATATTCAAAAGAACATTAATTCAAATAAAACAGAATGGCTTTATTATCAAAAATTAGGAAAAACATGTGGCTGGTAATTATACTGGTTGCATTAGGTCTGGGCGGTTTTATCTTACAGGACATGATGTCCGGTCAGCAAAGTTTGTTTGGTAGCCAACAAACATTCATTGGTAAGATTGACGGTAATAAACTAGAGCAAAGAGAATTTAATCAGACTGAAAACCTGATGAGAGGCTTTTTGTACCGCAACTCTAACGTTGATGGTTACGCTTTGAGAGATCAGATTTGGAATTATTATGTAGAAGAAAATCTGGTAGACGAAGCTGCAGATGAATTAGGATTGGGTGTATGTAGAGATGAGTTGAGAGACTTGCAATTCGGTCAAAACCTAAGCCCTGTTATTACTCAGCGTTTCTCTAATCCACAGACAAGACAAGTTGAAAGAGAACAATTGGCTTTAATTCAGCGCCAAATTGATGATAACTCCATGGATCCAAGTTTCAAACAATTTTGGAGACACCAGGAAAATGAGGTCATCAAACAACGATTGCAAGATAAATATGCAGCGATGGCTGCGAAAGGAGTTTACACTCCTACCTGGATGGCTGAAATGATGAATACAGACCAAAATACAACTCGTGACCTTGCTTATGTTCGTATCCCTTATGATGATATCGAAAATACCGATGTTGTATTATCTGACGATGATTTCAAAAAATATTTTGAAGAAAACAAATACAAGTATCGCCAGGATCAGGAAACAAGAAAGTTGGCCTATGTAACTTTTGATGTTATCCCAACCAAATCAGACTCTACTGAAATTTATCAAATGGTTGCCGGTAAAAAACAGGCATTCGCTGAAACGAAAAACGACTCTACATTTGTCTTGGCAAATGACGGAGGTATTGACCCAAGTTATTTAGGTAAGTCTGAAGTAAGTGTTGCCATTGCAGATACAGTAATGCAACTTTCAAAAGGTGATGTATATGGTCCTTATATGGACAATGGAGCTTACAGATTGGTTAAGGTTTTGGACAAAGCCATGATGTATGATTCTGCAGATACTCGTCATATCCTAATTGCTGCTTCAACACCTGAAGAATTCGTAGCAGCTGATAGAAAGATTGACAGTTTGAGGAACCTAATTGAATCTGGTGCAGAGCGCTTTGACAGTCTGGCTTATTCTAATTCTCAGGATCCGGGATCATCTGATAAAGGTGGATTGTATGAAGGTGTTGTACCTAACACCTTTGTTCCGGAATACAATGAATTACTTTTCATTACAGGCCAGATTGGACCTCTTTACAAGGTTCGTACATCTTACGGAGTGCATTTGATTAAAATTGAGAAAAGGTTTGGTGATGTAAACCCAAGAGCAAAGCTTGCATATTTGGTGACGCCTATCGAACCAAGTGCTGAGACTCAAAAAAATGTACAGAATGAAGTTTACAACTTCTTGAAAGACAATAAAACCATTGCAGACCTGGAAAAAGCTACAGCAGCCAATCCAAATTTGACGCTTCAAACTTCTGCCCCATTGAAACGTAATGATTTCATGGTTGGAAATCTTGGAACCGGAAATTCTTCAAGAAGTATGGTTCGTTGGGCTTTTGGAGATGAGCAGAACCTTGGTAGTCCTGAAGTTGGTGATTTGTCTCCTGAGTTCTATGCTTTCCAGGAACCTGAATTGCTTTATGATTCTAAGTATGTTGTTGCAGGTTTGAAATCAATTTCACCAAAGGGTATTCCTACCTGGCAGAACGTTAAAGAAGAAATTGAGCCATTCGTAATCAATGCCAAAAAAGCAGAAATGTTAAAGGGTAAAATCAATGGTTCTGATTTGAATTCAATCGCAAGTTCTAACAACGTAAAAGTTGATACTGCAAAGGGTGTTGCATTCTCAGCAGCCAATGTTCCGGGCATGGGTAATGAGCCAAAAGTAATTGCAGCTGCTTATCAGACAGCTCCTGGTTCAGCTACCAATCCAATCGCTGGTTCAAGCGGAGTATTTGTTGTGAAAGTAATAGGAGAAACTCCTGCTACTGCAATCCCTTCTATGAACTTGTTGAAAAAATCATTTGCAGCAAGCGTTAGAAGTTCTGTAAATGCAAGATTAATGCAATCTTTGAAGAAAGGAGCTGATATTACAGACAACCGTGCTCGATTCTTCTAAGCATCATCTAATAATTTAATAAAAAGCGCCGGTCGGAAATTCTGACCGGTGCTTTTTATTTTTGTCAAAAACTGGAATGCAAAATTTGGCATCATCCATTCTGGATTTTCACTTTTCCTTACCGGATTCATTGGAGGTACCGTCTGGAATAGAAGTAATTTATCCTTATCATGACAATGAGACCAGAGCATCAATCGAAGCCTTTTATCAAAAATTTTATGAGGATACCCATCCCAGGATTGTCATGTTTGGGATCAATCCGGGTAGATTTGGCGCAGGGGTTACCGGAATCCCTTTTACAGATCCTATAAGACTTGAATTGGAATGTGGGATAAAAAATGATTTTGAAAAGAAGAAGGAACTTAGCTCTGAATTTGTGTATCAGTTTATAAATGCATTTGGCGGAGCAGCAATGTTTTATTCAAAGTTTTATATCAATTCAGTTTGCCCGTTAGGTTTTTTAAAAGACGGTAAAAATTATAATTATTATGACGACAAAGAACTTCAGGAAATGGTAAAACCATTTATCATAAAGTCCATTCAACAGCAATTACAAATATGTGGCAATAAGAAGGTTGCAATTTGTATAGGGGAAGGAAAGAACTTTAAATATTTCGAAAAGCTTAATAAAGAGGAAAAATTTGTGGATAAAATTCTACCCGTAGCCCACCCCAGATATGTATTACAATACAAAAGAAGAGATTTGCAGAACTACCTGAATTCATACTTAGGCGCGCTTAAAACGGCCTTGACTTACACTTGATTTATTTCTTAATCAGAGGGATTATCATCCAAAATGGTGAAGGTCGTTCTCCTGTTTGCCTGATGTTCTTCTTCAGTACATCTGGAGCAATTACAACCAACAGCAGGTGAGGTTTCACCAAATCCTCGAGCGACAAGCCTGTCAGACTGAATTCCATTTTGAATTAAATAGTCCACGGCAGATTGTGCTCGCTTTTGAGATAAGTCCAGATTATAACGGTCAGAGCCTCTACAATCTGTATGGGAAGCCAATTGAATTTCCATACTAGGATTCAATTGCATAGTACGCACAAGGTCGTTTAATGTAGGCTTTGCATCCTCTCGGATATCCCATTTGTCAAAATCATAATAAATATTCTCTAATGTAATTTCTTTGTTTAGGAATATTTTGTCAAGTTCCAATTCAATTTCAAATCTTTGTTCAGGACGATTGGGATCTTTGGCGATACCTTTGGTAGAAAATCTTCCTTCTTCATTTAAATATCCATCTTTCGATGCAAAAAATCTGTAATCGGTATTTTCTTCCAACTCTAGACTAAAGAGTCCATTTTCTGAGGTTGAAAACTCCCTTTTTTGTCCATTGAATTCTACAATTACCTTAGCATTGTCCAATGGTTTTCTACCAAGAACCCGGCTATTTGGGTCTTCAGCTTTCTCAAATATCTTTTCAACAACATACCCATCTAAATAGAAATGGTACTCCAAAGGTTTCTCTTCTTCAACAATTGGTGGTTCAACCGGTACATTTTTTTTATAAAAATAGATATCATCCCCTCCTTTTCCCCCTAAACGGTTGGATGAAAAATAACCTATTTCCATAATATTTTCGGGAAGAGCATTCCTTCTATCCATTACAAAACCAAAGTCATCAAATCCTGAGTTAACGGGTGGCAGTAAATTGTAAGGTGGAGACCAGGAACTGGAAGTGATTTTATAGGATTTAAAAATATCAAAACCTCCCATTCCGGTGTGACCTTTGGATGCAAAATAGATGGTGTCGTTATCAACCACAGGAAATGCTTCATCTTCCTCTGTATTGATACTCCGACTCATGAGTTTAGGAGCTTCCCAACCTCCGGGTGTACGCTCAGAAAAATAGATGTCATAACCACCCCACCCTTGTGGATCATTGCAGGCGAAATAAAGCACATTATCCTGGTGTCCAAGAAATGGATGAATATAATTTACTTCTGCTAACTGAAAATCAAGTTCTACCGGAAGCGACCATTCATTGTCATGAAATCTTGAAGTGAAAATTTTACAATAGCTTACATTGTCAATATCACCACTGCACCGGGTGAAAAATACTTCAGTCTGATCTTTGTTTAAAGATATAGAAGCTTCATTTTCATCCGTATTTAAAAAAGGAAAAACAGGATTAACACTACCGCTGGTGGGATCAGCTTCAAAAATATCCATAAAACCATTTCCTGTCCAGTTATAAGGTTCATCTCCGGTAGCTGCATTTCTATCGGAGCTAATTAGCAGTAGATTTTCCTTGTAAAGAACCGGTCCAAAATCGTTGGAATTTGTATTGATTTCAGTTGAGTTGATTTCAATATTCTTGGAAATATTCTTTTTCCAGTCCATGGCGACTTTACAGGCAGTTACTTCCTTTCGGTACTCGTATGGACTTCCAATTTCAAAGCCTAATTGTTCAAATGTCTCCAAGGCTTCCTGATACCTTTCATTTTCTTTTAATGTATAGGCATAAGCTTTCAAAGCATCCACGCCAAAACCATTATCGTAGGAGGTTTTAAACCATTGAAGCGCTTTGTCCGGCTGGCCAATTTTATTGTAAGAAAGTCCAATCTGGTAAGCTATTTTTCCTTTTTCAGATCTTCTGTCAGCTTTTTCAAACTCCTTTTTATAAAAATCGGTAGCAACTTTATATTGTTTGCGATCAAAGGCTGTTTCACCGTCCCTGATTTTTATGGTATAGGTACAAGATGCAATAAAAAACAGCAGAAAAAGTAAAGAAGGGAGAAATTTCATATTTGGATTTTGAAGCCAGGCAAAGATTTAAAAAGAACGACCGGAGTGCAATTGCTTTGATGCCCAAAGCGAAATTAACAATTGATTTTATTCTTTTAATAATTCCCAATGGAAAGCATCACCAATGTACAGCCAAATACGGTTTCAATGCCCTGTTCTTCAGCCAATTTTACCAATTCCGGGTTTTCAGTTCCGGGATTGAAGATAATTCTTTTAGGTTTTAGGGAAAGAATATAGTGATAATACTCCTTTTGCCTATCCGGACCTAAATAAAGGGTAACGGTATCCACTCCTTCTACATCGGGTGTGTCATTAATGATTTCTATTCCGGCCACTTCTCCTTTTTTGATTCCAATAGGAACGGTTTCATGTCCGCCCCTTACCAAAGAATTCACGGCTGTATAAGCGTAACGTGTTGGATTGGTGGTAGCTCCGAGTACAACTGTCTTTTTCTTCATGATGATTAAAACGCGACTTGTTTTGTAAAGTTTAAGGAGCAAAAATAAAAACGGACTGCCAGGTGGATGATACCTTCGACAGTCCGTTTAGATGATTTTTATCATTTACAATCAGACAAGAATACTGATTGGGTTTTCTAATGTCTGTTTCAGTGTTTGAAGGAACTGAGCTCCTGTAGCGCCATCAACTACTCTATGGTCACAAGACAAGGTTACCTTCATCATATTACCTGGAACAATTTGGCCATCCTTTACAATTGGCTTTTCAATAATTCCACCTACTGCAAGAATACAAGCATCGGGCGGATTGATAATGGCCGTAAACTCTTCGATGCCAAACATTCCAAGATTCGAAATAGTGAAAGTATTTCCCTGCATTTCTTCCGGTGCCAATCGTTTTGCTCTGGCTTTTTCAGCCATAGATTTAACTTCGGTATTGATTTGGGAGAGTGATTTCATGTCCGTATGGCGAATCACCGGTACCAATAGTCCTTCGTCGACAGCCACAGCTACACCAATATTCACACTTTGGTTCCTACGAATTTTATCTCCCATCCAGGATGAATTGATTGCAGGATGCTTTCTCAGGGCAGATGCACAAGCTTTGATCACCAAATCATTGAAAGAGATTTTTACAGGAGAAACCTCGTTGAGTTTTTTACGGGTATCAATTGCATTACCCATGTTGATTTCTACCGTAAGATAGAAATGTGGTGCAGAGAATTTTGATTCACCCAGGCGTCTGGCAATTGCTTTTCTCATCTGGCTAACAGGCACATCTTCATATCCACCATCAGCATTGAATGCAAAAGGTACAACGGAAGCACCTTCTTCTTTTTTAGTTGCAGGAGCGGCCGGAGGGGCAATTTTTTCTTGTTCTGTTTGACGAGTCAAAAAGTCCTCAACGTCTTTTTTTATAATTCTACCATGATCCCCTGAGCCTGAAATGGCAGCCAGGTCAACCCCTGATTCCTTTGCGATACTTTTGGCTAAGGGTGATGCCTTTATTCTCCCTTCATCAGAAGCGTTACTTCCATTTTGAGAAGCTCCGTTGGAGGATGCAGACGGGCTACTTTGGGTAGGTGCCTTTTCCTCAGATTTATTTTCAGATTTGGTGTTTTCCTCAGCTGATTGGCTATTATCACTTCCATCTTCATTATCTGCTTCTTCAAGGGCAGCTTTCCAATCTTCTCCTTTCTCCCCTATAACTGCTATTACTCCATTGATAGGAACTGTTCCTTCTTTTACTGCTATATGCAAAAGAACACCTTCAAAATAGCTATCCAGCTCCATAGTGGCTTTATCGGTTTCCACTTCAGCGATGGTTTCACCAGGCTCCACTGCATCTCCTTCATTTTTCAACCAGGCAACAATGTTTCCTTCTTCCATTGTGTCACTCATACGGGGCATTCTAATAATCTCTGCCATTGTCTCTTTTATTTTTCGTTTAGGATGTTTACAAGCGCAAAAATGCGAAAGTTTCTAATTATTGTGGAAAATACAATTAAAAATCGTTTTCAGGAGGTAAACATAATTTCTTATTTTTGGTTTTCAAGTTTCATTAATCAGAAAAGTTGGATGAACACCTTAACAGCACAAAAGTCATATATACTGGATTTACTTATAAAAGAATTTCCAAATTTAGCTGAGCCTAAATTACAGGAAGAAATCGCAGAAACCGGTAAAATCATGTATTTCAGGGCAGGAGAAACCATAATGGACATTGGAAATTATGTCAAATTTGTTCCTTTAGTGTCCAAAGGAAGTATCAAAGTATCCAGGGAAGATTATGAAGGTAGAGAGGTATTTTTATACTATTTGGAGCCCGGAACTACCTGCGCAGCATCCTTCACATGTTGTATGATGAATAAAAAAAGTGAATTTAGGACGATTGCGGAGGAGGATACTGAAGTCATTGCCATCCCAATTCACAACATGGATGCATGGATTTCAAAATATCAGAGTTGGAAGAATTTTGTCATGACCACTTTTCAAAAGAGGTTTGATGAATTAATAATGACCCTGGAAAGTATCGCTTTCAAAAAAATGGATGAACGCTTGCTTGATTATTTGTATGATAAATCCAAAACTTTAAAAAGCGATACGATAGTTACAACCCACCAGGAAATAGCAAAAGATTTGAATGGTTCCCGTGAAGCAATTTCCAGGCTTTTGAAGCAATTGGAAAATGATGGCATGGTGCAGCTGGGACGAAATAAAATTCGATTGATAAGAAAATAAAAAAATATTAAAAAAATTATATTCTGTATCGTGTTAGAATCCCCTAGAAAGTTTGTCTTTCCAGGGGATTTTCAATTTTTGGAAAAGCTTATTTGAAAAATGTCAAAACTCACCATTGACAGTGAAATCAATCACCCGTCCCGGCACCGGTTTTAGCACAACATTTGCTGTAAATGTACCGTTACTTTTTCCCTAACGATCATTATAGGATCAAACAAAACCACAGTTATTTGCCCACATATTTACACTTAACTAACACTTTTAAAACTTTTCCTAATGAACAATCAAAGTATTATTTTGAGTGGGCTTTTGTTTGTATTTTCTCTTACCACAGGATTCTCCCAGTCTGAAAGAAATGGAGAAATTATTTTTCAAGGCGGTGTAGGAGTTCTTCCTACCTATTTCATGGATGGAGGTGCAACAAATGTTCTTCCGGTTCAAGCTAGTCTTTCTTATAAATTTAACGGACTAATTTCAGTTGGTGCTTTTGGAGGATATAGCAGCAGCGAAGGCCAGGCTATAACTTATAAGGATGGATCTGTACACCAGTTCCAAAACCAAAATTTCATTTTTGGGATAAGATCTGCAGTTCACGCCAGAAATTTTGAGAAATTTGATATTTATGGTGGAGTAAACTTTGGTTACAATATGCAAGATGTAAATGTCAACACCATAACATATGGTGAGGATGCAATTCCTGTTTCAAGAGCAACCGATGAGTTCATTTACGGTGCCTTTGTTGGATTTACCGGATACCTGAACCAAAATTTTGGCCTTTTTGCTGAAATGGGTTATGGTATTTCTTTGCTACAGGCGGGCGTTACCGTACGTTTGTAAAAAAAATTAAATGAACAATTGGCTCCCCCTTCTGAATCATAAAGATTCTAATCAATTTTTTCTCATCGCCGGTCCCTGCGCTGTTGAAAGCGAAGAACTGTGTATGAATGTCGCAGAACAGGTTTGTAAACTTTCTGACAAGTATAAAATACCTTATATTTTCAAAGGTTCTTACAGAAAGGCAAACAGGTCCAAAAAGGATTCTTTCACAGGTATTGGCGATGAGAAAGCATTGAAAATTCTTCAAAAGGTCAGTAAGGAATTTCAAATTCCTGTTACTACGGACATTCATACCGAATCGGAGGCTGCAATGGCTGCTGAATATGTTGATATTTTACAGATTCCTGCCTTCCTTTGCAGGCAAACTACCCTTTTAGAGGCGGCAGCCAATACAGGTAAGGTTGTAAATATTAAAAAAGGCCAATTCCTTAGTGCTGAAGCTATGCAATTTGCACGGGAAAAGGTAACAGAAGCAGGAAATGAAAAGGTGGTACTGACTGAAAGAGGAACCACTTTTGGTTATCAGGATTTGGTGGTTGATTTCAGAGGAATTCCCACTATGCAATCTTTTGGAGGACCGGTGGTATTGGATTGTACCCATAGTTTGCAAAGGCCAAATCAATCTTCTGGAGTTACGGGTGGTCAGCCAGCTCTGATAAGCACAATTGCAAAGGCTGGAATAGCCGTTGGTGTAGACGGGTTGTTTATTGAAACCCATCCAGAACCTTCCAAAGCACTATCAGACGGGGCTAATATGCTTCCTTTAGAAAAATTAGACGGACTTCTGAACCAATTGAGTAAGATTAGAGTTGTTATAAGTAATTAGGTATTGCTTTAATTACTTTTTTTTATTAACTTAAAGCAACTTTTAGCGGGTTTCTATCACTCAACTAATAAGGGAATCATTAGTTACTTCAAAAACCCAATGCTTATGACAACCAGGTCTCCTTTTTTGACTCTTTTACTCGTCAGTTCAATTTTCGTCTCTGCAATGGGACAAACAGAAAGAACGCTTGTAAAATCCTTTTCAGCCGATGGCATAACTGAAGCTCACATCAATATGGACGTGCCGGTTGAAATTATTTCTTCTAATGGTAATCTTATCCGAGTTAAGATGTTTGTTTCCCTTGAAGGAGGAAATGACAAGATGTTGAAAACGCTGGTAGTTACCAGAAGATACGATCTACGTTCTACCAAAGATGGTTCAAAATTAATCATTGATGCTCCTGCCCTTGCACGTAAAGTTGAAATTGGAGGGAAGGAAGTTATTGAAAATATACGTCTGGAAATTAATGTTCCGGAACAAATAACGCTTACTCAGGATGATGTTCCTGCTCTGGCAGATGAATTGAATTCTGAGGGTACGAGATAACAAACTTTCTTTTAAGGCGTTAAAAAAAGGGTGTAACGAATGATTTTATCGTTACACCCTTATATTTTTGCAAAAATTAAATTCACATGAGGGTTATCCTTCCTATTCTTTCTCTTTTTATTTCAGTCCAGGCATTTGCCCAATTGGAAAAAACCATACATCAAACTTTTCCTGTGGATAATCATCAGACGGTCACCCTCGATATTTATGGTGATTATGAATTGATTCCTTGGGCTGGTGACCATATCCTTACAGAATCCAATATAAAATTATACGACGCCTCAGAAGGTATCCTGGAGCATTTTTTAAAAATGGGTCGGTATGAAATGCATATCGATACAAGCTCAGGTTCCTTTATTTTGGTTTCAAATGATAAAGAACGCCGCTCGGTCAAAACCAAAAAAGGGGATGCGTATGAATTTGTAAAAATAAAAGTATTTGTTCCGGATTCTTACGCCATTATTGATGAAACCAAACTGGTACTTAAAAATCCTGCTGAAACAAACATTCCGGATGAAGGTGGAGAATAAATTAAATCTGGTCTAAGCCTTTTAATAAAACATCACAGGCATCATTTATTTCCTCTTCTGAAATGACCAAAGGTGGCGCAAGCCTGATGCTGGTATTATTAAATAAAAACCAGTCAACCAGGACTCCATTTTCCAATCCATACCTGACCACCTTCATTACATTTTCAAATGTTCCAACCTCAAGGGCCATCATCAAACCAATCCTTCTTGTTTCAAGAATTCTGTGGTGTTTTAAATTTTTTTCAAAAAGCTGCCCTTTGTTTTCAACCTCTTTTAGTAAATCCTTTTTAATAATAAATTCAAGTGCAGCCAATCCTGCTGCAGTACTAACCGGGTGGCCACCAAAGGTTGTAATATGTCCTAATACAGGATCAAAGGAAAGTTTTTTCATTAATTCTTGACTGCTAATAAAAGCTCCCAGAGGAAATCCACCACCCAGGGCTTTTGCTAATAAAATAATATCCGGCTCTACTCCTGAATGTTGCCAGGCAAACATTTTCCCGGTTCTTCCAAAACCTGTTTGTGCTTCATCAAAGATTAAAAGAGCTCCTTTTCGCTGACACTCTTCTTTTAGCTTTTTAAGAAACCCCGGCACGGGAAGGGTAACGCCCGATTCACCTTGAACCGGTTCAACAATGACTGCTGCAGTATTTGAATCAATAATTTCTAAAGATGAATCATTGTTGTATTCAATATGCTTGATGCCGGGAAGCAAAGGATGAAAGGCCTGGGTGAAATCAGTAGGATTCATCAAACTGGCAGCTCCCTGAGTGGAACCGTGGTAAGCGTATTTTGCAGCAATTATGTCGGGTCTACCGGTAGCCCGTTTTGCCAACTTCATGGCCCCTTCAGTTGCCTCTGAACCACTATTGGTGAAGTAAACTGAATCAAGGCCTTGTGGCATAAATTTGCTTATCATCTCAGCAAATTTCACCTGAGGGCTCAATACAAATTCGCCATAAACCATCGTGTGCCAGTATTTATCGACTTGTTGATGTACGGCTTCTTTGATTTCCGGATTGAGATGGCCCAAACTGCTAACTGCAATCCCGGAAATTAAATCCATTAATCTTTTTCCTGATTTTTCGTATAAATAAACACCTTCTGCCCTTTCAATTTCATTCATCAAAGGCATGTCGCTGGTAGGTGCAAGGTGTTTTAAAAATAAAGTTCGCATAAAGAGATTTTTACCTTAATTGGCAGGATTTGATTATTCGGTTAATTTTGGCGCTAAATTACGAATTGAGATGCCTGAGATTCAGTTAAACATTCCGGTTTTGGTTAGAAGAGCAGAGCATGAGAAGAAAACCAGCTTTACGGTGGTTCCTGTCTTCATGCCTGTACCGGTTGTTACCAACAAATCTTACAGACAGGCTCTTTCTGATTTCAAATCACAGTTTCGGCAAATTTATCAAACTCAACAACATTCAGCTGACAAATATCTTTGGTTAACCTTTTCTCCTGAATTACAGCATGAGGTTGAAAGGTATCATTTCAAGGTAGGTAAAGTAGCCGTCAATGGGCCTTTTAGCTTTATAAAATTTAAAGTACAAGATAAATCCTTTGTGTGCCTTCCGGCATTCAATCAATATATCTATCTGGAAGATTCAGACTCAGACAGAAATGATAAAAGAGCTGAAAAGATTTTGAAATTTCTCATCAATGAATATGCAAGTTTTGAAGAAGAGGATTTTTTAATTGACAATTACTACGCTTCAAAAAAAGAAGGCCTTGTAAAAATTCCAATTTCATTAAAAATAAAGAATCTTCCATTTTCTATTGAAGCACCTGGAGAAGAAGGATTTTTTGCAGCCATCAGGTCAGAAAAGCAATTTGACGGAGCTGGCGAAATGGAAAAAATTGGAACGGATTTAAATCAACTTTTTCCCTATGATATTGAAAGAGGTTGGGAGATAGAAGAGGCCGTAGCTTTTTTAAAAACCAATATTTACAGTGGTCAAAATAGCCCTTTGGTCATACTGGGTGAAACCGGTTCAGGTCGCCATACACTTATAAGAGAAGTAGTGTATTCCTACCTTGAAAAGATGTCTGAAAAGCAAAGGTGGCAGGCCAAAAGGATTTGGCTTTTGGATCCTGTGCGTGTGATTGCAGGTATGAGCATTGTTGGACACTGGGAAAAAAGGTTTGAAGCCATTTTAGAGTTTTTGCAAGGTACCAAAGAAGATGCACCCGGTATTTTACTAATAGATAATCCTGTAGCTTTATTTAAAGTGGGTAAATCTGCCTCCGGCAATCTTACTCTTGGAGATGTCCTCAAAGAATATTTGCTTAAAAGAAAAATACAGGTGGTTCTTCTGGCAACATCTGAAGAATGGAAAATTGTACAGGAAGCTGATAGAAGTTTTACCGACCTGTGTCATATTTATCGCCACAATGCACCGGAGCACGATTCTTTCCTTCGAATTCTTTTAAATAAAAGAAAATCGCTTGAGGAATTGTACCAATGTAAATTCACCGTCCAGGCATTGGAGAAATCAATTGAATTACATCGACAATATTTTCCTTCCCATGCATTACCGGGAGGAGTGGTTTCCATTATCAACCGTCTGGCTAAGCAACATCAATTTGGATTAATTGATGTCCCTGAAGTCTTGGAAGGATTTAACAGGGTTAGTGGGTTGAAAGATTTTATGCATGACAGGCATGTCACGCTTGAAAAAGAAAGTATTCGTGAATCCATTGAATCTGCCCTAATTGGTCAGCCTGAAGCTGCACAGGCATTGATTGATACCGCCACTTTGCTCAAATCAAATATTCAATCAAAAGAAAAGCCCATAACCTCTTTTCTCTTTATTGGACCAACCGGTGTCGGAAAAACTCAGGCAGCTAAGGTGTTGTCCAAGTATTTATCTGATAAGGACAATTGGCTCATTCGATTTGATATGAATGAATACATTGACGATGATGCCGTCAATCGCCTCGTAGGAAATGCTTTGAATCCTGAAGGGTTGTTGACATCAAAAGTTCGATATCAACCATTTGGTGTACTGTTGCTTGATGAAATTGAAAAAGCAAATTACCGGGTGCTGGATTTACTACTGCAAATACTGGACGATGGCCGATTGACTGATGGAGCAGGTCGTACAGTTGATTTCAGCAACACCATAATTATAATGACCTCTAATTTGGGGTCAGTTGATGCTACTCAACAATTGGGATTTGGGGCAGAGAGCAGAAATTTAAGTCCTATTTATCAAAAGGCGATTAAAAACTACTTCAGGCCGGAGTTTATCAACAGGATTGATAAAGTGGTAATGTTTCAACCACTTAATTTGGAGCAAATTCAAAAAATTGCCAGGCTTCAGATCAATGAATTGTTGCAAAGGGAAGGGTTTGTTCGTCGGACTACTATTCTAAATATACCTTCTAATGTATTAGAATGGGTTTCTGAAAGAGGTTTTGATCCAAAGATGGGAGGACGTTCTCTTAAACGTCAGATTGAAAAAGATCTTACCGCTTTATCAGCGGAAGCTTTGATTCAAACCAGTACTTCCAATCCTATCATTTTTGAAATTTATCTGGAAAATGGTGTTTTAAAACCTGGCATTACTGTGCTTGATTTTGCAGAGCAATTGCCGGAATCATGGGTTCCTGAATTGCCGGACGAAACACAGGGCAAAAGATTTTTAGCAGGATTATTAAAAAAGCTGGTTCAGCTTGAAGATCTGATCCAAAAGCATACTTCAGAAGAGGAAGATAGGACGGTTTCTCTGGAAGAAGGAGAAGAGGACAATGTAGATTGGCAAACCTATGATTTGAAACGCCGCTTGCAAGAATCCAAGGAGCGCATTCAAACTTTAATGTTAGGATTTGGGGACCGTTTTTTCAAAAAGGCTCCTACCCTGCCCTTGCGCTTGAAAAAAGCCTCCTTGAATACGGAAAGCTGGGATGACAAAAGTTATAAGGTTCGTTTAAAAGACCGATTGTTCCAAAAAGAAGGATTGGAAGAGTTGCTGGATCAATACCAGTTTACAAGTGAACTGTTTGATAGTTTGGAAACTGAATTACTGTTCAATTGGCTGGAAACTGAATTATTAGAGATTTATATGGATGGTTTCCTGAATGGCCATCCCGATAAAATTAGGTTGGAATTCAGCTCTTCGATTTTGGAACAAGGAGAAAAAGAAATTCAGTATCTGGTAGATATCTACAGCGATTTGATCAACCAGATGGATTTGCATTTTGTGAAAGGGAAATCGAGTATTTCCCTGGAAGGATTTGGACTCAAAGAGTTGTTTAAATCTGAAACAGGATTCCACTTATTTAATTATGGACAAAAATCCATTATTCCAATCAAAATGAATCTCACTGATGCTAAAAATGAGGAAATAATAGCAGGTAATGATATAATCAGGATTTATGAAGACAGGGTGATTACAGACCTGAAGACAGGTCTTGCTACACCATTTAATATTTCCAATCAGGAATTAAAGCTGATCGTATTGGGAGGAACCGGTAAATCTATTGAAAACCAAGTCCGCTGGTAAATCTTCCATTCAAAAGTGAATCCCTTGCATTGTTGGCCAAAGTAAAAGGAACAGATTCAAGCTTTGAAACTGAAGCAAAAACTCCCCTACCTCCATCAACATTTGAATATACAGGAGGGTCTTGTGTGCCTGTGATTCCTTGATTTGCGAGAGCTACTGTGTAGGCAGTCTCAATTTCTTCACTACCTCCGGTTATTCTAAAAATTACTCCGGTAAGGCTGCGAACAACTGGTGTTCTCTCCAATGAATTTGCTAAAAAGCTATAAAAATTATCACCCGGAATAGTATATGATACACGGACATTATTGTCTTGAGGATCCAATGTGATATTAGTAGCAACTTTCCAAACTAATGTTTTTGTAGTAACTGGTCCGTTAGGATTGTTTGCTTCACGCTCCTGGATATTAATAATGACCTCTAAATCAAAAATCTTTGTCTTTTCTGAGTTTCTTTCCCATTGAATCACTTGAGATGCCCAGCTATTTAGCGGAGATCCATTTGGGCGTTCAAGGCTCATTTCAGGAAGGATGGTAGTAGTTGCAGTAGTTTCAGTGGCATTTTCTCCTCTTATTACCGAAATTTTAATCGCTTCATTTTCCTGAAGTTGAATTTCACTTTGTTTTATTTTATATAGATAGTTTGGACTTTGAGCAAATAATCCGGAGTCACGAACATATCCTTCAAGGTTTCCATCTACTCTTTCCAGGGTAAATTTTTCTCCAGTAGAAACCTTTTCAAGCGAAACTATTGCATCATCATAATACAAAGAATCTGCTCGTTGAGCCAATACAAATGCATTGGTATTTGGATCTAAAAAAGCTTTCTCTACTCTTACATAGTGGGCAGTATCTGATACAGCCAGTTTTGCATAAATAACAGGAATGTCTTTGTAAGTAGAAACAAGGTCAAGGTCGTTGGAACAACCTAATCCGACTAATAAAATAATGGAAGAAAATAATGCTACTAATCTATTCATGCCGCAAATGTATTTTTTGGGCCGCAAAGATGCGAAAGTTAAAGCAAACAATGACGTTGAGATGACGCAAATCTCTAATAATAATTTTCAGGAACCGAAATTTCTAACGTTTTCTTTCTGGTAGTGTTTTGTAACTTGCGGGCAAAAACCATGAAAATCTCAATCGGATGCGATCATGCAGGGTTTTCTCATAAAAAACCGGTGGTCGATTTTTTAATTGAACAAGGCATTGAAGTAGTCGATCATGGAACCTATACCGAAGATTCGGTCGATTATGCAGACTTTGTTCATCCAGTAGCAGATGATGTAGAAAAGGGTGAAAGTGCTTTGGGAATTGTCATTTGTGGTAGTGGAAACGGAGTAGCAATGACAGCTAACAAACATCAGGGAATTCGTGCTGCACTGTGTTGGAATGAAGAAATCGCAGTACTCGCAAAATCACATAACAATGCCAATGTTATAGCAATCCCCGCCAGATTTGTAAGTGAAGAAACTGCGGTTCAAATGGTGAAGTCATTTTTAGAAACCGAATTTGAAGGAGGAAGACATCAAAGAAGGATTGAAAAGATTCCTTGTGCCTAAGAAATAATATAAATGAAAAGATTAATTTTTTTACTTCCCATTTTTTTGGGATTGAACCTGAATTTCGCACAGAATAAGGTTAGCTCTGAATTGAAAAATGTTGACATCGAAACCCTTGTAGATGAAAACATCAACGCCTCTACCCTATCCTCTTTTCTAAATGTGCTTGCTTCCGATGAATATGAAGGCAGGGAAACCGGTCAGGAAGGACAAAGGAAGGCTGCGGCATTTATTGAAGGAAAATTCAAAGAATGGGAAATCCCACCTGTTGAAGGCTTCGGGTATCAGCAACCAATTTCTTTCTTCACTGAAAAGTGGTACAACCTGGAATTCAAGGTAAACAAAGAAGATTTTTCAAACATGAAAGATTTTTATGCTTACCCTTCTACCAATCGGCCACTTGATCCTATCGAAACCAAGAAGATTTATTTCATGGGATATGGTATTGACGACCCTGCCTATTCTGATTATCAAAAGAATAAAGTAAAGGGAAAAGTCATCTTGATTTATGAGGGTGAACCGGTTGATGCTAATGGAAATTCCTTAATAACGGGTACAAAGGACCTTTCAGACTGGTCTTCTGATTTCAGAAAGAAATTGTTGGCAGCCAAAGCAAATGGTGTTGAAGCCGTTATCATTATAGATTCTCAGCTAAGAAATAATATTGGGAAAAACAGAAATCTGATATTAGGAGGCTCCAACAAAATGGGAGAACTTGAAAACGCAAATGGAATCTATCCCAACAACATTTTTATTTCTGCTACTGTAGGAAAGGCAATTGTTGGGGATAATATTGATAAAATTGTTGCAGCACGTGAGGCCATTTCAAAAGGTGAAAAATTCAAAAAGGTTAAACTGAAGGGAGATTTTAAACTCACCTTTGACAAACAGGAAGCCTTTCTTCAGGGGTCCAATGTTTTGGCCTTTATTGAAGGTTCCGATCCAAAATTAAAGGATCAAATAGTTGTGGTTACTGCACATTATGATCATTTGGGAAAGAGAGGTGAATCTATTTTCAATGGTGCTGATGACAATGGTTCAGGGACTTCTACCGTGATGGCTGTTGCCAAGGCATTGGATGCAGCAAAGGATACAGGAAATGGACCACGTCGATCTGTATTATGTATGTTCGTTTCAGGTGAAGAGAAAGGACTATTGGGTTCGAAATACTATGTGAATCATCCTATATTCCCTCTTGAAAATACCGTGGTAGATATCAATGTAGACATGGTTGGAAGAATTGATAAGAAATATGAAGGAAACCCTAATTATATCTATGTGATTGGATCGGACAGATTGAGTACCGAATTACATGAAATCAATGAGGAAATGAATCGGGAACATACCCAATTGACCTTAGATTACAAGTACAATGATGAGAATGATCCGAATAGATATTACTACAGAAGTGATCATTACAATTTTGCAGAGAAAGGAATTCCGGCTATTTTTTATTTTAACGGAACACATGATGATTACCATCGCCCTTCAGACACAGTTGATAAGATCGATTTTGAGAAAATGGCTAAAATCGGAAAGTTGGTATTTTATACTGCCTGGGAAATAGCCAATCGTGACAAACGAATTGAAGTGGATGTAAAAGATTAAATCTTATACTTTCCACATTCTCAATAAAATTCCTTCAATCGCCAGAAAGGCCAGGGTAAGCATCAGGCACCATTTCCACAATGAAATACCCTGGCTTTTTTCTCCAATGTATTCAGTGAAATTGGTTTCTGCATTTGCTTTTAGCAGTTTTAAGTTTGTCTTTTGACTTGCCAGACTTTCAAGGTCTTCGGAAGTGTAACATTCCAGCATGGATTCCTGCCTGTCAAAGTTGAAGGCAAATTTTGCTTCAATTTCATCTGGATTCAAATACAAATCGTAAATCCCAGCCTGGTTAAGTTGCTCTCCAGGAGTTAGGAAAACCTTGGAAGAAACTATGCGTTGACCGGGGATAAACTCCCCCTGTTTTCCTTTCAATTTGAATATGACTTCTTTTCCTCCACTCAAATCAGGTGATTCCGTATCAATGGTCTCATCTTGTCCTATGGTGTAGGCTATTTTTCTTTCTCTGGCACTGGAGATAGCCGTTTTGTACAACATTGGTACGAACACTTCACTGCTTCTAACCAGGTTGTTGAATTCTTCATTCAAAGGTGCAGTACAAACGTATAGGTTTCCCTGGCCGGTCTTATATTTTGAAAAATAGGAAGAGCCATCCCGGTAGGTCATTAATACCTCTTCTGACCTGCTCGAAGCTCTTGAAGTTGTAAAATTCCCCTGGGAACCCGGTAATTTTAGATTCGCAGATTTGTTTTCAAAGACATCCTTGAAAACAAATTCATTGGCATTTACCGAACCTACCTCTTTTGCACTCTGATTAAATCTTTCAAAAGTATTGGCAGGAAAGGCATTGAAAAAGCTATTGTAAGAATTCAAATCAGCCTTTGAAGAAGGAAAAACCAATACGTTTCCACCTTTGTTCACATATTGATTCAGCTCTGCTGCCAAACCAGATGAAATACTTTGCAAATCATTTAAAACTATCAGTTGATACGATGGAAATTTAGAATATTCCAATCCATTGCTGTTTTGATTGGTCTGAACGAAGGCTGGAATGCTCTGGAAAACTGCATTTAAAAAAGGGTTTTCCTGATTCTCATTGATTGTAAGGACTTTAATTTCTTCAGCTACATAAAAAGAGAAGAAATAAGTATCATCAAACTGAACGGGGTAATCTGTAATATTCAATTGTCCTTCATGCCATCCCGTTCTTAAAATGGTAATAGGAACCGTATCTATTCTTGAACTTTGGGCTTCAATACTCACCGTACCGACCGGCTTGGTTTGTCCTTCATGTTGTAAACTCAGGCGAATATTCTCTGCTGTTTCGTTGCCATAATTTTTGAGCTTTACCAAGAGGTTATTGGTTTGGTTGAGCATTTGTACCGGTGCTTCAAACCAGGCTGAATCTATGCTGACATTGTTTTCCTGAACTGATTGTAGAGGAATTAAATTTACCTCCGTCAGGGTGTCATTAATATTTGAAAAATCAGAAACATTTTTTTGAAAATCGGACAACCAATAGGAGCGCATATTTGGATTCTTACCCGAATTTAAAGCCTGTTGTTGCCTTTCATAAATTGTAGAAAACTCCTTTACATCAGGAGTAGGTTTGATCTCGTCAATGAAACTTAAAGCATTTTCCTTACTTACCAATCTTTGATGCCTGCCTTCAAAATCATTGGTTAAAATTTGAAATTCGTCATCCGGGCTAAAGGCCTCTACTATTTCCTTGGCTCTAATTTTTGCTTTCTCAAGTAGGGAAACGTCCTCACTCAAGGCAGACATGGAGAAAGAATTGTCTATAAAAATGGATACCGATTGATTTCCAACCGGGGCATCTTCGTCACCCCCAAGGAAAGGTTGTGCAAAGCCCAATACCAAAAAGGCAAGCGCCATCATTCTGGCAAGCAAAACCAATAAATCTCTGATTTTCCTCCTTGCACTGGTTTCCTCCTTCACTTCTTTTAAAAAATGTACATTGGTGAAGTACACTTTTTTAAATTTTCTAAAAAAGAAAAGGTGGATTATTACAGGAATGGCTAATGCGGCAAGAGCAGTAAGGAAAATCGGATATAGGAATTGCATAAAGTTTCTCTGTTTATCTAAGCCTCGGTTTTCTTTGACCTTGAAATTTCAATACTTCCAATAACGATTAAGAAGCAATTGAGTTGCAAAATGGGCTTTTTGCAGTTCTTTTAAAATCTTAAATGAAGCAAATATTTTAACAAGGGATGAAATTAACGGCTAAGGGTTAAATCACCTTTGAAAATCTCCTTGGTTCCATCTAAAAATTCTATTTCGGCAAACCACACAAAAACATTGGTATCCATAGGTTTACCATTGTAATTTCCATCCCAGCCGGATTGCTCTTCATTGGATTGGAAATTTTTATTCTCAAAAACCAAATTGCCCCAGCGGTCAAATATGAGGAGTGATTTTACATTTCCAACAATATTATTCAAGCTTTGAGGATAGAAAAAGTCATTGATTCCATCACCATTGGGTGAAAAGGCAGATGGGAAAAATACATTGTATTCTCTTATTACATTGATTTGAATAAAGGTTGAATCTACACAACCATTGGTATCAATTACTACCAATTTAACCAATTCATCTATAGCTGCAGTTAATGTTGGTCTGTAACAATCACTACAATTCAGATTAGACGGATCGGTCCAGGTAAATGATTGGACCATTGAAGTATCAATATTTAAGATAGGATTCAGGATGTAATTTTCACCTAGATTTAGCGTGATTTGAGGAGGAAGGCTTACAACAAAACCAGTAGGTTGAACCAACACTGCAGAAGTGTCTGCTTCACAACCATTGGAATCTTCAACTTTAATAGCATAGGTTCCAATATTTAAATTAGAGAAAACCGGCGACCCTGAAAAGCTTTGGCCTCCATCGATTGAATACATAAATGGCCCTTCGCCACCGATTGGAAGGATGGTAATATTTCCGGTTGAGACATTACAATCAGGTTGAATCAAAGTATAATTAACTCCTTGAACAATATTGGAACTTTCATTGACCAAAACAGTGTCGCTGTTCTCGCAGCCATTAAAAATATTTGTTATGGTAAGTATGTAGGTTCCCGGTTGATCAATCACTGGCATCAAGGAAGAAGTTCCACTAACAAAATTACCATCCGGTGTATCCCAGTCGTATGCGAATCTTGTACCGGAGGAAGATCCTGAAGCATTCAATTGTAACTGAGTGGTCAGGCAATCTAGGGAATCAGGTGTTGCGATTGTTACTACCGGAGGAGTCGTATTCAAACCAATGAAGAAGTTTCTGGTGCTGGAGCATCCGGTTTGGTTATCTGTTAATACAATGTTGTAAGTTCCTCTTTGGTCAATTTCGACAGAACCATTGGGAAGTATATTTAAAATGTTACCATTTTGAGTAGACCAGGTGACAGTTTGATTATTGCTGTTAAAGTTTGAAAGACTGACAGTCACAACTGGCTCTGCGCAAGTGATGGAATCAAAAAAGCCAAAATCAATAATAGGCCCCAAGGTGTCTGCAAAAATTTGAATTCCAGAAGTATCTGAACAACCGTTGTCAAGATTGACAATATTGAGTAAGTAATAACCCGGTAGATCCACTTCTGCACCACCAGGAGTTTGATTTATAGTAGAACCCGACGGTCCTTGCCAATTAAATTGAAAATTACCACCCGGATTGGGCAAATTTACAAGTATACTGGCTAATGACCCGGTACAATCAATTGAATCGGTACTAGAGAGGTCAAATTGAGGATAGTTAGAATTATCAATCAATTCGAAAGGAACAGTATCCCTGCATCCGGTCAAAGGATGGATGGACTCCAGGTTAAAATTGCCTGGTGTAGCCAATAGAAAAAAGTTGGTGTCGATGGTTTGAAGCAAAACACC
This sequence comes from Saprospiraceae bacterium, assembly GCA_041392845.1. Lineage (GTDB taxonomy): Bacteria > Bacteroidota > Bacteroidia > Chitinophagales > Saprospiraceae > JAGQWW01. Next base: position 15,025 of record JAWKLG010000008.1, on the reverse strand, counting down.
GTTTAAGTCTTTTAATTCAAAAGTCGTTCCTACAGGAAAACCAAGATTTAAAATATCTATCTGAACCTGAGGTGTTTGGCAATCCAGGGAATCACCCAAATCTACATTGAAAGGAGCAGTTGCAAAATCGGTTGAAACAACAATACTGGTATCCCAACTACATCCATTGTCAACATCAAAAACTGAAATGGAATAAATTCCCGGTTGATCCACTTGAATAAAAGCAGTGGTATCACCAATAATGATGTTTCCATTGGTGGTGGACCATTGAAAACTTAAATTACGATTGGTACCAAAAGTTAGCAGTCCCAGGTTTGAAATAGGATCAGCACAGGTGATGTCAAAATAGGGTAAAACCGGAAATCTGGGAACGTCATTTGTTTGGTTGATACTGATGGTGTCACTGTCGGAACAACCTGTTTGACTATCAGTAATGAAAACTACATAATCCCCCGGAAGTCCAATTTTTAAAGAATCAGAAGGATTATTAAGATTACCAAATTGGAGATTTTCCCATTGAAAACTATAATCTGCAGCATTGCCGGCATACAAAGTATTTAAAGTAATGGAATCATTTTGGCAATTCAGGCTATCGCCTGTAATTATAGAAATTGTCGGATTGTTGAATATTTCAAATACTTCTATCGAATCTAAAGAAGTACAACCATTATTTATATCAATAACATTAATGAAATAAAGGCCAGGATTAGAAACTAAAGCTCTTAAACTATCAATTGAACCTATCGGAGATCCAGCCTGATTTTGCCAAATGGCATTGAACATTGAGTTACCTGCAATCATGGCTTGCAAGCTTACCTGATTGGTTGAACAATCTAAGGTGTCTGGAATAGCAACTGTAATTATAGGTTTAAGGGTATCGATAAAAACTTCTACACTCGCACTATTTGCACAACCTGTGGCCGGGTCTTCCAGAATTATTTGATAGTTACCGGCAGCATTTACGTCAATTTGTTCCTGATTTGCAGGTGTAAGGATATTTCCATTGGTTGTGGACCATTGGATGATTGCATTTGCCGGAAAATTGGAAGCGCTTGCATCAATTGTAACTGTTGAAGTGTTGCAACTTAATGTGTCAACTGGTGCAATCATGATTTCAGGCACATTATTATCAGCTAAAATCACAACAGAATCAGTGAATGAACACTTAGTAAGTGTATCAAATCCGGTTAAAAAGTAAGTCCCCGGAAGATTCACAAATGGAGTTAAGGATGAATCCCCGCTACTTATATTTCCATTGAAGGTGTTCCAAAACAGGATCAAATCAGGTGTATTATTTAAAATTTGACCTGAAAGCATGAGGGAGTCCGTACTACAAAAATAGGTCTGACCTTGCCCCGCATCAACCATAGGATCAGAGTAAATTTCGAAGACCCGAGCAGAATCATAACTACTGCAAAAGTTTGAGGTGTCCATGAGGGTCAAATAATAAACACCCGGACTATCTACAGCGAGTAACAAACTGGTATCCTGAATAAACTGACCTGTGCTATCGGTCCAAAAATACTGAATATTTAATCCTTGATCCGAGGCATTGGCATCAATGTAGACAACCGTATCCACACAATTCAAAACTGGTGAGGGTTGGAGAATTATTTCAGGCGGGTTCTGATTTGAATAAACTATTACTGAAGCTGTATCAGTACACAATCCTGTAGCATCTACCACTACAAGGAAATAAGTTCCAGAATTAGAAACTGTAGCATTCCTGGAAAGGCTATCCAAAATTGGAAAACTATCCGGACTGATCCAAATATACTCAACCGCCTGATTTACAGAAGAAAGCGTGACTTGGGTATTTTGGCAATCAAGCGTATCAGGAATTCGGATTTCTGCTATTGGTGCTGTAGTATCTCCCAAAACCTCAACCAAAAGGGTGTCGGCACAGTTTTGAATTATGTTGTTTACAATAAAGGTGTAATTTCCACTTCTATTAACAGTTGGGTTTGTGGTATTGGCACCATTGACAATGTTTCCATTTGTGGTGGTCCAGGAATATGAAAATTGGTTTCCCTGAGAAGAATTACTTCCGTCTAAAATAACAAATGGATTGCCACAGTTCAGGGTGTCAGGTATGGATACATTCGCTTCAGGACTTGAAGGATCCCCTAACACAGGTACCATCGTTTCTTTTTCACAGTATCCGCCATTTCCATCATCGTAAATTACCTTCAAAATATAATTACCAGGTCGATCAATATCTACAATTGGCTGGTTTGGGTCGCTTGTAAAATTTCCATTTTGACTGGTCCATTCATATCTTATATTTGGCCCTGAAGTAGAATTTGATCCATCTAAACTTGCAGTAGGGTTGGTACAAGTAAGTGGAGGTGGAGGTGCTGCTGTTGCTGTTAGTGTAAGCACATCGACATGAACCTGCGCTGTATCTTTACAAATCTCCGTAAAACTGATATCGTCCAGGGCAAAGAAAGGCCCCAGTGAACTGCCGTTTGTATTTTGTACACAAACTACTGCTACTCCGGCACCCGGATTTATCCATTCCGCGGAAAACTGGTTCCAGATGCAGTTGGTGGAACCAGTAGAAACACCAGAACCTATTTGTTGACCATTAACCGTTACAATTAAGTCTGCAGGAACAAAGGAGGCGGCGGTTCCAATCCACATTTCAAAAAGATAATCTGAATTTGGATTTACATTAATAGTTTGGCACCAGGCCTGTCTGTTGGGACTATTTGCTGCATTAGCAATCAACATGTTTCCTGAGCCAGTCGTATGGTCTGTACATGGAGGCAGACTTGATGATATTAAGGATGGCGAAGTGGTGATAGTATAAGTACCACCTGTAAGTAAACCCGGACCAACGGTTTGATAGATCAGGGAACTAGAAAAACCGCTATTACCCGACTCAAAGTCGCCATTTACTACAAGATTATTGTTCGTCAAAGAGCGGACCGTATAGGTGTAGGTCGTTGGAAAATTTACCTGCACCTGAGTGACCGATCCATTGGGGTCGGAGAGACCTATAGTCGGGGTCCAAAAGCTATTTTGAATATTTCCACCAATAGCAGATCCAATTAGAGTTGTTGAACCGGAAGGACCGCAAACCAGAGATGGGTCTGCTGTTGCGTTTGCATCTGCATTGCACTGAGAAAAAAGGTCTAATGATGACCAAACTATAAGCAATACGGTTATAAAGGGTAATCTTCCCATTCAGCTGTTCTATTGAAAGGCTAAAGATAGTAATTTAGCCATTTCAAAAGACTGCCAGTATGATTTTCCTATAATTGGAAAAAAGATATGTTGTGATTAAATAGTATCAATCATTTCCCATATCCATTCTATATTTCCAATAGTATAATTTTCAACTTTTGCCGCATCATCAAGCTGTCTCAATCGAATATGGTCTTTAAAAAATGGATCTTTTTCAAAATTTTCTTTATCAAAATCATCCATAGGGCCACCCTGGTAGGAAAGGGTTTTCAAACTGGCTGCAGACAAAGTCCGGAGGTAGGTTTTGTCTGCAGCTGTTAAATATCTTTTGGCCTCTACATGATTTTTAACGAGGGATTGAATTCTTTTTGAAAAACCCAGATTTGAGAGGTAATCAGCACCGAGATTTTCATGGTATTGATTACCAAGTTCTTCCATTTTTTCTTCTTCGTCCAGCAGATGGCCGACGTCGTGTAAAAAGGCAGCGACTATTAATTCCGGATCAAAACCTTTATTTCTGGCGGAAGTTGCGGCTTGTACTGCATGTTGGAGTTGGGTAACTTGTTCACCATAGTTTTCATTTCCTTTTTCTTCAAATAATTCCATCAAAATTTTTGTTCTTTCTTTACGAACCAGTGGAAGAGCCTGCGATTTCATTGAGATTTATTTTTTTAGAGTTGGTATTTAATTTTGATTTGAAATACAGCAAGGAGCCAGACATGGTTAAAATTCCAAAAATTCCTAGAGTGTAGCTGATTACCACAAAGAAATCCAACCATGAAATATTGAGAAAGCTGAAGTTCTTTACCAGAAGGATCGAAATGGATCCTAAATACCCAAAAGAATCAGCCAGGTAAATTAAGAAACCGGCTGTTCCAACATATTTAAAAGTAGCCAGGAGTCGATCAAAGATTAGGCAATTGAATGGTACATAAGCAAGGTAAAGGCCTAAACCCATTAAAATCATCCAAACCGAAGGCGAAACGATGCCTGCCTGATACAACATGGTACAAGAAAGAACCAGCAACATGCTAGCTATGATTAGGTAGTGGTAATAGGCAAGGGCTTTTTTGTTGTCTTTTACAAACATTAATGATCCAATAATTACCAATACTGTCAGTGCAATAGGGATTTCGGAGATGGTAAATATTGAAGGCTGATCAGAATACCCAAGTGCGGACCAAATCTCCACAGCAAAATTATCCCGGAAATCCCTGTAGGCAGAAAGTAAAGTATAAAAGACTACCATAAAAAATATTCCCAAGGCAAATTTTTGGAGTAATTCCCTCCTTTGTCTGGCATTCAATGGTGCCCTTTTTGTCCTAAGTTGTTGATCTCTTTCATTTGGTGGTGGAATTAAATGGAGCATCCAGGCAAAAAGAATTAAAAGAGGAAAGAACATTAATCCTGTGAGTACCGGCATCCAAAATTCACTGATACCAAAATCGAGTACCAGCCATTTCCCGACTGACTTCACGGCGCCACTGCTTACAATAAAACTGATGCTTAATCCTGCGCCTAAAAGTTCAGACATTTTTCTACCTTCAAGATAGGAGAAAACGATACCCCAAATGAGGCCAAGCGGAATGCCATTTAAAAATATAAACAACACCTTCCAGGAAACAGGAACCCAGGCAAACATTAACAACATCAATTCTGCAAATGCCATTAATCCCAAAAACATCCAGAATCTGGATTGGGACTTTAATTCACTTATAATTTTTATTCCTAAAAATTTGGACAGAGCATACCCCAGGACCTGAGCTATAACCAAAAGCGTTTTCAAATCCATTTCTAAAAAAGAAAGGTCTGCATAGGTAGCGACGGAAAAGGGCTTTCTAAAGGCATACATGCAGAAATAAGCTCCAAAGGCAGCAATCAAGGTGTAGACTATGAAAAAGCGATTATCTCCCTGCCCCAATTTATTTTTTAAATACTTTTCCATCCAGTTTTTTATGGTTGGAAAGTTCAGAAATTGCTTTTCGTAAGTTGGAAACTGTATTTTATCATTAGGTTAAGTATCAATTAAAAAAGCCACCGCGATGGGTGGCTTCTACTTTTAACCAGTTATGAAAAAATTAGCAATTTTCTTTTTAAAAAGAACAAACTACCCAACGATTGGGTAGTCTGTCCATGCCTTACCTCTGACAAAACTTCTATTGGGGTATGAAAAAAACTTGCTGCGAAGATGGACCGCCTATATTAGCTAAAGATTAAGTCCACTTTATTTAAAAAAGAAGGTTTGCAGGTTTATTTATCAATTCCTTTCAATGGTTTGACAAATGACTTCTCATCTATCAGGTCACCATCTTTATTGTATACTTTTAAATCACAATGGTTGTAAGCCACTTGAAAATTACAATAATGATGTTCTTTTATAAGCTTATCCATTCTAACCTTATCATCTTCTTTGTCAAGTGGTTCTATTCCACCACCACCTCCTCCGGTAATAATAAAATGAGTTCTTTGTGCGCCATACTTTTTACTAAGTCGCTCATAATCATGAGTATGCCCTGACAGAACGAAATCAATTTCGGCGGATTCGAATAGGTCTGAAAGGTATTGATTTAAAAATGGTTCGCCTTGGTATCCGGGCCAGCCTTTAGAATGCACAGGTTGATGAACCAATAAAAAATGCCATTGAGCTGATCTCCATTCCTTTGATTGAATGGCTTTTTTAAAAAGTGAGTCTTGCTTGCTGTTAAAACCAAGCGGAAAAACTTCATTGAGGTCCATGGCCAGGAATGCTGAATTACCCCAAACTCTTAAAAAGTAATTGGCATGCGGACTTATTTCGTGATAATTTTTGGCTACCAATTCATCATAATATCCATCATAATCATGATTACCCGGAACCAGCATGACTGCGCCCTTTTTCAATGCCGGTTTAAGACTTTTAGTAAAATAAAACCACGGCAAGGGATCACATCCTTCATTTACCAAATCGCCTAGTCCTATAAAAAAATCTCCTTTTTGGAAATCTTTTTGTTCCACAAGGCTACCAAAGGTTTCCCAGCCTCCCTGGCTATCACCCCATACTGTAAAAGAAAAATCATCTTTTTCGGAAGGCGGAAATTTAAAAGAATAAATTCCTGATTCTGATTTTTCCTGTTTGATTTTATAAAAAATTGTACAGTTGTAATCAACAACAGGAATTTCAAATTGAACTGAACCCTCAAATGGCAGAATACTGGATTTTTGACCAAAGTGCAATCCATCACTACCCCACTCCAATTCAACCTGACTTTCGGAAAAGGTCTTCATTTGAATAATTGCATTTCCCTGATCTGAAAAGGCAACTAAGGGCTGGGTAAGGACAGGATAACCCATAAACAAATTGTGGAGACCTATTAAACTGAGGCTATCCTTATTGAATTCAAACCTTGGTCTTTCGATTTCAAAACTTTCAGTATGGTCTTTATAAAATTCTAAAGCATAGAGGTAATCAACATAGGATTCTGACATTTTAAAAAATTGATCCAAAGAATCTTTAGGAAAGCATTTTATTTGACGCAATCCACCATGCATGGCATTGTTTAATACGCGAATTTTTACATCTAACTTTTTCCCATTGCTTGATTTAAGCAGGAAATATCCACCTTCGTGGTATTGAAAAACTTGTTTCCCTTCCAAAAACAGTTGGCAGCCATCATCTGCATTGATTTTCCAAACCTGAGTTTCCGGAATTTCTACATTTGATGAGTACCATAAAGCTGTATTTGGCTCTAAAACCCTGTGGGGCAAACTCACTCTAATTCCTTCATTTTCAGGAGCGATTTCAACTTTTAGTTGTTCCTGTTTATCTCCTTTTGTATAGGACCAATCTGCTTGCAACTCTTTTCCCTCTGGTTCTAAAGGAAGAATTAAGTTAGAAAAATGTTCCTGGAGGACTCTATCCAACTCTTCCTTTGTTGCACAATTCTTGAAAGGACCTGGATTGCCAGCGTCCCATTGCATTCCGAAGAATAAAATTATTACCAGACTTAAAAAGACCAAGATTGTTTTCAAAGAATAGTTATATGACAAAACGCTGATTTTTAATTATTTAGAATTCCCTTTGGATGTAAGAGGACCTTTTCCTCCTTTTTCCGGAAACTTAAATCCCAGAAATGCTGCAACTGTAGATGCTACCTGAGCCTGATATAATTGAACCGAAACTTTTACTTCACCTAATGCCTCAGTATCCGGACCCATTATGGCCAGCCAAATTTCTCCTGCATCTTTGATCTTACTTCCATGATGTTTCCATGTATCCTTTGGGTAGGTACCCCGACCATGGTCGGTCGTGATAATCAAGGTTGTTTTATTTTTATAAAAAGGATCTTCCTGAATAGAGGTCCAAACCTCTTGTATGAATTTATCAGTTCGATGTGCTGCATGGATGTAATGGTCATATCTACCATCATGTGCAAAGTCATCTGTTTCGCCATATGCTATGTATAAGACCTTTGGATGGTATTTTTTGACATGCTCTAAGGCAAAATGGTGTGTAAAAGCATCTAACCTGACAGAACCCCAGGGACTGGGAATTTCTTTTTGGAGGGTATTCAAAAACATCTCTTTATCTGTCAAAATACTATCGACCATAGTTTCAAAACCGGCATTCACCGGGATTTGACTTCTCTCCTCATTGATGATGAATGGAAATACGTCCCAGGAACCAAATGCTGCAATTTTGTTTTGAAACCCTTGTTGCTGGTTTAAGAATTCCAGCACCGTGGTATTTGGATTAGGTATCTTGTCATTGGAATTGATGTTTACATCGTCTGGAATTCCACTAAGAATTTCATTGTATCCCGGATAGGAGAACCACATTGTATTGGAACAATCTACTTTATTTCCGTACCAACGATTTCCATAAAGCTGACCTTCTTTTGCAATGGTATTCCAAAAAAACGGCATTAAAGTTCTTCGCCTTTCCTCCTGATTATCTCTCCAGAATTTAGCATACAGTTTCGCTGTATCTTTTGTAAATTCCATGTCCAAAGCAAGACTATCTGTAATACCTCCAAACAATTCCTGCCATCTTAAACCATCCAGGGTGATTAATACAATGTTTTCGGTTTGACTTTCCTGAGCATTTGCCACGGAAGAAAATAGAAGAATGAAGAGGCATGTATTTATGATTCTCATAAGAGTTTGATTTTAAAACAGATGCGGGTAGGACTTGGCGATTCCACACCCGCATCCCGGGAATAATTATATTTTGATTAGAGCTGAATTATCTTTTTTCCCACCATAATTTTGTGGAGATTTCATCAGGCCCCTGACGGTTGATTGCTTCCATCCTATTGCCGTTGTTTAATGCCTGCTCACTTTGCGGGTAAAGAAATCTGCTAGGATAAACCGACAAAAAGGCATCTGGGCCTGGTTTGATTACGCTGGGGAAGCCTGTTCTCTTGAACTCGCAAAAACCCTGAAAATCTGTGTAAAAAAGTGCCAGCCATTTTTGGGTTAAAATGGTTTGTATATTTCCATCGTAGGCAACTCCGTTTCTGCTGAAATAATCAGAGGGCATTTCAGTTTGCCAGTATTCGAAGTTTGCAGTAATCCCGGTTTCGTAGTGAGACTGTGCATCACCAGAAATCCAGCCTCTTTGAGCTGCTTCAGCATAGATCAATTCTACTTCGCTGTAAAGCATCATGATGCCTTCCAGGTAATTAGGAATGAAGTAAAAGTCCTTTGCAAATTTTGAAAGAAAGGCATCACCTCCTTTGTAAGTATAAGCGGTACCGTCCACTACCCCGTTCAACATGCCCTGCCAAACAGGATTTCCAGAATTCTGAGATTCGGTTGTTGCCTGGAACCAGGTTTCAAGCCTTGGATCGTTGAATGATTTTAAAACACCTTCTACTGTTTCGCTCATTCTGTATTCATTGAAAGACCCTACACGGTAACCTGATACTTCTGAAATCGGATGCACATTAGGATTAGCAGCCAGGTAATTCAAAGCTGCGTTATCATTGTTAGAATCCATAACCGGATATTGTGCCGGATTGGAATAGATCTCACTGATATGGCTTTTTGCTACATCGGGTTGAATGTTGGAAAGTCTTAATGCCACTCTTAATCGAAGGGAATTTGCAAATTTTCTCCATTTGCCAAGGTCACCGTTGAATAAAATGTCCCCTTTGATGCCTGATAAATTATTACCTGCCAAAAGTTCATTGGCTCTTTTTAGGTTTTCCAACAAACCTGCATAAATGGCTTCCTGTGTGTCGTAGCCTGGTTGATAAATTGGATCCTCAGACTTTCCTTTGATCGCTTCACTATAAGGAATCTCTCCCCACATATCTGTAAGGATTTGGTACATCCATGATTCCATAACCAAAGCAACAGCTTCGTAGGATGGATTCTCATTGGTGACAGCATTTTCACGCAATACCTGAGCATTTCTAATCGAATTATACAAACCATTCCAGGTACCTGATTGAGATCCCCATTCAAATTGGTCAAAAGAAGTAAATACAATTCTGGCGCCGTATTGTGCCATTAGGTTTCCTTCGCTCCATCCAGAGCCAACCATGTTGTTTACTGAATTCCAAATCACATTGGTTAACAGCAATTCAGGATTGTTTTCAATATTGGAGGCTACGTCAGGATTGACATTTTCTATGTCGAATTTATTGCAGGAGCTGAAGGCGAGCACCATTGCAATCAATGCGATTTTTATTTTAAAAATATTTTTCATTTGAATAGAATTTAAAGATTGTGCTAAAAGGCTTAGAAATTACAATTGAAACCGAATCCGATGCTTCTGGCAGAAGGAACTGCCATGTCTTCCACACCGGGAACCAATTGTCCGCTACCAGTGAAAGAAAGCAATTCAGGATCTCCGTGATTGAAATTAGACCAAAGTGCCAGGTTTCTTCCGATCAAGGACAATCTTGCATTTTGAATGGAAGTATTTCCGAACCATTTTTTAGGTAAAGTGTAGCTTATGCTGGCTTCTCTTAGTTTTACATAAGAAGCATCATACATACCTTCGGTTTCATTTTCCCTTTTGTATCTCTTATTATGGTAGGCTGAAGCATGAACTATCACATCATTAGGGACATATGAGTCCGTGTTTTCATCATAACGAACACCATCTCCAATGATTCCATCTGTGTAAGTCACTCCATCGGTATCTTCCCATGTGATTCCTCCTTGAGCAATACCAGGATATGGTCCCTGATGGTCAGAATCTCTACCCCACAAGGTTTCGTCGATATTCCCTGCAGTGGCAGCAATTAGCCTGGTTAGGGACATCAATTCCCCTCCTTGTCTCCAGTCAAATAAAACCTTTACAGAAAAGCCTTTGTAAGAGAATTGATTGGTAAATCCTACCATGAAATCAGGATTGTAATTGCCCAGCAATCTTAATTCGCTATCTTCTTGAGGAAGCCCTTTGTTAAAAATAATTTCACCGTTGTATTCCTTGAATCCAGTGCCATACATATTACCCAAAGGCTGACCTTCTTCAGCTATCAAAGTCACTCGGTTGGAAGCCAAAACATAACGGTCTACTCCATCTGCCAATCTTTTTACCTTGTTTCTGTTTAAAGTGAAGTTGATCCAGGACTCCCAGGTAAATCCATTGGATTTTACCGGCACTACATTCAACATAACTTCAACTCCCTGATTAGTAATTTCACCGGCATTGATGACTCTGGATGTATAACCTGTAGTGTTTGGAATGTCGATGGCAAGGATTTGATTTTCTGAAGAGGTGTAATAGTAGGTAGCATCCAATCCAACTCTGTTTCCAAAGAATCTAACATCCAATCCTGCTTCATAAGAAGTAAGAATTTCAGGTTTTAAATCTTGATTTGACAAAGTGTTGGAAGGAGAAGTAGTAAGATTGCTTCCCCATGCTGTTCCAAAGAATACTGGATCCGTTAATTTGTATGGGTCAGTATCACTACCAACTTGTGCCCAACCCAATCTTACTTTTGCAAATGAAATCGGACTGTCCGAACCAAAGCTGAACATTTCGCTTAATACGGCGGACATAGACACAGATGGATAGAAATAAGAATTATTTGCTTCCGGCAGTGTACTCGACCAGTCATTTCTACCGGTGATGTCTACATAAATGGCATTTTTAAATCCAACCTGAGCCAATCCGTACAAAGAATTGATTTGCTTTTCAGGTCTGGAAATGGAGGTCGCCAAAGGAATATCCGTATTGGTAAATGTAAATACTCCAGGAATTACCAACTGATTGGCACTTACTGCATGGAAATGGTTCTTTTGGGTCATTCTGTTTCCACCGAAAGAAGCGGATACAAACCAATCATTGTTAATGTATTTATTGTAATTCAACAAGAAGTCCAAATTCACTTCCTGGAAATTGATTTTGTCTTCCCTGTATTGTCCTCTTGGGAATCTTTGGGTTGAATAGGCCCTTCTGATGTCTCTCAATTCGCTGTAGGTATCCGTTCCACCTCTTACCATCAAGTTCAAATCAGGTAGGATGCTATACGAAAGTGATACATTTCCCAATAATCTATTCTTGGACAATCCATTGGTATTTTCATACATATTGAAATATGGATTGTCATGATAGTTGTAGTTGTAATTGAACTGCTGGAAACCCTCCAGGCCTTCCTGCCAATAATCTGCAAGGGTGGTAAAGTCCAATTGTTGACCCAACCAGGTGAAAAGGTACATTACAGATTCAGTACCGTAGCTGTTCACTGCCCGGTTGTTGCTAAAGGAATTGATATAATTCGCTCTGGCATCCACCTTGATTTTAGGAGTAAGATTGTAACCGATGTTCAGCGCAAAATTATTACGCTTTAAATCAGTATTTGGAAGCATTCCTTTGTTGTCGAAGTTGTTGTATGAAAAACGGAAGTTTCCTTTGTCATTGCTTCCATACAAAGCAATATTAGTGCTTGATGTTCTTCCTGTTTCAAAAAACTGATCTACCGGATCACCATGATCCACCCATGGAGTTGGAGTAATTTCTCCCCTTCTTTCCAAATCAACTCCACTGGCACCCAGTGTGTAACTCAAGCCATGTACATCGCCTCCTCTCAAACCGTTGGAAGTTGGGGAATCATATTGCGCAATCAGGCGACCATCCATTTTAGGACCCCAGCTCTCATCTACACCATCGAAGGTTCCGTTTCCGTATCCATCAACAAAACTGAATTGGCCATTTTTACCTTGTCCATAGACTCTCTGGTATTGAGGAGAAGCCAGGGGAGTTTCGTATGTAGTAGAATGTCCTACACTAACGCCTATTCCTTTTTTCCCTTTGCCAGATTTGGTTGTAATGATGATAGCACCATTGGCTGCTCTTGAACCGTACAAGGCCGTAGCATTTGCACCTTTTAGTACCGTAAGGGTTTCAATGTCATCGGGATTGATTTCAGCCGCACCGTTACCATAATCCAGAGGCATGTTGCCGGCAATACCACCCGAGGTTGTTCTCATATCAGTGGCATTGTTCATTGGAATACCATCGATAACAAACAATGGCTGGTTGTCCCCTGTCAAAGAAGATTCACCTCTAATCACTACCCTTGAAGTAGAACCTGCACCGGAATTCCCATTCGTAATTTGAACTCCGGCCACTTTCCCGGCAAGGGCATTTACCATATTTGCATCGCGAACCTGGCTCAATTCATCCCCATCAATGTCCTGAACAGCATAACCAAGGGCTTTGGTTTCTCTTTCAATTCCCAGTGCAGTTACTGTTACCTCATCTAAAGCAACGCTGTTTGGGAGCAAAAGCAGGTTGATTAATTTAGGATCAGAAGCTTCCATAACCATAGGCTCATACCCGACATAGGTAAATACAAGGGTGTCTTTAGGAGTAGCATCGATTTCATAGGATCCATCCAGGTTGGTAACAGTACCAGCATTTTGGCCTTTTACTAAAATACTAACTCCGATAAGTGGCTCTCCGGATGAGGCATCCTTTACCGAGCCTTTTAAAGGTGATTGTGCACTAAGTTCATTTGAACCGAAGAACACAACAGAAAGGAGGAGTAGGGTTTTAAAAATGTTTCCCACCCTTTGCGCGAGTCGCAATGGTTTCATAATTTTAACTAGTTTTTATTAGATAAATTCTCAGCAGCCCTTTTGGAGTTTTCTCCGGGGCTGTTTTTCGTTGGCAAAGTTGAGAAGCAAAAAATGAAAGGTTGGCAGGATACCGTTTAAGGATTCTTGATCCTTTTGTAAATCTTATTCAAGGTTTAAGTATTACAATTTTAACTAAAATTTAAACTTGTTAAATAATCGTTCCATCAGGCCAAAAGAAATGGTCATTCCGGCACCTCCCAATGCATTCACAGCAAAGACGTTTTTCTCTACCTCTTCAAATATGAATTTTTCACCTTCCATGTGTTTGGTATAGATGCCATGCCAGCGTTCGGCAATTTCCATTTTGGGCGCTTTAAAATAGGAACCCAGGTATTTTAAAATGAGTTGGTCAATTTTGGTCTTGTCAAATGGCTCAATTTCATGTCCGTATTCATGAGAATCACCAATGATCAATTCTCCTTTATCGTTTTGGGCTACCATTACATGGATTCCGTATTTTTTAAATTCTGGTTCATTTTCATCATACAAATTATCTAAATCCAACAAAGACGGGCAATTTTTGAAAGCATCATAATGTCTCAAAGTCAAACCTCCACAAATACTGGTTCCCAGGTTGTAATTAGCAGGTTGGGAATAGGTTTTCATCATTTGGAGTTTACACCTTTTAACAGGGAGGGCTTCAAATGCTTCGGGAAAGAGGTTACTGAACTCCTGCCCGGAACATATAAAAGTATAATCACTGGTCCAGTATTGATCCTTTCCATGAATTTTGCCTTCTTCAATTTCATTAATAAAGGTGTTGAAAAAGAAATCAACGTTAAATTTTTCTTCTAAAAAGGCAGTTATTTTTAGAAGGGCTTCCCTTGGGTTGACCAGGCATTCTGTCTTGCTCCAAAGTGCTCCCAATAAATTGCCTGGATTTAAACCTTTTGCCAATTCCTGTGCTTTATCTGAATCAACCCATTCAATATTGTACAGGGCATCCTGCGAATTATCCAGGAATTCTTCAATAACAGCTTTTTCTAATGGGTGATAAGCCAAATGAAGGGAACCGTTGGGCCTCAACCAAAATTTCGCTTTAGGAGCGAGGTCCATCCAGATAGCTCTGGAAAGGATGGCGGTTTCAAGGTTGTCTCCGGACTGTTGGCCGATGGGCCAAATCATTCCAAAATTTCGAATGGATGCTCCCAATGCGCGGCTGTCTTTTTCAAAAACTGCTACTTTTTTACCTCTTTTGGCAGCTGCCAATGCAGTGGCCAATCCTACAATCCCTGCCCCTATTATTGCGATGTCATATTTCCCTGATTCCATTTTTTTTCTTCAAAAAAAAGGTTCTATCCCACAATTCCGAAACCGTTTGCCAAAACTTAAAGGAGAATTAAAACTGTTTTTACATTCCACAAATATCTTGGAGGCTTCATCTAATAAAAACTTACTGAAATATGAAATTACCATTTGAACTGGTTGTTTTTGACATGTCCGGTACTACCGTAAAGGATCAAAATGAAGTGATGGAGGCGTTTTTAGCTGCTGCTTCTAAATATGATTTGAATACAGATCCCAAGAAGATCAATCAAATGATGGGTTGGTCTAAAATTGATGTTTTCCGTAAACTTTGGGAAGAAAAACTGGAAGAAGGGCATCCGGAAATTGAAATCCGTTCCCAAAAGGCGCTGCAATATTTCAAACAGGTATTACACAACTGGTATTTGGAAAATCCGGCTCAGGCGAATGTGGGAGTTGAGGAATTATTTCAATGGTTGAAGGAAAACGGTGTAAAAATCGCACTGACTACCGG
>JAWKLG010000079.1:0-3060 GCA_041392845.1 Saprospiraceae bacterium | reverse complement strand
AGAAAGTTGGAAAACAGCTGAAAAGCTTCCACTCGAATTATTTCTAAATGCATCAAATTGCATGGCTGTCCGGAGGTAATCACCTCCAAGTGTTAATTGCACTTTTCGACTAAGGGCAAATCCCAGCTTTGCACCAGCACGCCAACTGATATCAAATCCATCTTCACCTGCCGGATTATTTTCAGGAATATCAATTGGAATTCTTTTGAAATTAGCAGATGGACCATTTAGTGTAGGAAAAATCTGAGCATTTATATCAAAGGTCACCCTTTTTCCAAGGTATCCGGCGGGTTGACCAAACACTGCAATGGTAAAAAAGAGGCTGGCAAAAAGGATTAGTTTTCTTTTCATAAAATCAAATAATGGTAACAGGTGAATAATTTTCCCAAGGTCAAATGTTGACAAAGGGCTCCAAAATTAGGCTAATCCTTATTCCGGAAATGGAGGGAGTGAGACAAAAGCATTTAAACCTTTACGATTCTGAGGTTTCTAACCATCATAAGATAGGTGAAAGCAAATTCGCCGGGATCACTGAAATTTATTTCTGCAGTCGAGATTTTTAATCCGTCAAATTCTGCTGCCTACTTACCTTCAATACGGTCAAACTCTTTTTTGAGTGCCTTCTTATTTATCTTGAAACGCTCAGTCTCTGCAAAATTATACTGAAAACCAAGGTTTTCAAAATAGGCCGGTTCCATTAACTGAAAATAGAGATGGAAAAGTTCTTTAACAGGCATCGGCACCGCATAATTGAAAAGGCAATACCCCACAATATATCCCGGAATTGCCAATGCCACCTTGGTATGCCCATGCTCTCTGTACCAGGACATATGCGGCAATTCTCCATCGATGAAACTAATTACTTTATCATGATTAACCGGACTGGTGATTCCAAAAGTGGCATTCACCCGGTACATTTCCTTGAAAAAGGCTTCTTTTGGACGATCCAAAAGTTTTTCAAGTTCCTTTCTCATTACCTGATTTTTCAAAGGAACAGAACTGCCATCATTTTCAAAATATTGACGATGCACTCTTTCCAGTAACTCCATCATAAAACCTTCCGGCGTAATCAGGTAATCGAGCTTGTAAACCAAATCCAATAACAAATAGGCAATGGCTCCAGGGTATTGTTCTTCTTTTAGATTCCCGTGGTCAATTTCATGCATCACCGATTTTATTTGTTTGCAAATAAAATCATACTTAGCTTCTTTAACTTCAATCGGAACTTCTTCGATATGATGGGAATGAACCGGATGGAGGGTTTCAAATTCTTCGATCAACAAATCGTCCATCTTGTCTGCATTTACAGACAACTCTTTCAAAGCGTAATACAATTTATAAGGAGACCCGTCGAGCGTGTACGTGTCAAAAATAACCGTGATATCATTGTCTTCATCGAGTGCAAACCTGCTGTATTTCAACTCGAAATTTTGCTCTATTAGTCTGCGCATAAAGCCGATGTGCATACCGCTGGTTTTAGCCACTTTTGCTTCAGCGGTTAATTTCTTGGCATTGGCTTGGCCATGAATTTTTTTGGAGCCTTGGTAGATTTCGAAGTAAATGGTTCCGTTTTCTTCTTTCCAGCGAACATTGTCGCGGTTTTCGTCACGCAGGTATTTGAAAAACTCTTTGAAAGAATCCAGGTAATCATCCTGTTCAAAATACAATAGGGATTTATCCCAGGCGGCATATTGCTCAGCTGATTTATAGGAATCTGTGAACCTGCCGAAGTCAATATCCGGCTGATCCAGAACCTGATTTTTATCGCCAAAAATTTTTTTGAAAATACTCATACCCGGTGATTCCAGGCACAATTTCAGGATCTTCTCAATTCAACACCTTATCCAGTTCCTCCTGTACAAATTGGGCCAATTCATTTACATATTCGCTGCTAAAGTTAAATTCAATTCCGGCAGCAGCGTAAATTTCTCCAATTTTTTTGGTGTAACCGAGTTTTAAAGCCTGAATATAATCTTCCAGGGCTTCTGTAGGATTTTCACGGTACCTTTTCCAGATGGCAATGGCGCCCAATTGAGCCATTCCATACTCGATATAATAAAAAGGAACCTCGAAAATATGCAACTGGCGATGCCAAAGGTGTTTGCTGTATTTTTCAAGGCCGGATTTATCTACGATAGCGGGTGAAAATTCATTGTAAATTTGGAGCCATGCAGCTTCCCTTTCTTCTCTGGTATGGCTGTGATTTACATACAACCAATGTTGAAATTTATCGATGGTCGCCACCCATGGCAGGGTTTTCAAAACTCCCTGAAGTTGATAAATCTTTGCCCTTCTCAAATCATCTGCATTGTCAAAAAAGACATCCCAATGATCCATACTCAACAATTCCATACTCATGGATGCCAATTCAGCCACTTCTGAAGGCACATTCTTGGCAGAAGTCAAATCGTAGGAATGGGTGAGTAAGGCATGCACAGCATGACCCGATTCATGCATCAGGGTATGCAAGTCGACCATGGAATTGGCCGCATTCATAAAAATAAAAGGAACGCCGGAATACAATAAAGACATGTTATACCCGCCCGGATGTTTTCCCTTGCGGGAATCAAGATCCAAACGATCCATTTTGTCCATAATCTCCAAGCCACGACCAAAATAAGGATGAACCCTGGTCAATACCTCAATGGATTTGTCAATCAATCCCCTTGTATTTTCAAAAGGTCTCAAAGGAGCTTTTCCGCTGGTATCTACAGCAAGGTCCCAGGGTTTTAATTGATCAACTCCAAGTGCTTCTTTTCGGAATTCCAGCATACTTTCCATTACCGGAAGTACCACCTCGGAAATAGAATCATGGAAATTTTCACAATCCTTCACTTCATAGTCAAAGCGACCCATTTCCTGAAACTTATAATCGCGGTAATTGTCAAACCCTGCATTCAATGCCATTTGATGACGAATTGCCCTCAATTCATCAAACAAGCTGTTGAGTTTTTCGCTATCCTGGCTCAGTCTTTCCTGGATTTTTAGATAGACAGTTTTCCTAAGTTCTCTGTCGGTTTCTTCCAAATATTGACCAGCCTGCTGAAGGGTCATTTCTTT
>JAWKLG010000078.1:0-3389 GCA_041392845.1 Saprospiraceae bacterium | reverse complement strand
ATTATTATTATATATGTCCCCCCTACAGCTTGAAAAGCATTTATGAAAATCTTATCTAATGTTTGAGATGTCAGTCTTCTTTCATTAGATTTGTGCTTTGTGATCTCAAGTTTTTTCATAATTTTTATTGGCTTACGCTTAAATTTATTGACATTTAAGCAAGGAAATTTATCGAAACAGCCGTTTTCTTTTGCTTTTCATTTCTTTTTCTACAATTACAATTACCGATGTTAAGGATATCCTGAAAGATTCAGTGATTTAAAATCAGTGTTAGAGGCTAGGTATTTTCAATTTCCTGGTCAACTGATAACCATGAAAATAGTTAACCATTCCATGAGCTTCTGGCTAATCATGCTCCTATGCACGATTTGCAATTATTCCTCTTTCGCTAACAACATTGAGTGGGAATGCTTGGCCGTAGATACTTCTTTAACTTGCAATGATTTGGTTCAGGTCTCCTTAGACGAAAATTGTGAAGCCGTTATCATTCCGGACATGATTTTGGAGGGAATTGAAGGGAGTCTTAATGAGTTTTCAGTCGAGCTATTAGATGAGGTAGGACTACCAGTTCTAATGCCTGTTAATGAGGCTCATATTGGTGACACTTTATACGTTATCGTAATCCACAATCAAACTGGAAACTCTTGTTGGGGTAGGGCACTCATTGAAGACAAATGGGCCCCAAGCATTACCTGCAATAATCATTTTGCCCAATGCTTTGAAAGCCCAAATGGGTTTCCAAGACCAAAAGCCACCGATAATTGCGATGCGTTTCCGTCCGTAGCCCTACTTTCCCAAAATATAGACGATAGCGATAAGTGCAATGAAGTAACAATTACCAGTACTTATGTAGCGATTGACCAAAGTGGAAACGAGTCCACTCCTTGTATTCAAACGGTTACACTTACGCCGCCTTTATTACCTTCTTTCCCATCTGATACCGTTTGGTCCTGCGAAGTATATAAAGCGCATCCTAACATAATTAATCCAAAAAAAATAGCAGGTAATTTAAATTCTACCGGCTCTGGTGTTCCAGATGTTTCTTTGAGCAATAATTGTCCTTACAGCGTAGTGCATAGCGATTTTGTGTTCAATACCGATTGTGGAGAGACTTTTACCATACGCCGAACTTGGACTGTTCTTAATTGGTGCACTGATGAAATTATTACAATTGGATCAAATAATGAGGACAACGTTCAATTCATTAAAGTTGAAGATCAAAACCCGCCCATCATTGACCGACCTCCATTCACTGTAAATGCTAATATTGGTTCGGCTTCGAATGAAGATTGTGGTTCGACAGATTTTTTGCTTCCGCCTGTTTTTGTGGATGATTGTAACGATGTAACGGTTAGGATTTTGACGGGAGTTGGCGAGGCCATTTATATAAACGGAGATGGAAGTCAAGGAGGGTACATACCTTATCCAGGCCTGCCATTGGGTGTTCATACCATTCTTTACGAAGCCATAGATGCCTGCAACAATGTCGATACGGCTGAGGTATCAGTGACTGTTGCAGATCAAACTAGGCCGACCACGATTTGTGATGAATTGACAAATGTTTCTCTTGGAATTGACGGGAAGACTTCTGTAGCTGCTTTTGTTTTCGACGATGGGAGTTATGATAATTGTTGCTTGGACAAATTCATGGTTAGGAGGATGGAAAGTCAATGTATGGCGACGGACACTCTTTTTCAAGACTCGATATTCTTCTGCTGTTATGATGTTGGCGATACTGTTCAAGTCGTTTTTCAAGCGATTGATTGTGCAGGCAACACCAATGAATGTATGGTTTTGGTCGAAGTAGAAGAAAAATTGCCTCCCTATTTGGTTTCCTGCCCAGCACCTGAGATTATCGGTTGTGATTTTTTTGCAAACTATTTAGAAATACCGCTGGCAGAAGGAAACGATAGCGTATTGCTACAATTCGGAGAACCAGTATTTGAAGACAACTGTGATCTGGTCTTCATTGAAAATTCGGTAGTAGTTGATCTCGATCAATGTTTGCAAGGTACCATCACTCGAAGGTGGAGGGTAACTGACCAAGGACAGAATCCGCCAGCATCTTGCACCCAAATTATCGAAGTGGAGCATATCTCTGACTGGCTCGTTTTATTTCCAGAAGATCAAAATATTGAATGTGGGGAGGCTTTTCCAGACACAGGTGAACCAACCATTTTTTTTGAAAATTGCGAGATGATTGCAATTTCTTTTGTAGACGAGGTATTCACTGTTGTTCCAAATGTGTGTTTTAAAATAGCCAGAAATTGGACGGTCATCAATTGGTGTACAGTCGGGGATGAAATAGACAACCCTTTAATTGAAAGTGCAGAATTGGATCTGAGTTTCGATTTAAATTATGACCAAATTTTAAGTGACCGGCTTTTCAAAGATGGTGTAAATACTGCCAATTTTAATACACAGACCACTCAATTTGGGGCGCAACCTGACGGAGTAGTTGTTTTCCAACAAGAGATAAGCGTGATCGATAATGTCGACCCTGTAGTAATTTGTGAACCTCTTTTAGATATCTGTATTGAGGATACCGTTTGTTTCACTGATGTAATGCTACCCGTACCAAATATTTTGGACTGTGGTATTGAGTTGACCATTTCCGCAATTGGAGAATTGGGCACTGGTTTGGGGCCTTTCACCGACGTGCCTCCTGGCATATATCTCATGACCTACCAAGTAGATGATAACTGTGGCAATCGAGGATTTTGTGAAACCAAAATCGAAGTCAGGGACTGTAAAAAACCTACACCCGTTTGCGATAATGGGCTGATTATTGAAATTGATGAAGATTCAATTGTCATTGTAAATGCAGAAATCTTCAATGGAGGCAGCTATGATAATTGTCCCGGTGAATTGATGTTTTCCTTTTCAATTGACCCAACTGATTCGTTAGCAATATTCGATTGTTCCTCAATTGGTTACCAAAATGTCGATATATGGTTGACTGATGCGGCTGGCAATCAGGATTTTTGTGCAAATTTTGTATTTGTACAAGATAATGATGGAGTCTGCTCTGGCCTTCCATTGATTAGTGGAATAGTGCAAACTGCTGAAAACAAAGCTCTTGTTGATGTTGAATTGGCAAACAATGCATTACCAATTTCCTTTTCAGATACAACAGGTAGATATTCATTTGAAGCAAGTCTGGGAGAGGACTTGACCATTTCTGCGGCGAAAAATTCATTCCCGCTAAATGGTATAACTACTTTTGACATAGTCCTTATTAATAAACATATTCTTGGTGTTCAATCCTTGGATAGTCCATATAAAATTATCGCCGCTGACGCAAACCTTTCGAACAGCATAACTACTTATGACCTTGTTTTACTCAGAAAATTGATTTTACAAGTAAACACAGAATTCCCACACGGAAA
>JAWKLG010000077.1:0-3671 GCA_041392845.1 Saprospiraceae bacterium | reverse complement strand
CACATTGAACTGGAGCACCTCAAACGAGATGAATAATATGGGGTTCGTAATTGAAAAATCAATTGATGGAAATAATTGGGAGAAATTGGGATTTATTGAAGGAAAGGGAAATTCTCAGGTTCTACAACAATATCAATTTACGGATCAAAAACCATTTGACGGCTCAAACTATTACCGCCTCCAACAATTAGATTTCGATGGCTCGTTCGAGTATTCTTCAATTATTCAAGTTTCACATTCCAAAGCCTCTGATATTTTTTTTTATCCAAATCCCGTGACCAAACACCTCAACATCCATGGATTGAAGGAGGGAACATTCGTAATATATGATTCATTTGGTCGCTGCTTAAAACAAGGTGATTTTTATACCGGAGTGGTTGATGTTTCAAATTTATCAAGTGGGAT
Organism: Saprospiraceae bacterium; assembly: GCA_041392845.1. Lineage (GTDB taxonomy): Bacteria > Bacteroidota > Bacteroidia > Chitinophagales > Saprospiraceae > JAGQWW01. Next base: position 3,266 of record JAWKLG010000077.1, on the reverse strand, counting down.
TTTGAATGTAAAACTCATTTCTAAAAGGAGAATTTGGACTAAAAGGATAATTAAGGATTAAATATTTTTCAACCTTTTAATTTAAAAACATGAGTAATTACGCTATTGACACTGCCGCAAGGTTTGGTGAAATCCCCTTTGTAGAATTCACCAAAGATTTGGTAACAGGGGTATTTGATTCACTTGTAGAAGCACATATTCTCCAGATGGAAGAATATGCTACTTTCTTAAATTCTATTACACAGGATTTGAGTACCTACATTAACAACACCCAAGACAGTGTTACCTTTGATCAAATTTCAGATTTTGTTTTGAATTACGAATTGCCAGAAGTTGATGCAACTGCGCTGACCGCTTCACTCAATAATTTGCAAGCTCCGCCCTCTGGCAGTTCAGCAGATGCTACTTCAGCTAAACCACCAGCAACTACTGATACCTGGTGGGGAGGCTTGATCAATGGTTTGGCACCAGCAGTCTCCGGACTAGTAGACAAGGTTAGAGACCCTGGAGAAATTGCAGGCTTGGAGGCATTAAATACATATAACAATCAGGTACTCCAAGGCACTGAAATGGCCAGTAGAACTATTCCAACTTATTCTGAAATTCGAAATGCAATTGCTGCCCTTATTACTTCCAATAAATATGGTTTACTACAAACTATGGTTAAACAGGGCATGATGAGATTGGTCGTAACAGAAGGGGAAATTGAAACAAAAATCACCTTTTCTACCTGGAATAATTCTACCAACCAAACACAAACAAAGGATAAGGTCAGAGACAAATTAAAAACAAAAGAAAAAAGAGGACTTTTCGGTAAAATCTTCAAAGGTGGAGATAAAACAAAATCAAGGACGGTGACTGTGAATACAGCAAAATCTTATCAGCGAGATTCCAGCGGCACCAAGGTGGATATTTTTGGACGGGTTTTAATCAGATTTAAAACGGATTATGCACCATTAAACGGCTAAAATTATGAATGATTTCAAAGAAGTTTCATTGGGTTTTGCTGAATTTGTGTCACAATTAATACAGGAAACCTTCGATGCTATACAAAGCTCTCAAAATTATCAACTGGAAAGGTTTGCTGCCTTGGAGTCAAAACTCAACCTTAGTGATGAGATTTTTGCAAATCGTTATGTTTCTTCCGAAGAAATTGAGCATAAAATCCAGGAGTTTTTCGGATTTTCCATATCTGAAGGAATGAAAATAAACGAAAGACTCCTGGAATTCTTCGATGAGAATTTTGAATCTAATAATGGATTTTTCAAAAATTCAATATTGACTAAATTTGGCCACCAAACCTTAACTGATTATTTTACTTCGATCTTAGTCAGCGAAAAAAAAGCATTAGTAAATGTGCTCGTCAATAAATCCAATGGTACAAATTTGGTCGTGGATTCAGGGGAAATTCTCGCAAAACTTGAACTGAGTAATTTATACCAGGAAGATTCCAGCCAAGGTTCTAAACCTGCTCAAAAAAAGGTAAGTTTTGAAGATGAAGCTATAAAAAAGGCAAACTTAAGCACTCAAACAGCTATACCAGGTTTTAAGAAGAAAATCGATATTTTAAACATAAAGGATGACAAATCAGGTAAAACCACCATCTTGATTGACAAAAATTCTTTAAATGAAATTCAATCTAACTTTCAACTTCCGGATGTCCGCTTAGCCGTGCAACCTGCTAAAATCACTTCTGAAAACAATTTATATTCTGAGATTAAAATCAAATTCAAAACGGTATGATTGATATTCTTATTGAAGAATTAATTGCAGCTTATTTATTATGTAAAAAGCGGAATCAGGAAATTGACAGCCTCATTTTAAAGGTAAATAGTAATCTTGAAATTGTTATTAGGTAGAATAGTGCAATTGTACAAATTACGAAATGATAAGAGCTTAGTATAAGATTCAAATAATCTTCACATATTAATTTAGAGTTTAAAACAGTATTAGTTGGATTTTGCGATAAGGGGATGGGGAGGATAGGAGATTTTTTCTCTCGCCGGTCCGAAGACCGGCTTGTACCTTGGGAACAAGTTTGAAAACTTGTACCAGCATTGTTCTTTTTATTTGAGTGAAAAACATTATTCCACAATTTCAAGCCACCACAAAAATCACATCCTGCACATCCTTTCATCCTCCTCATCCTGATTCAAACAAAAAATACAGCAGAAATGCAAGTCGAAAATTTTAACCTGGACTTTGATTTCCTACCAGATTCTGTATTTTGTACACTAATATTTTTCAAAGTAAAAATCAAAGGTGCATGAACTTAAAATATAGCTTTTCAATTCTGGCATTTTCCCTGTTTTTCTTATTCCCCGGTAATCCTCCATCTGAAAAGAAAGGAGGACTTGCTTTGTATACGGTCAGGAATCTGATGAAGGAAGATCCTAAAGGTGTCTTGAAAAAGGTGGCTGAAATCGGATACGAATACATGGAAGATGCCGGTTACAGTGAAGGCAAGTTTTACGGCATTGCTCCCAAGGAATACAAAGCATACCTCAAAAAGATTGGTTTGAAACCTTTGAGTTCACATCAAAGCGGAATCACTTTCGAAAATGCAGACAAAATCATAGCGGATGTCAAAGCGGTAGGTTTCAAATATCTGGTCATCCCGATTCCACCGATGGGTAATTTTACTTACGACCAGGAAAAGAAAAGAATGGGAATGAAAGGAGGAGTTGACAATCTTGCTAAGACCCTGAACATCCTGGGTAAAAAGTGTAAGGAAGCAGGGTTGAAACTCCTGTACCACAATCATGATTTTGAATTGCGTGAAAATGAAGAAGGTGTCATCCCTCTTCAATATCTTTTGGAAAATACCGAACCGGAATGGGTGAATTTTGAGATGGACTTGTATTGGACCATTAAAGGAGGTGCTGATCCCCTAGCCTATTTCGAAAAATACCCCGGTCGATTTAAAATCTGGCATGTAAAAGATATGGATGACCAGGGACGCTTCGCTCCAGTAGGCCAAGGAAACATAGATTTTGGAAAAATTCTGGCTCAAAAGGATAAAGCCGGTATGAAGTATTATTTCGTTGAACAAGACCAAACCTATGATGGATTGGAACCCTTGGAGGCGATAAAGGTGAGCTTTGAGGGATTGGGTAAGATTGGATTTTAGTTGATGGCTATTGGCGGTTGGCCATTGGCCGTTGGCTTTTGTAGGTAAACTAAAATTCATATTTAAATAGCGATAATGGTAGGGGCTGTCCAATAAGTACCCAAAAACAGATTAAAATTGGCTCTAATATTTCGCA
>JAWKLG010000076.1:0-3870 GCA_041392845.1 Saprospiraceae bacterium | reverse complement strand
TAAGCCAGGAATTACATGTGGGTGAATAATTGGAATAGGAACCTTCTGCATTAAAAACATACTTTTTGTCATTTATTGACAGCACACTTTCCCTGCCTTTACTGGATTCTAGGTTGAAAGAATCAACGGTGAAAAGTTCTGTTTGTAAGTCTTCACTTTTAAAAAAGGTAGTATCCTCTTTCCTCAAATAATACAAATAGGGATAAGATGAAATCTCTTCAAACTCGGCTGAAGCCAAATAATTCCCCATGCTATCAATCAGTCCAAATTTACCGGTCGCCTCATCTAATATTTTATAGTGTCCTTTGGAATCAGGAAATTCTTCGACGATTTTTTCAGGTATCCTAAACTGTTCTTTCCAGTCTTTTGAAAACAATCCGTACTGGTTTTCCCTTTTAAAAAGTACTGAATGTTGACCCTTGGTCCTGATATCATTATAAATGGTGTCAACAACCATTTGGCCTGAATTATTAATCAATCCGATTTTATTAAATTTATCTAGTAAAAACAAAGAATTGAAAGGAAATGGATGAACACGAAAGCCCGAAATTTCAAATTGTTTGTTTCCTTCAAAATCGAAGATAACAGCCTGATTATTATGTCTTCCAAGAATCCGTTCCTGATTTTTACTTACAAAAACATCGTAAGGACCTAATAATTTTTCTTTGAATTCTGCGTCAATTAAGAAACTAACAGGATTGGGATTATTGGATAGGATTTTTTGGCCTATTACCTTTCCCGGAAGCTGTGTTCTGTGGATTTCTTTATAGATATAATCTGTTTGTTTATCAGTGAGTGGATTGAAAAGCGCAAAAAGTCCATTTTCCTCCTTTTGCAAACCGATTAATTCAGCATCATAAATCTCTACCTCGTAAACTGACTCTTTTAAAATATTCTTTCCATTTGTATTGATGATACTCGGCGCTCCGCTTCCTGTATAAATCTTTAGAATGCTAAAATCCCTGAAACTACTTTTAAGCTGAAGTTTTCCTTTGTTGTTTTTGGGATGGTTTAAGTCAATCGGTTTTTCGAGCTTGGAATTGATTAGAAAAAAATTTCTGCCTGCACTGTCGTCTACATAGATCATATCACCTTCGCGATATCCTCTGTCTTCATTAGCACGGATAGTCCAATTGTGTAATTGATGGTAAGTATTTAGTATCGGTTCAATTATGACCTCGCCATTAGGATCCATAATACCCCAAGTGACGCCTTTTTTAAACGAAATAAATGGAAGGTCTCGATGTAGCTTTATTTCCTGATACTGGGGAGGAATCACCACCTCTCCTGATATTTCTGCAAGGCCGTATAAACCGTTTTTCCCAAGCCAGGGGACTAATTGGGATTGGGCGGAGGTCTTGACTGTTGAGAATAAACTCGCAGTAATAATTAAAATTAGTGCAAAAAATTTAAATCGAAAAGAGAAGTATAGATTCATAGCAAACGGATGTACTTAGTTTATTTATAAGCGCAATTTTACTTAGAAATTTTTGGAATCGGAAAGCAAATTGCCAATTCAAAGTCTATTGCTAGAAATTAATCCTCAAGGTTAAAGTAAGCTCCAGGGCATCGATTTTCACTTCCTATTATTTTGGTTCACGCAGTGGTCGCAATGGTTAATCGCAGCGGCCGCAACGCGATATAAGGTAGAAGAAAGATTGACGTGTGCTTAAACCTTCTCAATCCTCCAATTGTCAGAATCAGGATAACAGGATGTTTAGAATAAGAAGGATAACTGTTTTTCTTCGAAAAACGAATGGCTATTAATTTAGAAAAAATGATTGCCCAAGCAACCTCACATCCTGCTCATCCTTTCATCCTCCCCATCCTGATTCAGACAAAAGAAACAGCAGAAAAGCCATGAAAAAAGCAATACGTAGCCTCCTCCGCGCCCCCAGCGGTGAGAAAAATTTTCATCACCACGCAATTCAGGTATTTTAATGGATTTCTCCTTTCATTTTTAATAGATTAGAAATAAAATTAAAAAAAATAAAAAGTCTGGAACTTTTTGTCGGGGCCATTTGGTTACTGTCCTATAATACCTTACAACCCTTATTACTCCGGCAAAAATCTACCTTTATGGTACTTATGACACACGACACGGAAAAGAATTACCGGGAAAAAATCTTTGAGGAGGAATTCTTGCCCCTCATTGATTCGCTGTTCAACTTTGCTTATCACCTTACCGGTAATGAGGAAGATGCCAATGATCTGGTTCAGGAAACCTATCTGAAGGCACTTCGATTCATGCGCAATTATGATGAAGGCACCAATGCAAAAGCATGGTTGTTTACCATTATGAAAAATGGATTCATCAATGATTACCGCAAAAAGACAAGAAGACCCGGACAAGTCGATATCGAAAGTATCCAAACCTATAACAAGGAAGAAGACAGTCAATTATCCGGTTACTTTGACCTCAGAGAGGACATGTTTGAGCATTTGATGGGCGATGAAATTACCACTGCCATCAACAAACTTCCTGATGATTATCGCACAGTGATTTTGTTGTGTGATATTGAGGATTTCAAGTACGATGAGATTGCTAAAATCCTTGACGTTCCTGTCGGCACGGTTCGTTCGCGTTTGCACAGAGCACGCAACATGCTGAAAGTTCAATTGATGAACTACGCACAAGAGCTCGGATACGAGGATAAACGCAAATAAAATTAATCATTCATCCGACCTGCCTGAGATAGTGGCAGGTCGGCTAAATATATTTCAAGATGATCACTTCTGCCAATTGTAATTTCGTTGATGTACCAGCTAATGATTTCAGACAATCATGTTCTACATTTGCGATTTCGCAAACGTGCAGAAGAACGGTCGTCATTGGGTAATCTTTAAAACTTTGTAACAATGAAATTACCGCAGGATCAACAAGCCGTCATTTACAGAAAATTGACCATGTTTCTGGATAACGAACTTACCAAAGAAGCAGAACTCGAACTGCTTAAAGAAATAAAAACGAACCCTGCCTATCGCGAAATCCTGGATAAGGAAAGAAACTTCCGGGAATTCATCCGCGCCAAAGTTCAAAGAAGAACTGCCTCTCCATCTCTTGTTGAATCCCTCAAAGAACATCTCCGAAAAGCGTGATAAACCGGTTTGCGCTATGCGGTCCGCGGCCTACGGTTTTTCTGTTTATAGATTTTACTCTAAATTAATGGCATACCTAATCCATTAGGAGCCACCCAGTACCCAGCGCCTAGCGCCCAGTACCTAGCACCCAGCACCCAACACTTTTATCATCTACCCGACCAGTAGTATATTTTGGATTTCAATTCTTTTAACAAAATTTTATCTTTGGCTTTGTTTGTGAAATTATAATCCTGATTAGCAGCCTATGTCCAAAAATGTCTTCGCCAGGATTATCAAGACACCAATTTTATCATTTAAACCAGTTGAAAGAATTATGAAGCTTTTTACCCGCGTTTTACCGCTGGTTGCTTTGTTCATTTTTGTAGGAAGTCAGGCCTTTGGCCAGAAGGGTTCCAAGCAAAAAGTAGCAGAACAATACATCCAGTCCAACCTTGACAAATGGGGACTCAGCCAGGAAGATGTTCAGGATCTAATCGTCCAGGATGAATACACCAGTAAATCCTCCGGAGTAACTCATGTCATTTTGCTTCAGAGATACAAAGGAGTAGAAATTTACAATGCTATTTGCAATGTAGCCGTGACCAAAGAAGGTAAGGCATTCAGTGTTGGAAACAGATTTGTATCCAATCTTTCCGAAAAAGTAAATGGATTGGAACCTCAATTGAATGCTTTGGATGCTGTAATCAGTGCAGCCAGACAATTGGGCATTTCAGATGCATCAGGAAAAGGGCCAGTTCTAAAGCAAAAGCTCAATTCCAAAGAATATGT
>JAWKLG010000075.1:0-3871 GCA_041392845.1 Saprospiraceae bacterium | reverse complement strand
GGACAAATTCAGGTTTGTTGAATAAAAACTGATAAATTCCTCCATTGTCAGTATCTCCGCTAAAGGCCAGGAAAGTCCAAAATACCTTTTGAGGTCGGTTTAACTTTAACCACAATTCTTCTCTTTCCTGAATCCCGCTTTTACTTACTACATCATCAAAGAATACTGTCATGTATTCCCACAAGCGATTGTCGTATTTGTTATAATCATCCCAGCTGTATTTCTTTTGAATACTATCCAGTTCTTCTTGTGGAATTTCAGAATAAAGGATTAATTCTTCCTGGTTTCCATCATCGAGGCTAAAGTAATTTTGAGCTTCGGAATAAGGAGAATTTTGATTTCCCTCACATCCAATTGAAAGAATAAAAAGGCTTAGAATGCAAGTCGCGAACAGGTAGTTTTTCATAGAATTTTGTTTGAAAAGTTTCTAGTAATTTTTATTGAAAAGAGAAGTTTTAGGTCTGACTTTTGGATTATTGGTATTCTAATTTGAAATCACTTTTCTTGTATTTGATCCTTAGGAAAATGGAAAAATTGGCCAATTTCTTTCAATTGTCAGCTTCAAGGTAAATTAATTTTCCAAAAAGCTAATCTTACAAATCCATTTCATACAACCAATACCGTTTTCCAAACCGTGGCTCTATTTCACGAAGAATTTTAAAACCCAGCTTTTCATAAATATGGCGAGCCTTGAACATCATTTCCGAAGTATGTAAGGCTATTTTTTGCTCTCCACTTTGTTTTGCATATTTAATACAGAGCTCGGTAATTTTTTGCCCGAATTTCAATCCTTTGTATGCATCAGAGACCGTAACCAAGCGGATGTAAGATTGATCAGCAGTGTAGATGTCTGTCGGATTACCACTTGGGACTAAAAAGCCAACCCCAATTATTTCTCCTTTTTCATTTTCACAAACGAAGCTCGTAGCGTCTTTTAAAAGTGATTCGTAAGTGTTTTCTCTTGTTAAAATTGAAGATAGTTGGTTCCAGTTTTCGGAAGTCAAATCCTTTTCAAATTGTTGCCAGGTATCGATTATCAAACGCTCGATTGCTTGAGCATCGGTTGGGGTTCCGGATCTGAATTTCATTCAATACTATGGTTTTATGATAAGGTTGAATGCATTTCTCCTTCAAAATTATGATTAATTATTTCAAAGCAGGTCGCAAAATCTCTTGTCTTTTCGATCTTAACTCAGATCAATGAAACCAGCCTGGTGCAGCAATAATTTTGTGTCATCATTCATCAAAATAACAATCATGAAATCACAAAAAGTTATTGCTCGCACCTTTGGAATCTTTTTCATCTTCACATTTTTGTCTTACGGCATCGGCTCGGAATTGGCTAATACCGCAATTGGATCTAATGCCATAAATAACACCTTAATTGTAGGTGTGATATTGATGGCTATTTTTCATACCATCTTCAATGTAGGTTTGCTCGTTTTGATGCAGCCCATCTTAAAACCTATTAATGAAATATTGAGTACCGGTTACCTCAGTGCCGGCATTGCAGCTACGGTCACTCTTTTAATAGGCAACATCTTTTTATTGTTACATATTCCACTGAGTGAAACATTGAATGTTGCCAATGGCAATCCAGAACAATATGAAATGCTTTCCAAGCTATTGTTTAACGGAAATTTCTATGCATATCAGCTGGGAATGACCATTTGGGGAATTGGAGGGTTGATGTTTTGCTATCTGCTTTATGTATCCAAGTTGGTTCCAAAAGTATTTCCAATCTGGGGAATCATTGGTTACCTGATTTTTATAGCCGGAACCATAGCTGAACTGTTTGGATATAAAATTGGTGTTCAACTTTCCCTTCCTGGTGGATTATTTGAGCTTGCGCTAAGTGGATGGTTAATTGTAAAAGGATTCAGACCAACAGTTGCAGCTACTGCTTAATTTCTTTACTCTGCCAGGCGCTTCCGTATTCGACTTAAAGATTCCGGCTTTACCCCGATATAACTCGCTAGGTGGTATTGGGGTATGCGCTGAAAAAGGTCGGGCCTGGAGTTCAATAATTTTAAATACCGTTGTTCGGGAGAATCAGTGTAGTAGGAGTTCAAGGCATCTCTTTGTTCTGCAAATGCGGCTTCCATGATGGTCCTGGAGATGGTTTCGAATCTTGGAAAATTTTTAAAAAGTTCTTGTGCTTGCTTTTCATCTCCTTCTACTACAGTGGTATCTTCCACACAGACCCAATTGTGTTTGCTAGGATTATTTGGTGTGAAGGTATTGAGTGAAATGGCCCATTGTTCTTCAGTAAAAAAGTTGGTTGTTTTTTCTTCACCATCAGAAAGCAGGTATTCTCTGACACAGCCTTCCAGGATAAAAAAGGTACTTACTGAAATTTGTCCTTCTTTCAATAAGAAATCTCCTTTTTGAAAGGTTTTGGTTTGCATACTATTGGAAATAGCCTCTGCTTCATCTTTGGAAAGAGGGGAAATCTTTGAAAAGTAATTGACAAATTTTTTTTGCATGTAGGGTAGGGTGTTGGAGTCGGTTGCATTTTTATTGGAATTGGTACCAAATTATAAAAAATAAAGGCAACCATTTTGTGTCTTATTAGGAAAACCAAAAGTCAAAGGTGGGTCTCTCGGCGAGGACCCGCCGGTTATCGGGCAGAGTCATTTGTTTTAAAAAGTATAATGTCTTGAAATTCAAACACTTAGGGATTTAAATTCCTGATATTTTTGTTTCACGCAACGTCCGCAAATAAACGCAACGTCCGCAATTCAAATGTTTTACGGGATTTCCCCTTGCATTCTCTTAATTTAATGACCTAGACCTGCAAATTCCTCCAGAGTTAATTTTTCAAAATCGTATTGGGTTTAGATTTAATATATTTTGGTTTCCATCTCCTGTTATTTTGTTTCACGCAACGTCCGCAAAGGTTAAGCGCAACTTTCGCTATAGATAATACAAAGGAAAAGTGTCCGCAAATCGTAAACCGTATATCGTAAACCGTAAATTAGTCACCCTTCCACAATCTCCTTTAACTTATCCAATGCTTTGGGCCAGGTCGTGTTGAAATAATCAAGGTATTCCTCTACGACGTCTATTTCAATGGTTACCGTCGTTACTCCGTCCTTTTCATTAAATAAATAATTTTCCAATCCTCCGGCCCATTTTTCGACTTGTTCACCTTCGGTGATTTCATCGTCTCCGTCCAGTATACCAAAATGGCGAATGGAAACAAAGCTAGAAGGGATGTTGTCAGCAATATCAGCTATCATGCCTCCTTTTTTGCCATTTTCATCTGTACCTATAAAATACATCTTGGAGCCTTTTTCCCAATTGCCTTCAAAGGTTGAAGTGGGATTGAACTCAGCAGTCCATTGCTCGTAGGTTTTTTTATTATTGAGACCAAGCATGGTTTTGTAAACCTTTTCTGCAGGAGCGTTGATTTCTATTTTGTAATATTTTTTTTCCATGATTTTTGGTTTGGTTTGAAAATTTGATTGGGCTAAATTAATTCCAAAAAATCGAATGGATAAGGGGAAAAAGCGACAAACAGAGGGGGAACTTTTTAGCCTTAAGTCCCTTAATGAGAGTTAAGACTTATTCTCTTAGGTTATTCCATTTTTTTTCTTCTGTTGCAGAACCTAAAATCATTAAAAGGAAAATTATGGGCTTTTTAAATTTCAAAATGAAAATTTTTTGAAAGAGAATATTTTGAGGACCACTTTTTCAAGGAAAGTTGATCTTGTTGGGGGCCTATTGATACTTCCAATTTTATCAACAAAGAATTCTCCTTTACTTACCTTTCAAAACTTCATGGATTTGCTTTGCATAAGGTAGTACATCCTCTTTAGAAAGATAAATATTGAAACTTTCTTCTAATATTTCCCTGGTCATTTTTTCA
>JAWKLG010000074.1:0-4069 GCA_041392845.1 Saprospiraceae bacterium | reverse complement strand
AAAATTAAAATAAAACACGATCCTTCGAGCCAATGAGATCCGAGTTAACGAGTCACGAGCAAACGAGAAACTAGTGCACTAGATTTACTTAACATAAGATAGATTATGTAATTGATAACGCTGACTTTAAACGGAGGAATGAAATTGAAATATTGCGGCTAAACGTCAACGCTGGCTACACGCAATTTTGGCTTGTTTTCATTGAAAAAAGCAGGTCGACTTAAGGAAATCTTTAAAGAACTAAATGATTACATCATTTTTTATAACTCAATTTGGTAAAAACAACTAAAAAACAATATTTTAACGTGTAAAATCTTAATTTTCTCGTGTAGCTACAGTTGACGTTTAGCCAACCTATGCTTGTTTGTAACTCCCAGAGGGACTTTTTTCTCGATAATTCTTTTTAAACCTAATAATTTTCCCAAATTTATAGCACCCAGCACCTCTGCTCTCCTAAATCACAATATCCTTCACCAACTGATGCAATAATTTAAAATCCAGTTTTCCCTGATTGGCTTTGAGGTGCTCGACAAGCGCTAGGGCTCGTTTGAGGCGGGGATCAACGGATTTGGGTTGGCCAATCCAATGGAGCAAACTTCTTTGTTTACCAGGCGTAAGCGCATGAAAATAATCAAGCGCTTCGGGTTCTATTTCCATCAGCTCTTTGAATTCTTCAGGTACGGCCATGCCATATTTACTCGTATCTTCTTTTAAACTTAGGGTAACCTTTGATCCAGTTTTCAAGTTGAATTTTTTTCGCACTTCTTTGCTGACGGTAATGTACCAGGTTCCATCACCTTTGGATGTCAAGGCAGAATGAATTTCCATTGTACCATTGATAGTACAAATCAGCCTTTTGATTTTTTCATTTCTAAAATAGTCGCTAACCTCAGTCGGGACTGGAAAATGGTAGCCCCACAGGCTCGAATCTATCTCCTCCAAGGTGGTTTCAAAGGTTTTCATAAAGGGTTTTTAAATATTTTTGCACCATTGATTCGAATTATTTTCACTCTAAAACATAACCCAAATCCTTAATTTATTCTGAAATTATCATCAAATTAGAAAGTAGTTGAAATTTCTTTTAAAAAATATTAACTACATGCTAATTTTATTTGGCGTATCTTTGTGCCGTATTTAGATTACCAAGAAGTAGAGTCGAGTGAAATTAATAATTATCAGGAGGATTTCATTTTGCTTTCGCATCGGGTCCATCTAAGAATTATTATTTTACTTAACATTGTTACATGTCAAATTTCTCAGTTGCTGCCAAGCCTGGCAGAAACAAAAAGAGAAATGGATCTTCCAATAATGGTAGAGGCCGTTTCTCAAACAATTCACGTCGTAGAAATTCCAATAAGAAAAAGACCGCCGAACTACCAGAACACCTTTTTGAAAGGCCGGCAATTTCTGTTGAAGAAAGAAAATACGTTCCATCCAAAGATTTCAAAGCATTTAATTTACACCCTGCTCTTCAAGGCAATTTGGACAGGGTTGGTTATGAATTGCCCACTGAAATCCAGGAAAAAACCTACGACCATATCCTTAACGGTGAAGATGTTTTAGGCATCGCAAAAACCGGTACAGGAAAAACAGCAGCATTTTTGATTCCTTTGATTCAAAGGCTGCTTACAGAAGAAAAAGAATTCCAAACCCTTATTGTAGTTCCAACCCGCGAGTTGGCCATTCAGGTGAAGGATGAATTTTGGAAACTGACCAGAAGAATGCAGTTTTATTCTGCCAGCTTTATTGGTGGAACCAATGTCCGCACTGATATCGATATTCTTAAAAGGTTTCAACACGTAGTGGTGGGAACTCCCGGACGTCTGCTAGACCTTTCCCGCAAAGAAGCCATTATGTTTGAAGATTATCAGGTTTTGGTACTTGATGAATACGACAGAATGCTGGATATGGGATTTGTAGATGATGTACAGGCCATTTCAGATGCTATGTACGGTAAGGAACAAACCCTACTCTTTTCTGCAACCACCAATGAACATTTACCTAGATTGGTTAAAAACCCTTATGAGGTAAAGATCAATTCAGTGGAGACCATCAACCATATTGAACAGAATGTGGTAAGGGTACCATCCGGTCAAAATAAAATTGATGTACTGGTTGATTTAGTAAGAGACAAAAGAATGCAGAAAGTAATTCTTTTTGCTGAAACCAAAAGAACTGTAGATAAACTCAGTACCCAATTGTACAGAAAAGGTATCAAATCAGATTGCATCCACGGTGATAAATCCCAAGTGAGCAGACAAAAAGCCCTAGATAGATTGAAACGCGGCAACATCCAGGTTTTGGTAGCTACCGATGTGGCTGCACGTGGTATTGATATCTCAGATGTAACCCACGTGATTAACTTCCAGAAACCTACCAACTACGATAGTTACGTACATCGTATTGGTCGTACCGGTAGAGCCGGTAAAGTAGGTTTTGCTTATACCTTCGTAAATTAAGATCGCTTTTATGGTTTACGACCGACAATTTCGTTGGTCGTAAATCGTAAACTGATGACATTCTCACCTGTTAATTTTTTGAAATTAGTCAAAATGTAGCTTCCTTTTTAATGGAATTCGACATATTTGCAGGCGTTCTTTTTTTTTGAATTCAATTTTTATAATGCAAGATTTAGAGATCAAAAAGTTCCTGAAGAATTGGAACGATATCATCGCTGAATATTCTATTCCCGATGTAAAGAAAGCCACAATTCAAATCCTAAATTCTTTTTTGCCCTTTATCGGCTTGTGGATTTTGATGTATTATAGCCTTGAATGGTCCTATTGGATTACCCTTGGATTGGCCGTTATCAATGCTTTTTTCCTGGTTAGAATATTCATCATTCAACATGATTGTGGACATCAGTCTTTTCTGAAATCAAGAAATGTAAACAATACCATTGGCTTCATCGCCAGCTTCTTTAGCACCATTCCTTACAAATATTGGGCAAGAAGCCACAACTACCACCATGCTCATTGTGGTCAGTTGGAGGTAAGAGATATTGGAGATATCGAAGTGCTTACGGTTGAAGAATTCAATGCATTATCTAAAGCAAAACAGATTCAATACCGTGTGTTCCGCTCTCCTTTAGTGATGTTTATCCTGGGTCCAATTTATTACCTTGGATTTACATTGAGATTGCCTTTAATCAAATTGAAAGGTTGGAAAAAAACCTATCGTTCTCAGTTCTTTTCCAATATCTATATGCTTTTGGTGTATGCTTTATTGGCTGCAATCGTAGGCTGGCAGGAATTCTTTTTGGTTCAAATTCCTATCATCGTATTGTTTGGAATCATTGCAGTTTGGTTTTTCTACGTGCAGCATCAGCATGAAGACACCTACAAGCAGTGGAAGGAAAACTGGGAATATCTTTTGGCAGCGATCAAAGGAAGTACACATTATAAATTACCAAAAGTGATTCAATGGTTGACCGGAAATATCGGTTTCCACCATATTCATCACCTTGGACCAAAAATTCCAAATTACCATTTGGAAAAATGCTACAAGGAGAATCCGGTACTAAATAAATACGTGACTTCTGTAACCTTCGGCGAAAGCTTGAAATGCATGTTCAACAAACTTTGGGATGAGCAACAGCAGAAGATGATCACCTTCAAAGAGTATAAAAATTTGCCTACTACAAAGGCAAAATTGGCGGCATAAACCAAGGCAATTTTTCACCGACAAGGATTTTTTTTAAAAATTCCTGTTTTAGAAAAAAAGACTTTCTATTTTTGTCAGCCTTTTAAGCGATATAATAAATTCAAAAGATAAAGATATTATGGATTCTGCTGAAAAAAAATCTACCGGATTTGCATGGTTGATGTTCCTGGTTTTCTCAGTAATCACTATTGGAATGTTGATAATGGTTCCACAGTGGTTTTGGGTTCCACTTCCATTTATGTTGACTTACTTCGTGCAGGCAATGCGCGTAATGTAATTACGGTTTGATTCAAGAAATACCTGATTTTATCAGGAAGCAATCCACTGTTGGGTCCAACCGGCAGTGGATTTTTCATATTTAGCCCTAAGGTGTCCTTCAGGATTTAATTGCAGGATCTCCACTTCA
>JAWKLG010000073.1:0-4298 GCA_041392845.1 Saprospiraceae bacterium | reverse complement strand
TTACGAATTACGACAGACTGTCTAAAAACCCCTAAACACATTATAGTTTATAATATATTATTTTTTTAGCTGTAAATAGCAGCCTATTTCGTACTTTTAAGTATGAAATTTATCAAAGGAAAAGACAGAAATCAGATAGAGTTTTTTTGTTTGGATCAGGTTATCTCTGACGATAATGAAGTTCGGTTTATTGACTTGTTTTTGCAAGCTGTTAATCTCGAAGACTTTGGATTCAAAATGGACTTTATAGAGAACGGGCGCCCGGCTTATCATCCAGCCGATTTGTTGCGCCTTTTTATTTATGGTTATTTAAACCGGATTCGTCATTCTCGTCAACTCGAAAAAGAATGTCACAGGAACCTTGAAGTAATGTGGTTAATGAAAGGCTTAGCGCCAGATCACAATACCATATCAAACTTCAGGCGCGATAATCCTAAATCCATTCGTAAAGTATTCCATGCTGCCGTGAAGCTGGCAAAGAACTTTGATTTAATCGGAGGCAAATTAATTGCTGGTGACGGGACTAAATTGCGTGCTCAGAACTCTAAGAAAAATAATTTCAACGCTAAAAAGATTGATCGTCATATCGCCTACATTGACAATAAACTTGAAGAATACATGGCAATCTTAGCCGAGGAGGATAATGATTTAACTGAGGCAGACAAATCCGAAATTCAAGCCAAAATTGAGAAGCACGAAAAGAATAAGGCCACTTATCAGGATTATCAAAAACAACTGGAGACCTCAGGAGAGACACAGATATCAACCTCTGATCCGGAAAGTAGACATTTGCTTATTCGTGGTAACCATAGCGAAGTGGCCTACAATATCCAAAGTACAGTAGATGCTAAGAACAACATACCCATCGATTTTAAAGTAACGAATCAAACTGATTCTCATGCTATGGGTAGTATAACCAGACGAGCGAATAAAATTCTTGGAACGAACGAATATACTGGGCTTTTTGACAAAGGATATTTTGCAGGATCTGAATTTGATTATGCTCACAAACTTGGTGTCAATGTGCTCGTGGGTATTCCAAAGGTTAAGTCGCATGCCCCTGATTATGGATTTGATGTAACCCATTTTGAATACATAAAGAAAGAGGATGTACACATTTGTCCGGCAGGTAAAAGGCTAACAACAAACGGTAAGTGGTACACCAAAGATTATGGTAAAACAACCATTAGAGCGAAGCGATATAAAACCAATGCATGTAAAACTTGTCCCTTAATTGAAAAATGCACAAAGAACCAAAAAGGAAGAACCATTGACCGCAACGAATATGCAGATTTAATCGAAGCGAACCAGGAAAGGATGAAGAAAAACAAAGAGCTTTATAGTCGACGGCAAGCAATCGTAGAACATCCGTTCGGGACTATAAAACGACAATGGGGCTTCGATTACATTATTACCAAAAAAACGATGAACAGAGCAACGGCAGATGTAGGATTAATCTTCACATGCTACGTTCTGCGCAGAATTTTGAATTTGGTGGACAAAAACAAGTTGAAAAAGTTCCTAATAGAACTTTGCCTCATTTTTTCGGCATATATAAGCCATTTTAAGGCCATTAGCCGATACTTTTTTTTCAAACCAGAACACCCTAAATTTGAAATATCATTCCCTAGGTACCTTTGAAAACCCTTATATTAGCTGGAATCCGACCCTTTTTTGCCAAATTTTAGGTTTTTAGACAGTCTGTCGTAATTCGTCACTCGTCACTTCTCACTTACTTCTCTCCTTTTCCCACTTCCACGCGCTCTCCATAATCTCTTCCATCCCATACTTAGGAGACCAGCCAAGGTTGTTTTTGGCGGCTTCGTAATTGGAATAGATGGCGATGACATCGCCGGGGCGGCGGGCGCCTAGTTCGTAGTTGAGTTTTTGGCCGCTTACTTTTTCAAAAGCGTGAATGGCTTCCAGGACGGTGGCACCTTCTCCGATTCCAAGGTTGTAGGTTTCTACAATGGATTCGTTTTTCTTTTCAAGGAGGTATTGAAGGGCTTTGGTATGTGCATTGGCCAAATCCATAACATGGATGTAGTCGCGTATGCAGGAACCATCGCGGGTAGGGTAGTCGTCTCCAAAAACGGTCATGGATTTTCTTTTTCCGATGGCAGTTTCGGTGATAACAGGAACGAGATTGTTGGCTACTTGTCTCGGTGATTCTCCCATCAAAGCGCTTGGATGGGCGCCTGCAGGATTGAAATATCTTAAGATGATGTTGTTGACATTTTTTGCGGCAAGCGAGAAATCATGGATGATTTGCTCTCCCATCTGCTTGGTACGAGCGTAGGGACTTTCTGCCTCCTGCATCGGTGTTTTTTCAGTTACCGGTAGCTCTTTTGCATTGCCATATACAGAACAGGAAGAAGAGAAAATTACATTTGGAACCTCAAAGTCTCTGGCGCATTGCAGGATGTTTAAAAGACTATTCAGGTTGTTGCGGAAATATTCTAGCGGCTTTTCAACCGATTCTCCAACCGATTTGTGAGCGGCAAAGTGAATGACACCTACCAAATCTTTATTCTCTTCAAATATGGTTTTGGTTTTGTCGAGGTCAACCAAATCGACCGTGTAATTCCTTACCTTTTTGCCTGTAATTTTTTCAACCGCATCCAAAACCGAGGTTTCTGCGTTGAAAAGTGAGTCGGCTGAAATTACCTCAAATCCGTTTTCAATCAGGTCGACCAAGGTGTGGCTGCCGATGTACCCACAACCACCTGTTACCAAAACTTTCATACGTTTGTATTTTATTACATTTGCCGCGAAAATAAGAAAGCAAATGCTAAACTGAGATTCAGAAATCAAATTGTGAATTAAGAGTCAAAAAATAAACCAAACATGGAATTGAGTTCCTTCATTCAACCCCTTTTAAAAATTGCCCGAGAAGCCGGCGATGCCATCCTGGAGATTTATAAAAATGAAGATGATTTTGGTGTAGAAGCCAAGAGTGACAATTCGCCACTAACAAGGGCTGACAAAGCATCCAATGAAGTGATTTGTGTTGGTTTGGAAAATCTGGATCCTCAGTTTCCGATCATTTCTGAAGAAAATAAAGCTATTGAGTATGAAACCCGAAAGAATTTTGAATACTGTTGGCTGGTAGATCCTCTGGATGGTACCAAAGAGTTCATCAAAAGAAATGGTGAGTTTACCGTTAATATTGCCCTGCTGCACAAAAATAAAGTGGTGATGGGCGTAGTATATGCACCGGTTTTGGATGAGATGTATTGGGCTGTGAAAGGTGAAGGTGCTTTCCTTGATCAGGGAGGTAAAAAGTTGAGGTTGGAGGCTGCCAATTTTACCTTGGAAGATGAAGGATTGAACCTGGTTTGTTCCCGTTCGCATTTGAATGAAGAGACTGAAAAATTTGTTTCCAAATTCAAAAATCCGGGCATGGTTTCCAAAGGAAGCTCCCTGAAGTTTTTGATGCTGGCAAAAGGGGAGGCGCATATTTATCCGAGGGTGGCTCCTACGATGGAGTGGGACACCGGAGCAGCACAAATTGTATTGGAAGAAGCCGGAGGAAAAATATTACATTACGATACCGGTGAACCATTGGTTTACAACAAAGAGAATCTTTTGAATCCCTATTTCATAGCCTACGGAAATGTAAATGGCTGATACTACCCAAGTCGCTAAAAAAGGATTTTTCCATTATCTCAATCATCCGTACGGAGCCTGGTTGGGTTTGGCAGCAGTATTGGTCGGACTCACCTGTTCCAAGATTCTCATTAGCCTTGGATCTTTGATTTTGATTGCCAGGGCTGTATTCAATCCCAAGTTTCCACAATTTTGGGTGGAATTGTGGAGAGAAAAGGACTTTTTATGGGTCTTTTCCATCTTTTTCATTTTCCTGATTTCGGGACTTTGGTCAGAAGACCTGGGATATTTCGGTGCCAGGATGCGAATGAAATTACCCATCATTGGTATGCCCATCGCCTTTTTGGCCATTAGAAAGTTTGGTAAAAAGGAGCTGAATTATTTCCTCTATTTCTATTTCTGGGTCGTCGTTTTTGCAGTTATTGGCACTTTGATTTATGCATTTATGCATTGGGGTGACACAACAGATGCCTATGCCCAGGGACAGGTGATTGTTACTCCAGCCCATCATATTCGTTTTAGTCTTTTGGTGGTTTTTGCCATTTGTGTAGGCTGGCAATTTGTATGGGAAAAGTTCATCGTAAAATGGAAATGGGAACGCACACTTTTGATCGTTTTCACCCTGTTTTTGATTGGTTTTTTACATTTTCTGGCGGTTCGGAGCGGACTGTTTGCTTTATATGCCGTAC
>JAWKLG010000072.1:0-4374 GCA_041392845.1 Saprospiraceae bacterium | reverse complement strand
AATTCACCTCGAAATGAATCCTCATGGGTTACTTCCCAATAATAATATGCCGCACCAATCGCATCCATATCAGATAAACTCCACCACCATTTCGCTCCGACGGGAGCCCATTCATGATTTTGTGCAACCATTGAATGAGAAAATATCAGCCAGACAATTAAAAAGAAAAGTAATCTCATGAGTCTGAATTTTAGTTCATTTTTCTGTTCTTATTATTCTTTGAAAATCTTTTGATAATAAACAGCATTTGCAGTCTCTGCTCCAAAAACATACTGTCCTCTTGGAATACTCGCCAAGTTTATCTGAAGCTGATTTCCCGATAAAACTCCCTGTATTACCTTTTTACCTGCTAGGTCAACCAAATACCACTCTCCTTCTTTTACAAAATCAGGTAATTCGATATTCAGATCTGTTTGAACAGGATTCGGATAAACTTTAAAATCAGGATGATTCCAAATAGGATCTTTTGTAGAAGAATAACGGTAGTAATCACAAGGCAATAATTCTATAATTCCTGTACTATGTTCGACATAATAATCGTGAAATTCAATATTTTCATCGTAATAGCACCTTAATCTGGGCCCATAAAGCAAATTAAATCTAGGAATCAAAAGAGTGTTGGTAGAACCAAAACCTTCGTAATAGGAGTTTTCAATCCAAAAAGTATCCTGGTCAAGCACTTCTAAGTCAAAATATCTTATATCACCCCTTTGAAATGACCTTCTGGAACCCTCTTCAAATAAATAAATATTCTTAACCACGGTTTTAAAATCCGGTACTCCTAAAAACAAATCCTCTTCAAAAACAGGATAAACAATTGTATCACCTACTTCAACTCCAAAGTCAAAAATCAATTTATAGTCTGAAGCAAATTTATCAAATAGAAACACAGAGTCATTCCTACTAAAAGTATGGATGGTATCAAAATTGGCCACTACCATTGAATCATAGCCAAACAAGGTAACATCAATTACTTTGACAAACTCCCCTTCAAAAGAATCTTCCTCGATAACTTCCCATAAATAGTAAGCTTCACCTTCTATATCCTGATCCGACAAACTCCACCACCACTTAGCTCCAATGGGAGCCCATTCATGATTTTGAGCAAAGACAGATTGGGAAAAAATCAGACAAGCGATAAAAAAGAAAAGAGATTTCATAGGCTGTTTGGTTTTAGTTAAGCTTAAAGTTCTAAAATCTTTTTTATTAATACTTGTAAAAAAAACTTGATGTAATCTAATGTACAATTATCGCAAAGACGGGGGAAGGTGCGGAAGAGCGCAAAGAGAGGGTGCAGATTCTTAAGCCTAAAACCCACTAAAGACCAATTGCCAAAGACTAAAGACACTTTCGCAAAGATGGGGGAAGGCGCGGAAGACGCAAAGAGATTCGAATCGCAAAGCATGGGTAAGGCTAAATAAGAGCGCAAAGAAGAGGAGTGCAGATTCTTAAGCCTAAAACCCACTAAAGACCAATAGCCAAAGACTAAGGAACACTTTCGCAAAGATGGGGAAGGTAAAAAGAACGCAAGAGAGACTGCAGATTCCTAAACCCAAAACCACTAAAGACCAATTGCCAAGAACTAGAACACTTACATAAAGATGGAAGGCAAATAAGAGCGCAAAGAGAAGGCTGCAGATTCTTAAGCCTAAAACCCACTAAAGACCAATTGCTGCAAAGACTAAAGACACTTTCGCAAGATGGGGGAAGGCGCGGAGAACATAAAGATTCAGATCGCAAAGCATGGGTGAAACAAAGGCGCAAAGAGAGCTGCAGATTCTTGAAAGCCTAAAACCCACTAAAGACCAATAGCCAAAAGCTAAAAGACACTTTCGCAAAGATGGGGGAAGGCAAATAAGAGCGCAAAGAGATGGTGCAGATTCTTAAGCCTGAAACCCACTAAAGACCAATAGCCAAAGACTAAAGACAAAAGACAAAAGACCTAAATCAACCCCTCCTTGATCAAATCATGCAAATGGACCATTCCCAGGTATTGGCCATTTTCTTCGACTACCAATTGGCTGATGGAATGTTTGCGCATGATTTCCAGGGCCTTGACAGCAAGGGAAGAAGGTTGGATGGTTTTAGGATTTTTGGTCATTACATCTTCAGCTTTCAAGGAAGAAATGTCGACACCTTTTTCCAGCATCCTTCTGAGGTCTCCATCGGTGATGACGCCTAAAAGATTGTCTTCGGAATCTATGACAGCAGTTGCCCCCAACCTTTTACTTGTCATCTCCAATATGCTGGTTCGTATGTCAGCATCTTTTGAAACTGCAGGTTTCTCATTGACAGGGTACAAGTCATTCACACGTAGATAAAGCTGCTTACCCAATGAACCTCCGGGATGGAATTGTGCAAAATCTTCTCTTGAAAATCCTTTGGCCGATAGTAATGCACTTGCCAATGCGTCACCCATTGCCATTTGTGAAGCTGTGCTTGCAGTGGGTGCCAGATTGTTCGGGTCAGCTTCTATGGAAACCGGAGTATGTAAAATATAATCCGCCTGTTTTCCCAGGTAGCTTTCTTTGTTGCTGACCATGGCTACCAGCGTATTTCCGAAATTCTTTACAAAAGGAACCAATACTTTAATCTCCGGGGTATCGCCACTTTTAGAAAGACATACTACTATGTCCTCTGATCGAATAACTCCCAGGTCTCCATGAATAGCATCTGCGGCATGCATAAATATGGCCGGTGTCCCGGTTGAATTTAAAGTCGCTACAATTTTTTGTGCGATAAGGGCACTCTTTCCGATACCGGTTACAATAACACGCCCTTTTGATTCGTACATAGCGCGAACAACCGCCACAAACTCATTGTTTATGGAGTCTTTGAGGGCCAAAACCGTTGAGGATTCTATCTCAATGGTTTGCAGTGCAGTTTTTACAATTAAGTCTTCCAAATAAAATTTGGTTTTTGTATCTTTGGCGGCTTTTCGAAAAAACGCCTAAAAAGTTATTCACCTCCTGTTAACAAAATCGACAGGGCGAATGTAAAGGGATTGATGATTATTTTTATTAAATTTAGTCGTTTTAATATCTAATCTCTGCACTGTTTCCCGATTCATAAAACCTATTGACCTAAAATTCAACTTATTATCCGGTCTTTTGGTACCATCACATAGCTGATGCCCATCTGCAACCGGTACAATCTATAGAAATATATTTTTGAAAATCTCAGTATGGAACAATTATCCGCAATCGGTACCAGCACCGAACAATTGCAAGAAGCTTTACAACAATATTTTGGTTTTGATAAATTTAAAGGAAATCAAGAAGCCATAGTCAGATCAGTTCTCGAAGGCAAAGACACCTTCGTCATCATGCCAACGGGTGGTGGAAAATCCCTTTGTTACCAACTTCCTGCCTTGATGAGCGACGGCGTTGCGCTGATTATCTCTCCACTGATTGCTTTAATGAAAAATCAGGTTGATTCTATCAGAGGATACAGCTCAAACGATGAAATTGCACACTTCCTGAATTCTTCGCTTTCCAGAGCGCAGATGAAGGCAGTGAAACAGGATATAGTTGATGGAAAAACAAAAATGCTTTATGTTGCTCCCGAGACCCTTACCAAGGAGGAGAACATCGAGTTTTTTCAAAATACCAATGTTTCTTTTGTAGCGGTCGATGAAGCACACTGTATTTCAGAGTGGGGACACGATTTCCGTCCTGAATACCGTCGTATCAGATTCATGATCGACTCCATCAGCAAGGAAATTCCAATCATCGCCCTTACAGCGACTGCAACGCCAAAAGTTCAATCAGACATCCTCAAAAACCTGGGGATGGAGGGCACCAACACTTTTGTCTCTTCCTTTAATCGCGATAACCTTTTTTACGAGGTTAGACCAAAAGGTAAAAAAGAGCAAACCTTCAAACAGATCGTGCAGGTTATCAAAACCATGCCCAATCAGTCTGGAATCATTTATGTTCAATCCAGAAAATCTACAGAAGAAATTGCTCAGGTTCTAAATGTCAACGGCATCAAAGCTGCTCCTTACCATGCTGGTTTGGAAGCCAAGGTTCGTTCCGGCACACAGGATGCCTTTTTGATGGAAGATATTGATGTTATTGTAGCTACCATCGCCTTCGGAATGGGTATCGACAAACCGGACGTTCGTTTTGTCATCCATTATGACATTCCGAAAAGTATAGAGAATTATTACCAGGAAACCGGTCGTGCCGGTCGTGATGGAATGGAAGGTCGTTGTGTTGCTTTTTATTCTTATAAAGACATTTTAAAACTGGAGAAATTCCTTAGAGATAAACCGGTTTCAGAACGTGAAATGGGAAGTTTGTTGATGCAGGAAGTGGAAGCTTATGCAGAAACCACCTCTTGTCGCCGTCAGTTCTTGTTGAGTTATTTCGG
>JAWKLG010000071.1:0-4524 GCA_041392845.1 Saprospiraceae bacterium | reverse complement strand
TTAGCGAGATGGTTCCAGATTCTGTTTATGCCGGAATTCCTTCTCAATTGATGGCCAACAGACCGGATATCAAACAAGCGGAATTGGAAATCGCTGCTGCGAAATTGGATGTGCAGGTAGCGAGAGCCAATTATTATCCAGCGGTTCGAATTACTGCCGCGATTGGAGATCAGGCTATCAATCCTGCCTATTGGGCAAAAATGCCGGAGTCGATTTTGTTTTCATTGGCCGGTGATGCCATAGCACCCTTGGTGAACAAAAGAGCCATCGAAGCAGAATATCTTTCAAATAATGCAAAACAAACTCAAGCGATTTACAATTATCAGCGAACAGTTTTGGGTGCATTTGTAGAAGTGGCCAATCAGCTTTCCAATATTCGGAATTTAAAGACCATTTACGACTTGAAAGAAGAACAGGTAGCAACCTTAAATAAATCTGTTACTATCTCCACCCGCCTCTTTCAGTCAGCCCGCGCAGACTACATGGAAGTTCTGCTTACCCAAAGGGATGCACTGGAAGCAAAGATGGAATTGATAGAAACCAAGATGAAGCAAATGAGCTCCATGGTGAATATCTACCAGGCTTTAGGAGGAGGCTGGAAATAAGTGTCCGATTTTCATTAACCTGCCCCTCGCGACGATGTTTGGTAGAGGGGTGGGTTTTTTAAATAAGAAGGTATCAATGACTTAATATCCAACTAACAATTGCCATTAAAAACAATACCATTCCGATTCCCAAATATACCAATGGATTAACGGGAGATTTGCTTAGGAATTGAACTTCAGGAATCTTTCTTTGAGGTTCTTTAACCGGTTCCGGCATTTTCAAAGAATATCCATCCAGATAAATTTCTTCAATTTCCGAGCCGGCAGAGTCCAGCGGAAAGCCTAAATATCGGGAAGCTATGCTGAAAACAAAATTCTCTCCGACCTGATCTTCTTCGTATGGTTCTTCATCATTTTCATCGAGATGATAGATTCTTCGACCATCCTCTGCAAGGACGGATTTGGAAAGCAATTCTTTCTCTTCTTCCAGGGGTTCTCCAAAATCTACGGTTGTTCCGGTGTCAAAATTTCCAAGTCTGGCCCTGATCTTTTTGTAATTTTTAGTAATAGAGTAGCCCCAGACATTTGATCCGCTATGGAGGTAGATGGCGGCAATTTCTGCATCCGGCAACATGATGGAAAGGCCTTTCTCCAGGCTTGAAAGTTTTTCATCCAAAAATTCATAAGGTAAATCCTGAAGGGTAATGATGTAGGTGCCATTGTAGTTTCCAATATAGACCAAATCATCATCCGGATTCAATACATCAATCAAAGCCTGCGACTCAATCTTTTCAACCGGTGCGATACCTAATTCACGAAATAATTGCTGGTGAGAAATTTCTTTTTCTGTCTTTATAAATAGTGTAGAAGTTTTCCAGCCCATAGGAGTTTTATTTTCAATTTTAGGAGGTTAGCAGGGGCAAGATACAATAAAATCGAAATACGGTTTGCGGTTTACGATTCGCGCAAAAGCCTACGTAAACCGTAAATCGTAAACCGTAAATTAAATTAATAACGAATCATCAGAACCCTCCTTCCATAATCTTAATTTTCCACAAAGCTGTTTAGCTTTGCCCTGACTTCCGTTTTCTAAGCAGAAATAATTCAAACTATGTCCAGGCAAATCAAATTGACCCTCATTTTTCTCAGCTTATTTGTAATGCTTTGGAGCGGTTGGAGCATGTGGTCCGATTATCAAAACGAGATTTTGTGGGGGTATTGGCCATTGATTGGATTCGTGGCTGGATGGACTTTTGTCAGGCTAATGCTTTCCATTCGTTGGAAAAAGGAAGATGAAAGATGGAAGTGGCTGGGGCTGTCTTCCCTCACTGGTTTGATTCTTTCTCTTGGATTTCCTCCTTTGCCTTTGACTTTTTTGATGTTTGTCGGTTTCGTGCCCTTGCTTTTGTTGGAAAATCAGCTTCAGGGAAGAGAAAGGAGTGTGAAGACTTTGCTTGCCTTTTCTTACAACGCTTTTGTAATTTGGAATATCCTAACCACTTTTTGGGTTGCCAATACAGCTTTCATTGCTGGTATCGCCGCTATCTGGATCAATTCCTTCTTGATGTGTATTCCTTTCCTTCTTTTTCATTTTGGGAAAAAATACATGCCGGGGATAGCATTTATTCTCTTCGCAGGACTCTGGATTTCCTTCGAATACATTCACTTGCATTGGGAACTTTCCTGGTCCTGGTTGAATCTTGGAAATGCCTTTGCTACTTTCCCTACCTGGATTCAATGGTATGAATTTCTGGGTGTTTTTGGTGGCAGCCTTTGGGTATTGATTATCAATTTTATGATTTTCAAATTGATAATTCGGATCCAGTCTGGTGATGCTGTAAGCTTTTTTGAAAAAGTTAAACCGGGTTTGGTTTTCCTGATCCCGGTCATGATTTCTCTTGGAATGTATTTTTCTTATGAAGAACAGGGAAGACCGACAGAAGTGGTAGTTGTACAGCCGAATTTTGAGCCGCATTATAAAAAATTCAATCTGCCGGATAGCCTCCAGGTCAGAACAGCAATTAAATTGGCTGAGCCGTTAATTACAGAAAGAACACGTTATGTTTTGCTTCCTGAAACTGCATTTGGTCTTGTTGAAATTCATAAGTTCAATGAAGATTATAATGTAAAAATGTTACGGGATCTGGTAAGAAGGCATCCCAATATTAAAGTAGTCACCGGAGTAGATTCTTATAAAATATTGGAAGATGAAGAGCCATCAACCAGGTTCACCAGATTTTTGCCAAGAAGGTATGGAGATACCATGCGTTATGAAGTGTACAACGGAGCCATTCAGTTAGACTCTTCAGCAATTGGGGTGGTCCCTCATTATCAAAAATCAAAACTCGTACCCGGACCTGAAATATTTCCTTACCGCAAACTCTTTTTCTTTTTAGACCCAATTATTAAAAAATTGGGAGGTTCCCCAAGTGGATTGGCAACACAAGAGAAAAGGACACCTTTGGTTAGTACGGCAGGAAAAGTTGCACCGGTAATTTGTTATGAATCTGTTTTTGGAGAATACCATACCGGTTATATGAAAGAAGGAGCGGAAGCGACTTTCATCATGACAAATGACGGATGGTGGGACAATACGCCCGGACATACCCAACATTTATATTTTGCCAGCCTTCGGGCCATCGAAACCAGAAAATCAATTGCCAGATCCGCCAATTCAGGGACTTCAGCATTTATCAACCAAAGAGGAGATATTCTTCAAGCTACCAAATATGATGAACCAGCAGCCATCAGGGGCGACATTTTGATGAATGATGTTTCTACCTTTTACATTACCAGAGGAGACTTGATTGCCAAGCTTGCATGCTTTGTTTCCATTTTATTTTTGCTCAACCTGATCGTTAAATATTTGATGCGGAAAAAATAAAGCCACGTCCTTATTTTTATACCTTCCAACACTTTGTAAAATTGCTTCGATTTGGGTAAAGAATCCGTTACAAAAACTTTACCTTCGCATCATTGTTCCGACAAGTATTTCCAAGTTGGAACGCAGGTGTTTTTTTGCCTGGGTTCTAAACTGTCCGGAACCATTTCGTAACCATAGAATGAGATCAAAAAATGAGTCAAAATTCCGCTCTAACCGGCTTTTCAAGAAGACACATCGGTATCAATTCAGGTGAATTAGAGGAGATGTTGTCCGTTATCGGCGTGAATTCTCTTGAAGAGTTGATAAACCAAACCATTCCTGATGCAATTCGCAGAGAAGGCAGCCTAAACCTTCCTGAAGCACAGTCAGAGTACGATTACATGGAGGACCTGAAAAAGGTCGCTGCCAAAAACAAATTATATAAAAATTACATTGGTCAGGGTTATTATGGAACCATTACCCCTTCTGTAATCCTTAGAAATGTTTTTACCAATCCAGGTTGGTATACCCAATATACTCCTTACCAGGCTGAGATTGCACAAGGTAGATTGGAAGGTTTGTTGAACTTCCAGACCATGGTAAGTGACCTTACAGGCTTGCCCATCGCCAATGCCAGTTTGTTGGATGAAGGAACAGCAGCAGCCGAAGCAATGGCCATGTTCCATTCGATCAAAAACAAACGAACCAAAGACAATCCGGCCAACGAGTTTTTCGTATCCGATAAGGTTTACCAACAAACCCTGGATGTAATTTATACCAGAGCTGAACCGCTTGACATCAATGTAGTGGTTGGTGACTGGAAATCTTACGAAATGACCGATAAAACCTTTGGGGTTTTGTTGCAATATCCTGATAAAGAAGGTTCGGTTGAAGACTACCGAGCTTTTGTAGAAAAGGCCAAAGCAAATGAAATTTATGTAACCGTTGCTGCAGATATCTTAAGTCTTGCCATCCTTAAGGCTCCGGGTGAATGGGGTGCCGATGCTGCCATCGGAAATACTCAGCGTTTGGGTGTGCCAATGGGATTTGGCGGTCCTCACGCTGCATATTTTGCCACCAAGGATGACTACAAAAGACTTATTCCGGGAAGGATAA
>JAWKLG010000070.1:0-4545 GCA_041392845.1 Saprospiraceae bacterium | reverse complement strand
ATCGTTTACTCTTTCCAAAAGTGGAGAAAGCAATTCTTCTCTCTTCATCTGAACTTTTTCTCTTACTTCCTGCTCAAATACACCCAATTGCTGTTCTTCCTGCTGCAATTTACCGCCTTCTTCCTGCTCCTGACGAGGAGTCAATTCTCCGGAATTTCTTCTGGCAAGGAAATCTTTAACCTTTGCCTCAAGCGCCTGGGCTTTTTTCTGACCTTCACCAATCAATGAGTCACGGTAATCAGCAAGCAAACTATCAGACATCGCTACCTCAGGAAGTAAAACCATCAGGTTGCCGGAATTGATATGGCCATATTTTTGACCAAAAGAAAATGTTGAGGCCATTACTACAAATAGAAGGGCAAAAACATATTTAAATTTTCTCATAATTATCTCGATTTTAAAATTTGCGCGAAAATAAATTTCACGAAGCAAAGAATTCAATAAAAAGACGAAAAAGTAACGGAAGGTTACAGCCAGATACCATGAAATACCCTTAAACCATGAAAACTTAACAGGACTTTAAGTAATCTCCTGCTTAAAATCCAAAGGAATGCCTTGTTCAGGATTGTATCCTTGTATTCCTCTGAAATGATCCAATATCTTTTCAAAATCTTCCTGGGGATCGCCTGATGGATAAAAAGCTTCACTGAAAGTAACTATTCGTTTTCCCCAATCGAACTTGCAAAAAATCAAAGGTAATTCTGCACCCCTGGCAATCCAATAAAAACCGGTCTTAATTCTGTCTACCTTTTTTCGGGTTCCTTCAGGAGCAATCACCAATCGCATCTCATCTCTGGTCTTGAAACTTTCAACCACAGCCGAAACAAAATTGTTATTTTTTGAGCGGTCTACAGGTACGCCTCCCAACCAGTAGAAAATAAATCCGAAGGGAGGTTTAAATAATGAATTTTTTGCAACAAAATTTCCTTTTGCACTTAAACTACATCTGACTAAAAGTCCTAATGGGAAATCCCAATTACTGGTATGTGGCATGACGATAATCAGGCACTTTGGGATGTGGTGCGGGTAACGACCCTCAATCTTAAATCCCCATAATTTTAACAGGAAAGAACAAATGCGGTGTCGCATCTTAATTTATAATTTTTTAAATTTGTAAGGACAAAATACAATTTTCAGCCAGATATTAACCCTTCTGAATTAAGTATTTTACTCCAAAACAAACCTATAGAAAAAACATATTAATTTTTTTTGGCATATATTTTGCTCAGGCTCTTACGCCCCTTCTACACTACACACATTTTTTTAATAAAAAAGAGGGCAACAAGGGAGGACATGTCAACAAATGACATGAAATTTTTGTCTTTATAAGCATGGGAAAATTGCATTAAAAACCGAAACCGTGGAACACTATTTTTAACCGAACACGAAGATTTTATGCTTAGACAAACGCAGTCCCAGAAAATGATTCAGAAGCTGTCTCCGCAACAGATTCAGCTGATGAAATTATTGCAAATACCGACCGCTACCCTTGAACAAAGAATTAAAGAAGAACTGGAAGCCAATCCGGCCCTTGAAGAAGGGGAAGACCGCGAAGATCCCTTCGATACTGCTGCCGATAACGAGCGCGCAGGAGGAGAAAGTGAATCTGAGAAAGATGAAAACGACACATCTGACGAAGAATATCTAAAGGAAGATGACTTCGAACTCGATGAATACCTGGTAGATTTCATGGAAGATGATCCTTCCAGCTACAAGACCAGAGGAGATGGATACAATCCGGACGAAGAAGAAAGGTCTATTCCAATTCCTGTTGAAAATACTTTCCACGAATATCTTGAACAACAATTGGGAATGCTCGACATGAAAGATGAGCGAGAAGAACTGATTGCCCAACAAATAATCGGAAGCATAGACGATGACGGTTACCTCAGAAGAGAACCTATCGCCATTATTGATGACCTTATGTTTTCGCAAAACATCTTTGCCTCTGAAGAAGAAATACTCTCAACCCTGGATAAAGTTCAAAAATTTGACCCACCGGGAATCGGTGCTCGTGATTTACAAGAATGCCTTTTGCTTCAGTTGGATCACAAAATGAATTCAGAAGAAATGGATGATGAGGATTTGACTATTTTCAATATCTCTAAAAAAATCATCACCAACTACTTTGATGAATTCACCAAGAAACACTACCCTAAACTTCAAAGACAACTCAATATCACGGAACTTCAGTTGAAGTACTCCATTGATGCCATCCTTAAACTCAACCCTAAACCCGCCAGCGGATTCAATCCGTCCAGTACCCGCGACTCCATGAATTACATCGTGCCTGATTTCATTATCGAAAACAGGGAAGGTGAACTGGAGTTATCACTCAACTCAAGGAATGCACCGGAATTGCGTGTCAATGATTATTACCGCGAGATGTTGATGGCTTATAAAGACAACCACAAGGGTCGTCGCGCCAGCAAACAGGAAAAAGAAGCGATTCTTTTTATCAAACAAAAAATCGATTCTGCAAAATGGTTCATAGATGCTATCATTCAAAGACAGCAGACGATGTATAAAACCATGTACTCCATTCTGCAGTATCAATATGACTACTTCCTGACAGGAGATCCAAAACGCCTTCGTCCGATGATTTTGAAAGACATCGCAGACATCACCGGCCTGGATATCTCCACGGTATCTAGGGTAGCAAACAGTAAATTCGTTCAGACTGAGTTTGGTACAAAAAGATTGAAGGAGTTTTTCTCAGAATCTTTGCAGACCAACGAAGGAGAAGAAGTTTCGACCCTGGAGGTTAAGAAAATCCTTACCGAGATTATCGGAGAGGAAAACAAAAGGAAACCATTCTCAGACGAGAAACTTAAAAACATGCTTCAAAAGCGTGGTTATAACATCGCGAGAAGAACTGTCGCTAAATACCGGGAACAACTCAACATACCGGTTGCCAGACTTCGAAAAGAATTATAAACAAAAAGCCCCGAAATTTCGGGGCTTTTTTGTTTGGACAATTTTCTATTTTTTTATTTCTTTTCTCAATATTAAATTCTAAAAATAAGGTAATCTGATAATTCGTTTCTGTAATATTTGTCGGATACGCTATTCGGTCTTCGACATTCAGCTTTTCGTTTTTTTAAAGTCCCTCGTAAACCGTAAATCGTAAACCGTAAATTCTACCAAATCCCAGGCTAATGCTCCTCCAATCTGGTATTCTCCCTATAACATGGAGCTTCCCACTAGAAACCAAAAGGCTATATTCTGTTATTTACCGTTCATCACCGATTTTTAGCAAAATTTATGTGATTTATTGCATCTATTGGAGTTTCCCATCATTATTTAAGCAAATCACATGAATATGGCAAAAAAAAAAGAACGCTCCTAAGCCTAAACCTTCAACAAAAGTTCAAAAATCTACTGGTAATAATCTACCCGTTTGGATCCTCTTAGGAATTACCTTTTTAGCATTCATCAATGCCATCAACAATGGGTTTGTCAATTGGGATGACCCTGTAAATCTCACCCAGAATTCAAACCTCGAAGAGATTAGCTTTGCCAACCTAATTAATATTTTTAATCCGGAAACTGGAACACTACTTGGTAATTACAATCCACTTCCCATATTTACTTTTTTCATAGAAAAGGCATTTTTCGGACTCAATCCAACTGTATTCCATTTCAATAATATTCTACTCCATCTCGTCTGTGTCTTTTTCGTTTATAAAATATTAGAAAAGCTGGGAATGCCTTTTTGGGGGCTCATCATTGCCACCTTGCTGTTTGGAATTCATCCAATGCGGGTGGAGTCCGTTGCCTGGATTACGGAAAGGAAGGATGTCCTGTTTGCCAGTTTTTATTTTGGAGCGATTTATACCTACATTCTTAGCTTAAAAGATACTTACAATTCGGCAAAATGGAAATGGTGGACCCTCGGCTTGTTTATTCTTTCTCTTTTTTCAAAAATACAGGCAGTATCGCTACCTCTTTCTTTGTTAGCCATTGATTATTGGTTAAACAGACCATTGAAACTAAAATTACTGATTGAAAAAATACCCCATTTCGTCCTCTCCTTAGTTTTTGGACTGGCCGGAATTTATTTTTTGGGACAGGAAAACTCTCTTGATTCAGTTACGAATTATACCTTTTTAGAAAGAATTTTGATTGGAGCTTATTCCTATTCTGTCTATATTTTAAAATGGATTTTCCCTTACGAAATGGCGCCTATTTATCCTTATAACGTGGAAATTCCGCAAGCTGCCTATTTTGCTCCTATCGGTATTGCAGCAGTTTTGGGACTTACAGTTTGGGCCTATTATAAAAAAGAAAAAGCTCTTGTATTTGGTGTAGCATTTTTCACCTTCAATATTATGTTCCTCCTCCAAGTATTGGGCGCTGGACAAGGATTATTGGCAGATAGATTTTCGTATGTCGCTTACTTTGGACTATTCTTTATTGCTGGTTGGTATTTGGTGAAATTATTAGAAAAATTCCCTCAACAAAAAACAGTTTTCCTGGGAATTTGTGGTGCCTATTGCCTGCTTTTCATAGGAATGACGCATCAACAAAACAAAATCTGGGAAA
>JAWKLG010000007.1:0-216247 GCA_041392845.1 Saprospiraceae bacterium | reverse complement strand
CAGAACAGCTAGCGGGAATACCGTTAATTAAAGAACAATTTTAAAAACCCTGAAGGTAATATGGCTTTCAGGGTTTTTTATTTGGTATTAAAGGTGTTCATCGTACGAGCCAATCCAATGGTGCCGAAGCTCTTGATACAATCGCAGGCTTTTTCCAGGAAAGGTTTTAGATTTTCCTGCTCTTCTGAAGACCATTCTCCCAATACAAAATTTACTTGTTGCCCTTTGTGAAAATCATCTCCGATACCCATGCGAAGGCGTGCAAAATTGTTGTTTCCAAAAGTTTGATTGATATCTTTTAAGCCATTGTGACCGCCATCACTTCCATTTGGTCTTAGTCGCATCCGCCCGAAGGGTAATTGCAAGTCATCAAGTACGACTAATAAATTTTCAGGTTTGATGTTTTCTTTTTGCATCCAATATCTCACAGCCTTTCCGCTTCTATTCATATAGGTGGATGGTTTTAGGAGAATAAAGGTTCTTCCCTTGTGACGAAAGCTCGCAAGGTCTCCAAGGGTTTCTGTTTTAAAAACTGCATCAAATTGTTTTGCTAAAACATCAACCGCATCAAAACCAATATTGTGTCTGGTATTTTCGTATTCACTTCCTATGTTGCCCAGGCCCGCAATCAAATATTTCATTGGGTCAGATTCTTTTATTTCTTTTTTAAAAAGTTGCTTTAACCAGGTAGCGAATGACATAGCTGGATTTATTTGATTTCAAATTTGTCCTGGTCTTTCAAAAATTGAAATCGCTCCCTGTATTGATTCAGTTTTTCTTTACTCAGGCTCATTGTAAAAATATCTTCTGTTCCAATTCCTTCATATAAAGTAAGTCCGTTGTAATCAATAATGGCAGAATGACCGGAATATTTTTTCCCGGTTCCGTCAATTCCGACCCGATTAACACCGATGGTGTAGGATTGGTTCTCGACTGCTCTTCCTCGGAGCAAATTTTGCCAATGGGTGATTCTTGTTTCAGGCCAGTTGGCAACATATAACAATAAATCGTACCCTTCGGTATTTCTTGACCAAACCGGAAAACGCAAATCGTAACAAATGAGCGGGCAAATTTTCCAACCTTTCCATTCGGTTGTCAGGCGTTTTTTTCCACGATCATAGTAATTGTGCTCGTCTGCGAGTGTGAAGAGGTGGCGTTTGTCATAAGTATCGAAGGTTCCATCGGGTCTCATCCAAACCAAACGGTTGAAATATTGGCCTTCTTCATTGATGATCAAACTACCACAAACTACAGCATTCAAATCCCTGGCTTTCTTTTTCATCCATTGTACGCCGGAACCATCCATCGTTTCTGCCAATCGGCCAGGGGCCATAGAGAATCCGGTGGTGAACATTTCCGGTAAGAGGAGGAGGTCGGTTTGTGGAGGATTTTTTTCGATCATATTATCCAGATGTGCCAGATTGGCGGCAACATCTTCCCAGATCAAATCCTTTTGTACGATGGTAAGGTTGAGGTTTTGCATTTTGCAAAAATAAAAAGAGACGTAAGAATGTGATCTTACGTCTCTTATTTATCTTGAGTGGAGACGAATTATTCTTCGCCGCCTTCTTCAGTTCCTTCTTCTTCGTCATCTTCAACGCCCATACCGGCTTTTTCAGCAGCAGCATTGGCACTTCTAAGTGCACGTGGAATTTCAACAGAAGCTACAGGGATACCAGGAGAGTTCATGATCTCAATACCTTCCTGAGCTTTGATGTCTCTTACACGGATAGATTGACCTAATTTCAATTTTGAAATATCAGCGGTCAAAGTATCAACCAGGCTTTCAGGAGTGGTTTTGATTTTGATACGACGTACGTTTTGAATCAATTTACCACCTGTACGAACACCAGGAGAAGTTCCTGTAAATCTTAGTGGAACTTCCACTTTGATGGTTCTGCCTGGAACAAGTTCCATAAGGTCGATGTGTAAAATCTCGTCAGTTACCGGGTGGAATTGAATTTCCTTCAGGTAACATTTGTGCGTCTGACCACCAAGGTTTACTTCAGCCAATTTGAATTCAGGCGTGTATATAAGGTGTCTAACGTCATTTAAGGTAGTGGTGAAGTGGTAGGTTTTGTTATCTCCATGGATCACAGCAGGAATTCTGCCTTCATTACGAACAGCTTTGGTTCCTTTTTTTCCTAGTTCCTCTCTTGCTTCACCGTTAACTACTATTGTTTGCATGACAAAAACGTGTTACTTTTCAATGATTAATTTAATTCCTTCTTCAAAAAGGCGTGCAAAGATAGTATAATTTGTATTTAAAAAACTGATTTTCACCGATTTTCCAATAAAATTTTTAAGAAATCAATTTTTTTTCTTTTCCAGAGAATTTTACGGCAATTTCACCAACCTAAAATATAAGCCAAAAATACGGATTATGAAGTATCCTCATTTACTCTCTCCTCTTAATCTTGGATTTACCACTTTGAAAAACAGGGTTTTGATGGGCAGCATGCATACCGGTTTGGAAGAAGCCAAAGGGGGATTTGAAAAAATGGCTGCATTTTATAGTGAGAGAGCCAGAGGTGGAGTTGGATTAATTGTAACCGGAGGATTCTCGCCCAATATTAATGGATGGCTCAAACCATTTGGAGCTAAAATGACCAACCGCCGTGAAGCAAAAAAGCACCGCATCATAACGGAAGCCGTTCATAAAGAAGGAGGAAAAATTTGTCTTCAAATACTTCATTCCGGTCGGTATGGGTATCATCCGGTTTGTGTTGCTCCGTCTGCAATTCAATCGCCTATTTCGCCATTCAAACCCTGGAAACTTAGTCGAAGAGGTATAAAAAGAACCATAAACGATTTTGTTAAAGCAGCTCAATTGGCAAAAGAAGCAGGTTATGATGGGGTTGAAGTAATGGGTTCTGAAGGATATTTGATAAATCAATTTATAGTCAGTAAAACCAATAAAAGGACGGACGAGTGGGGTGGCTCTTTTGAAAACAGAATTCGCTTTCCTTTGTCGATTGTGAAGGGGATCCGGGAAGCCATTGGTTCTGACTTTATTATTATCTACAGACTCTCCATGTTGGATTTGGTAGAGGATGGAAGCACATGGGAAGAGGTAGAATATCTTGCAAAAGAAATTGAGAAAGCCGGTGCTAGCATCATTAATACAGGGATTGGTTGGCATGAAGCAAGGGTGCCTACGATAGCCACCATGGTTCCTAGGGGTGGATTTGCCTGGGTAACCAAAAGGTTGATGGGAAAGGTTAATATTCCGCTTATTACCACCAACCGTATCAATACACCTGAGGTGGCAGAGCAAATTTTGAATGAAGGATGTGCAGATATGGTAAGTATGGCCAGGCCTTTTTTGGCAGATGCTGACTTTGTAAATAAAGCCAAATTAGAACAAGCTGAAACTATTAATACCTGTATAGCCTGCAATCAGGCTTGTCTGGATCATATTTTTGCCAATAAGATTGCAAGTTGTCTTGTTAATCCTCGGGCCTGCCATGAAACTTCCCTGAATTATTTGCCAGCAACTAACAAGAAGAAAATTGCAGTAGTAGGTGCAGGTCCTGCTGGATTGTCATGTGCAACGATAGCAGCAAAGCGTGGACATGAGGTCCATCTTTTCGAGGCCGGTACTGAAATAGGCGGGCAGTTTAATCTGGCTAGAAAAATTCCAGGCAAAGAAGAATTTGATGAAACCATCCGGTATTTTCAGAATGAGATAAAGAACAATAAGGTTAACCTTCATCTTAATTCGAAGGTAACTGAAGCTACATTTAAAGATTCTGATTTTGACACCATTATTATATGTACAGGTGTAAAACCAAGAAGAACCGGAATCCCCGGTGAGGACAGGGAAAATGTACATACTTATATGGAGGTGATTTCAGGGAAAAAGAAACCAGGAAAAAATGTTGCAATTATTGGTGCCGGAGGAATTGGATTTGATACGGCTGAGTTTTTGGTCAACCCTCGTAGAGCGCCCGAAGTAAATCATTTTGCCGAGGAGTGGGGAATTGATAAGCATTATGAAAATCGGGGTGGATTGCAAAAACCAAAACCTGAAAAATTGGAAGGGGAGGTTTATTTATTGCAACGTTCAAATACAAAACCCGGAAAGAATTTAGGCAAGACAACCGGATGGATTCACCGGGCCAGTTTGAAAATGGCCGGTGTTCAAAATATTACCGGGGTAAAGTATTTAAAGATAGACGATCAAGGCCTGCATATTGAAATAGATAAGACACATAGAATACTTGAGGTTGACACCATAATAATGTGTGCAGGTCAAATCTCTGAAAACCAATTATTTGAAGAATTAAAGGCGAGTGGAAAGGATGTTCATATAATTGGAGGAGCCCAGGAAGCAAAGGAATTGGATGCAAAAAGGGCTATTGACCAGGGAGCAAGGTTAGCAGCATCGTTGTAATGTGTTTAAAAAACATATATTTATTTATGGGTTAAATTGTTGATTTTCATGGGTTTTATGGTATAGATTATAAAAATCCTATTTATAAAAAATACCAGATTTGAATTAATTGGAAAGGCTTTTGCATAGGTAATGATATCCAAAATTGATTAAAGGCTTTTACGATTATTTTAATCCCTTAACCCATGAATCCCGTGAAAGTTATCATAGCAGAAGATCACCATGTTTTTTGTGAGGGACTGCGCACCATCCTTGCTACGAGTGAAGATATTGATTTCGAGGTTGTTGCAGAAGCTCATTCAGGAAAAGAATTGATGATGGCACTTTGGCAAAACAAAGTTGATTTGGTCTTTTTGGACCTCAACATGCCTGATGGAGACGGATTGGAAGTTTTGCCGGAGATGAAAAAGAAATACCAGGATCTTCGTGTGATAGCATTGACGATGTTTGATGACCCAAAAATTGTAAAATCTGCTTTCAAGTCCGGTTTGGACGGATATATTTTGAAAGGTAATCCGATTGAAGAAATCTTTGAAGCAGTAGAAGATGTAATGAGTGGCCAAACCTTTATGGGTCAGGGAGTTGTGTTGAATTTATTGCCGGGAGAGAACGGGCCCAGAAAGAAAAAGGAGCGTTCTTCCTTTACGGATAAATTCATGCAGAAATACCATCTTACTGCCCGAGAAATTGAGGTTTTACAATTGATTTCACAGGCATTGAGTAATAAAGAAATTGCCAAGGCGCTGTTTATCAGCGACCAAACGGTAAGTGTTCACAGAAAGAATATAATGCGCAAACTGGGAGTAAGTAATACCGCAGCTTTATTGAAAGTTGCTTATGAAAACGACCTGGTTTAAGTTTTCCAACCAATATTTTCCCACCTAATTTTTGCAATCAGGTTTCAACGGAGACCCTTAAAATTTTATTACTCATTTTCACTCCAATGGACTAAACTTTAACATTGGGATTTAATGGGTAGATCTCTCGAAAAAAGGGACTTACATCTTATAGATTTTTTACAATTGTAAAATACCTGTAAATGGGTAGGTGCCTCGCTTCTGAAACCAATAACTTTGCAGCAATTCATCTGCCCGAGATCCAGGCAGGTGGCATTAAAATATTTTGATGATTGTATGTGAAAATCGATCATTGAAAAAATGGAAGAAAAGGAATCCCATGAACTACAAACTTACACTACTTCCTTTCGCCATTGACATTTTTCCGACAACCTGTCAGATTTAGGTTAGTGGTAGTAGCTATTCGTAGTTCCATTCTGAAACACTATTTCATTCTCGGAAGAGAAAAAAGGATTCCGGTTTCATTTTCCAATGAATTTATTCGAGTACAATCGGTGAACTCAGATTGAAAAGGTCAATCAACTATTAACAAATTATAATCTTATGAAACATTTGAAATCTACATTTTTTAACCCCATGAAGCTGTTGTTGAGCTTGTCGTTGGTGTTAAGCACTTTGGGCTTCGCACTCAACGCTCAAGTGATGTTCGACGGATCTCCTGGAACTTCAGCTCCTCCTGCAACGTTGGGAAGCTACTTGACGGTTCCTTTTGGCGAAGACAGTCGTCCGTTATTTAATAATGTTTCAGAAGTGGGTTCTCCTTTAGGAGGAAACATCACTTTTAGTGCCCCATTAAGTCATAGAAGAATCGGAAGTGGCTGGTTTAGCTGGTCACATGGTTATGCAGGTGATGTTTATTACAATGCTGATCCTACAGCAACCGTTACAATCAATTTGCCTTCTGGAACAAGAGCATTTTATTTGTATGCTGAGCCGGATCAATTTGCAAACTTTACCATTGAAGCCGTTGCAAATGACGGAACCACATCAGGTCCTGTTAGTGTAAATGGTGTTTCAGGTGCAACTTACTTTGGATTTTATATTAACCAGCCTGGTTCAAGAGTACTAACTTCTGTTAGTATTTCCGCTGATCCCGCTGCTAATGGATTTGCTATTGGTGAATTTGGAATTGCAGCATGTAATCCATCTTACACTACACATGCTTTGGCTTGTAATGACAATTCTCAGTTGTCAATTTCTCCTGAGCTAAACGTATGTGAAGCAGCAATTAATCTTGATATGATTTTGGAAGGAACCTCTGATGTTAACAGAGGTTTGCCTTGTGATGTAAAATATGGAAGAATCGAAGTTAAGAGCGGTAACCGCACCGTTCATATTTCAGATCCATTAACTTATTTGGATGAGAATACTACTTTCGATGCTTCTCCATACTTAGGTAGAACACTAACTACCAAGGTTATTTATTATGATTTCAACGACAACATTGTAAATCAGTGTTGGGGATCAATTACGCTTGAAGATAAAGCTCGTCCTGAGATTATCTGCGAAGTTGAGTTGTTGGATCCTAAAACTGGAGCAGTGCTTCAAAGAGGTGATGTAATCAATATCGACTGTACAGTAGATGCTGAATTGATTGCAGCTCCAATCGCAGAAGATAACTGTGATCCAAGTCCTAATGTTAATTTGATCAATGAAACTGTAGTAGGTGATGTTTGTGGTGTAAGAACCATTACCAGAACTTATAGAGCTACAGATGCAAGTGGAAATAATTCTGATCCTTGTACCATTACTATCAATGTTACCCAGGCTGATGTAACCTTCCCGGATGATATTACCTGGACTTGTGAGCAATATTTACAATTCCCAAATATCGTTAATGCAGAAGCATTACACATGGGAATCATGATGAATGCTGACCTTATCGACCGTGCAGATTACTGCTGCATCCCTGGTCTTGATGGTGACGATGTAATCGGTGTAGCTCCTTATGGAGCAGGTGCCTACTGGTTGGATGCTGAGGATTTGGATGTTAACCTTGATCCAGAGTATGATGATAATTTAGATAATCCTCTTACAGATCCAAATACTTTCCAGTGTGGTACTCCATCAAACGAGACAGACAGCTACGATGATGTTTTCAACTTATCTGTAATGGTAGGTTGCCCTTATACTGAAGAATGTGAAATTCCAGGATTGCATAATCCAACTATTGTTACTGTTCCATTGTACCAGCCAGCTGATCCATTAGGATTGCCAATTCGTGGTTTGGAAGACAGAGACATTTTGGAAATGACCGGTTCGGGAGTTCCTAACGTTTTTGGACAAAGCGGATGTAATTATGCAGTAACTTATTCTGATCAAGTGATCGAAGCTTGTGAAGGTGTTGATCCAAGCGAAGGTATCTTCAAGATTTTGCGTAGATGGTCTGTTTTGAACTGGTGTACCGGTCAGACAACCATTGATATTCAGGTTATTAAAGTATTGGACAAAAAAGCTCCAACCATCGTTTTCAACGATGATGATGATAATGACGGTATTCCTGATGAAACTGAAACCAACGAGCGTTTTGGAAATGACGATGGTTTCAACGATCAGTTGTTCTCTAATGAATTTACTGCAGGTCCTCACCCTGAGTGTGGTTCTCACGGATTTTTGGATGTACCTGAATATTACGACAACTGTTCTGGTACTGCAGAAATCAGAGTTTTCACTCCTGCAGGAGAAGGTATTCCTGTTTACAACGCAGGTAACCTTATTGGATTCCGTATCCCATCTCCATTCCTTCCAATGGGTGTTCACACCGTAACCTATCAGGTAACTGACGGTTGTGGAAACACCACTTCAGTTGAGAAGAGAGTAGAGGTTATCGACGGTATTCCTCCAATTCCAATTTGTAGAGAAGTAACCCAGGTGGCACTTTCAAGTGATATTGATGGTTTGACAGCTGTAGGTGCTAAATATTTTGATGAAGGATCTTACGACAACTGTGGACCTGTATATTTCAAGGTTCGTCGTATGGATGATTTCTGTGCTGGTTACCCAGATGACAGAAACAGATTCAATGATGAGGTTCGTTTCTGCTGTTCTGATGTTGGAAATACGGTAAATGTTATTTTACGTGTTTACGATGTAGAACCTAATCCAGGTCCTGTTACTCAGAATTACCTTGTTCCTACTTACAATACCAACGATTGTATGATTGAGGTATTGGTTGAAGATAAAGCACGTCCAACCTGTGCAGCTCCTGCTAATGTATGGACAACTTGTGCTGATATTCCAGCCAATGTTGATTTAAGTGATACTACTCAGTTACAGAATCTATTTGGAAATGCAGCTGGTCAGGACAACTGTGTTGCCTTTACCGAAGAATTGAATCCAAATGTAGATGTTGACCTTTGTGGAGTTGGTCAGGTTACAAGAAGATTCCGTGCTAGAGATGCTTCTGGCAATATCTCTATCGGAACCTGTCAGCAGACTGTAATGATTATGGAGGTTCACTCTTATGAAATCTACATTCCTGGAGACTTCGAAGATGAGTGTACTACTGTTTCTCCTGACACTTTAGATTACGAAGAAATCGGATGTGACCTTCTTGCAGTAAACGTGAAAGAAGAGGAGTTCCCTGCTTCTGCAAACGGCGAGTGTAAGAAAATCATTCGTACCTATAAAATTATCAACTGGTGTGAATATGACGGAGTAAGTGCTCCTACCATCGTACCAAGAGTTGATTTAAACAGAGATGGTATTCCTGGTGATGGATTTACTCCTTCAAACCCAGGTAGCAAATACAGAGCAAATCATACTTTGATTTCTAATGGTGATTATGTTTACCTAAATGTTATCAATGATCCTGCAACACGCTACCTTCCTTCTACAGGATATTACCAGTATGAGCAGCATATTAAGATCTTCGATGATACTGCTCCTGAACTTACTGATACTTTGAGTGGCCCATTCTGTGGTGGTGAATTTGATGAGGATCCATGTACAGGTGAGGTTAACTTGTTGCCTTTAATTGATGAGACTTGTACAGATGTAACGG
This sequence comes from Saprospiraceae bacterium, assembly GCA_041392845.1. Taxonomy (GTDB): domain Bacteria; phylum Bacteroidota; class Bacteroidia; order Chitinophagales; family Saprospiraceae; genus JAGQWW01. The sequence goes on along the minus strand of JAWKLG010000007.1, from coordinate 206,991 downwards.
TAAGCTGGCAATTGGATGCATTCAACGATGTATTTCAGTCTGCAGATTTCTCAGGTGATGATGCTTTGACCGGTCGTTACCCATTGGGTATTCACACTGCACGATTCAGAGTATCTGATGATTGTGGAAATACCAGCCAAATTGATATCACTTTTGAAATCATTGACTGTAAAGCTCCAACCCCGGTTTGTCACAATGGATTGAGCATTGACTTGATGCCAAGTGGTATGGTTGAAGTTTGGGCGACTGATTTTGACGCTAGTTCTTACGATTACTGTCATCCTTTGAAATTCAGAATTAACAGAATCGAAGACAGAAACGGAGATGGTTTCATCACTGCTGATGACTATCTAAATACAGTTCCTGCTCAAGACTCTATCGTATTGCGTTGTAAAGACCTTGGAATTACTCAGGTACAATTGTGGGTTGGTGAAGAATCAACAGACAATGTAAACAACTGGGATTACTGTGTGACTTTCATCGAAGTACAAGATAACCTTGGAGCTTGTAACGGAAGCCGTTCTGCTATTATCAGTGGTACCATGAAGAGTACCAAAGGTGACCCTGTTGAAGGTGTCAATGTTACGATGAGTGGTACACCTCAACATTCAATGGCAACATTGAGCAATGGTGCGTATGCATTCGGTAACCTGGTAACAGGAAATGACTACACCATCACTCCAAGTAAATTGGATGACATTAGAAACGGTGTATCTACTTTCGACCTTACCTTGATTGCCAAGCATGTGTTGAATGTGAAATTGTTGGATGACCCATACAAGTTGATTGCAGCAGATGCTAACAACTCTGGCTCAGTTACCACTTTGGATATGGTTGTATTGCGTAAGTTGATTCTTTTCGTAACCAACGATCTTCCAAACAACACCAGCTGGAGATTTGTACCAACCTCTCATGTATTTGCTGACCCAACTAACCCATGGGGCTTCCCAGAGGTTGAGAACTTCAATGATATCGCAGGTGACCAATTGTCAAACTTCATTGCTATCAAAGTGGGTGACATTAGTGGAGATGCGAATCCGGCATTGACCGGCATCCAAAACAGGTCTTACAACGGAACCTTCTACTTTGATGTAAACGATGTGAACTTCAAAGCAGGTGAAGAGGTAAGAGTAAGCTTTACATCTGAAGAGTTGGCTCAACTAGCAGGTTACCAGTTTACAATGGACTTCAACAATAAAGCACTTCAATTGACAGACATCATTGAAGGTGTGGCTACCAAAGAAAACTTTGGATTGAGCATGGTTGAAGAGGGAATCATCACTACCAGCTGGAATGGTTCAGCAAATGATGATGTTGCCTTCACTCTTGTATTCCAGGCAAATACTGATGCTACACTAAGCACTGTATTCCACCTTACTTCTGAGTATACCAACAGTGAAGCTTACGCAGGTGCTGACTTGAAGCAGGTAGGAATTCGCTACAACACAGGTGTAACAGCGGGTAATGATTTCGAATTGTTCCAGAACACTCCAAACCCATTCAGAGGAGTAACTACAATCGGATTCAACCTGCCTGAAGCAACCGAAGCTACATTGACCATCAGCGATGTTTCCGGAAAAATTCTAAGAGTGGTTCAAGGAAATTATCCTGAAGGATACAATATGATTGAATTGAACAGTGCAGATTTCAATGCAAGCGGAGTAATGTACTACCAGTTGGAAACTGCTAAAAATACAGCAACTAAGAAGTTGATTATACTAGAATAATAGTTGATTTATTTGGAGGGGGTGATTGAAAAATCACTTCCTCCAACCATTTTTTAAAATATTGGCAAGCTACTTGTATATAATTTATATATGAAAAAATATTTAATACATATAGGCTGCTTTTTAATTCTTTCAGTGACGGGCTTACGGGCCCAAACGGTGATCTTACAGGCACCTGTTATTGAGCTGGATGAAAATGCCCAGTTTGTGGATGTAGAGATAAAAGTTGATTCTTTTATCAATGTGTCCGGGCTTCAGTTTTCCTTACGATGGAATACAGATGTTTTGGAGTTTGACGAAATCAGAGATATGAATCTGGTTGGATTACAGTTGAACGACAACTTTGGTTTGGATTCTGTTTCTGAAGGATACTTGACTTTCTATTGGTTTGATCCTGCGGCAGATGGCGAAACCCATCCAAATGGATATACCATTTTTTCTTTCAGGGCTAATGTAGTAGGCTCACTTCATTCCGGAACCGGAATTGAATTCTCAAGCAATCCTACTCCGATAGAAATATCAGACCCTGATTATAATGTATTTAATTACCGATTAAATAATGGCTTTATCTCAGTAGGTGAGTTTTCTTCTGCTGATGACATCACCATCATCAAAGATGTATTGGTGTCACCTAATCCATTTAAGGAGCAGACAAACATCCAGTTTTACCTGGATGAAGCTTCTGAGGTTACAGCCAGCCTCTACAATGTAGATGGCAAATTGATATTCGAAAAAAATTATGATTTCGGTAGTGGATCTCAATCGATTACACTAATAAAGGACAACTTTTCTACTGCCGGCGTCTATTTTCTTAACCTGAATACAGAAAAATCTAAAATAACACAGAAGCTGTATTTCGTACAATAAATTATTAACAAACGTCCCAAATTCCGAGTTAAATGAAAAAGTTGGTTACCTCCCTAGTGGTGGGGTTATTCGTCTTAATGATGAGTAGCCTTCAAAGTGCAACTGCAAAGGACATTTCGTTTACAAAAAGCCTAAATTCAGAGGCTCTTATTCCTACAACAGTACACCTTTCAGGTGGAAGCTTCAACACAGGTGACAAAGTTTGCCTGGATATAACTGTTGAAGATTTTGATGAAATTAACGGTTTTAATTTTTCTATAACCTGGAACGAAACAGTTCTAAGGTTCGACTCCGTTGATGCATCAAGCATAACTTTAAATAATTTCGATCCATCCTTTGTTGCGGTTGCTCCGGACACCCTGATCACATCTTGGGCAAATCCGGCTGCCAATGCTGTTACTTTGGCGGATGGTACCTTATTGGCTACGCTTTGCTTCACAGCTATAGGCCCTGGAAATGCAAATTTTGTTTTCCCTCTCAATCCGCTTATCAGCGATGGGAACGGAAATGCGACTCCTTATCCGAGACAGGCCTATGATGTAAATCTTGAAATTGCAGAGCTTGCAGCAGATGCGCAAACTGTTACAGTTACAGGTGTGCCTCTTACTGGTTGCGGGAATGCCAACAAATTGGCATTTTTCGGAAATCATGTTTCCGGATTACCTGGCACCCAGGTTTGTGTGGATATTACTGCAGAAAAATTTATAGACATTGTTAGTTTACAATGGACTTTTCAGTTTGATTCTTCAGTAGTGAGGTACGATACTGCTATTGGTGTGAATCTGCCTGATTTTCTAGCAGATGAGGTTATAGGAACACTTCCGCAATCAGACAGGGTTAGTTTCGCCTGGTTTAAAGATAATGGTGTAGGTGTGAGCATCCCCGATTGTGAAGTCTTGTTTCAACTTTGTTTTGAAGTAGTTGGTCAACTTGGTGATTCTACTGGCGTTTTGTTTACGGATTTAAGTTCAGATATTCAAGTATGGAATGAAGGTGGAACCCAACTTGATCCGGATTTTTATAACGGGTCTGTTTTGGTTGGCACACCTTCTGCAAAAACCATTCGATTTAGTGCTTCAAATGCAACAGCTGAAGAAGGTAATCAAGCTTGTGTGGATGTAACTGTAAATGGATTCACTGATATTACCGAGTTTACCTATTCAATGGGTTGGAATGAAGCTGTTTTGGATTATGTAGAGGTAAGAAATTTCGGTCTTACCGGTTTGGATGCCTCTGATTTTGATATCAGTGGTACTGGATCAGGTGAACTTTCTGTTAGTTGGGGTGCACCGGGAGGGACTCCGGTAACTTTAGCTAATGGTACCAGACTGTACCAGGTATGTTATACAGCGGTAGGATCAGCTCCTTCCAGTTCAAATGTGAATTTTCCAAATACTCCTGTTGCTCCGCTTGTGGTGGATGCAGATATGGATACCCTAAATTTTACCTCAAGACAAGGTACTTTTAATATAGTCTCACCTCCGGGAGCTTGTGGATCTATTGATACCATCTCATTTTATATGGGGAATGAAACAGTTTTACCGGGTGGGCAAATTTGCGTTCCGGTAAGCGTTAGTCAATTTACAGATGTCGTTTCACTGCAATTTTCGGTAAATTACGACGAGACTTTATTACGATTTGATACTGCATATGGTGCAGCACTACCAGGATTCACAATAGATAATGTACTGATTCCAGCAAATCCTCCTGGAGCTTTAGCTATTAGTTGGGTTCAACCAGGTCTTGCATTTGATGGAATAACATTAAATGAATGTGAAGTTATTTTTTACCTGTGCTTCACTGCTTTAGGACCGGATGGAACAACAGTTCCAGTAGATTTTTCTGCTAACCCTACTCCAATTGAAGTTTCAAATGCAGATGAGCAGGTAATTCTGGGTTCTTTGGTAGGTTTTGAAAATGGTTCAGTGAAAATTGAAGAAGGGGGACCTAATAAGCCTAATTTCAGGGTTAGTTCTAATACTACTACCGTAGAAGAAGGAATGCAGACATGTTTGAATGTAACGGTTAGTGGTTTCAATAATATAACTGAATTCCAATACAGCAATAACTGGAATGAAAACCTGCTTGAGTTTGTAAATGTTAGAAATTTCAACCTTGCCGGATTAACAGCTTCTAATTTTGATTTGAGTGGAACCGGTAATGGAGACCTATCTGTAAGCTGGGATGCTCCGGGTGGAACTCCTGTTACACTAGCCAATGGAATAAAGATTTATGAGACCTGTTTTACTGCAGTTGGCGCAGCAGGTAGCACTGCAAATATGAATTATTCAGGCACACCTGTCGGTACGTTGGCAGTTGATGCTGATAATGATACTTTGAATTTTACCTCACAAAGAGGTACCGTTAATATTATTTCACCTCCAGGTGCTTGTGGTTCAATCGATACGATATCATTTTACCTTGGAAACGAGGTGGTTATGCCTGGTCAACAGGTTTGTCTTCCTGTGCGTGTTAGCCAATTTACTGATATCATTTCCATTCAGTTTTCTGTCAATTACGATGAAACACTTTTGAGATATGATACATCCTATGGGGCAGCACTACCTGGATTTACCAATGACAATGTATTGATTCCGGCGAATCCTCCGGGTGCTTTAACCGTAAGCTGGGTTCAGCCAGGAACTGCATTTGACGGCGTGACCTTAAATGATTGTGAAATCGCATTTTATATGTGTTTCACAGCATTAGGGCCGGATGGAACCAATGTACCAGTAGATTTCTCAGCAAATCCAACTTCAATTGAAATTTCTAATTCAGATGAGGAAATTGTTATGAATTCCTTGTTCGGATTTGAAAATGGATCTGTTAATATTCAGGATAATACTACCCCTACAAAGCCTCCGTTTACAATTGCAGCCAATGATAAAAATGTAGTTGAAGGGAATCAGGTGTGTCTGGACGTGACTGCAAATGGATTTACCAATGTAGAAAGAATGAATTATTCCCAGGCCTGGGATCCTGCCATGTTGGAATTTTCAACAGTGCAAAACTTTGGATTAACCGGTCTGGATATCAACGACTTTTCAATCGATGGTGTAGCAGGAAATTATACTGTTGATTGGACGAATACGCCGGGTGTTACACTGGCAAACGGTACAAAATTGTATGAGGTTTGTTTCAATGCCATTGGAGCAGCCGGAAATACAGTAGATGTTACGTTTGAAAACAGTCCTTTGGCACAATTGGTAGTAGATTCTGACGGGGACACTTTGATGTTTCAAAAGAATGATGGAAGTATTACCATTGAACAAGGAACAACTGGTGGAGGAAACGATTGTGGTTCAATTAATTCACTATCCTTTTTCGCATCGACAGTTGATGTAAAACCAGATTCGACTGTTTGTGTGCCAATTAGAGCATTTGATTTTGAAGATATCGTTTCTTTTCAATTTAGTGTACAATACGACCATACCTTGTTGGAGTTTGTAGATGCTACGGCACCAATTATTCCTGGTTTTGATGTGAATAATGTGTCGATGGTACCTGGAATGGATGGTGTTCTTACAATTAGTTGGGTGGAACCCGGACTTGCTTTTGATGGAGAAACTATTCCTGATTGTGAGGTACTCTTTAACTTATGCTTTAAAGCCATAGGACCAAATGGATCTACTTCGCAAATCGACCTTTCCGGATTTCCAACTCCTGTAGAGGTTTCGGATGCAAATCAAAATGTCGTTCTTAACAATGATTCTGCCTTGTTCGATGGTGCTGTAAATATCACCATGGGAACAACGACACCTCAGTGTACTGTTCCAGCTCCTACTATTACAAATGTAGCTTGTAGAGGTGGAAATACAGGTAATATTGATTTCACTCTTCCAGGTGGTTCAACATTGATGTTTAACTGGGCTGGAGGTTCAACTGATGTTGATAGAACCAATCTTACAGCAGGGAATTACACGGTAACTATTTCAGGTTCCGGCTGTACAGCTGTAACAAAGACTTATACGGTAATGCAACCTGCAACTGCACTTACATCCAATGTAGATAACGTTGTAAACAACGATTGTTTTGCAGGAAACGATGGAGCAATAGATGTTTCTGCAACTGGTGGTTGGGGTAATTATACTTACCGTTGGTCTCCAATGCAAAATGGAATGGCCAGCATTTCAGGTCTTCAACCTGGTTCTTATACTGTAACCATTACAGATAGTGGTTTGTGTAGAGATACTTTGGGCCCTATCATGGTAACCTCTCCTCCACAGTTGAGAATTTCTACTGCCTTGGTAGGTGATGTAACCTGTGCCGGTTTGACCAATGGTATCATTGACTTGACCGTAATGGGTGGTACCCAGACCAATGGTTATACCTACACCTGGAGCAATGGTCTTCCTTCAACAAGATCGCAATCCAACCTTGGTGCCGGGACTTACTCAGTAACCATCGAGGATGACAATATGTGTCAGGTGAGGGATACCTTCGTTGTAAATACTTCCCCTGCTATTGTTGCACAGGTTGTAAATGTTATGCAATCTACCAATGGAAACAATGGTTCGATAGACATTACACCAGTAAATGGAACTCCTCCTTATACTTACCAGTGGAATGGACCGAACATGTTTTCTTCAATCTCTGAAGATATTTCAGGTTTGGCACCAGGTACTTATACTGTTGTAATTACGGACGTAACTGGATGTAGCAGTGTTGCGCAAGATATACCAGTGCAAGGAAATAGCAGAACGGATGATGTGATGGTGACAAATACTTGTCCAGGTACATCTCAAGGTTCAATTACTGTAACGGTTTCAGGATACAACAATCCTACCATCAGATGGGATTCAGGACCGGGTAACCCTACAGGATTTAACCCTACCGGATTACCGGCAGGAAGCTACACTTATCGAATCTTTGATGATGGAATTCAGCGTGCAGGTCCTTACACAGTTACAATTAATGCCTTCCCAACAGTAACCATTAATGAAACGGTTACTGACGAAAGATTGGGAATGAACGACGGTTCCATTCAATTGCAATTGAATGGTGGAGTAGGTCCATTTACTTATAGCTGGAATCCGGTGTTACCATCTCAACCAAATGTTACCAGCCTTTCAGCAGGTAATTACAATGTAACTGTAACGGATACCGGCACGGGTTGTACCTTCTCTAAAACAATTACAGTTGGTGAGATTGTAGGAGTTTCCATCGCTTCACTTAACCCGGTAAGGGTAAGTTGTAATGGTGAAAACGATGGCCAGATTGTAGTTACTTTGAATGATGGTGAACCAAACTTTGTAATTAGATTGAATGGTAATCCTAATCCTGTCGCCACTGTAAATACAAGAACCTATACAATTACAGGCTTAACTGCCGGAACTTATATGGTTGAAGTAACGGATGGTAATGGTTTAGTTGCCGGACCACAATCTGTGACCGTTAGTCAGCCTGCAGCATTTTCACATAGTGTATCCTCTATTCCAAGAACTGAAGATGATTTGGGAAGAGTTGATTTAACTGTAAATGGTGGAACGCCTCCATATTCCTTCCTATGGTCGAATGGTGCAACTACTGAAGATTTATTTGATGTACGCGAAGGATGTTATAAAGCAACTGTTACTGATAGTAGAGGTTGTGTATTTGTAACTCAAGAGGAATGTGTTAATTTCTTTAAAATTACAAACGTAGTAACAGTTAATGTAAAATGCCCGGGTGACCAGAATGGATCGATTCAATTGCAGGTTTTTGGTGGAAATGAGCCTTATACTTACAATTGGAGGAATGAACTTGGAGAATTGGTCGGTGTAGATTCAAATCTAATGAATATTCCTGCAGGTATTTATACTGTACAGATAGTAGGAACCTTAGGAACAGTGATCAATAGAACTTATGAAGTTATTTCAAGATCCAGAATTAATGCAGAAGCGCTACCATTGACCAACTTTGGTGGCTACAATGTAACCTGTGCGGATTCTGAAAACGGAAGAGCTCGAGTTACAGCTATGGATGGTGTTATTACTGATTCAACTTACAGTTACTTGTGGAGTACAGGTGCACGGATTCGAACTATAGACAATCTAGGAGCGGGGACATACACAGTTACAGTAATAGATAACCTTGGCTGTGAAGCCGTTGCTGAGGTAGATATCATTGGTCCTCCACCAGTTGAGTCAAACTTTACTACAGTAGAACCAACCTGTTTTGGTAGAGCTGATGGTAGCATTTCAATATTCCCAAGTGGTGGCGTTGGAGCTCCTTACCAGTTCGAATGGGACAATCCTAGCAGAACTACTCAAACCATTCGAAACCTTACGGATGGCGTATACTCAGTAACCATTTCGGATGCAAATGAGTGTGAAATGGTAGAAGTGATTGAATTGAATGCACCGGATGAAATATTGGTTTCAGTGATTACAACAGACGATAGTGGTGCAGGAACAGGAACAGCTACCGCTATAGTTAATGGTGGTACAGCTCCTTATACTTACCAATGGTCAAATGGAGCGACCAATAATCCACTACTTAATTTGTTTGCCGGAAACTACTCAGTACTTGTAACCGATGCGAATGGATGTACTGCCTTTGGTGAAGAGCCAATTACAAATGGTGAAATCCAGTGTCTTACTGCAAGAACGGTAATTACTCCTGATGGAGACGGATTGAATGAAGAATTGATTTTCTGGTGTTTGGAAGATTATCCAATCAGACGTTTGCAAATCTTCAACAGATGGGGACAGCAGGTATTCGAAACTGAAGAATACAACAACGACTGGGCAGGTAACAACAGACGTGGAGAACCGGTTCCGGAAGGTGCCTATTTCTATGTGCTTGAATATTCGACCACCAACGGCGGATTAGAGCAATTGAAAGGTTCATTCACCTTGTTAAGAGACCAGAATTAATAAAAATGATAGAGCACTTCCCGGCTCTGGCCGGGAAGTCGCTTATAAAAAGAAAGATAATTTATTATCCCATAACACTCTCAACCGATTCACAATGAAAAATTTATTTACGATTGCTCTTCTGGCTTTTTGTGTTCAGTGGGCAACCGCGCAGGATGAGGCCGTTTTTACCCACTATCATATCAATCCAATTCTTATTAATCCGGCTCATGCTGGTTTTGCAGATGTTCATCATATTCAGATGAATCTTCGCAACCAGTGGTCAGGATTTCCCGGAGCACCTTCTACTTATATGGTCAACTACAATGGACCTATTGGAAAGACTTTGGGTGTTGGTTTGAATGTGCTTTCTGAAGAGATTGCACAAATCAGCCGGGTAAAATTTGGTCTTAACTACGCCTTTAGATTCAAGGCAAATGATTTCAATTTTGCACTTGGATTTTCTACGGAATTCCAAAGTTTTCAGATTGCCAACTCAGTATTGGATCAACCAAATCCGATTTTTGAACCAGGCGATCCTGTCATCATGGATGGGGTAGATGGTAGAAGAACTTTTGATGCGACGCTTGGGTTTTTTGGAACCTATAAGGAGAATACTTTCTTTGGTTTGTCTTTCCCAAAACTGGTTTCAGCCCGTATTGGCGACAATGCTGATGAAAATGGTTCAAATGGTTCTGTATTCAAAAGTTATATTTTCCAATTAGGAAACCATTTCAACTTTGAAGGAAATGACATTACACTTACTCCTTCTTTATTGGTAAGAAAGATTCAAAACATTCCTTTTCAGGTAGATTTGAATTTGGTAGCCGGATTTGTGGATGATAAAATCCAAACAGGTTTGGCTTATCGTTCTGGAGTTGGAGGAGCAGTTGGATTATTGCTGGGTACCAAATTGCCTCCTTTTTCGGCATATTATTCTTATGATGTTTCCTTCCAGGGATTCCAGCAGTACAACAATGGCTCTCACGAGCTTACCATAGCATTTGATTTTTCTTTCAATAAGGATAAAAAAGGAAAAAAATAAAACCGGAAGTCAAAGACTTCTTGTTTGACTCGAATTCTCAATGCACGGTGCTAGTATCGGCATGAAAGATAGATGTCCTTTATAACAATTGGTTTTTGGGATAGCCTCCTCTTGGTGAATAACCGGGGAGGCTCTTTTGATCTGGGTGCTGGGTGCTAGGTGCTGGGTTCTTGGTACTAGGTACTGGGTGCTAGGTGCTCGTGTGCTCGTGTGCTCGGTTCTGGAGGCTTGACGCTGGATTCCGCAGTAACCTTTCCACGCTTTAGACCCGTAGGGTCAAATATCCGTAGCCTACGAAGGGGAAAGTCCCCTGACCCCTTCAGGGTCACATATCCCAACAAAAAAGACGATGAATGAATTAGATTCACCCACGAAGATGGACCGTGAACAGAATGAAATTGAATATTGTGTAAGCCGCATCGGACTCGGTTCTTGTGTGCACGATTCTGGACGCTAGATGCTGGATTCTGAGGTAATCTTTCCACATTGTACGACCCGTAGGGTCAAATATCCGTATCCTACAAAGAGGACATACATCTGACCCCATCGGGGTCACATATCCCAGCAAAAAGGACGATGAATGAATTAGGTTCAACCACGAAGATAGACCGTGAACAGAATGAGATTGAATAATGTGTAAGTCACACCGGGCGCGGTTCTCGTTTGCTCGTGGCTCGATGCTGGACGCTAGACGCTAGACGCTGGATTTGGGCACAATCTTTATTTCATAGCTAAAGGACCCGCAGGGTCCCATCTCCGTAGCATAAAGGAGGAACAACGGATTAAGCGCACCTAAAAATGAATTGTGAGAAGACCGAAGTTGTTTAATGGCCTAAAAACGAGAAATAAGACACCAATTTATTCTCAAATCTTATCCAAACCATCCTAATCCACAGGTAACCGCATATTTCCAGCACCAAGTATCCAGCACCTAGTACCTAGCACACATATAATTATTTTTTTTCTATTAAATTTTTTTTAAGATATAAGTAGTTTGGCACAATATTTTTATATAATAAAGTATTCCACCAATTTTAAAAAACTATAATAAGAAGGTGGTAAGAATTGAGAAAAGCATTATTACATCAAAAGAGAATATGAGAAAACGATTTACTTTTTTAGAGCATTAAACATACTATGAGAAGTCCCGAAAAAACTGAGTTTGCAAATTGAGAAAACCTTTCCTTTTATATTGCAAATTTCCTTTTTCATTTTCTTCCTACGAAAGGTAAACTCAACGTGCTTCGCACGGACTTCCCACAAGATTAACCCAAGAATATTGTATTGACATCAAAGTACCGGTGTGTTCGGTATGGAGATATTTTAAAAATAGTTGTCGGTGGTAAACCGGTTCGACACTGGTGAACTATGCGGCTTCCGAATTGAGAAAGCAAAAGCTTAAAAAAGTGGCTGCTGCCACAAAATTATTGCTAAAAACTACATTAAAATCCCATGAGAAATTTTTTAAACAACAGTCTTAAATCTGGAAAACTGCCTAAGCGCCTAGCGGGTGTGGGTAGTCATTTTCCAAAGCTGGCCCTTATACTGGGACTGGCAATTTTAGGACAGTTTTCGGCTTCGGCACAATGCAGTCTCAACTGCAGGGGATCTGTAGAAATCAACCTTCCAAGCAGAAGTAACTACACCGTTACAGTTGCAGACCTACTTACCGACAACGGACAAGCTTGTCCAAATGGTAATTTCAGGGTAAGGTTGTTCAACAGCTCCGGTACCAACATCGGAAACAAGGTTAACTACAACCACATCGGGGAAACATTTCTGGCAGAAGTGACAGATTTAAACACTACTACCACCTGTTCTGTCGATTTGGAAGTTGTAGACAATGAAAAACCGGACATTACCGCTCAGGATTTATATGTAGTTTGTAGTGATTCTATCTTGCCAAGACATATCGGTTATCCAGATGTAACGGATAATGTATCATTGATGGATTCAAGCGATTTGAATTATAGTGATGCGTTTACCGCATTTGGTTGTTTTACCGAGATTGGTGATAGCACGGTAACAGGTCAGGTAGAAAGAACCTGGTTTGCAGTAGATGACTACGGAAACGTTGGAACCAAGGTTCAGCATATTTATTATGTGCGTAAAACGATTGGTGATGTGGTCTTCCCGGAAAACAGAGACGGATTTGAAAAGCCATATTTACTTTGTCAAAGAGACAATGTAAATGACCTTGCAAAAACAGGCTCACCAACCATCAATGGCAATTCTATTTACACCTTTAATAATTGTGAATTTTCAGTAACCTATACAGATCAGACATCAGTAGTTTGTGGTGGTGAGACACGTACCCTTAGGAGATGGAATGTAATTGATTGGTGTACAGATAGTTCAAGAACTGTTGTACAGGTAATTAGAGTTAGAGACGTGCAGGCGCCTACAGTTGTAGCTCCTGATACCCTTTTTATAAACACATCCGGTGGTTCTTGTACTGCCAGTGTTACCCTGCCCAATGCAGTTGTGACCGATAGTTGTTCCGCAACTACAGTTACCAAAATTTGGGATTTTGGAACCGGTAACGGTCCATTTCACAATGTTCCGGTTGGAACGCATGCTGTGACCTATCGGGCCAGCGACCAATGTGGTAATACCACCAACGCTACTGCTTATGTAGTGGTTAGAGATAATGAAATACCAACTGCAGTTTGTGATGTGACCAAAGAAATTTCTTTGCTATCTACCGGTGAAGCTTCGGTTTTTGCGATTGCTTTTAATGACGGTAGCCATGATAACTGCGGAATCGATAAATTTGAAGTATCAAGAGACAATGAGCCTTTTTCTGATAAAGTGAGTTTCAGTTGTGCAGATATAGGAAATGTTGTTCGTGTCACCATGAAGGTCTCAGACATCAACGGCTTCACCAATACTTGTGAAGTTTCAGTTCAAACGGCTGATTATTTAAAGCCTTCCATTACTTGTCCTACTCCTATAACCATAGGTTGTAAGGACGATTATACAGATTTAAATCTTGTTGGAGAAGCTACAGGAGATGACAATTGTACTGTTGCAAGCATAACGCATACCGATAATGTGCAATTGAATCAGTGCGGCATCGGAAATGTGGTAAGGACCTGGCAGGTTACAGACAACTCTGGTAATTTTTCAACTTGTAAGCAAATTCTTACACTGGAAGATGATACTCCCTTGTCTATAAGTTTCCCTGTAGATTATGAGACTTTTGAATGTGGTGCTTCAACCATGCCTTCTGAAACAGGCCAACCAGTAATTACAGGTGATGATTGCGAAAGTGTAGAGGTAACTTACTTCGATCAGACTTTCCAAACCTCTTATCCGGCTTGTTATAAGATTTTAAGAAGATGGACAGTGGTTGACTGGTGTGCTTATACAGGTCCCAATGGAAACAACCAGGGAATTTGGACCGGTGACCAGACGATTAAAATAAGTGACAATGAAGCTCCTCAATTGTTCCTTCCTGACAATATTACCATTGGAGCCAGCAATACTTCCTGCTCGGGAGTGGTAACTTTAGCACCGGCCTCTGCCCAGGATTGTAGTAACAATGTGAGCATAACGAATAACTCACCTTATGCAATTAGTGGTGGAGCAGATGCAAGTGGTTCTTATCCGGTAGGAACGCATGTTGTAAAATTTACGGCTTTTGATGGTTGTGGAAATACAACAAGCGGAAATGTAACCATTACGGTTGTAGATGATAAGCCACCTACGCCTGTATGTAACAGAGGAATCACCATTTCTTTGAATTCAGATGGAGAGGTTTATCTAACTCCTGCAATTATTGCACAAACTGCATTTGACAATTGTGCTTCGCTTCAGAATATAAGATTGGAAATTTCTCCAAGTACATTTACCTGTGGAGATTTGGGAGAGCAGGATGTAACCTTGCATGCCCTTGACCCTGCCGGTAATCGTGGTACATGTGTTACCCAGGTTCAGGTTCAGGATCAATTAGGAATTTGTAATGCTGCTAATAACAAAGCATCATTGGGTGGCCGTTTGGAAACAATGGGAGGAACCTTTGCCAACCAGGTTTTGGTTGAGCTTTCAGGTGGCCTTACCATGGGACGTCAGACCAATGTAGATGGCACTTACTTGTTTGAAAATCTTCCAAAACACGATAACTATTCTATCAGGCCAATCTACAATGTGGATCCCAAAAAGGAAATCAGTACGCTTGATTTGGTTATCATTCAAAAGCATATTTTAAACGTAGAGCTATTTACGACTCCATACCAGTGGATTGCAGCCGATGCGAATAAGAGTGGTACCGTTACCACCTTGGATATGGTTGTATTGAGAAAACTGGTTTTAAATGTCAGCAATGATTTGCCAAATAATACATCCTGGCGATTTGTTGATGCCAGTTATGAGTTTCCCGAGGATATTACGCCTCTTGAGTCCCCGTTTCCGGAGCAAATTTATATTTCAGACCTGTCTTTCAATCGCTTGAACAATCATTTTGTAGCGATTAAAGTAGGAGATGTAAATGGTTCAGCAAAATTGAACACAGCGAATGGAACCGTTCAGCAACGTTCGGAATGGCCTGAATTGTTATTTGAAGCCGAGGAACAAACCTTAAATAAAGGCCAGGTTTATCACGTTGCCATCCAGGCTACTGAAAATGTAAACCTAAGTGGAATGCAGTTCACGCTTTCTGCGAAAGCAGGCATAGCGCGTATTCAAAATGTCGAAACGGGAGCGCTTCCTGGTTTTTCAGAAGAAAATGTCGGAACGAATGAAGCTATGATGGGCAATCGTACCATCAGCTGGGGAAGTACCAAATCAGAAGTAATTTCAAAAGGAGATAAAGTATTGTATGTGGAGTTGTTGGCCCTTGAAAACGGGAAATTAAGTGAGGCATTGGAAATCAATTCAGACTGGACGGAAGCAGAAGCTTATGTAGGTGAAACTGAATTGACTTTTGCTCAACCGAAATTAATTTTTGCCGGTAAGGCAGGTCAAACCTTCCAGGTTTACAATCAGCCAAATCCATTCAATGAAATGACCAGTATCTATTTTGAAACAGAATCGGAAGGTCCTGTAACACTTAAATTACTGGATTTGAATGGAAGATTGATTTATCAGAATGAACAGTTTTTTGACGCCGGAACACAGCAGTGGATGATTGGTGAAGAGCAATTAAACGGCGCCAATGGAATAATAATATACCAGTTGCAGTATGCCGGGGGGCAGCTGCATACCGGAAAAATGATACGAGCTTACCACTAATAAGGTAGGTGGAAAAGTGAAAGCACTTTTCCAAAAGATTGATTGCACAATTAGGTTTTGGAATGGTAAGGTTGCCCTCTGCTCAAAGGGCAGAGGCACCCTACCTCTTTACATCCAAAGCCCTGGCTGTGCACAATCCTAAAGAGACATTAAGAAGTAGTTTTTTAGCATAATGTGTAATGGGGCGTTCCTGGATTCTATACCCTTATAATTCTTTAACCATTCAGGAAACACACTTTTGAATTAAAACACGAAGGTAATTGAACCAGGACGCTCCCTTTTTTTAGACAAAAGACTACCGATGAGGCGACTCAATGTGTTTTGAAAAGCCAAATCGGGATTTTAATACAAGTACAATTCTATCAGGTAAACCAAACACTTCAGCCACAAAACCCCCCAGGGTGGAATGGTTTTGAACGGGTTTGTTTTCCCCGATGCGGGCGGAAAAACGACCAAAACACTTACACAATCATTTTAACCATTTTAAAAATTTTTTAAATCTCGATCCCATGAGAAAAACAGAGTGTACTAACCTGAATTATTTTACCGATGGGCAGCTGGATCGAAGGCTGAAGAGCCACCCATTTGGTAAAGGCCCGGTAAGGGTAATTCTGGCTAGTTTCCTGATGGTCTTTATGACCGTTTGGGCCGGCGATGCCGCAGCTCAATGTACCTTGTCATGTAATGATGACGCTCAGGTTTCACTACCCGGAACAGCCGACGATTGTGAAGCTTTGATCGTTCATTCCATGATCTTGACCAATCCTTACCAGTCTTGTCCTGGACCAAAAACTGTTACAGTTTATGATCCAAATGGCAATCCTGTTGCAACTCGACTTTATGGTCCGATGAATAATACCGGATCTTTGGTTGATGAGCGTCACATCGGCTTTAAATTAACGGTTCGCGTTCGCGACAATACAACCGGAAATTACTGCTGGGGTGCCATCACGGTTGAAGACAAAAACGGACCAACCATTACCAACTGCGTGGATACAGTTCTTTACTGTGTACAAAATCCAAAGCCGGTTAGTCGTGGTGGTGTAATGCCTGATCCTACTTTTGATGATTGTATGGGTACCGCCCACCTAAACATCGCATATACCGATCAGGTAACCAATGGTATTTGTACGGATACTTTCAGCCAGATTATTGATCGTACCTGGGTAGCTACAGATCCAGAAGGTAACTCTTCTACTTGTACCCAGAGGCTTATTATGAGAAAAGTTTCATTGGCAAACTACAATCCTACTTGTCCTGCAAATGCAGAATTGGAATGTAATGCCTTGAATCCTCAGTCTACAAATCCATCAAACACAGGTTATCCTTACGTAACCATTGGTGGAACTCAATATCCAATCATCCCTGGTGGTGGTGGAGTTTGTGAATTGGTTAGTTCCTATTCTGACGAAACCTTCCAGCTTTGTGGTGGTGGAACCAAAATTTTGAGAACCTGGACTGTTTATGACTGGTGTTTGCCTACCAATCCTGGTACCAACCCATTCACTTGTATTCAGGTAATTAAAATTGAAGATACTCAAGACCCGGTGGTTGTTTCTTGTGCACCTCCTGTAACGGTAAGTACCAACTCTTTAGGATGTACTGCAAACGTTAACTTGTTGCCAGCAAACATCGTTGATTCATGTTCTGGTTTTGATGTAACTGTAATTACTCCGGTAGGTTATATTTACGGAAATGGTGGTTATGTTGCCAATGTGCCGGTAGGTGTTCACACACTTACTTACGTAGCAACAGACGGATGTGGTAACTCTACTTCTTGTACTTCTACTTTGACCGTAAGAGACCAGGTTGCTCCAGTAGCAGTTTGTGATGAATTTACAGTAGTTTCTCTTTCAAACGATGGAACTGCAACTGTGAATGCAGCTACTTTTGACGATGGAAGTACGGATAATTGTGGTGTTGATCGTTATGAGGTAAGAAGAATGCCGGATGCATGTCAGTCACCTACTACCTTCGGTCCAACTGCATTGTTTAATTGCTGTGATGTTGGAGACACTGTAATGGTAACTTTCCGCGTATACGATGCATCTTCGAATTACAATGATTGTATGGTTGAAGTATGGGTTCAGGATAAATTGCCTCCGGTAATTGATTGTCCTCCTGCCAAAACTGTAGATTGTTCTCAGCAGATTTATGACTTCAGTGTATTTGGTTCAGCTACGGCTTCTGATAACTGTGATCAGGTAACCATCACTGTAGATACAATTGATGGAAGAGATCAGTGTGGTACCGGTTATGTTGACCGCGTATTTACTGCTACAGACAGAGGTGGTAGAACTGCGTCTTGTACTCAAAGAATTACTATTGACAATCAGGATCCTTTAACCAGAAGTGATATTGATTTCCCAAGAGATTGGACAACCAATGAGTGTGGTGTATCTACCGATCCGGATGATATCCCATGTTCACCTGTAAATTACTGTAGACCTATTTTCAATAACAATACTTGTGGTCTTGTTGCTGTAACTAAGGAAGATCAATTGTTGCCAATTGCTTTCCCTGCATGTTACAAGATTTTGAGAAAATGGATAGTGGTTGACTGGTGTCAGTATGATCCTAACTCAGCTAACCCTGTAGGTTACTGGGAGTGGACTCAGGTAATCAAAGTATTGGACAACGAAGCTCCGGTTTTGGACTGTCCTACCGATACAGTAAGAGTTGATAACTTCAGTGCAAACTGTGATGATACTCAAGTGACCATTCCGGTTGCAACTGCAACAGACTGTAGCCCTGATTTGGATTTCGTTACAAAGATTGACTACGATCATGACGGTTTCTTTGATGTAACCATCCAGGGTCCTGATGCAAGTGGTGTATATCCAAACGGAACACACCTTGTTCGTACAACTGTTGAAGACAACTGTGGTAACTACGCTTCTTGTGACATCATTGTAATTGTTACTGATAAGAAGAAACCTACTCCTATCTGTTTGAACGGTGTTTCTGCGAGCTTGATGCCTGATGGAAACGGAGGTGGTATGATTGTACTAGACCCAATCATGTTCAACAACAACAGTTTTGATAACTGTACTCCTCGTCCGGATTTGAAATACAAGATTACCCCTAACACATTTACTTGTGATGAATTAGGATTGAATCTTGTAAGAATGTCTGTAACTGACGAATCAGGTAACACTGACTTCTGTGAAACTTTTGTAGACATCCAGGACAACATGGGAGTATGTGATACTACCAGCAACCGTCCTTTCAGCCTTGCAGGTACATTGAAAAATGCTGCAGGACAAGGTATCCAGAACGTGAAAATCGACTTGAACGGAAATCAGTCTGTTTTGAGTTCATTCACTACTTCTGCTACTGGTCAGTTTAGCTTTACCAACCTTCAGGCAGGTTATGATTATACCCTTGCTCCAAGATTGGCAGACAACATCACCAATGGTGTATCTACTTATGACCTTGTATTGATTAGCAAGCACGTATTGTTTGTGAAGCGTCTTGACACTCCTTACCAAATCATCGCAGCAGACGTTAACAATTCAGGTGATGTAACTACACTTGACCTTGTTGCAGCTCGTAAAGCGGTATTGAGAGTAGCAGGTAGTTTCCCTAACAACAACTCCTGGAGATTTGTGGACAAAGATTTCGTATTCCCTAATCCACAAAATCCATTTGCAAGTCCGTTCCCTGAAGTTATCAACTTCAATGACCTTGCAGGAAGTGATTTGGAAGCAGACTTTATCGCCATCAAAGTTGGTGACGTTAACGGTGATGCAACTCCAAACCTTACTGCTGGTGTAGGAAACAGAAGTTTCAACGGAACACTTACGTTTGAAACAGCTGAGCAGGAATTTGCTAAAGGAGAATTTGTTACCGTACCGTTTACATCTAAAGATTTCTCAGGAATCGTTGGTTACCAGTATACCATCGAGTTTGACCAAAATGCACTTGAGTTGACAGACATCGAAACAGGTGATTTGGAAAGACTTACAGAGTCTAACTTCGGTTTGGCTATGGTTAATGAGGGTGTCATCACAACTTCCTGGGACAATTCAAAAACAACACTAACTGGAAAAACCGGCGTATTATTTACGCTACAATTCCGTGCAAAAGAAGCCGGAACACTGAGCAACCTAATTAAATTCAGTTCTCAGTATACTGCAGCTGAGGCTTATGCAGCGAATGCAGAAAACCTTGACTTCAGAAATGTAAACCTTGACTTCAATGGTGCTGAAGAAACAGCAGATGGATTTGAGTTGTACCAAAACACTCCAAACCCATTCACTGAATCAACTACCATTGGTTTCAATCTTCCAGAAGCTGACTTGGCTACTCTTACAGTGTATGATGTAGCTGGTAAAGTGTTGAAAGTTTACCAGGGTAATTTTGAAGCCGGATACAATGTATTCCAGGTTAATAATAATGAACTTGCTGCAACAGGCGTTCTTTATTATCGATTGGAAACTACCGGTCATACTGCAACCAGAAAGATGATTCTTGTAAAATAATCTAACTTTCAGATAACTTTGCGACCTCCCCGGCAGTTTGTCGGGGAGGTTTAGCATTTTTATAAAATTCAATTACTATGCGATTATTAATATTAAGTCTTTTTTCCCTGGTGGTATTTTCAGCTTGTAAAGAAGAGCGAAAACCGGTGAATGAAAGTTCCGATAAAGTGAATGAAGTGGTGGTAGAAGCTCCCGAAATTCCCGAAAATATAGAAGCTTTGGACGGAGCCTGGAATTCCTATTGGCAACAATTCAAAGAAGGAGTGGTCAAAGAGTCAAAGGTCTATGTAATGACGCTTATTCATTATCCGGTATATGGAACAGACGGTCTTAGTACCAAGGGAAATAAAGACGGCCTGGATGAAGAGGAAATGAAAATCATGTATTACCGCTTGTTTGATGACAACGTAAGACAAAAGGTAGCTGTTTTAAAAGCGACCGATGTCGATAGTTATCAGGTAGGCGATAAGGGAACCAATGAGGCCATGGCTCAAAAGCTTGGCCTGGAAAAAGGTTCAAAAGTCTATTATTTTACGGTTGGAAATACTACAGCTAAAGACGGAAAAATCGTCCTTGATTCTTCTGCGAAGTTTTATTTTGGAAAACTGGGTTCAGAAGGAGGGTATAAATTATCCTGGGTAGAGTACAGCAATTAAAATAAAAAAGGAGCCATTTTAGGCTCCTTTTTTATTTATGTTGGATTTTTAAGGTTTAATTTTTCAACCGAACTTTCTAACTCTGATATCTTAATCCAGGTATTTGGTTCTACATCTTTAATGGTCTGAATTTGATGATTTTTGTTGGCCCAATGAATTCTTACCGAATCAATTGAATTTGAAGTCCCCAAACCAATTTCCTGTCTTTTTATCGGGGAACAACCAAAGCTTCCACCGCAATTCACAACCTTTCTGCTTACTTTCTTTTTTCCTGAGGAGTCCTTGCTGAATACTTCGATTTTACTTCCAATTGCTGCTTTGTTGGTGGTTTTTCCTTCAAGTGTTACATATAGGAAATTATTATTATTCCCCGGATTAACAAATAGAGCATTGTTGAAATTGTCCCCCGGATAAGCTCCTCCAATAACATTGTAAACATCCTGGTCTCCATCATTGTCTAAATCAGCAAAAGCAACAGCATGACCTTTTTGTAAATGCCCAAAACCTCCGCTGTAAGACACATCTTCAACCATTTTTCCATCTATAGTGAGATACATCTTGTTAGGATAGATGTTGTTAAACTGAGGTGATCCGGTAGAAAGATAAAAATCAGGAAATCCATCTTTATTTAAATCGCCAAAATTTGATCCCATGGCATAAACAACTTCAGTTAGTCCTGCAGCTTCTGATTGGTCTTGAAAAATCCTTTCCCATCATTTAAATAAAGCCTTGGATGATAAGGTTGCTTTTGGCTCATTAAAGACAATATGAAATTTTCACTTTTCCCATTCTGATTGTCCGTAATCGATTAGAAAGATATCATCATGCCCATCCTGATTAAAATCAAAAACCAGGTTGAAAAACTACTGAAAGGTTGATCGACTCCCCTTTCCTTTGCCTGATTTGTAAATTTTATTTTGTCAATTTCAGTGGCACCATTGTGAATGAAAAGGTAATTGTCACCTTTAAAATTACTTACAAACAAATCATTAAATCCATCGTTGTTTACATCTCCTGCACTACAGCCTTTTACCCAAATGGTTATGTCCAAACCTAATTTACTAGCTATATTTGTAAAGGTGCCATCGCCATTGTTGTAATAAAATTCAGAGGCAAAGTTTTCATTGGATTGATTTTCGTTGCCAATAAAAAGGTCAATATTTCCATCCAAATCAATGTCCGTCCAAACTGCTGCCTGGGTAGGAAACATGCCTGTCAATCCTGCCACAAGGGTTACATCTTCAAAGGTGCCATCGCCATTTCCTTTTAATAAACTATTTGGAAGACAACCTTTTCGACTTAGCCATGCTCCACGCAAAACGAGTACGTCGATGTATCCATCGTTATTGTAGTCAGTTGAGACCATGTTTAATCCACCAAAAATGCCTCTCAAATTTTCTTGTTCAGGCATCAATTCAAAGGTTCCGTCGCCTTTGTTGATATAAACCTTTAAGGGGTCTTTATTTCCCCAAGAGCTTACCATGATATCGAGATAACCATCCAGGTTAAAATCTTCAATTACACAACCACCTGATAATCGATTATCACCTGCACCACTCTTAATACCCTGATTTAAAAATTTTGGAAAATTATTATCATTTTTAAACTTGCTTGGATCAATAAGGTACTCTTTTTGAACTCCTTCAGGATAACTGCCTAAGGTCATATGGGCAAGGTTCAAAAGCCACATGGTTTCATAATCTTGAGGATTAACTTGCAGGGCAAATTCAAAATTGCTAACGGCTGCTTCAGAGGCAGACTTGATTGTATGAATGCCGTCTTTTGCTATGGGAATGATACAAGTTGCTTCATTTGCATTGTCAACACAATTTAATTCTTCTCCAAGTCTTAGATAAGATAGTCCCAGCGTGTTGAAAAAGAGACTCAATTGCTTAGGCGGAAGATTAACATTCAACTCATTTATATCAGCCATTAATGATTCTAACTCTCTAATAGAGCCTTCAGCATCACCATAAAATAAGAGGTTTTTGGCCAAATAAAATCGAGCTTCCAAAGCTCGGCCTGTATCTGATGTTTTAATCATTTCTCTTATTTCTTTAATCTTATTATCATCTACAATATAAGGGGAAGGAATAGACGCGAGTTCCGTTTCACGTTGTAATAAAAGTGCAGCCATTGGATTGTTAGGAGCTGCTTCTTTGGTGGTTTGACTGCTTTCAGAACAGGATGAAAAAATAATTAAAAATATACCTGTGAGTAATTGAATGGAAGCAAAATTGATTTTTTTTGGTTTCATCAGAGGTCGGGTTAATTGGTCAAACTCGGCCATAATTACAATACCTCAAAAAGTCACTTAAAGGAAGATTAAAATTTAAAATTCAATAACAGGTTTGTAATTGAAAGGACGTATTAACATTTAGAGCTGTCGTTTTTTTATGGCATCCAGCACCTTTTTGCCTTTGGATTTAAACCCTGCACTTTCATGAGGCATGAATTCTTCAATAATCATTGCCAACTCGTTATCCAACTCAGGATATTCACTACAGATCTTTTCAAGAATGTCCATCGCGAAGACACGTATTGCAACCGGTTGTTTCCTGCTTCCCAAAAATTCAAAACATTTATCTGCCAATTCGTCTTTGATAGCTTCAGGAATGGTTCCCATTTCACCAGCCATTTTTAAAACATTCCTGGGAAAAGCATCATGAAGGGGGTGGTTTAGTTTTTCTATGAGAGGTTTCCAATATTCTTGAAATAAGTCAGGGTTCTTTTCAAATGTCCATCGCATAGCCCAGCTTCCTCTTTGAACCAATAATTTATCATCCGATAATACACAGTTCATCAAAGTCTTGAAGTCTTCAGGATTGGAAACTGCCTGTTGAGCAATTTCAATTGCAGTGGCTTTATCATGCCTGGCCAATAATTTTTCAACGATGTCCATTTTTGGTTTGAAACTTCTTTTTTTTAAAAAAAATGTGGAATAATCGTTTGCAATGATAGTGGATTGAAGAATAATATTTCAATTGATTTATGATTAAAGTCTACCTGTTATTTTTTTGAACTGTAAATCGCTAATAATCAGGTGAATACCAATTTATCTGTCATTATAAATTATGCTTAGTCCACTGTTTCGGATTTATTCCTTGCTTACAAAATGAGACCCGCTCAAATTACCTTAGTTCCGCAGAATTAATTTTTGTCAAACGGATAAGCGGCAGAATGATATCTGCTTTTTAAGCCTAAAATCAAACCTTTTTTTAAAATCAAATCTTTAGAAATATGAAGGGAATATTTACCTGGATGTTTTTAGTCGGTTGCCTGAGTTTTGCAACTGCACAAAACGGAACTGTGGTTGGAGTGATTACAGATTCGGACAATGAACCTCTTTTTGGTGCCAATGTATATGTCAATGAAACCGGTACAGGAACAGTAACACAAGAGGATGGTAAGTATAGTATCAGTCTTCCTGAAGGTACTTATTCTGTGGTCGTAACTTATACAGGCTATGCAAAACAGGAAGCGAAGGTTTCTGTTCTTGCAGGTAAGGCAGTGAACCTTGATTTCAATTTGGCGGAAGGTACCGATTTGGATGTAGTAGTAATTTCCGGCTCCAAAAAGCCGGAAAAACTGACGGAAAGCCCTGCTACCATTGAGACCATATTTGCCAGGCAAATTAGAGAGTA
The DNA here is from genome assembly GCA_041392845.1 of Saprospiraceae bacterium. Classification (GTDB taxonomy): domain Bacteria; phylum Bacteroidota; class Bacteroidia; order Chitinophagales; family Saprospiraceae; genus JAGQWW01. The sequence continues at coordinate 182,500 of JAWKLG010000007.1, read as the reverse complement.
TGCCGGAAATCCCGGTGAGCTGATCGCAAAGCAAAAAGGAATCGATTACTTCCGTGCAGGATTGGCCACACCCGCGTTCAATATCCGGGGATTTAATTCCAATTTTAATAGTAAAAACCTGCAGGTAATTGACGGGCGTTTTTCAAACCTAATTGCAACCGGTCTGCCAATGGGGCCACTTGCAACTACCATCAAAGAAGATATAGAAAGGGTAGAGATTATCCTTGGGCCAAATGCGACTTTGTATGGCCCCAATGCGCACAATGGACTAATGAACACCATTACAAAAGATCCAAGGACTTCAGCCGGAACTACGATTGCTATTAATCCTGGCATTACCGGAGATGGCAACAGTTATTTCTCCGGAAGATTGCGCCATGCTCAGGTATTGAATGACAAATTCGCCTTCAAGATATCCGGCGAATACATGACCGGTACTGAATTTGACTGGGCAGATTCTGTTTATATCGACAGAGTTGGAGCATTTGATTCTTTAGGAAACCCAATTCGCGACGGAATTAAAGAAGGTTATGAAGAATTTCAATTGGATCCGGGCATTGATTTCCTGAGAGGTGAAGCCGCATTGTATTATTCGCCTACAGACAAACTGGATATCATTTTTAACACCGGTTACAGCAATAGCAATTATCTGTCTGCTACCAACGTAGGTAGAAATCAAATCAAAGACTGGAAAATGAATTTCTACCAGTTGCGCTTTTCCGGTGAAAACTGGTTCGCCCAGGCATATTATACAACGAGTCGCACAGATAGTACTTATGCAATTGATGAAAGAACGAAAAGGTATTATGCCGGCATCGATTCCGGATTGTCACCTGCAGAAGCGGCTGGTGGATATTCTTATTCAAGCGGTGCTTTGTTTGTGGACGATTCAAAGAGAGTCAATGCAGAAGCTCAGTACAATAATACTTTCGGAGGTTTAAACCTGATAGTAGGGGCGCAATATCAGTTGGATATGGCAAATAGTAAAGGAACCTACTTGTTGGATGATGGTGGTTCAATTGACATTGCCCAGTTTGGGGGATATGCGCATTTAACCTATGACTTTGGGGGTGGTTGGAGAGCGCTGGCTGCCGGACGAGCAGATTATCATGAGATTTATGATTTCAACTTTGTTCCAAAATTTGGCTTATTGAAAATAGCAAATTCAGGAACCTGGAGACTAACTTATGGTCAGGGAATCGCTTCACCAACGATCCTCAATATGTTTGGTAATCTTTTTGGAGGCTTGATCCTTGGAAATGCTGAAGGGTTTACTTTAACGGACGGAAGCATGGTTGAAAAACAAAAAGTTGAAAAAATTCAAACCATCGAATTGGGTTATCGTGGCCAGGTAGTAAAAAATAAATTGTTCCTTGACGGAAACGCCTACTTCAATATTTCAAAAGATTTCCTGAGTCCTGTAACAGTAGTAGGAGTAACAACTCAGAGAGGAAATACTCCGATTTCTGAAGTTCAGGATGCCTTTGGAGTGTACAATGGTCTGGTAGCTACCTATGTCAATTTTGGTCGGGTAAATACTTATGGTTTGGATTTAGGATTGACCTATTATTTTACGCCAAAGTTGAGTGCTTTTTTGAATTATTCCTACTTCGACTATTCCGTTGAAGACAATGAAGAGAATGATTTTAATAATGATGGGATAGTGGACTTTCTGGATGTTTTGGTCAATGCTCCAACGCACAAAGGAGGAATTGGAATCAATTACAGCAGTCCAAAATGGTTTGGCTCAGCCTTTGGAAGATGGGTGCAGGCCTATGATTACTTCTCAAGCTTCCAGATTGCTTCCAAATCTTATCCGGATAAAGTGTGGAGAGGGGTTCCAATTATTGAAAATGCCAGAAGTGCAGATGCTTTCAATTACGGTCCCTTGGGAGGTTTCTTTACCATGGATTTAAGTCTTGGTTACCATATCAACGATATTTTTACGGTTTCTGCAGCGGCAACCAATGCCTTCAATCAGGAACTCCGAGAGTTTACAGCAACTGCGCCAACCAGAGGTCTTTATACGCTGGAGGTGTTAATCAATCTACCTGCGATAGGAAAAAAGTAATTTTGGTTTACTAATAAATTAAGGTGTTGTGCCCTTTGATTGAAAGGGTGCAACACTTTTTTTATTGTATAAAAAAACTGAGTACAAAAGATCCTATAAAAAAGAAAAAGAAAATAATCCAATATCCATTTAACAGGAAAAACCACTTTAATAATGTTTTAAAAAAGCCCTGCTTGTAAAACTCCCTCATGGATAAAAAGAGATAGATCAATATTGCAAGGAAAGGCAAGGCCAGAGTAGCCAGTTGGGAAGAAGGAAGAAACAGATAAAATGGTGAAGTAACTAAAAATGAAAACGAATGGAAGTTAAAAGAGAATACCAAATGCTCAACATAATACCGTTTGGCTCTGAGGTATAAAAGTTTTAAAACCAATGCAAGCGCCGGCATCATGATTAGTATCATCCATATAAAATTGGCAAGTATGGAGCGGTAAATCCCATCCGGATGGTTGGCTGCTCGAAGCTGTTGTTTTAAAATCAACTTTCCGTAAAATGAATTTACATCATATTTTTCAGCCAATTCTTCCGCCGTATATTTATAATATTCTAAAAATGGGACTTTTACTTCCTCTCCTTTGGAATTGGTGATGGTGCCAAAAATGATTTCACTGGCATTTAAAAAAGTATCGATGGTGTTTCCTGACTGGGCAATCAGTGTATCGATTGCTTCCTCTACTTCCTTATTTTCAGGATAATTTGTCACAACCTCCTTGCCTATGCTATCAATCCTGGTGATGAATTTCCTTTCGGCTTGTTCTCTTTTTATAAAATCAGGTCCTTCCTGAAGACTAACGGTTACCCAGTCCGATGTTCGGTATGAAATAATGGCAAAATGTACGATGGCAGTGAGGATAAAAAAGCGCAATGGATGCATATAAGTCCGATGCTTGCCTTTGAAATATTCCAGACTTAGTTTACCAGGGATCCATATATCTCTCAAAGTCCTCCAAAATCGGGAGTCCAGGCTGTAAATGGCGTCCAAAAGTTCCAGTACGAATTCCCTGACGCTTATCTTCCCATCCGTAACCTTCTGGGCACAATTGGGGCAAAACTTGTCCTCAGCATTCAAAGGATGATTGCAATTGAGACAAAGTTTTTCTTCCTGTTGGTTCTCCTCCATTGTAGGCTTGGTTTTGTTCTTTTGAAATCACTTTTTAAAAAAATACCAAAGGTCTTTAAGCGATTCCTTAAGTTTGCGTCAGGTAAAAATACAGTTGAATATCTTACGTTTTTTGAAAAATTCTACAAGATGAAGTTCAAAATAATTGTATTCCTATTCATTTTAGGTTTCTTGTCTTGCTCTGATGAATATGAAACGGTAGAGGTGAAACACGAAAACGGTACAATTGCCGAGCAATATACCCGCCGCAAAGTTGATTTTGCAAAAGAAGGTGTTTATAAAAAATTTGATGACCAAGGGAATCTCCTGGAAGAAGCCAATTATTCAAATGATACCCTCGATGGACTTCGTGTCATCTATTTTGCAAATGGTAAACACCAGGTGGAAGAACATTATGTTAAGGGACAATTTGAAGGACCTTTTAAGTCTTTTCATGAAGACGGCAATTTAAAATTGGAAGGCGTTTATGAAAATAATAAAATGACAGGTCCCTGGAAGGCTTACTATGAAAATGGCCAATTAAAAGAAATTGTCCAGTTCGAAGCCAATCAGGAAAACGGACCCTTCATCGAATATTATGAAAACGGCAATTTAAAAGCCAAAGGTTCCTACCTTGAAGGCGATCATGAACATGGCGAATTGGAACTCTATGATGAATCAGGTGTTTTGGTTCGAAAAATGATGTGTGACAAGGGAATTTGCCGTACAACATGGGAGAAAGATTCAAAAGAAGATGAAAACTTATAAATAAAATAAAGCGCATGCAGCAAATGAACACCCAAAGGCGATTGGCCTTTTTTTTAATTCTGGCTTTTCTGGGAATGTACTCAGGTTTGGATGCCCAAATTGGAGGCAGAGAAGTTTACAATTTTATGCGACTGTCTTCTTCCGCCAGAATTTCAGGATTGGGTGGTAACCTGATTACCGTTCGCGACGATGATGTCAGCCTCGCATTTGACAATCCCGCTTCCTTAAATCCGGAAGTTTCAGGAGCGCTTACATTTCAACATAGCTTTTTCTTCGATGGTATCCAGCATGGCTATTTTGGATATGGGCAGCACATTGAAAAATGGAAAACCACACTTCATGGTGGCATCAAATACATAGATTACGGCAGTTTTGATTACAACGATGTAAATGGTAACCTGCAAGGGGAATTTTCAGCAGGAGAATATGCCATCGCGGTGGGAGCCTCTCATCAGGTCTATGAGCGATTGACCATTGGTGCCAATCTTAAGTTTATCGGTTCCAGTATGGAAGTTTATAATTCAGTAGGATTGGCCGGTGATGTCGCTGCCATGTTTCACGACACAGCCAGTAGAACCAATATCAGTTTGGTTTTTAAAAATATAGGAAGCCAGTTGACTCCTTATAATGATGAACCTCTGAGCAAATTGCCTTACGATGTGCAAATTGGTTTTTCTAAAAAGTTGAAACACCTTCCATTTAGATTCTCAATCATCTATCACCATTTGCACCGCTTCAATATTTTATACGATGATCCAAACGCAGAGGAACCCGGATTTTTCATAGGGGACGCACAGCCAGAAGAAGGAAATCCATGGTTTGATACATTTTTCAGGCATTTCGTTTTCAATGGTGAATTCCTTTTTGGTAAAAAAGAGAATTTTAGAATAAGACTAGGATATAATCACCTTCGCCATAAAGAATTGACACCACCTAATCTTAGAAGCCTTGCAGGATTTTCTTTTGGGTTGGGATTAAAGATAAATCGATTCAGATTGGATTATGGAAGGGAAATTTGGCATTTGGCAGGCGGTGTAAATCAAATCGGTATTTCTACCAATATCAATGAATTTAAAAAGTCTTAAGTCAAGCTAATGAAAAAAGAACCTAAAAACTATGTGGAAGCGATGAAAGAACTGGAGATGCTGGTTCAGGATTTGCAAGCTGAATTGGTGAGTATTGATGATATGGCCGCCAAATCGAAAAGAGCAGCCGAATTAATTCAGTGGTGCAAAACTAAATTGCGCGAAACAGAATCTGAAATTGGGAAGATTTTCGAAACAGATGCCAACTAAAGGCTGTTTAAAGCCAAATATTTCATTGAAAGAGAAAAAATCTGATATTTTTATTGAAATAATATTTCAATTTAATGTAGAAAGGTCTAAATTTGCGCTCCGTTTGAAAACGGACCATCATTTGATATAAAAGCAAGCGTAAAAATAATTTTTCATGGCACATCATAAGTCAGCAAAAAAACGCATTCGTCAGGACGAGAAAAAACGTACGGCAAATCGTTATTACAAGAAGTCTACCAGAACTGCTATTCAGAAGTTGAGAGAGATGACTGATAAGAAAGATGCTGAATCTTTCTTGGTAAAGGTTTTGAGCATGGTAGATAAATTGTCAAAGAAGAATATTTGGCATGCAAACAAGGCTTCTAACCTTAAGAGTAGCCTTACCAAGCATGTAAACGGATTGGGATAATCCTTTTGGGTTTTTCCTTTTCCTGAAAAGGTGTGTCTGTAACGGGCACACCTTTTTTGCGTTGTGTCCCAGTCAAAACTATTTCGTTAATTTTCTCTCGCTTCATTGCAAATCCAAAGTCAAACTCATAACTTAGGATTTCTTCCCTTTATCGCCAAAAAATTCCATATGAACCAAACCAATTTGGCTTCTGTTCGTATGGATAATTTCAAATCCCATGTAAGGAGAATTCCAAGAGAATTCCATTTCCACAAATCTGCTCTTCTAAGTATTTCGTAAATTCTTGTAGTGCTTTTATGCATTACAATAAATGTTTATTTTACAAAATCAAATAGCTCCAAAATGAAAGCAAGTCTACTCCGCTCTTTTTGTTTCATCTTATTTTTCTCCTTTTTGGGTATTTCTTCAACCCAGGCTCAACTGAGATTTACAGCCAACCTTAGTGGGCAAAACGAAGTATTTCCTGTCGCTACCCTTGCTTCAGGAACCGTTACTGCTTACTTGTCTGGCCAAAAATTAGTTCTGGAAGGTAGTTTTTCTGGACTAACAGATGAAGTTGCAACCAATATTCTTGGTGGTGCCCATCTTCATATCGGAATGGCAGGCCAATCCGGCCCGGTTCTTATTCCAATCCGACTGGACCTGGATGCAGACCGAAAAGGTGCTACGATAGATCCATTAAAAAATATACACACATTGACGGTCGCACAAATGGACTTTCTAACCAAAAGAAGAATTTACGTCAATGTACATTCACTTCGATATACCGGAGGAGAAATAAGAGGGCAACTCTTGCCAGATGCTGAAGAGTTTTACCATGCTAACCTGTTCGGTAGCAATGAAAACCCGGGTATCATGACCACAGCCAATGGTGCAGTAGATTTGGAACTAAATGGAGATGAATTGACCCTTAGTGGTTCTTTCTCCAATCTTAGTTCTCCTTTAAATACAGCAATTGCAGGAGGAGCACATATCCATGTCGGACTTCCGGGTGAAAATGGAGCTGTAGTTTTTCCACTGACACCCAATACCAGCCCTGATGGCATGAACGGTATTTTTGTAGGAAGTAAAAACACTTTTACGCTTACCCCTTCTCAGTTGGATGACCTTAGAGCCAGAAGATTTTATGTGAATATTCATTCTATGAATTTTGCGGGCGGTGAGCTTAGAGGTCAGATAGTTGGACATGCAAGAGCACTTTACAGAGCTCATCTTTCTGGTATGAATGCAGTACCAAGTCAGGTAATTACCGGCGGACTGGGAGTGTTCATGGCAGAAATTGTAGACGAAGAAACCATCCATCTTTTTGGAAATTTCAATAGCCTTGAATCAGAAGTTGCTACCAACATCATGGGGGGACTTCACCTTCACAGAGGATTGGCAGGACAAACCGGTCCCGTAGAATTAGGAATTACCACTGATTTTGCACCTGACCTAAGAGGCGGCAAAGTCGAAGTTGCTAATAATACTTTTACTGTCTCCTCCACTCAAATGAACAACTTCCTCAATCGTAGTATGTATGCCAACATCCATACTACCAGTAATCTTTCCGGTGAAATACGCGGACAATTACTTTTAGAAAGCCAAATGTACTTCACAGGCTTGTTCTCCGGAACCCAGGAGGTAACTCCTGTTATTTCTGACGGTTATGGAACTCTGAAAGGTGAGTTGAGTGGAAATTCACTTGTAATAACGGGAGCATTTGATCAGATGGAAAGCAGTTTTGATCCAACTATTGCAGGTGGTTCACATTTACACATTGGTTATGCTGGTCAAAATGGAGGAATTGCACATAATATCGTTCCAACCGTTGCTGCTACCTTGCTTTCTGGAAGATACGAAGCCAATGACAATATAATTACCCTGACAGACACAGAAAAACTTGCCATGATGTCACGTCAGTTTTATGCCAATATTCATACTACAGGTACTCCAAGTGGAGAATTGAGGGCTCAGATGCTGTTTGAAGCCAATAATTATTACTTCGCAATACTTTCTGGTGCCAGTGAAACACCACCAGCCAATACTCCCGGATTTGGAGCACTGGCTGCGGAGTCAACCGGAGCAACCTTGAGGGTAAGTGGAGCCTTTAGCAATTTGAGCTCAGCTTTTGACCCTAATATCGCTGGAGGATCTCATATCCATACAGCCATTGCAGGTAGAAATGGGGCAATAGGTTTGACACTTAAACCTGAGTTGGATGCAGATATGTTGGGTGGTACTTTCTCAGTCGCCGATAATAATTTTGCATTATCTGGGGCATTGTTGAGTAGCCTTAGAGATAGAATGAATTATGCCAATTTGCACTCTGTGGACTTCCCAGGTGGGGAATTGAGAGGTCAGTTTTTACCTCCTGCTGCAGCCTATTTTACAACTTCAATCAGTAGTGAAAACCAGGATCCGCAATTGTTTACTGGAGCTGATGGTGGGCTTAGACTTGAGTTAAGAGGAGATCGCCTGGTAGTAACCGGTAGCTTTGATAATCTGGCTAGTGATTTTGATCCAAATATCGCGGGTGGAGCACACCTTCATCTAGGTACCGTGGGTACCAATGGTATGGTGGCTGTGAGACTTAGTCCAACACCTGATGCAGACAACCGAGGAGGAATGCTCCTTGCATCAGACAATAGTTTTGTCCTTTCGCCAGACAATGTTGATTACCTGAAGCGTCAATTCTTCTACGCAAATATTCACTCAGTAAACAATCCAGCAGGCGAACCAAGAGGCCAGGTATTACCGATGATCAATTTCTTCCCAACATCAACTGATATCAACACGCCAGCTGATGATGCAGTAGTAATGGTTGAAGGAATGCCAACGAATACATTGGACATCAATTGGTCTCCGGCAACTGACGATACTGATTTGATATACTACTGGCAATTGTCATCCACAGATGACTTTTCAGATGTTATTTATTCGGCCAATGCCGGTTTGATGTCTGATATTTCAGTGGATTATGCCACCTTAGATTTCATTTTACAAAACCAGGGTTTGGCAGTAGGTGAAATGGATACTTTATATCACAGAATTGTCGCATCTGACGGAAGTCTTAGATCTCCGGGTATGGGTAAAACAGTATATATGAGCAGAGGAAGCCTGACCAGCAGCAAGGGAGAAGAAAATGGTAAAAATTGGGAAGCCAAAACCACTTCCATCGAAGCTTACGACCTTCGTATTTTCCCAAATCCTGTTGTAAATCAGGTAACTGTAAATTGGGAATCCAATGCTAGTGGAAATTCTACTATAAGAATTTACGACATCAATGGTAGCATCAGAATGGAGCAAAATCTTTCTGTATACCAGGGACAAAATAGTACACAGTTCGATTTCTATAACTTACCGGATGGTTTGTACTTCCTTTATATGGATGGCAACCAGGTTCAAAAAGTATTGAAATCGAGTAGACCGTAAGGAGCGGTTTGCGGCAAACGGAATGCGGTATACGGGTTGAATGCGTATACCGCATTTTTTTTGTAATAATGTATGCGCAATCCGTATTCCGCCCACCGTACCCCGCACTTAGTTACTTCCCCTTAAATCAAGCGTCAAAACAATAAAATCCTTACCTTGTTATTTCGTTAAAGAGGTAATTCATTTAAAAATTAGAAATGAAACAACCGAAAATAAAAAATCCTTTCAGCAGATATGCCATGTTGTTTTCAGAGAAAAATCTTTGGAAGAAAATAACCGGTTTTGCTAAACAGGCAGGTATTCAAACAGTCTATTCTGCTTTGTTGCTTTATTATGCTTTTAAAAGGAAAGAAACTCCAAGATGGGCTAAAAATGTAGTAATTGGAGTGCTTGGATATTTCCTGGCTCCTATCGACGGAATTCCGGATTTGACTCCATTCATCGGTTATACTGACGATATCGGAGTTTTGACCTTTGGTCTGGTCACCATCGCAGCATATGTCAATAAAGAGGTTAAGGACAATGCAAAACAGCGCTTGGGTAAATGGTTTGGAAATTACGACTCCAAACTTTTAGATGAAGTAGACCAAAAGGTTTAATCTAACAAATGCGGACTGGAATATAACTTGTTTTCACCTTCTGTGTGAATTGCAATATTAAAACCAGGGTGGATGGAATATCCACCATAATTTCCAGCCTTATCTACACCAATGAACGCAACCTGGAAATCTTTATAATTTGGAAATTTCTGAACTATTCTCTCCAAAGCCTCCTTACACGCATCTTCAGGATGAGCACCATTTCTCATCAATTCAACAATAAGAAAAGAGCTAAGTGATTTAAGTACGACCTCACCCAATCCGGTAGCAACAGCTGCTCCAACTTCATTATCCACATACAATCCGGCTCCAATAATCGGACTATCACCAACGCGACCATGAACTTTGTAAGCTAGTCCGGAGGTGGTACAAGCACCAGACAAGTCACCTTTTTGGTCCATGGAAAGCATCCCGATCGTATCGTGATTTTCAATATTGATTACAGGTTTATATTCGGAGGTGTGCAGCCATTCTTTCCAATCTTCTTTTGATTTTTCAGAAAGTAAATTGACCTTTTTAAAACCTTCCTGTTCTGCAAATTTTTCTGCTCCATCTCCTGCAAGGATAACATGAGGCGTCTTTTCCATAATCCTACGTGCAATGGAAACCGGATGAACAAAATTTTCTACAAAGCAGGCCGAACCGGCGTTTCCCTTATGATCCATAATGCAGGCATCAAGGGTTACATGTCCGTCGCGATCAGGTAATCCACCGATTCCAACCGTCTGATTTCTTATGTCTGCTTCAGTGACCATAACGCCCTTTTCTACAGCATCCAAAGCAGAACCTCCTTCTTTCAAAACTTTCCAGGCTCCTTCATTGGCTTCAATTCCTGCATCCCAGGTGGAAAGCACAAATGGTGCTTTAAGCGGAGCATTCTTTTTAGCACTTAAAGGTTTTTCAGGTTTTGCTTTTGAAAAATTACCGGGTAAATATTTTCCAAGTAAAAAACCGGAAATGCCAAGGGCTGTTTGGGAAAAAAATTTGCGTCGTTTCAGCATCAGACTGGAATTTGGATAACTTAATTAGCACAATCTCGTAAATTTAGAAGCATTTTTATAAAAATACCATAAACAAAGCAACCATGACATCAAAGCAGGCTCCGGAAGACAGAGTATTACATGAAATGCCTCCTCGCTCAATTGACTGGTTTACACAGGCTACCATCATTTTTGGTGGATTCCTACAGCAATTTGGCTGGTTTTTCTTCGGCTTCGGTATGATTTTCTTCTGGATTTTTGCCTGGAATTCTACTCCAATGGTTGCTATGAGAAATTTTGGAAACTGGGAACCTGCCACCGGAACAGTTTTTATGATAGAACAAACAAATTCTTCTGTCAATGAAACACCGGTTTATAAAATTACCTTACAATATGAAGTGGACGGTAAGACCCAATTGGGAGATGTTTATCAAACCGGTCAAAGCTTTTCAGAGGGGCAAACCGTAGAAGTAGATTATAATGTTCGCAATCCTGAAAAGGTAAGACTGGAAGGAGCCAGAGAAGCCATGTTTCCCTGGTTTACCATGTTTGTTATCATTTTTCCCATTGTTGGTTTGGTGCTGGTTTACATCAGTATGACCAGTAATTTGAAGTTTTTAAATCTTCTGAAAATTGGAGAATATACCCGGGGAGAAAAGGTGAAAAAAGAAGCCACCGGAGGTGAAGTGGTAATCAACAATCGCCATTATCCCATCTACGAATACAAGTTTAAATTTTCTTTTGAAAATAATAATTATTACGCCACCTGTACGACGCATTTGGCACATACGGTAGAAGATGAAGAAAAGGAAATAATTCTTTTTGACCGTTTTAATCCTGAACACAATATCGTTTACGATGCCATGCCAAATGCTCCAAAAATCCTAAAGGAGGGAATGTTGGATCCTGCCTATCTTTCAAAAGGAATAGTATTAATTCTTCCCGCCATTTCTTTGATAGCACATGGATTGGTAGCTTTCGTTTTGTGGAGAATATGAATGCGGTGTGCGAAACGCGGTATGCGAAGTGCGATGTGCGAAATGCGGTGTGCGAAATGCGGGATACGGTATGCGGTTAATTAGCCCGCAACCCGCATACCGTATCCCGCAACCCTCATTCGCTATTTCGAAAGCACATTTTCATCAAAATGTACATCCATTTGTGGATATGGAATAGATACACCGGCTTTGTCGAAATTCTTTTTCACGTGTTCCTGGCAATACCAGTAGATATCCCAGTAATGTTCTGCTTTGGACCAGGGTCTGGCAGCAATATTTACGGAACTGTCTCCCAGGGAGCTTACGAAAATTTGTACCGGTTTTTCGGGAAGCACATTTTCGCACTCATCTATGGTTTGCTTGATGATTTCTTTGGCTTTGTCAATATCATCTTCATAGGCAATACCAAATGTCATGTCTATTCTTCTGTCTTCAAGTACAGTGATGTTGGTAATTACTCCTGACGTTACAAGACCATTTGGTACAACAATTCTTTTATTGTCAAATGAGGTAAGAAGGGTGTTGAAAACTTCAATGGAATATACTACTCCGGTTTGTCCGGCTATTTCTACTACATCACCTACTTTGTAGGGTTTGAGTACCAGTAACAAAATTCCGCTGGCGAAGTGACCCAAACTTCCTTGTAAGGCCATACCTACTGCAAAGGCAAGGGCACCAATGGCAGCTACAAAAGAGGTGGTTTCAATTCCAAATATTCCAGCTACACTGATTATCAATAATACCTTCAATGTTACACTTACCAGTGTTCGTAAAACGGGCTGAACGGTAGGGTCAATTTCCCTTTTGTCCAGTACTTTTTGGAAAATTTTATTGATAATTGAAATAACCCATAGTCCTACGACCAGGGTAATGATGGCTAAGAGTACATCAGGTGCATAAGCGATGGCCAGTTCTTTCATTTTTTCTAACCATGTTTCCATGTTCAAGTGGTTTTTTATATTTTAAAATAGTATTATACGACAGCAGCCATATCTTTGCAGCTCAATAGTTTGAATTTAGAGGAAATGACCAAGCGGCCTGTGAAAAATAAAAAGTATGTCAGCAAGGAGGAAGCCCTGGAACGACTGAAACGATATTGCGTTTATCAGGACCGTTGTCATCAGGAAGTACGCAACAAATTGAAAGAATTGGGCGTATACGGAGATGATTTGGATGACATAGTTCTGGCGCTTTTACAAGATAATTTCCTTAACGAGGAACGGTTCACCCGATCTTTTGTTCGTGGAAAATTTCGATTTAAAAACTGGGGGAGAAGAAAACTCACCCTTGAATTGAAGAAAAGAGAAATCTCAGACTATTGCATTCGAAAAGGAATGGAAGAAATCGAAGAAGAGGATTATATCCAAACCTTAAATGAATTATTGGAAAAAAAGAAAAGAGAGACCCAAGGCTATACTGAATTTGAAACCAAAAAAAAGATGGCCGAATTTGCCATCAGACGCGGTTTCGAATCTGAATTGGTCTGGTCTGAAATCAATAGAAATTTTTAAAAATAGCCATTTACCAAACTCAAGATGCCAATGGATATTTCAGTCATTATTCCCATTTACAATGAAGAAGAGAATATTGATGTCCTTTTCAAAAGGCTTTCAAAAGTAATGGAAGACCTGGGGGTTTCTCACGAGTTTATTTTTATAAATGACGGCAGCCGCGACCGTTCCATCGAGTTAATCAGAGCATTGGCGGCAAAGCATCCTCAAGTAAAGTTCATTGATTTTAGTCGCAATTTTGGTCACCAGGTTGCTGTTTCCGCAGGCCTTGATCATTCTGTCGGAGAAGCTGTGGTCATTATTGATGCAGATCTTCAGGATCCGCCCGAACTGATAAAAGACATGTATCGTAAAGTGCAAGAGGGCTATCAGGTTGTCTATGCAAAAAGAAAAAGACGCCAGGGTGAGAGCTTTTTAAAACTTTGGACTGCCAAAATGTTCTATCGCATTCTGAGTAATATCACTTCAGTTTCTATACCCGTTGATACCGGCGATTTCAGGATTATGGACAAACGAATTGTAGAAGTACTTCGCTCCATGCCGGAGAAACATAAATTTTTGAGAGGCCAAATCTCGTGGGTAGGATTTAACCAAACCTACATTGAATACGATCGCTCGGAAAGAAATGCCGGAGAAACAGGATATACTTACAGTAAGATGATTCGATTTGCGTTGGATGGAATTACTGCTTTTTCAGTGACTCCCTTAAAACTGATAACCTTTTTTGGATTTTTTGTATCCGGATTTGCCTTCTTGATGAGCCTTTGGGCTTTGTATGCCCGTTTTATTTCACATAATTACGAACCAGGCTGGGCATCCATTATCATCAGTGTTTTATTTATAGGAGGAATCCAAATGATTGCTCTTGGAATCATCGGAGAATACCTCATGCGCATGAACAGCAATGTAATGGACAGGCCACTTTATGTGGTTCGCGACAGTAATATTGAAAAAAAATAATCGTAAAAATTGGGATTGTGCTGCCTTGTTAAAGGGCCTACTTTTGTACCCGTCCACTGAAGGGCAATCAAAAGATAGCGCAAAATCTCATGTTCGGAGGGAAAAAAGTATTACTCGTAGAAGACAATCCTGCTGATGCCCAGCTCACCTTGCTGGCTTTTAAAACGTTCTCTCCCCAAACGGAACTAAAAATCTTCTCAAATGGCAGGCACCTGCTCAAATATCTGGATGAGCAAATTCATCTGGATATCTCTTTAATTTTATTGGACTTGAATATGCCGGTTATGAATGGCAGGGAAATACTTCATCTACTTCAGGAAAATCATTTGTGGTCAACCATCCCTGCGGTAGTTTTCAGTTCTTCAAAGCATCGGGATGATGTGGAGGAATGTTATTCCTTAGGCGCGAAGGCATACGTCGCCAAACCATTTGACTTGCAGGAATTTGAAAAAACCATTGCGGCTATAGCCGGATTTTGGTTTAGAGTCCAACCCAATTCAATATTTAGTGCCGGAAACCTGTCCTAAGATTATCTCGATTCTTCACTTACCCAATGCAGGAACAATTCATCCAGTTGGTTTTTTACAAGGTTCTTTAAACCTTCCCAATTGGTTTCCCTGTTGATCCTGAAATTTCCATCCTTGATGGTGTTATTTTTAAATACCCTTCTTGGCACATCACTTTTATAAAACTCCTTTCGATGAGGGGTGCCTGGAATTTTTTTGGTGTAATTTTCATGTACATAAATTCTGGCAGGAAAATCATCACCTTTTCCGTTTTGCCAGACTTGTAGACCTGCTTCTGGTTTAAAATAGGTATAAGTTCCAACACCTTCCGCCTGGAGTATCATTCCGCAAAGCATGGCCTCTTCTTCTTTAAAATCTAAATTGCCGCCCATTGGAGTCCTCTCTTCTTTTAAAAAGTAAGAGTCTTCCATCTCCCGAAGTTTCTTCCTAATCTTTTCAGACCTGGTATGCCAAATTGAAAAACGGTTTCGAACATTCATTCCACTCAATTCCATCAGCTCTTCATAAAATTGTGCAACCTGTTGTGGTTCCGGACTGAAAATATATATCCAACCGGTGTTGAATCCTTTCTTTCTATAACCAATGAATTCAATCTTAAGGTCTAATAAACTCGCCTTTTTATCCTCCAACTGACGTTCCCAATCAGGATTAAATGGATTTCCTTCAATGCAGTCGATACTGAAATCTATTTCCAGTTTATGGATGCTTTTTTCTAAAAATTGGGCATTGTCCAGCAAGGTTTCCATATGACTTAGCTGCTCAACTTTTTCAACCAAATTTTGAGTGCCGTCCATGGCAGCCAATGTATTTCGCAGCATGATGGCCTCACTTTCCAAATCCTGAAAAAGCGTTCCTTCCTTGAATTCGTCAAATTCCTTTCTCAACTCAGAAGCCATGTCGGTCAGTGCATATTGCTCGTACACTTCGAGTAAGACATCTGTGCCGGTAGGGTCAACAGAGAAATCGAAATGAAGGTCATCTCTTTTTACGGAGACAATGATCTCAATCTTGTCTTCCACCGGAGTTTCGTTCAAAATATTTGCAATGGGCAAAAGCAGCGATTCTCGAATGGTCCTATGCAATTGACGGGCACCAAATTCCGGTACATATCCTTTTTCAGCCAGCCAACTTTCTACTTCAGGGGCAATGTCCAGATGAACCGGTCTGCTCCTGAGTCCTTCCCTTTTTCTAATTTCCAATAAAGTCTTGCCCACAACTTTTTTAATAACCTCTAAATTCAAAGGCTGAAAAGGAACCAATAAATCAATTCGGTTGAATAATTCGGGCTTGAAAAACTTCTCTACTGCTCCGGTAAAATGTTGACTCAATTCAACGGAAGAGGTGCTGCGATTTAAACCTATTTGTTGACCTGGCAATTTCCCCGCACCAATATTGGAAGTCATCATAATGACAGTGGAGCAGAAATTTACCAGTTTTCCTTTGTTATCCGTAAGTCTTCCTTCACTCAAAATTTGCAGCAAAAGGTCAAAGAAATTGGGATGTGCTTTTTCTATTTCATCAAAAAGTAAAACAGCAAAAGGTTCCCTGCGAATAGCCGAAGTAAGGACTCCGTCTCCTGCAAATCCGGCACCCGTGAGTCGCATTACTCCAAATGCATCTGAATATTCACTCATGTCGAGCCTTACCATTTTCTCTTTGCTGCCAAACATGAATTCAGCCAGGTTTTTCGCCAATTCAGTTTTACCAACACCGGTTGGACCTACCATTAAAAATGAAGCAATGGGTTTGTTGGTTTTGGTAAGCGCCGTTTTTACGGTAGAAAGCACATTGACTACCTGCTTCAAGGCTTGCGGCTGACCAAATACCCTGCTTTCAAAAAATTGCAGACTTTCATCCGGATTCATCGGTATGTCAGGATCGACCATAAACCTTGGCATCCCTGTTTCTTCACAGAAATAGCGGTAGATGTGGTCAAAAGATATCGTGCCTGATTTTTTTAAGCTATCACTATGATTGAGTAATACACTCTCCAAAAAGCGGATAGGTTTACCCGGAAAGCCTGAATAAGGATTAAACCTTCTAAATACCCTAATCACTTCCTTCACCACCTCGTCCGACAAGCTCAAATCTTCCAGGTGGGCCATCTGACGAACCTTCTCCCGAATGGCCGCTTCCATGTTTTCGGGTTCCCTTACTTTTATAATATTGAATAAGGAAAGGTAATTTGGATTTTTTAATTCAATTTTTGAAAACTCCTCTTCTGTGCATTCTGAAATCATGATGACCTCTCCACGACTGAGGAAGTTTTGAAAGTAATCGGCCATGCTGACCTCATTGCCTTCGTATTGTCCCACTTCAAACAACTCGGGCAAACTTTTGACAAAAAGTACATCGCTTCTTTTGGTCAGTTCACCTACAAGGCTCACGAGATTGTCTTGCCAGCCGGTTTCCTTGGTCAACTCTTTAATCAGCGTACTTGCAGTAGTAGACCAAATCGTTTTGCCTATGTCCCACTTGCGCGGATCTCGAGCCATCTCTTCCACCAAGGCAGATTTACCTACCCCGGAAGGACCAACCAAAAGGATATTTTTTAAAAATTTTCCTTTTAAAATTTTAGCCAATTCAGCGATTTCATTTTCACGGAAAAATGCAACTTTTGGACCCATGTCCGGCAACCTGGATGCCACCTGATCCAAAAGACTTTCTGCTTTTTTGAATTTTACCTCTTCCTTTTCTCTGGGTTTGTGAAAGAGCAGTGACATCTCACTGGTTTCCAATTGGATGTCTTCATACCATATCGTTGATATAATATCCTGAACATTTTGTGCCCTCTTTTTTCTTAAAAATTCCTCTTCAATGGCTGTTGTGATATTGTCCTCCATTTCTTCTCTGGAATGGACAATCAATTCTAAATCCAAGGCAGGTACTACACAGTAAAAATGATCTTCCTGTTCTGAAATGAAAACATCAAATTCGAGATTGAAATCAGGAAATGCCAGCTCATTTTTTGAGGCAGGGAAATCCAGGCTGAATATTTTTTTTTCAAATTTTCTTGGCTCCAAAAGGTCTAAAACCTTTTCCGGCTTTCCGGGAAAAATTACTTTTTCTTCAAAGGCAATTTTAAAACGCTGGGCAAGATTTCCCAGGTTTCCGTTGAATTGAACTGCATTGAAATCACGGAGTGGTTTCCAGACATAGACATTGTCTGAAATTTTAAGTTTAAAAGCATGGAAAGGTGCCGGATTAAAAAAAGGCATTCAAATAGAATTGTTCCAAATCTAAAAAAGACGCAAGTTACTATCTTCTGCCTCTATTGGTAGGTTTTTTTTGGCGGGCTCTTCTTCTTAATTCTTCATCGATGATGGCACCGATGTATTCGAGATAGCCTTTGCTGTTGTACCGTTGTTTTAAAAGGAAAGAACCAATTCCAAATAAGATAAAAGTTGCCGGGAAGAGTCCCATCAGAAAATATCCAAATCTTTCCATTCCCATCAGACCAAAAGGGAAGGCCAATAGTACCCAAACAGGAGAGGAAAATCCGACCCATTGCAACATTTTATGCAATTGTTGGAAGGTTTTTAATGCTTCTTCAAGCTTTCCCTTCAATACCAAAAGGTCACCGGTAGCATAAAGTTCTGCACCGATGTCCGCCAACTGTGCGAACTCATCGGTAGCTGCTACTTCAATCTGCTCCAGTATTTTTGATATGTTTTCCTGTCTTTTCACGAAACAAATTTAAGGATACAAAGGGAAAAAACCGCTCCTCGCTTGATTAATTTCGGCCTGTTGTGATGATTTAACAAGATTTAATTTTAATCGTTGAGTCAAATTTCCAAATTTGAAAGATTCCCTACCTTTGGAGGACTTAAAATTGAAATTATGATTACGGCCGACAGCCCTACCTCTACCAAAAATGATTCCATTAAGATGGATACCTATATTAAAAATTTCATTGGCGGTTCTTTTTTAGAACCATCCTCTGGAAATTATCTTGAAAATCCGAATCCGGCAACCGGCAAAACATTTTCTTACATACCGGATTCACAACAGGATGATGTGGAATTGGCCGTGGCTGCAGCTCAGAAAGCATTTCCTTCCTGGTCGAAGGCAGGAGTTGAATTTCGGTATAAGGTATTGAACAGAATCGCTGAATTGATAGGGGAAAATTTAGAAGAATTTGCCCTGGCTGAAAGTATGGATTCCGGTAAGCCTTTAAGCCTGGCAAGGACTGTCGACATTCCAAGAGCTCAATCCAATTTTAGGTTTTTTGCCACAGCCATTTTGCATTTCAGTTCTGAATCGCACAATATGGAAGGGCAAGCCATTAACTATACGCTTCGTCAGCCATTTGGTGTTGTGGGATGTATTTCTCCTTGGAACCTTCCTTTGTATCTTTTTAGTTGGAAAATCGCCCCGGCTCTGGCTGCAGGGAATTGCGTTATCGGAAAACCATCGGAAATTACACCTATGACTTCATACTTGCTTTCCAAAGTCTGTAAGGAAGCGGGTCTGCCTGATGGTGTGTTGAACATCGTTCACGGACTTGGACCTTCAGCCGGACAAGTTATTGTTGAGCATCCACAGATAAAGGCAATTTCTTTTACTGGTGGTACCAGCACAGGACGCCACCTGGCTAGAACGGCTGCTCCGATGTTTAAAAAATTATCCCTTGAACTAGGCGGAAAAAATCCCAATTTGATTTTTGCAGATTGTGATTTTGATGAAATGATGAAAGAGACTATGCGCTCATCCTTCGCCAACAATGGACAGATTTGTCTTTGTGGTTCCAGGGTGTACGTGCAGCGTCCATTATATGATAAATTCAAAGAGGAATTTGTCAAAAGAACAAAAGCTTTGAGGGTAGGAAATCCTTTGGATGCAGATACCAATCAGGGGGCTGTCGTTTCAAAATCCCATTTTGAAAAAATCCAGTCTTATTTAGAAATAGCCCAATCTGAAGGTGGAAGAATTTTGGCTGGTGGAAAAGTAGTGAAGCTTACCGGCGAAAATGAAGGTGGTTACTTTTTGGAGCCCACCATCATAGAAGGATTGGATGAAAATTGTCGTACGAACCAGGAAGAAATTTTTGGTCCGGTAGTTACCATTCAGCCTTTTGACACAGAAGAAGATGCTGTTGCTTTAGCCAATTGCACAGAATATGGACTGGCCTCTACTGTCTGGACATCAGATTTGAATAGGGCTCATAGAGTAGCTGACCAATTGCATGCCGGTATCGTCTGGGTAAATTGCTGGATGTTGAGAGATTTGCGGACTCCTTTTGGTGGCGTGAAAAACTCCGGAGTGGGAAGAGAAGGTGGATTGGAAGCCTTGCGGTTTTTTACAGAACCAAAAAATGTCTGCATCAAGTTTCAATGATGCAGACATTTGATCTGAGTTTTTATCGACGGACTGCTACAGGCATTCCTTCATCAAAGTTCCCTGAAAGGGTAGGGGTTTGGGCTCCGGCGGTATAATTCACCACCTGCCTTTTCACATAAGCAAACAATTCGGATATGGTCACTATTTTATTATGATCGGTATCTGCTGCTCCTTTCAATCCCTTGATTAGATAGTAGGAAAAGATTCCTGAACGTAAGCCGCCATCTTCCAATGAAAACTCTTCGCCTTTAGAAGACATCATCAATGCAATTCCGCCATTGGTTTCTTTAAACGCATCGTAATAACGATTCAAGGTTTGCTCAACCGGAGCTTTCATAGCCAGAATGGATCCTGAATAACATGCATCTGCAAATACGACTTTTTGTTTTGCTTTGCTCTTCATCATCAGGTCACGAATTTCTTCGTGTAAAATCCGGTTGTTGTAACCGTCATAGTCGACTGGTAGGAAAGAACCTTGCAAGCCATGACCACTGAAATAGAACACAATCACATCATTATCATCGGCTCTTAGAAGTACATCGTGCACTGTATTCAACACATTCATTCGCGTAGCTTCTTCGTCTACCAGTACTTTCACTTGTTCCTCTTTTAGGGAGCCTCCTTCTACGCTTTTCAAAAATGCATACATGTGGTAGGCGTCGTCATCGGTATATTTGAGTGCTGGCATATGTTTGTAACCTCCAACGCCAACAACCACAGCCCAGATTTTTACTTCATCAGAATAATCGACAATCACCGGTTCATCTTTTATAGGTTGACGTGCCGGTTTGATTTCACCTACCGTTTTTCCATTTCTCCAAAGACCACCATAGGCTTTTCCATTGGCAAAATAAATGACACCGGGTCCATTGGGAGCGTGGTTGGTCCATTGACCTTCATAGATATCTCCATTAGAATAATAAACTTTTCCTTTTCCTTCGGGAAAGCCATACTTCATTTCGCCGATGTATTTGGAGCCATCGGCATAGATGTAGGTTCCTACGCCGTCTCTACAATACATGCTGTTGCAATCTCTGCTTAGGTCACCGGTAGTTCCGACCTCTCTTTCAATGGAAGTATTGGACTGGGAAGTTTGGTTGGTGTTATTTGTTCGGGTGTTTTCAGAGACCCTTTCATCCATGCGGGATTCTTCTTTGATATAATTTCCATTGGCCCATTCGCCTGAAATTTTACTTCCGTTGCTTTTGATTAAGACTCCGTTACCATTCTTTTCATTTCTTTTCCATTCACCTATGTATTTCGAGCCATCTTTATAATACATGGTACCATTTCCGTCAAATTTGCCTTGAACAAAACTACCGACATACTTTTCTCCACTTTTAAAAAGGTAAGTCCCCTGGCCGTTGGGTTGACTTTCTGACCAGCTGCCGGAGTATTGATCTCCATTGCGATAATCCATGGTACCGTTTCCGTGGAATTTGTTGTTTTTAAAAGTTCCCCGGTACACATCACCATTTTTATAAGTGTATTTTCCTTTTCCTTCGCGGTATTGTTTGGTCCATTCTCCAACATAGACATCTCCTGTTGAAAAATAAAGAGTGCCCATTCCATCGATGAATCCATTTTTAAATTCACCAACATATTTTGCTCCGGAAGGATAAATGTAAGCACCTCTTCCATCAAAACAGTTTCCGGTGATACATTCAGCGTTCAAAAGTGTAGGAAGACTCAGGGTGGCGAGTACTGCTACAAGGTTCAAGTGCATCTTCATAACGGCCAGTTTTCTGATTCAAAAATTGCGATAAGTGAAGTAGCAGTATTAAATAGGCCGTATGTTTTAAAATAAGATTAATGTTTGGTGATAATTCGATATTTAAACTAATGATTTGGTTGCTTATTGTAAGGGGAATACCTTTTTTAAAACAATTTTAAAAGATTAACTGATTTGGCTATTTTTGCAGAAATTATTGATCCTTAATTTAAAACTTAATTACATGTTCAAGCGATTTTTCATTTTAATGGTAGCTGCATCCTTCTTTGCTTTTGGATGTGGTTCTGATACACAAGCAGGTGCTGAGTCTACCGAAGCGCATGATCACGAAGGTCATGACCATGGTGATGCCACTGCTGCAGAAGGTGATGGAGTGCATTTTGGAGAAACTATTGAAGAAGACGGTGCAGAAGATTTAGCAGCTTTCCTTCCTAAGATGGCAACAGTAGATTCTATTGATGCAAAATTGGTAGGTACGGTTGAATCTGTTTGCCAGACAAAAGGTTGTTGGATGAACCTTCAGACAGAAAACGGTGAAGAAATCTTCGTTCAATTTAAAGACTACGGTTTCTTTATGCCTAAAGACATTGCAGGTAGAAAAGTAGTCGTAGATGGTTATGCTTACCGTCAGGTTACCAGCGTTGACGAATTGAAACATTACGCAGAAGATGAAGGTGCAAGTGCAGAAGAAATTGCTGCTATCACCGAGCCAAAAGAAGAATTGAAATTCATGGCTTCCGGTGTTAAATTGGTAGACTAATTTTTATTTTTTCTTATACTAGATCCCGTTTCATGGCTTTACCTGTGAAACGGGATTTTTTTTAACCTCAAGCAAACTCAACTTTCTTGAAAACGGCCCTTACCTACCTACAACCCCGCTACTTGTTTTTTGCCGGACTCTTTTTGTACGGATTATGGATGCTACGTCTGGCATTTGGATGGCCTGGAACGGCTGATGATGCAGATGCCGTTTTTCACTTCCTGTATTCTGAATCCGCTTTCAAACATCCGGAGCATTTCCTCAACCATTGGGCAAAACCCGTTTTTGTTTTATTTACCGCGCCCATTGCTCAGTTTGGCATGATTGGTTTAAAAATTTACAACATCGGAATGCTTTTGGGCAGCATGTTCCTGACCTGGAAATGTGGTCAGTTGTTGGGGATAAAAAACAGTTGGATTGGAGCCTTGGTCATTGCAACTGCTCCTATGAGTATTTACAATACCCTTTCCGGTTTGACCGAACCCATGTTTGCTTTTTGGTTGATTTTAGGAGTATACTTTTTCCTAAAAAGGAAATGGTGGACAGCAGTTTTGTGGTTGTCCTTTTTGCCATTTGTGCGGTCTGAAGGATTGATAGTCTTTTGTGTGTTGGCCATTTATCTGGTGGCCATGCGCAAATTCTGGCTGGTTCCATTTCTGATGGTAGGTCATGTAGTGTACGGAGCTATTGGATATTTTCTATATGAAGATATTTTATGGGTTTTCAGAAAGATGTCCTACGCGACTTTGAATGGTGCCTACGGTTCCGGGCCCTGGAATCACTTCCTGGTACACATGCCTGAAGTGGTGGGCAGCTTGTGGACCTGGCTGTTAGCACTTGGAATTGTGGTTGGAGGATTGTGGTGGGTGCTTCCCTGGTTTTCGAGTCAAATAAAATCCTTTTTTAAAAAATGGATGGGAGATACGATTAGTCAGGACGAATTATGGCTTACCTATGGTATTTTCATTGCCTATTTCGTGGCCCACTCCATTTTCTGGTACTACGGCATTTTTAATTCTTATGGAATGTTGCGTGTATTAATCGGAGTATTTCCAATGGCGGGTTTGATCATTGCTAGGTTATTTCATCCGTTTTGGCAACTTTCTTTTTTTGAAAAAAATTATGTTTCTCTTTTGCCATTTGTTGTTTTGATTCCTTTGTCAATTATTTCTTTAAACGGCAATTTTTCAAAATCCTGGCATTTGGATTTGACGCATGGTCAACGTGCTTTTAAGCAGGTGAAAGATCAGCTTTGGCCGAAGTATGAGGATTATGTATTGTATTACGATGCCATTTATCCTGCTATGCTTTTTGAACAGGATTGGTTTGAACCGGATGAGCATCGCATGATAAAACAAGTGTTATCGGGTGAGCCCGTTCCAAAGAAAAGTTTGATCCTTTGGGACAATACCTTCGCCAAGTTGGATGGAAGGATTCCTTTAGAAAGTTTGAGCGAGAATAAAAAAATGAAGGAAGTTGGAAGGTTTAGGTCTCCTCAAGAAGGGGAGTGGTTTAAAGAAGTTGTGGTGTTTGAATGGGACAGCAACTTTTCAAATGAAACACTTTTGTTTGAAGAAGATTATGAGGACTTTGACCTTAGCGATGTAACCATTGATACTACAATGGCAATATTTGGAAATAAATGCAAAAGAGTTGACATCAAAAATGCTTTCTCTCAAGGGTTCTCAGGAATGGTCAATACTTTGTATCAGAACGGAACCAAACAATTGAAATTCACCTTCAAAGCCCTTACTCCGGAATTGCCAACTGAAAGCGAGGGGAGTCCGAACATTGTTTTCTCTTTTGAAAATTCAATGGCACCTTATGAATGGACGGGTGTGAAAATTCTACCAAAAATGACCAAAGCCAATGAATGGCAGGAAATCACAGTTACGAAATCCATTCCGGAGCCCAAGGCCTATTTTGACGAGGCAAGAGCCTATATCTGGAATCCGGGTCACCTGCCATTGTATATCGATGATTTGAAGATCGAACTGGTGACTGGGGACTAGGTGCTGGGTGCTAGGTACTGGGTGCTGGGTGCTAGGTTCTAGGTACTGGGTACTAGATGAACCGGCTTGAAGTCAAACCAAGAACCTAGTACCCAGCACCTAGTACCTAGTACCTAGAGCACATGCAGGTCTTCAGACCAGTAAGATACCCCATGTTAAGTGACGAATTTCGAATGACGAATTTTGAGTGACTAGTTAGATGGACACCCAGCACCCAGCACCTAGCACCTAGCACCCAGCACCCAGTACCTAGCACCTAGTACCCAGCACCTAGTCCCCAGCATCCATTTCCTTTTGCTCCTGCAGGATAATCTGATCCATTACTTCTTCCATTTGCTCTGCACCAATTCTCTTCATAATAATGGTCTTGTCCTTGTCAAGGATGAATACTTGAGGAGTGGATTTTACATCATACAAAGTCTTGTATTTTGAACGGTGGTAGGGATCTACTACATTAATGAAATCCGTAAATTTTTTCTCTTCTATGGTCTCCCAACAGCTTGGAACTTCGTCGGTAAATTTTCCACAGATGGAAAATATCTTTACTCCTTTGTCCTTGAATTTATTGTAGAAGTCAACCATGATGGGTGCAGCTTTTTTACAATGCCCGCAATCAGGATCCCAAATGTATACGACGGTATATGGTGACTCTACATCGTAAAGTCTGATTTTGGTTCCATCTTGTTTTTGCATTAAAATATCGGGCGCCTTTTTGCCTATCAAAATAGGTTCCAGGGCTTCAGCATTTTCCACAATTTTTTGCAGGGTAGTGTCAGGAGTCCAATAGGCCATTTTGGTTTTATAGTATTTATTCACCAAATGGACATACACGGCATCCATTCCTACGATTTTGGATTTGGCATAATTATTCAAAAAATGAACCAGGTAAAACTTAAAGTTTTCACCCTTTGGATCCATTTTATCCAAAATCATATTCATAGCCTGATTAAGAGAATCAGGATGCTGAACGATAAGTTTACTGATGAAATAATCTATACGCTGGTACAATAAATTGGTCCTTGCCAACCTGTCATCCTTTAAATTGATGTTGTCGAAAAAGTGGTCTTTGGTGTACAACCATTTTTTCATGTTCACCTCTTTTTCATCTCCTTCAAATTCCGGATAATCAATCGGGAAAGTAGATTTGATGATGGCTGCAGGTAAGGAATTGGGACTGTTTTTTACGATCTTTTGTTGGTAATCTGTTACACTTTTGTTGAGCTCCTCCAATTTGTCCTGATAAGGTTTCTTTTTTGCAGCATCATCACCGGCTTCCTGAATTTGCTTTTGTAATTCTTCAGCTTCAGGCCGTTTGGCGGCAATAAATTGCAGGTAATTGAAGAAAGTTTTATTGTCTTCTGATCCTTTTACCTTCATCATATTGGTAGGATCTGAATAATCTGTTTCAAGCTGAAACTCCTGATTATTCTCATCTACCACAAATTCAAAATATTTATTATCGGGTGGCATTACAACCATATAAACTCCGCCTTCCAATTGCTCATCTCCTTTGAAATGAAACCAGCCATCTTTGTTTTTGATGACCGTATCTCTGATGTATTGTTTGTCTCCGTATTGGTAACCAAGAAATAGGGTGTCTTTTTCAAACCCTTTTACTTTGACCTTAATGTTGAAGCCGTCACCGGCGAAAGAAAGAACAGTTAGAAACAGTGAAAAGGTAAAAATCAATGATTTTTTCATCCTGTATTTTTGGTTTTAGAAAACTTTCAAACGTACAACTAAGCTATTGGTTGTTTTCACCTGCAAAAATCTACTTTTTATTGCAGGCAGACCATAGTAAACGCCTGCTTAAATAATCATTAACATCCATTTTTTCAAAGTGCAATTTTTTAGTTAGCTGTAAATCTTGAATTTATATATCAGGTTTTAACAATGTCTGAGATCTTTTGAACGAGTTTGTCCAAGTCTCTGGTGAGTGTATACACGTTGGGAGTAATTCTTACTCCATGTATGTTTTCCCAATTTATCGCAACCGTATGAATTTTTTCTTTATCAAAAAGAGCCTGGGCAACATCCCCCGGTTCCATTCCTTCTATTTGTAAGAGGGCAATCGCCCCGGAACAAGATTTGGATTTGGGTGTTCCAATGCTAATTCCCGGAAGGCCTTGCACCTTTTCCGTCCAGTAATTTTTTAAATACCATAAACGCTCCGCTTTTCTTTGACTGCCAATCATATGGTGAAAATTAATAGCATGGCCAATGGCCATTTCAATAGCAAATGATCGGGTTCCCAAATGCTCAAACTTTCTGATATCGTCAACGGAGGGATCAGGGGCGGCGAAAAGTGGGTATAATTTTGAAATTTTCTCCTTTCGAACGTATAACATACCTGTTCCAAATGGGGCACAAAGCCATTTATGCAAACTGGTACCCAGGTAATCACAATTCAGGTCGGATATTTTATAATCAAGGTGCGCAAAAGAATGGGCAGCATCTACCAATACTTCAATGCCTTTGGATTTTGCTTCGTCTGCAATTTTTCTTGCAGGAAGAACCTGGCCATTCCAGTTTATTAGGTGAGTGATGTGTACGAGTTTGGTTTTTGAAGTAAATGCATTCTTAAAAGTATTGACCAGATAATTCTCATCTTCTGATGGAACTTCAAGGTTTACCCATTTCAAAACAATCCCGTCTCTTTTTTCTCTTTGTTTCCAGGCATTGATCATATTGGGATAATCCTGTTTGCTTAAAACTACTTCATCTCCTCTTTCCAAAGGCAAACCGAAAATGATGGTTTCCAAAGCTTCTGAAGAATTTCGGTTGATGGCTATTTCTTCAGGGCTTACCCCTGCCAGATTGGCCAGATCAGTACGTAGTGGTTCCCTGCCCTTGTCCAAAACCTGCCACATATAGTAACTTGGGGCTTCATTGCTCAAGCGATTGTAATGTTCCACCGCTTCTTGTACGACCTTAGGTTGGGGAGATACACCGCCATTGTTGAGATTCATAATATTGGGAGAAACAGTATATGCTTGTTGGATGAGGCTCCAGAAATCTTCGTCGCGGACCGCATCCGCTATATTTAGATGCTCCATTTGCTGCATGCGATGCAACAGATCCTGGCCCTGATTGGATTTTAAAAAATTGGAAAAAGTAAGGGTGGGTGCAGCCAGTGTTAAGGTGGAAATAAATTTCCTGCGTGAGTTTAGCATGTTTTAGGTTTTTATTGAGGTTATAAAGAAAAAGAAATTGACCGAAGTGACCAAGACAAAAATGGTTTTCATCCCATTCATTTTTAGAACAAAAAAAGGTTAGTCTGCCAGCTTTTCTTAATTTTGTCGCCCTTCAAGCCGGTTTGCCAAAATAAAATTATGGATAATAATATACAGTCAGCGCTGATTTTGTTACTTGTAGGAATGCTTAGTGTGTTTCTGATACTATTATTGGTAGTGGTCACAGGAAATTTGCTGATAAGATTTGTAAACCGTTTTGCCACTGAACCTGCAAGGGTAGCCACTGGTTCGGCAAAAAAATCAAACCTGAATAATACCAATTATAAAACCCTTGCTGCTATTTCTGCAGCTGTAGAAGTGGTCACTAGCGGAAAAGGGCGTATCGAAAAAATTGAAAAACTATAAGTCCCCGGATTTGAAAATTAATATTTATGGGAAAAGAGATTCGTTTGTGTCTTGTGTATCGAGATATGTGGCAAAGCGCCGGAAAATATGTACCAAGAAAGGACCAGTTGGTTAGAATTGCACAGCCTATTATCGACATAGGTTGTTTTTCCAGAGTAGAGACCAATGGAGGTGGATTCGAACAGGTAAATCTTTTATTTGGAGAAAATCCCAATCATTCTGTTAGAGCATGGACAGCAGCATTCAATAAAGCTGGAATTCAAACCCAAATGCTGGAAAGAGGATTGAATGCTCTAAGGATGAGTCCCGTACCTGCCGATGTGCGAAAGTTGATGTTTAAAGTAAAAAAGAAACAAGGAACAGATATCTCAAGGTCTTTTGATGGCCTCAACAATCCACAGAATCTGGCCTTGTCTTTTCAATATGCAAAAGAAGGTGGCATGGTAGCTCAAGGGGCACTAAGCCTTACCTTTTCTCCTATTCATACAGTTGAATATTACATTGATCTCGCCGATAAATTTATCGATCTCGGTGCGGAAGAAATATGTATAAAGGACATGGCAGGGATTGGAAGACCTGTCTCTGTTGGAAAAATTGTTGCCGGTATTAAAAAAAGACACCCGGATGTTTTGGTACAATACCATGGCCATTCGACACCCGGATTTTCTATTGTTTCCTCTTTGGAGGCTGCCAGGGCCGGAGCAGATGTTATTGATGTAGGAATGGAGCCACTTTCCTGGGGAACAGGTCATGCAGATCTTTTGGCAGTTCATGCCATGTTGAAGGATGCCGGATTCAGTTTGCCTGATGTGAATATGAAGGCATACATGGAAGCTCGATCCTTGAGTCAGGAATTTATTGATGATTTTCTAGGATATTACATCGCTGAATCAAACCGAAGAACCAATTCTCTGCTTATTGGTCCCGGACTTCCCGGTGGGATGATGGGAAGTTTGATGGCAGATTTGGAGAAAAACCTAAGCAGCCTAAATAAATGGCTTTCTAAAAAAGGAAAAGATCCTTTGACTTCTGACGATTTATTAATCAAGTTATTTGAAGAGGTGGAACATGCCTGGCCGCAATTGGGTTATCCTCCTTTGGTAACTCCTTACAGTCAGTATGTAAAAAATGTCTCCCTTATGAATGCCCTAAATCTTATAAAAGGTAAAGGAAGATGGGAGTTTATCGATGAAAATACCTGGGATATGATACTTGGTAAACAAGGTAAATTGCCGGGTAAATTGGGCGACGAGATATTGACATTGGCCAACGAACAAAATAAGGAATTCTTCTACGGAAATCCTCAAGATAACTTCCCGGATGAACTGGAATTCTTTGCCCATAAAATGGATGAAAAAGGCTGGGGATACGGGCCTGATGATGAAGAATTGATGGAGTACGCCATGCATCCTGCACAATACGAAGATTATAAATCAGGAAAGGCCAAGGAGAGTTTCCTTGCTGATTTGGAAAAAAGGCGAAACGAAAAATTTGCCAGTGCGGGTATCGTAAGTCAACAAGCGCCTTCAGTTTCTCAGGTTGCCACACCTAAAGAAATGACCATAGATGTAAATGGGGAGTCATTTAAAGTGAAGGTTTCCTATGGTAACCAAAGTTCTTCCAGCGTACCTTCGTCACCTTCGAACAACGGATCTGAAAATGCTAGTCCAAATGGAAATGGCGGAAAAGAAGTTTTGGCGCCATTGGAAGGCAAATTTATGCTGACCAGAGATGGGTCAGAGTCTCCGGTAAAAGTTGGAGACAAGGTGGAGAAAGGCCAGACCATTGGTTATATCGAAAGTATGAAAGTAATGAATGCTATCGCAGCCGATGAGAGTGGAACCGTTGTTGAAATAATCGCCAATCATGGTGATGAAATCGAAGAAGAAGACGTAATTATGAGACTTGCTTAATCATGCAAATTATATTTTAAAATTAAATGAAAAGGATAACCTTACTTGTTCTGTCCGGTGCCCTTGTATATGGGGCATTTTTGCTTTATTCTTCATGCATGAGCACTAGTTGTGATTTACTTCCGGAAGCTACAGAAGTAGCTAGTGAAGAAGATGGCGAAAACAAAGAAAAACGAGAAGCATGGTTTGAAAGAATGCATTATGCAGATGCGGAAACCGACTGGAGAGCAATTGAGTACCAAAATCATATGCGTTTTCACAAGGAAAATGCAGAAAGAAGAAAAACAGTTTCCAACCGAAGCGGGCTTATTGAAATTGCCGGTGGGAAATTGGTAGGCGAATGGAGAGAACGAGGTAGCCAAAATCAGGCAGGAAGTGTATTTGATGTAGCATACGATGCGGGTACAGATGAAATCTGGATGATTTCTGCAGGAGGTACCCTGTTTAAAGGTCCTCGTTCCGGAAATGAATGGGAAGTAATCATGCAAGACTTGCAGCTTAATCCAGGGCTGTTGAAATTTGTTGATATAAATTCAGGAAGAAGGCTGTTGGCTTTTTCAGGCCGCATTCCACATTATTCAGATGATGAAGGTTTGAGTTGGAATGCAAGTACCGGCATCCCGGTCAACGATCTTCGGTGGGCAGCATTTAGATCGCCAGTCGTTTTAGACGATTCACTGCACACATTTTATGTGATTTCAAAACCGGATTATTGGACACCTGCCAAGGTTTATAAATCGATTGACAAGGGAGAAACCTTTGAAGCGATTCGCACTTTGCCAACCCACGAAATGGACAGGTATGCTTTATGCAAGCCTCATCATTCAAATGAATTATTTTTTATTGAAAAGAGAAATGCTGAAACCATTTTTTATAAAGTAAATCCTGACACCAATGATTTTGAAGAATTAAGCCGAAACAGCGACTGGGGATTTGGGGCTGCCAGGGCCAATCTGGCCGGAATTCAAATGGACACTACGGTGAGGTGGATAACTTATGCAGAAGAAAATGGTGACGATTATGCTTTTAAAAGCGAGGATTTTGGAAATACCTGGACCCGAATGGGAATGCTGGAAGAAAGACCCTGGGCGGTAGGAATTTATATCTCTCCTTCCAATCCTGATTTTATAATCACCGGTGGCGTTCATTGTTTGTATACTATAAATGGTGGTCAAAGCTGGTCCAGAAGAAATGATTGGTGGGCTTATTATGACAATGTAGAATCTGCCCTGCATGCAGATATGATGTCTTTTACTGAATTTGAAACTTCAGATGGAACTATTTTTACTTTGATAGGAAACCATGGGGGTTTAAATATTACTTACGACAAACTTCAAACCATTCAAAACCTGGGACTGACCAGTCTGAACGTTTCACAATATTATAGTGTAAGAACTGATCCGATTGATCCATTTTACATATATGCCGGTTCGCAAGATCAGGGATTTCAGATTGCTAATAGTTTTGGTCAGGAAAATGGAATTGATTTCGATCAAGTAATCTCTGGAGATTATGGCCATACCGTATTTTCAAGAAATGGTAGGCACCTTTGGACTGTTTATCCCGGAGGAAGTGTAAGTTTTTATGCAGTCCCAACAGTTGGCCAAAGGACAGCAGGTTGGGAGGTTGATTCTGAGAATGAATCTGTGTGGATCCCACCATTGATGGAAAGCCCGGATCAAAGTCAGAATGTTGTTTACATGGCCGGAGGTAGTGTTGATGGAGGACCGGGTTCGTATTTGATTCGATTGGAATATGCATTTGGGAATATTGAGGCTTCTCAACTCCCTTTTAATTTTAGAGCAGAAGCAGGAGGCGATGGAGAATTATCAGCAATTTCTTTTTCAAAAGCGAATCCTTCCAGATGGTATGGAGCTACCACCAATGGCCGCTTTTTCTATAGTGATGATGCTGGTCAGAACTGGAATCAAACGGTCAATTTCATTCCTTCCGGGCATTATTTATATGGGCAATCCATAGTAGCAAGTTCTATTGATAGCAACCTGGTTTTCCTGGGAGGAAGTGGGTATAGCAATCCGGCTGTATATCGCTCTGAAGATGGAGGAAAAACCTTCCAGGCAATGGATGAAGGACTTCCCAATACTTTGGTTTTTGAAATGACGATGGATCCTGAAGAAAAGTTCTTGTTTGCCGGTACAGAAACAGGCCCATTTGTTTATGTGTTTGAAGATGAAATGTGGTACCCAATGGCGGAAGGCGATGCTCCTTTGCAATCCTACTGGTCCGTAGAATACGAACCCATTTTCAATGTTGTCAGGTTTGGAACGTATGGACGAGGAATTTGGGATTTTGAAGTAAAAGATATCGTGAAAGTGAAAGAAGAAGGTGATGAATCATTTGATTTTACGGTTTTCCCTAATCCTGGAACCGGTATTTTTGCAATACAAGGGCTGCCTCAAAATTTAGAAGGTAATGAAATTACTGTTTGGAATAGTGAAGGCCGATTGGTGAAAAAAATCAAAGGAGATCGAAATACTATTGATCTAAGTGGATACAAAGCAGGACTTTACCTTGTAAGGATAAACGATGGTAAAAATAGTGCCCTTCAAAAATTGATTTTGACGAATTAAAGCATCCCTGATATTGGGTATTTGGTACTTATAAAATAAAAATATTTTTAATACATGTTTTGTGTATAGGAATCCTTTTTGTAAAATTGCAACGGAATCGAAGGCAAAACCCCCTGGAAAATAAACCCCTTGTCTTCTTTTCAACCCTTCATTTTAACTTTCCCCACTGAGTTAGGGCTTTATGCCCCACCATTTCTATTTGGCTATACCTAAGGAGTACCCATCCTTAGCTGCAATCAACAACATCATTTTCGTCCGGGCATTTATGCCTGATTCGATTGGCTTCCCATAGCCTAAAAAGAACGTTTCCAGCCTTTCTGGTAGTCTTGTGCTCCGGATTGGCCTTAAATCGTATATCCCTTTTTTAACCAAAACTATGAACATGAAAAGAGTTCTATTCTCTCTCTTGTTAGCATTTCTTTCTCTCTTTTCAGCAGAAACCAATGCCCAACAATGCCCTATGGTATTCAATCCGGTTTGTGCTTCTGATGGAAACACTTACATGAATGCCTGTTATGCCGAAGCAGCAGGGGCTACCTTTTACACACAGGGAACCTGTTTTGCAGACTGCATTGACCCTGCATTGATGAACCCCAATCAAACCTGTAGAGCCGATTATCTTCCTGTAGTAGGTTGTAATGGTATTTTGTACAGAAATGAATGTGAAGCCAAAAAATATGGCATCACCCAGTTTATCGAACAACTGGATGCTGTCGTTCCTCCCGTCAATATGGAGGCATGCTTTGATTATCAAACTATTGCAAGGGCACTTCCTGCCAATTGGAACCTAAACAACGGAGTCCTGCTGGACCCTTGTCCGGATACACAACAACCGGTTTGTGGTTGCAATGGCATCACCTACAAAAATGCCTGTCAGGCTGAGGCAAGTGGAATTGCTCAATACACCTACGGTGCGTGTAGCAATACCTGTGTTGTGTCTGAAAGGACATCAACTGTAGCTCCAGGAAATTGTCCTCCTGTCAATGACCCGGTATGCGGTTGTAATGGCATGACTTACGCCAATGCTTGTGAAGCTGGAGCTGCCGGGGTTACCCAATATACCCAGGGAAGTTGTATGGCTGGTTCGTGGCAGAATAAAGCAATTAATATTTCCTGCGGAGCTTCTGTTTCAAATGCAACATCTCCCTCAGATGGAAATGATATTACCTCCTATCCCGGGTGTAATAATTACACCTTTCAGGCACCTGAAAAGGTTTTTATTATTCAAAAAACAGTGGTCGGAGACCTGCAGGTTGGACTTGAGAGCCTGACACCGGGCATTGATCTGGATTTGTTTGTCCTTGACGGAATGGGTAACCAGGTCAATTGTCTGGGACAAAGTATCAATCCTCCTACTCAGACCAAAGAGGCGGTCGTCCTGCAAAATGCTCCAATTGGTACTTATTACATTGTAGTAGACGGACAAAATCCCAACGATTATGGCCAGTTTATTCTGGAAGTAGCTTGTGGTTATTTGGATTGTAGCAATGCTACTTATTTAAACTGTGGCGCTACAGTTCAAGGAAACAATGGAACGGGAAGCAATAATATTTTAGCATACTATTGTGCTCCTCAAAACCTTATAAATATTGACAACAGTGGCCCGGAAGTGATGTATGCATTTACACTTCCCAACCCTGGTAATGTAACCATTCAATTGTCAGGTCTTTCTGCCAATCTTGAACTGTTTTTATTAAAAGCATGTGATAGAAACGAATGTTTGTATTCGAGCCAAAATCAGGATACACTTCCTGAAGTAATTGGCCAATACCTTACTTCTGGTACCTATTATGTAGTCGTAGATGGATATCATGGAGCAATAAGCAATTTTGATTTAGAAATAAGTTGTCCTACGAGCTGTACACTAGGCGGATATGTTCAAACCAATGGAAGTTGTCAGGTGAATTCTGGTAGCATTACCGTACAAATACAAGGTGGAACTCCAGGTTATTTGTTGCTGTTGGATGGCCCGGTTCAACGTTCAGGAAGTACTCAAAATAATAGTTTTACTTTTTCAAACTTACCTCCCGGTCTTTATACCGTTCAGGTTATTGATTATAATGGATGTATCAAAACGCATCAAGTAAACTTATCATCCGGTTCAGGAAGTTTTTCTGTTCAAAGTCAGCTGAGTCATCCGGCTTGTGGACAGCAAAATGGTCAGATCCATTTGGCTTTCAATGGAGGGCAGGCTCCTTACAAGGTTTATTTAAATAATACATTGGTAACGACTACCAATTCATCCAATTATACAATTTCCAACCTTTCTGCAGGAAATTATGTGGTGAAAGTTGAGGACGGTGCAGGCTGTACAGAGATTTTGCAGCTCACCCTCAACGGCACCGGAAACTTTACCTTTGCCGCCAATCCTCAAGGCGGAAATTGTTCTTCTGCTTCCATTGCATTGGATATAGTAGGAGGTTCTGCTCCATTTAAGATTTATATCAATGGAAGCCTTCATACCACTACTACCAATAGATGGTATACCATTAATAATATAGTCCCTGGTTTTTATACCATTAGAATTGTTGATGCCAATGGCTGTGAAGAGACCCAACAGGTTTATGTTTCCGGTGGCTCAGGAAATCTGCATGTTTCAGGATACGTGAATCCTGCCGGTTGTGGATCTTCAAATGGAAGTATTGATTTGGATATTACCGGTGGAAACGGACCATTTCAAATATTTGTAAACGGTTCCTTGCTTACCACTATCAATACAAGATGGTATTCGGTTACGAATCTTCAGCCTGGTACTTATACCATTAGAGTGGTTGATGTAAATGGTTGTGAAGACACCATTGTAAAAACGGTAACAGGTTCGGGTGGGATATCTCTAACAGGTACGACGCATCCTGGCAGTTGTGGTTCTCAAAATGGTAAAATTGACCTGGAAATAAATGGTGGTACAGCTCCTTTCCAGATCTTTTTAAATGGAAACATTTTTACTACTACCTCTAGCAGATGGTATACCATCAACAGTTTGGCTCCTGGAACTTACACCATTAAAGTAAGGGATATCAATGGTTGTGAATCTACCATTACAAAAACCATTTATTCTACCGGAAACTTGTATGTAACGGGTGTAGTTACCCACAGCTCATGTGGTCAAAGTACAGGGCAAATTACAGTCGACATTCAAGGTGGTAGTGCTCCTTTTAAAATTTATGTAAATGGAAATTTGGTAACTACAACCAATAATCGCTGGTACGATATTATAAACCTCGGTCCTGGAACTTACATTATCAAAGTAGAAGATATAAATGGTTGTGAAGACATCATTACCAAAACCATCAATAGTTCTGGATCTATCTCCTTAACCGGTACGGTCACCAATGCCAATTGTGGTCAAAACAATGGTAGCATTGCTTTGGATATTCAAGGTGGCTCAGGTCCGTTTCAGATTTTTAGAAATGGAACCTTGATTACTACAACCAATGACCGTTGGTACTTCATTTCCAATCTGACTGGAGGTACTTATACTATAAAAGTCATTGATGCAAATGGTTGCGAAGCCCAAATTAGCAGAACTGTCAATGCTATCGGAGGAATTGCAGTTGGTGCGAGGTATGAAGTCACGCCAATTGCGGCCAATCCAATGGTTATATCATGTTGGATGTCCAAGGCAAATGCTCCTTTTGAAATTTTTGTAAATGGTAATTTCCTTACAACAACCAATGACCGTTGGTATATTGTTGATAATTTATCACCTGGTACCTATACAATTAGGGTAGTTGATGCAAATGGATGCGAAGGAACCATTACAAAAACAGTTCAGGGAACAGGAGGATTATCTGTAACTGCTACAACTAGTTCAGCGGCTTGTTCTTCTTCAAATGGATCCATCAGTCTGGATATCACCCAGGAGGAATGGGACCTTTTGAAATCTTTGTGAACGGAAACTTCCTTGTTTCTACCAACGATAGATGGTATACCATTGGAAATTTAAGCGCTGGAAGCTATACGATTCGAGTCGTAGATAAAAATGGTTGTGAAACCACTATTACTAAAACAGTTACAGGTGGAAGTGGAAATATTCATGTTCTGCTTCTGTTACAACAACACAGGTTGCGGTTCTGCAAATGGTTTGATACGACTGGATATCGCAGGAGGAACTCCCAATTTTGATATTTATGTAAATGGTTCCTTCTGGATAAATACCAATGACAGATGGTATTCAATTACAGGTTTGGCTGGGGAACCTACACCATTCAGGTGGTAGACGCTAACGGTTGCGAAGATACCATCGTAAAGACGGTGACCAGTTCAGGTTCCGGCCTTGCTTTCACCTATATTAAAACATACAGTGGATGTTCCATGGCAAACGGAACAGTTACCCTGACCATTATTCCTGGTACTGCTCCCTATCAGATTTTTGTTGATGGTAATTTAGTAGCTACCACCTCAAATCTTATCTACACCATCCAGGGATTATCTCAGGGGAATCATATTGTACGCGTTAAGGATGCATTGGGTTGTTCTGCTCAAGAAACCATAGAAATCATCCAGGCAGGTAGTTTAAATGTAAATGCCAGTGGCATGGCTGCATCTTGTAGCAATCCGGGCAGCATCATGCTTGATATTTCTGGAGGGGCTGGTCCTTTCGACATTTATATTGATGGTGTCTTCCATACTACAACCAACGATCGCTGGTATACGATTTATAATTTAAATGCTGGTACTTATACTATCAGGGTAGTAGATGTGAATGGATGCGAAGGAACGGTTACAGAAACTGTTCCTGGCGGTGGACAAAATCTGCATGTTTCCTCAAGTTCGACTCCTTGTGGATGTGGTCTAGGAACTGGAACCATAACCATTGATATTGACAATGGTACTGCGCCTTACGAGCTTTATTTGAATGACACCTTAATTGCCAGCATTCAGGACGACCACTATGTATTTGGTGGATTGTTTCCGGGTACTTATGAAATTAAGGTAATTGATGCCAATGGTTGTCAAAAGGTTATTCAAGAAACTGTTGGAAGCGGGCCTGGAGTTAATCTTCAGGCAACTGTGCATGGATCCGGATGTACACCAGGAAATGGTGTGGTGAATCTGGATATAGCAAATGGCGTTGCGCCTTTTGAAATTTATGTAGATGGAAATCTGGTAGTGACTACTCCCGACCGATGGTACGATTTGACCAATTTAGCTCCGGGAACATATACTATCAAGGTTATAGATGCTCACGGTTGCGAAGATGTTGAAGTAATAACTGTTCCAGGTTCTTCACCAATTACTTTGACAGGAACCACAACAGCCTGCAGTTGCACCGGTAACACTGGAACAATTACTGTTAGCATTGCCGGAGGTATGGGACCTTTTGACGTTTTCCTTGACGGAAATTATATAGCAACCACTCCCAACCGTCAGTATACAATTGCTGGTTTAGCAGCAGGTACTTACGATGTAAAGGTGGTTGATAAAAATGGCTGTGAGGGTACGCTGGTAAAAACTGTACAAGCAGTTTCAAA
Organism: Saprospiraceae bacterium; assembly: GCA_041392845.1. Classification (GTDB taxonomy): domain Bacteria; phylum Bacteroidota; class Bacteroidia; order Chitinophagales; family Saprospiraceae; genus JAGQWW01. Next base: position 144,448 of record JAWKLG010000007.1, on the reverse strand, counting down.
TTTGGCTATAGTCACTCAAAGTACCGCATGTGGTTGTGGTCAGGCCAATGGAACCATTACTGTAAATATTAGTGGTGGTCCTGCACCGTATGATGTTTATCTTGATGGACAGTTGATTGCAACCACTCCAAATACACAATACATTATAGGTGGATTGAATCCGGGTACTTACGATATCAGGATAGAGGATGCAAACGGTTGTTCAGCCACAGCAAGGGAAACAGTAGCCAGTCATAACAATGTCCAGCTTTCAGCCACGAGCACACCTGCCAATTGCGGAATCAATGATGGTACGATTACAGTAAACATATTTGGAGGAAGCCCGAACTACGATATTTTCCTTGACAATCAATTGATAGTTAATACACAAGATACGGTATACGTTATTGATTCTCTTCCATCCGGAACATATCTAGTTAGGGTTGTTGATGTGAATGGTTGCGAAGCATCAAAGTATGTAACTGTAGATGAATCCAATAATCTGGAAGTAGAATCCACCAATACCGCTTGTGGTTGTGTACATGCCAATGGAAGCATTACCCTAAATATTTTAGGGGGAATGGCACCTTACGACATTGTAATGGATAATACTTTGATAGGTATTACTTTCAATCAAACCTTTACAGTAGCCGGATTGGCTATTGGAACCTATGATTTTGAAATTACCGATAAAAATGGTTGTACCGGTTTCCTAACAGACACTGTTACTTTAGGTCAAACTGTTTATTTCTCTTCTCATGTTACAGATGCCTCCTGTGGAGCGCCGGGTAGCATTTCCATTGTAATTCAGGACGGCGTAGGGCCTTATATGCTATTCCTTGATGGAAATATGGTAACCACGACCAACGATACTACCTATACCTTCGACAATTTAGCTCCTGGGAATTACTCGGTTAGGGTTAAAGATTCTCTGGGTTGTGAATTCTCCAAACTATTGACTGTAGGTGGCTCGCTTGATTTGGATATCCAGGTTGATGCGGTCAATGATACTTGTGGAAATGGAGGAAGTGCAACCATTCATATTTTTGATGGAACAGTTCCTTATGAGATATTCCTGGATGGACAAAGCATTGCCACAACCTCTGATACAACTTTCGAAATTTTCAACTTAAGTATGGGTACTTATTCCATCAGAGTAGAAGATTCTGTTGGTTGTTTTGATATGGAAACCATTACCATTGACTCTTTTGGTGTGATTCCACATGCCTTCTTTACTTATATGATTCGTCCGGGAGGTGTTGTGAAGTTCTTTGCAGATAGTGTGGTCGGAACCATCCTTTGGGATTTTGGTGATGGAGATACGTCTACTTTAATGAATCCGGTGCATTATTATACCATTGATTCTACCTATGTGGTTTGTTTGACTGCAACTACGATTTGTGGAACTGACACTTATTGTGATACCATCACCATTCCTAATGTGTACAATTCCAATTTGGTATTTAAAATGGAAGATGTAGAAGGTAGGAAAGGTGAAACCGTTCAAGTGCCCATCAAAGTTGGGAATTTTGACCGGGTAATTGATTTGCAATATTCTATTTCGGTTAGTAACCCAGATGCTGTTGAAATCGTTGGAGTGTCCGGAATCCAACTCCAGGGATTGACGGCTACTGTTGTAAGTGGTCAAACTATTACCTTAGATTGGACAGACCCAAGTGGTGACGGAGTTTCCTTGCCTGATGAATTCCCAATAGCAGAAATAGACATCCTGTTGAAGGGAGATCGTGGAGATTGTTCTCAGGTTCTGTTTGGAAATATGCCGGTTCAAACTGAAGTGTCTCAAAAATGGTTTGCAGATCCAACCCGAGTCATGCCAGTATTCATTGATGCAGACGCTGTTTGTATCAATATGATGGTCTCTATCAAAGGAAATGTCCACAGAGAAGATCATAAAGGTATCCCGGATGCTTCCGTTTTATGTAATAATGCCAATGTTCAAATGTCCCAGGTTAATACAGGTGATTTTGAATTTGATGATATTATGTATGGTTCAAATTGCATGTTGGTTCCTTCTAAGGATGGCGAAGACAGAGTTTCTTTGAACGTTATTGATATAGTTCAGATGAACAAACATGTTCGTCAATCGAGACCGCTCAATTCTCCTTATAAAATTATAGCAGGGGACTTAAATCGTGATGGACGAGTTAGCTATCAGGATAAAGTGAATCTGATTGATTTGGTGAAAGGTGATGCACAAAGAATCGTGTCCGGAGAATCCTGGAGGTTTTTACCGGCCAATTGGCAGTTCACAGATCCTTCCAATCCATTCAATCCTGCGTTCCCGGTTATGATTTTGAATGTGAACGTTCAAAATGATGTGGATGCTATGGATTTTGTTGGGGTGAAACTCGGAGATGTGGACAACAGTTATTCTTTTGATGGAAATCAGGCCATCCCAACCTTCAGAACCTTGCGTTTTGAAACCGATGATCAAGCATTCAATTCAGGAGATGAGGTTGTACTTGAAATGAGAAGTAGCGACTTCCAAAATATTTCCGGATTCCAAACGGAATGGAATTTTGACCAGACTGTACTCGAATTCAAAGAAATCCAGGCTGCAAGCATTGTAGGCATGGGTGCACACAATCTGGGAACAGCATCCATTCATGATGGAATCGTTACACTGGTTTGGCATGATGAGGAAAATCTTCCGTTTGGAGTAACCAAACAGTCAGATGAAGTTTTATTCAGCCTTGTCTTTACAGCTAAAAAGGATGGAAATACTTTAAATGGAAGAGTTTGGCAAAACAATCTGGTTATAGGTTCTCTTGCAGTAAATGCGGAAGGTGGTGCTTTGGATGTGAGTTGGGATTTGAAAAACCTGACTGCAATTGATGAGCTTTCTGATGACCGACTCTCAGTGAAAGCTTATCCAAATCCATTCTCAACCCAAACTCAAATCAATGTAGAAATGAAAGAATCTGGCGATGCCTTATTGACAGTTTATGACCAGACAGGAAGATTGGTTTGGAAAGAACAAAGAGATGTTTTGGCAGGAAACCAGGTATTCAATCTTGAAGGAAAGCTATTTAAATCGGGTGGAATCTATTACTACAAGGTTCAAAATGGAAGTAGAACCGAAAGTGGAAAACTGATTTACATTCCTTAATAGTCTGGCAGTAATTAGACCCACGTATATAAAAAGCCCTTGCCAATCCGGCAAGGGCTTTCATTTTTAAATTTAAATAAGAATTAGATTAATTCTCGTCCGGTTCTCCCGGGTTGGCTTCTTCTGCAATTGAAGTAACGGCATGTTTTGCATGAGTCTCACCTTCTTCTCCTTTTGGTCTGGAACCAATCAAACGCTCTACATCTGATTTTAATAATACTTCTTTTTCCAAAAGTTGCTTAGCCAATAACTCCAGCTCATTTCTTTTTTCAGTCAAAAGATTTTTCGCTCTTTCATATTGAACGTCAATCATCTTCCTAACCTCATCATCAATCAATTTGGCCGTCTCATCAGAATAAGGCTTTTGGAATTGGTCCTGCTGCATGCCATAGAAAGAAACATTACCTACTTCCTTATTCATACCAAATACAGAAATCATCGAGTAGGCCATCTTGGTTACCTGGTCAAGGTCATTTTGAGCTCCTGTAGAAATTTTACCAAATACTACAGACTCAGCTGCTCTACCACCCATGGTCATACACATTCGATCTTCCAATTGCTCTGTGCGCGTAATGTATTCTTCTTTTGGAAGATATTGCGCATAACCCAATGTTCCGATACCTCTAGGCACGATGGTTACTTTAACCAAAGGAGAGGCATGCTCAAGGAACCATCCACAAATCGCGTGTCCTGCTTCATGGTAGGCAATGATTTCTTTCTCTTTTGGAGAGATAAGTTTGTTCTTTTTCTCCAAACCGCCGATTACTCTGTCAAGGGCATAATTGAAATCATCCATGTCAACCGCCTGCTTGTTTCTTCTGGCCGCAATCAATGCAGCTTCGTTACAAACGTTGGCAATTTCAGCTCCGGCAAATCCCGGTGTCATTTCTGAAAGTACCTCAGGACTGATGTCGTTGGCAATTTTGATATTTTTCAAATGTACTTTGAAAATAGCTTCTCTTCCTTTTAAGTCAGGTCTGTCGATACCTATTACACGGTCGAAACGACCCGGACGCATCAAGGCAGAATCCAATACATCCGGACGGTTGGTTGCAGCCATCAGGATGACGCCTTTGTCAGTAGAGAATCCATCCATTTCCACCAACAGTTGGTTCAGGGTATTTTCTCTTTCGTCGTTACCACCGGTAATGCTGTTTTTTCCTCTGGCACGTCCGATTGCATCAATCTCATCGATAAATACAATACAAGGAGCTTTTTCTCTTGCCTGACGGAAGAGGTCTCTAACTCTTGAGGCACCTACCCCTACAAACATCTCCACGAAATCTGAACCTGAGATAGAGAAAAATGGTACACCTGCCTCACCGGCCACAGCTTTGGCTAAAAGCGTCTTACCGGTACCCGGAGGGCCCACCAAAAGAACACCTTTTGGGATTTTTCCTCCAAGGGCTGTATATTTTTTAGGATTTTTCAGGAAGTCCACGACCTCCATCACCTCTTCTTTTGCTTCATCCAGACCTGCAACATCGGTGAAAGTGACGTTCACTTTTGCGTTATTGTCAAAAAGTGTTGCTTTGGATTTTCCAATATTGAAGATTTGACCACCGGGGCCACCAGGGCCTCCTGCTACCCTTCGCATAATAAAAATCCAAATCACTACAATGATAATAATAGGAAGTACCCAACTAAGGATGGGAGCGAGCCAATTGGTTTGGGTTGAATATTTAGGATAAATCATCTTATCCTCGTTTCCATCTTTGGTAAAGCCGGCTTCTTCCTGAATTTTTTCCAAATCATCGGCAAAGGTCTCTACCGAGCCAATTTCAAACATGTAATTTGGTCGTTCTCCTCCAAAATTACTCTTGGCTGCATCACTGTATTTGTCCTTACTCAAAGCATCTTCGGTTAGGTAAACCTGTACAGTTTTGCTATTTACTACCACCAATTCCTTTATCTCCTGGTTTTTCACCAAATCCCTAAATCTGTTCCAGGACAGGGGCTCGTTTGTTGCGCTGGTAATGGTAAATAAATTTACCGCCAGCAGCAATACTGCCACCACAATGAAAATCCAGTAGGATCCAAATTTGTTGGGGTTGTTATTGTTGCTACTTTGCTTGTTGTCCATTTACAATTTTTTATGCTCCTAGAACAGATGAATTTTCAAATCGTTAAATTTTCCTTGCTTTTCATCGACAAAATCAATGAAAAATCCTATAAGTTGTCGTATTCCGTAAATTTCGCATCACTCCACAAATCCTCCAATTCGTAGAAGGCACGTTTTTCTTTGTAGAATACATGAACTACTGTAGAGAAATAATCTACACAAACCCAAAGGGCATGACCTGCTCCTTCCATATGACTGGGCAGGGTTCCCATTTCCTGTTTAACCCTTTGATGGATTCTGTCAGAAATGGCTTTTACCTGGGTATTGGACTCACCTTCACATATGATAAAATAGTCGGCAGGGGCATCGTGTAAATGTCGGAGGTCTAGTTTTACAATGTTTTTACCCTTTATGTCCTGTATAGAATCAATGATTATTTCGTTGAGTTGTTCTGTAGAAAGGTCTTTTTTTAAACTAACTTGTGCACTCAAATTCTTTCGTATTTTTATAAATGTAAGGAATAAAAAAACCTTACGCAGTATGAAAAAATGGCATTTGGGTTTTCTGAATTTTATTCAACGTCAAAATTATCAAAAATTATCTAGCTGAATGTTCTCAGGCCCTACACTTTTTACCGGTAATAATAAGATACTTTTAAAATCGGTACCTTCTACCAATGCTTATGCCTTAGATCTGGTATCAAAAAGTAAACCACCTGAAGGAACGGTCGTTATAGCTGACAATCAGACGCAGGGTAGAGGACAAATGGGCAGCAAATGGATTTCAGCACCTGACAAAAATGCGACCTTTTCTCTAATACTGTATCCAAATTTCCTAAAACCTTCTGCTTCATTTACGCTTAACAAAGTAATCAGCCTGGGAGTTGCAGATGCCTTGAAAAATCTCGGTATAAAAGAGGCCTGTATAAAATGGCCAAATGATATTTATGTAAGAAAACTTAAGATTGGGGGGATCCTGATTCAAACCGCAGTAAATTCAAGCAGTATTCAAAGTGCAGTTTGCGGTATTGGATTAAATGTAAATCAAACTGACTTTGAGCCTTCCCTTCCAAATCCGGGTTCCTTAATGTCTTTGACTGGAAAAGTATGGGACCTGGAATCGGTTTTATCTGAAATTTTTAAACAAATTGAAGTAAAGTATCTTCAGGTTAAAAGTGGAAGAGAAAATTTACTGCATACGGATTATCTTTCCTCTTTGATGGCCTATCAAACCTTGCAAAATTTTAAAGATGCTGCAGGAAGAAAATTCTCAGGAAGGGTAATTGGGGTAAACCCTCAAGGTAAATTAATGCTTGAAAAAATTGAAGGTATTGTGGAATATGATATGAAAGAAATATCCTGGAATTTCGAATAATTTGTAAATATTCAACAATTGTTTTATTTTCGTTTCCAGAAAATTAGCTTTATCAACTAAATCTAAATCTTTATGAAAACTATCAAAAATCTACTTCCCGTAGTTTCCTTGCTTTTCATTTTCTCATCTTGTCTAAAAGATTCAGAGAATATTTCTGTGTCTGCTTACACGGAAAATCAGTATCAAACCTTACAAAAATACCTTGATTTGCCTAATAAGGTATTAGATTATCACGTCACTTTACCCGATCATATTTCTAGAATTGGGCTGACGCCTGTGCAGGTTTCCTCAGATAAAGCGACCTTGGGAAGGGTTCTTTTTTATGACAAGCAACTTTCCAAAAATGGAAAGGTTTCTTGTGCTTCCTGCCACAAACAATCTATTGCCTTTTCGGATGATTTGGCCTTCTCTGAAGGTTTCGATGGAGAATTAACAGAAAGGAATTCAATCGCATTGGGTTCAGTTGTTAACTTTTCTTCCTACTATTCTACGCAATCCTCCAGCCCTTTTTCAGGAGCTGTAAGATTTTTCTGGGATGAACGAGCCGGTTCTGTGCAGGAGCAATCTGAAATGACCCTTCAAAACAAAATTGAAATGGGTATGGAGATGTACCAACTACCTTCAAAAATTGCTAGTTCAGAATATTACCCGATTCTTTTTTCGGCAGCTTATGGAGATCCTGAAATAACCGAAGAAAGAATTCTTGGAGCCCTTACAGATTTCATCATGGGAATGGGATCTTATGAATCCAAATATGACAGGGAAGCTGCAAAGAATCCAAACGATGATTATGTTGATTTTACCGGATTTACCACTTCAGAAAATCTTGGAAAAGACCTTTACATTGCAAATTGTCAGTCTTGCCATGGTAGAAGATTCGGTCGTCCGGGTAAAAGAGTTGCCAACAATGGATTGGATATGGCCTATGCTGATAATGGAGTAGGAGCACTCGAAAATGACCCGGCTAAAAACGGAGTCTTCAAGGTTCCAACCTTAAGGAATATAGCAGTAACAGGACCTTATATGCATGATGGAAGATTCCAAACTTTGGAAGAAGTAGTTGAACATTACAGTTCTGGAATTAATTCTCACCCAAATTTGGATACAGATTTAAAAGAATACAATAATGGTCAATACGTTGCTAAGCAATTCAATTTCAGCGCTACGGAAAAGAAAGCACTTGTTGACTTTTTAAACACCCTGACCGACGATAAATTTATAACTGCAGAGAAGTTCTCAGATCCATTTATAAATTAAAGAAACTATAACTAAAAGAGATTTTAAGGAAGTCGAAAATTCGGCTTCCTTTTTTTTTGATTTTTTTTAGGGTAAGCCCAACCTCAGTTGTCTATAATGACGTCTACTGATTTAAAGTAACTACTTGAATTAGTTAATTATTTACCTAAAATAATTTAAAAGTACCTTTTTGGTTAATTTTAAACTTAAAAGCGCTAAAACCTTTATTATGAAAAATATCAACCTGTTTTATTTGGCTGCCCTCGCTATGTTTTCCTTTGCTTCTTGTGTGCAAGATGATGTGAAAATTCAATCTTACCATTATAGTGAAGAGCAATTCAAAGTGATTTCAGAGCATCTTAATTTACCTGCCGATCCTATTGACTATTCTGTTGAATTGCCTATTCATATTTTAAATAGCGGAGCCACTACGGCACCGGTAGACAATGATAAAGCAACTCTGGGAAGGGTATTATTTTATGATAATAATTTGTCTGGTAACAATAAAGTTTCATGCGCTTCCTGTCATGACCAATCTTTAGCCTTTGCAGATGGTAAGGCAAAATCTGAAGGATTTGACGGTCAATTAACCAAAAGGAACTCACTGGCTTTAGGTTCAGTGGTAAGCTTTTCTGCTACCTACCAAGGGGGAAATACTAATTCATTTGCAAGTAACAATGGCGCTCGATTCTTTTGGGATGAAAGAGCCGGATCTGTAGCAGAGCAAAGTACTTTGACCATTCAGGATGATATCGAAATGGGAATGGATTTGGATAAACTTCCAGCCAAATTGAAATCAATAGATTATTATAAAGTGCTTTTTGAAACAGCTTTTCCTGATGAGGAAATAAACAAAGAAAATATTTTAGCGGCCCTTTCTGAATTTATCAATGCAATGGGTTCTTTTGAATCAAAATTTGATGTAGAGGCTGCAAATTCCGGAGGAAATTTCGGTAATATCCAAAATCAGGATTTTAATGGTTTTACAGTTGAAGAAAATAAGGGTAAACAACTTTACAACGACAACTGTGCTTCGTGTCATGGAGTAAATTTTGCAAGTCCTGGTGTTTTGGTGGCCAACAATGGTTTGGATATGGTTTATGAAGACAAAGGAGTAGGAGGAGTTTCTAATCAATCTATTGAAGAAGGTCTTTTCAAAGTTCCTTCTTTAAGAAATATTGCGCTCACCGGTCCTTACATGCATGATGGCCGATTTGAAACGCTTGAGGATGTTATCGAACATTATAGCTCCAATATCAAAAACCACAAGAATCTTTCATTCCAGTTAAAGGAATTCGATCAAAATGGTTCTAATCAAATTGCTAAGAAATTTAATTTCAGTGAAGAAGATAAGACTGCTCTGGTAGCTTTTTTGAATACTTTGACTGACCAAAAATTTATCGCAGCAGAGAAATTTGCAGATCCTTTTAAATAAGCGAGTTTCGCTATTCGCTATTCGCTATTCGCTATTCGCTATTCGAAAAAAAATGCCCGGTTGGAATTCCAATCGGGCATTTTTAATTCGTCACTTGTCACTTGTATTTCGTCATTTAATCAACTCACCTGTTAAATCCAGAATATCCAGATATGCATTTTGGAGGTTGAATAAGGCATTCAAAAAAGTTTGATTGGCATTCAAGTAACTGATTTGAACGGCACGATAATCGAACGAATTGATTTGCCCGGCATTGAAGCGTTCTGTGGCGATTTCCATGCTACGTCGTGCATTTTCTATTCTGGTCGTGGCAACTTCTGATATTAGTTTTTGATTGTTGTAATTGTCAAAAGCGATGGCCAACTGTGTGGTCAATTGCTGTTGAACCTGATTGATGTTGAGTTGACTGATAATTTCTCTGAGTACGGCATTTTGGACTTGTTTTTTTCTAAGACCACCATCATAAATAGGCATGCTGATATTTACAGTCAAAGCACCTGTAAGGTTGGTAGAGCTTATGCCTCCAAAATCTCTTTCATTTCCATCCGCTAAAGTTCCGGTACCTGCAAAGGTTGAATTGTAGGTATAACCTCCGTTGGCTCTTAAAGCAATTTGTGGTAGTCTCGCTGCCCTTTGAATATTGGAATTTGTTGCTGCGATGTCTCGTGCTAAGAGTAGTTTTTGGTATTCAGGATTTTGAGCAAACAGTTTTTGGCTCAAATTTTCCAATTCAAAAGTCTCATTTGCTTGTGGAAGCGGATCAGTTAAAACAATGGTTCTTGATAAATCTGTTGCTCCCATTGCCAGCAATAGGTTCTTTTTGGCATTTTCGAAATTTTGCATTTGAAGCAAAAGCGTAGTAGAGTCATTCAGATAAGCATCGGTAGTTTGTAATAGATCAAATGAACCCGCCTGGCCGTATTCTTGTCTCGCTTCATCTCTTCTGATTCTATCTTTACTTAAGGCAATTACCTCCCTGGTTATCTCAAGTTGCTCTTGTTGTATGACTGCCTGATAGTACGCAAGGGTAGTATTGTAAACCGACTGCTGTAAAGCATTTTGAACATCTGTTTCGGATTGTAACCTCTGAAGGCTTAATTGCTCTTTAGTATATTTTATCCTGCCTCCATTGTATAAAGTATAGGCAACTTCCAGGTTTGGGTTTACTCCACCGGAAAGCGAATTAATTTCCGTTAAAAATGAAGCAGGATTTTGGTTCCTGTTGAAGGTGGAAGTTGCGTTGATATTGAAATTGACAGTAGGTAGTCCACCGGCAAAGCTCAGGTGATCAGAATTTTCTGCAATGGAACGATTGACTTTTGCTATCTGTGCCCCAAAACTATTGTCAATTGCTTCTTGGATGGCTGCTTCCAAACTTAAATTTTCTTGAGCAGGAACACTGTTTAAAAAAAACAAAAAGCATAAAAGGCTTAAGTAATAATTCAAAGTTCGCAATTTCATGGAGTAGCGGGTTATGAAAATACAGGGTTTTAAAATTTGACCAAAGGTAAAGGTGTTAACCCATGTATTGTTCAAAATAAAGGGGAGATTTGAAATAATTTACACTTTGTTTTCCACACCCAGCTTACTTGCAAAATCCATAGGGAACTGGAATTTTTTCCCAGCTTGTTGGATTTCCACCATTTCTGAATCTTTTTTTATGATTTGAATTTCCGCATCCGGTAAAATTCCCATTTGCCAAAGCTGTGAAGCAATCTGTTCATTAATTTGTCTATTGGCAATTTTTGCGAGTTTGCCAATATCCATATGGGCCAAAGAAAATTCAGGCAAGCCTTTTCTACTAGGTATTGGAGAACCATGTGGATCTGTTTTGGGGAAACCGAGGTGTCGATCAACTTCATTTAAAATTTCCTCGGGAAGTAGGTGTTCGAGTCGTTCGGCATCTTCATGGATTTGTGCTTCATTGAGTCCCATTTCTTGTACAAGGTAGGTTTCCCATAATCTATGAGCTCTGGTCAATCTCAATGCTTCGTCTTTTCCTTTCTCAGTAAGGTTTAAAGATTTTTTATCAAAATAATTTTTTTGTTGTAAGCTTAAAAAAACGCTTTGAAATTTTCCTTTTGAAAAATCCAGTTTGGTTTGAAGGTTGGAAAGATTGAGTTGGCCATGTTGTTCTAATTTGTAAGCTTCTTTCATAAAGTCCTCCTGACTGATGCGGAAGCGAAGTTTCCTTTTTTGAAGCATACGGAAAAGCAATCCTTTCTTGGGTGAAAAAAATGCGGCAAGTAAATATAAAATCGTGGAAACAACAGCCATGGCCGGTCCGGGAGTGGTATTGATGTAAATAGCCAATACAAGCCCCAAAACAGCAGACAGTAATCCCATTAGGCCAGCAATAAAAATGACTTTATGTAATCTGTCTGAAATTAAAAGCGCTGTAGAAGCGGGAGTGATCAGCATGGCAACTACCAAAATTACCCCTACAGTTTGAAGGGCTGCTACTACTACGAATGACAGCAGCAGCATTAAAAAATAATGAATGACCTTTACAGAAATTCCCATAGTCTGGGCAATGGTTGGCTGGAATGTGCTGACAAAAAGGTAACGGTAAAATACAACAATGCTAACCAATACATAAATGGAGATGGCAAGGGTAAGCCATAGATCTTGATTGGACACACCCAAAACATTTCCAAACAAAAAATCTTTCAAGTCCAAATGGACACCTTCATTTTTGCTTATCCAGGAAATCCCCATTACACCAATGGAAAACATAGCCGTAAAAACGATGCCTATGGCTGCATCATTTTTTGTTTTTACATTTTGTTGAATCCAGGTAATACCAACTGCGGTAAGAAGTCCGGCAAGAACAGACCCGACAAAAAATCCAAGGATATTATATCCTAAAATCATAAAAGCAACTACTACGCCCGGTAATACAGCATGGGAAAGTGCATCGCCGATTAAGGCCATATTTCTTAAAACAATAAAACAACCTAAAACGCCACAAGTCAACCCCACCATAAGAGAAGCGGCCAGGGCTCGGAGGGCCCATTCTTCAGAAAAAATAATGTTCAAAACATCCATAAGGCGGACTTAAGTCTTTAGTAGGCCCAAATTTAGCATTCTTTTTAGTGATATAAAAATATTTTTAGATTAGTCTAAAAATTTGAACATTAGCTCCTTTTTTGCCTTGAATTTTCAAAAGTTGAAATGAAATTCCGGCTGATGGATTAGGTTGGAACCTTTGATAAAAGTTTATGCAGACTAGAGAACTATCTAAAGTTTTTTAGTAAAAAAATAGATTTAGCTTGCTACATTGCAAATCTCATTTTAACAGGAATTAGCAGCCAATACCATTTTTTAGAAAACGTTATGGGAATGAAATTATAAAATAGGCGTTCGGTTTTTAAATTTACGCTCATTATCCGAATAGCTCATTTTTGAAACTTATTTTCGACTCTATTTTAGTCTAATGAATAAACGCCGTAGACTGGATACTCTGATTTATCAGTTAGCTGATTTCTTTTCAGCTATGGCGGCTTGGGCATTGTTTTTCCTTTACCGTAAAGATCTCGAAGGATTTGGATGGGATCAGGTGATGCAGGATGCCAACTTTTATTACGGCATTTTCCTCATTCCAATTGGTTGGATTTTATTTTACGGCATATTCGACCGTTACAAAGATATTTACCGACTGTCCAGGATGGCTACACTCACCAGGACACTTTTCCTTAGTTTTTTTGGCGTCACCTTTCTCTTTTTTACCCTTATTCTGGATGATGTGGTAACCAATTATCGAACCTATTATGGTTCGTTTTTCACCTTGTTTGGTTTGCACTTTATCATCACGGCGCTTGTCCGTATGATCATCCTTACCCGTGCAAGTAGAAAACTGAAGGCAGGCTTGGTTACCTACCGAACCCTGATTATTGGTGGAGACCATAATGCGGTTGAATTGTATCAGGATATCTCGACCAGAGAAAAAGGTCTTGGTTACAATTTTGTTGGTTTTATTGATTCGAATGGGAAAAGCACCAATCATTTGAAGCAATTTTTACCAAAGCTTGGAAAGATTGAAGACATTGAAAGAATCATAGAGGAAGAAAATATTGAAGAAGTCATAATTGCCATTGAAACAAGTGAGCATAATCGATTGAGGGAAATTTTAAACGTTTTATTCGATTATGGAGAAAGGATTCTGGTGAAAATAATCCCGGACATGTACGACATCATGTTGGGAAATGTAAAGATGAACCATTTATATGGCGCTGTCCTGATAGAAATTCGGCAGGATTTGATGCCAAGGTGGCAGTTTATCATTAAAAGATTGATTGATGTGGTGGTAAGTTTGATTTGTTTGATCATCCTTTCGCCGCTTTATTTGTATATCGCTTTCCGGGTAAAGGTATCTTCCACTGGGCCTATTTTTTACAAACAAAAGAGAATAGGGATTAATGGGAAACCTTTTACCATTTATAAATTTCGATCGATGTATACTGATGCTGAGCATAACGGACCTCAGCTCTCAAGTGATCAGGATGATCGGGTAACTCCCTGGGGTAAGTTCATGCGAAAATACCGTTTGGATGAATTGCCTCAATTCTGGAATGTTTTAATTGGCGATATGAGTTTGGTGGGCCCCAGACCGGAACGTCAATATTATATCGATCAAATTATGAAAGAGGCTCCTCATTATCGTCATTTATTAAAGGTTCGCCCAGGAATTACCAGTTGGGGGCAGGTAAAATATGGTTATGCCAGCAATGTGCCTCAAATGATCCAACGCCTTAAATTCGATATCCTCTATATTGAAAACATGTCTCTTGCGCTGGATATCAAAATACTTTTCTACACTATTTTGGTCCTTTTGAAAGGAAGTGGTAAGTAAATACTACCTTTTTTTGCATTCCAATAATTAAATACCAATTTTTTAGTAATGTTTTTTCATTAAAAAGTGCTTTATTAGAGGGCATTAAAAACCCTCTGACATGAAAAAAACTGTACTAATTTTAACGATTTCAATGCTCTTCATAGGTTTGGGAATTGCCCAGTCTCCTTCCCAAAATGCAAATGAAATAGTCGCAGCCTACGATGCTGAATTTGGATTTGGCGCCAATGTAGGTACCTATAATGGTTGGCGAGATGAAAACCTGGCCAATATTGCTGCCGGATACGAACCCTTAAATATTGATGGTCTTGGATTGAATACCTTGAGGCAATGGTTGCCGGAATGGTTCCTGGAATATTGGGGCTATGATATTCGAAAGGATGTCTACAATTATTACGCGAGTATCGATATAAAAAACCTGGCAGTTTTCATTGGAGATGCTTCAGATGCCCATAAGGATCCGATGGAGTATTGTCCGGGAAATGAGAATTTTTCTTTTAAAAATCTCTATGAACCCATATGGGATTTTGGAGTCAATGGAACTCCGGTTAATGATTCCAATTATTTTGCATCCTATTGTTACCGTCTTGCCACTATTTATGGTGAAAATGTAAAGATTTGGGAAGTTTTGAATGAGCCGGATTTGGATTTAACCGGCAATGCCATTTTGCAAACTGGGGTTCCGGGCAATTGGTGGGATAATAATCCGCCACCTTGTGATACCAAATTTGGAGCGCCTATCACCCATTATATAAGGATGTTGCGCATAGCATACGAGGTAATAAAATCAATAAGGCCTGACAATCTTATTGCTGTAGGTGGCTTAGGTCATCCACCATTTCTGGATGCGATTTTAAGAAATACAGACAATCCTGATCAGGGAAAAGTGAACAACGATTTTCCCTTTAAAGGTGGTGCTTATTTTGACTGTATGAGTTATCATAGCTATCCACATTTTGACGGAAGCCTACAATATTGGGACAATGATATCGGCTGGTTTGCATATAAAAGGCATTCCGATGCCGCTGTTGAAGGTTTGATTAAAAAGAAGTTGGATTTGGATGCCGTTTTAAAGGCCAGAGGATTTGACGGCGTGGATAAGCCAGAAAAGGTTTGGGTTAATACAGAGACCAATATTCCAAGAAAAACTTTTTATGATAAAACATTAGCCGGTTCGATTGCGCAAAAGAATTATGTAATGAAGGCCGCTATTGCCGCTATGAAAAATGATATCAAACAGTTGCAATTCTACAGCCTGGCCGAAGAAAAGAAGTTCGACGAAGCAGTAAATGACTGGCAATTGATGGGTTTTTATGAATTTTTGAGTCAGGGGCCTCATAATGCTACACTGACCGATGCCGGCTTGGGAATGCAGACCATGATTGGTTTTTTGAAAGGCAGAACTTATGATCCGGACTTAACAGAGCAAATGAATCTTCCTGAAGAAATGGACGGAGGTGCTTTTGTGAAAAATGGAGAAAAACCACTTTTTGTCATTTGGGCAAAGACCTTCCGTGATTCATCGGAACAGGGAGAATGGTTTTATGATTTTCCAAGCGGATTTGAAATCAAAGATTTGCTTTGTTACGAATGGGATTTCAATCATACCGGAAATATCCAACTTTTGTATCCTGAAAATGTGCATACACCCAGTAGTCCGATTTTTTTGATTCCTGAATATTTAAGTAGCACTACTGAATTAGAGACTTCAGATTTTGAAGTTTTTCCAAACCCTGCGCTTGATAAGGTATGGATAAGGAAGCAAGGATTAATCAATGCTACAAGGCTTGAAATTTTTGATGTGCATGGTAAATTGGTGCAAACAAATTCCCTGCAACCTGGATTGGCTCAACAAGCCATTGATATCAAGAACCTTAGAAGTGGCATGTTCTTTCTGAGAATTCAGGAGGGTAATGCGCTATTTTCAAAAAAGATAATAGTACGATAAGATAAAGGTTTGGATTTTAAGTTGCCTGTTTACCTTTGAACGATGAAGTATGTTATTAAAATAGCTTACAAAGGAACAAGGTTTAATGGATGGCAAAGGCAACCAAGCGGAACTTCAGTGCAGGAGGTTTTCGAAGATACTTTGCGTCAATTTCTAGGGCAAAAAGTCAATTTTATTGGTTGTGGGAGAACAGATGCCGGGGTACATGCCAGCGGATACTTCGGTCACGTGGTTATAGAAAAGGCAATGGAGGAAGAGGCAATTTTTGTTTTAAATAAAATGCTCCCGGACGATATTGCCGTATTAGCTATTTTAGAAGCTCCGTTTGAATTTCATGCCCAGCATGATGCGGTTTCAAGAACTTATGAATACTATTTGCATACACTTGTAAATCCCTTCAAGGCAGAAACCAGTTTTTTCTATGAAGAAAAAATTGACTTGCCTCTTTTAAAAGAACTGGCAGATTCTATAAAGTCAGCCTCAGATTTTAGAGCCTTTTGTAAAAAACCGGAAAAAGCAAAGGGTTTTGAATGTCTCATCCAAAATGCCACTTGGGAACAACTGGATGATCATGCTTACAAATTCACTATCACTGCCAATCGGTTTTTAAGAGGGATGATTCGTCTGTTGGTTGGTTCAATGTTGGCCGTTAATGAAGGCAAAATGATGAAAACCGAGTTTCTTGAAGCATTAAAGGAGAGAAAACTTCCTCAATTTCAATATGAAGCGTATCCTCAGGGATTGTATTTGGCTGATGTGAAATATCCAAGTATTTAAGTTAGCCAGCTAATTGTTGAATGATTTTTTTGTCCCGCGAATTTGAAATGGACTCATTGGCATCTTCCAACAAGGTTTCCAATTCTGTTTTTAAAACCTCACTATAATTTCCATTTGCTTTTTGATATTGAAGGAATCGAAGCATCATGATGAGTTTTTGCACTATGACTACATCGTGTTTGGTATAAATACGAAGCGATGCAAAAACATTGTAAAACAAATCTTTGAAGCTCACGGTGTTGAAATAAATTCGCACATTCCCCTCCTCATCCTTTATAATCTCCTGGTCTGAAACTTTCATCCTTTCTGCAAATAATTCAGTAAGGTAATCGATTGCGATGAGGGCAGTACCGGGATCGTTGATACCGGGACTCATAGCTTTCACAGCTATTTCAGTGATTTGTTTAAAACCAAGCACATAATTTTCCCGGACCAATTCCCTGTTTGAAAAAGTAAAACAGGATTGAAGATCTTCCAAAACTTCTTCATCTAATTTTTTGGAACAAAGGGCAATAGGGACGTTTTCAATTACAAACATGCCACGAGTCACTTCCATCTTAATAGTCAGGTCATTTTCTATGGCGATGTCCAATAAACTTTGGGTGGAAATTTCTTGTAAATAACCGGTTTGCCTGGCCATCACTTCATGCTTGAGCTTTTGTGAGTCAGGGTTTATTTGGCCTGGATCCGGTTCATCATTGGATTCATCAAAAAGTTCCTGTAAGTCGCGCTTGGTGTCGTTGAAAATCTTGTTTAAAACATTAGATGCCTGGATGGCTGTTGAAATACTATGGATGAAATAAACAAACAGAGCCATGCAAATCAATCCCAGTATAATGGCCAGTAAAATAGCAAATCCCGGCAGGGTTGATTCATTATCAGGATTGTTGATATTAATAAGAATGAGTAAACAATATAGGGTGGTACCCAAATAAACGCCCAGTACAATTTGGTGGCTCTTGTTGGAAATCAAGCCAGGAAGTAATCTGGGAGATAATAGAGATGAAGCCTGGCTCAAAAGAATCATCACCATTGAAAAACTGAAAACTGTAAGTGAAATAATACTGCCGATTAAAACACTCATGATGGTGCGGGCAGTATCGATATCGTAGGTAACTAAAAAGTCGATGGTTTCCTGTAAGAAACTGGTAGCTCCATATTGTTCTGCAACAAGGACAATCAAAGAAAAGCAAATCATTCCAAAAGCAATCAAGCTTGGAAAAAAGCAATGCTTCTGGTGATGTTTCGATAAAAAGAAAGCAGGTAATTTTTAAGTTTGATCATAGTTCCTTTTTCTAATCAGGAATCTTGTTTTGGCTCAAGGCACAAAGGAAACCTAATTTATAAAAGTCGAAGGATTTCAAATCAGGCTTGGGTCCGAGGATTTTTCCTTGTAAATGTTTTTTTCGATAGGAAAACCAAACTGCAAGTAATTTGCTCATGCCAAAGCGATTTAATTTTTTAAAAACCTTCATTAATCTCACATCGTCATGTAGAAGCATATTCCGGAAGATTATTCATGATATAATACAGGTTTTTAATTCCTTCTTCCGTCTTTTTTAAAAATACCTGAGAGGGCTCCAAGCCGATATGCGCTAAAGGGTTGTCGATATGAAAGATTTTGATGCCGCGTTTTTTTAGTTCGTATCCAAAAAGGCTGTCCTCGTGTCCATAACCGGATAGTTTTTCTTCAAACCTTATTTCCAATAACAGTTTTTTTTGAATTAAAAAGTTGTTGGAAAGAAAGGAACGGTTTGGAAAAAGGCTACGGTCTTTTGCGGATTTTTCTTCACGATTTTTCCCATACCACCATCGCAAATAAAGGGTTTCATCTGGTGGTTGTGCTTCATGGGTTCTTCCTCCACATATCACCAAATTGGAGGGATGAATTTCTTTTATATAATTTTCTATGAAATCAGAACCGACGACTTTTGAATCGCAATCCAGGAAAAGCAGGTTGTCAAATTGGGCCATTTCGGCTAGTTGATTTCGTATGCGAGACCTACCTATATTGGTAGGCAGTTCCATCCATCGAACATGGGTAAGGGAAGCAATTTCTCTATTGAGAAAAATAAATTTATCTTCTGAAGCATCGTCAAAAATGAGTATTTCGAATGGAATACTCTGTTTTTCTGCTTGCACATGCAAATCAGCTACCAGCGAGCGGATATCAAAATTGTAGACCGGGATGCAAATTGATAGCATAGAAGCATGAATGTGAATGGTGAAAGTAAGGAGTTTTGGTGGCTGATGGAAATGGAATGAGTATCTTAAAATATCCTTTTTAGAATTATTTTTTCCCTTGGAAAAACTAAGGGGGTACTTCTGACCTTACCTTAGTAATAATGCCATCTGTGTATGGCTTTGTTCAAATTACCATTTACGCTTTAATATAGTCGCCATTGAAATCAAGTGCTAACACCATCGCCGCACTTTCCCAGAGAAGAGGAAAGGACGTTTTGAAAGATTTATTTTTTATTGGAGGAGGAGTGATCATGGCCAGCATTGGTCTGAAAGGTTTCTTGTTTCCAAGTCATTTTCTCGACGGAGGAGCAATGGGGATGGCGCTTTTGTTTCAGGTTTTGACAGACTTTAATCTTTCTATTCTCATCTTGCTAGTGAATTTGCCATTCATTTTGATGGGTGCGAGGCAAGTGTCGGTGAATTTCTTGGTGAAGTCATCTTTTGCAATTGTGGCCCTGGCAGTTTTGGTTCATTATATTTCCTTTCCGGTTGTAACGGAAGACAAATTGCTGATAGCCGTTTTTGGAGGATTTTTTCTGGGAGCGGGAATTGGCTTTTCTATCAGGGGAGGAGCGGTGATTGATGGAACCGAGGTTATGGCCATATCGGTGAGTAGGAGATCCAGTTTGACGGTTGGTGACTTTATAGCTATTTTCAATGTGCTGTTGTTTTCTGTGGCTGCTTTTTTGGTGAATATAGAAACAGCCATGTATTCGATGTTGACCTACCTGGCAGCGTCAAAAACGGTAGACTTTATTATCAATGGAATCGAGGAGTATTTGGGAGTTTTGATAGTTTCAGATGCTTATGACGATATCAAAAAGAAAATTACGGATGATTTGGGAAGGGGAGTAACCATTTTCAAATCGGAAGGCGGATATGGTCCTGCAGTCGAGAAAAAAGCTATTTTTTGTGCCATTACCCGTTTAGAAGTGACCCGATTATTAAGAGATTGATAAGATTGATAAAAACGCTTTTGTAATTCAATATCCGATAAAAGGATACCAAAGGAGGAATGATAAAGAAGCGGCCATTGCATTAATCCAGCCAGGATTTAAGTCCTAATCCATCTCACATGCCCACATCTGCCTTGGGTTTATGTTGTTATTTTATGAATATTTTTTGTTATCGTTTACAACAAAACACATTCTTCCGATTCAGGTTTTTTCACATATTTTTTTATTGTAAGTTGCTTTGATTTGGTAAGTCATAAACTGATGAACCGAACGAATAAACACATCCGCCGGGTCACTTGTGAAAGCAGGTGACCTATTTTTTTATTGGTGAATGGGTGAATTAGTGAATGCGTGAATGATTGGAAGTTAGGGGGATTGGGTGATGGGGTGATTACAGTGGTAGTGGTCATTTGTCTTTTTCTAATGGTGGAAAAAGATTATTAGCTTCAGCAGTAACTCTTATGCGATCTTTTGCGCCTTCGCCCCCTTTGCGATTTAATAAACGAAAAAAGGCGACCATTTCTGGTCGCCTTTTTCTGGCGGAGGAGGAGGGATTCGAACCCCCGGTGCCCTTTCGAGCACGTCGGTTTTCAAGACCGGTGCATTAAACCAGCTCTGCCACTCCTCCGGTTTATTTTAAGCGGCTGCAAAGGTAAATTTACTTTTTAGTAATTGCAAACACCAAAGGTGGAAAATTTTAAAGTTTTTTTGTTTTTAAACGCAAACTGTTTCCAATCACCACTACGTCCGAGAATGCCATGAATAAGGCGCCCCACATCGGATTCAAAAATCCCATAGCTGCGATAGGGATAGCTACCACATTGTAAGCAAAGGCCCAAAAAAGATTTTGTTTGATGGTCAGCAAGGTATGCTTGCTTATTTTAAAAGCTTGTTCCAAATGTCCCAAATTTCCATTCAAGCACGATTTGAGCGGATTGGATGGCTATTTGGGATGCTTCAAGAAGAAACCCCTATGGTAGCCTTTGCCAAAGCAGGAGCATCGTTGATTCCGTCGCCAATCATAGCAGTTGGTGCTGATTTGCTGTATTTTTCTACCAGTCTTAATTTTTGTTCCGGCAATTTCTCTGCATGAAAATCTTCAATGCCGAGATTTGATGCAACTTGTGAAAGTTTTTAATTCCTTATCTCCGCCATAAAGTAGGATGGCAATTTTCCTTTTTTAAAAAATCAATAAGAGCCGCCGCTTCCGATTTGATATCATCTTCCAAGTCGATGGTACTGATGACAATATCGTTTTTGGTGAGGTATAATTGGTGCTGTCCGTTTTCATTAGCCGACTTTAGAATGCTGGCAGAACCAAGTTTGTATAAATTGCCTAGTTCGTCCTTTCCCTGAATTCCTAATCCTTTGATTTCTTTTACCTCCTGTAATTTCAATCCATTGGATTCTTTTGACCAGGCTTTGACCAGTGATTGCGCAATAGGGTGGGAGGAATTTTGTTCCAAAGCAACAACAATCTCTTTCGCTTCATTTTCAGTTAATTGTTGGAATTTAGCTTCCTTGACGGCAAAGTTTCCGGTGGTCAGGGTGCCGGTTTTATCAAAAATAAAATTGCGGATACCTGCAAAGACTTCCAGTGTTTGAGCACCTTTTACCAGGATTCCATTTTTTGCCATCCGACCTACACCTACCATAACTGCGGTAGGAGTGGCCAATCCCATTGCACAAGGACAAGAGATTACAAGCACCGCGATTGCATTCATTAATGCTTTTTGAGCCGGGATTTGAAATACAAAAAATGCAATTACAAAAGTCAATACTGCGATGGTCAAAACAACCGGAACAAAAATAGCACTCAACTTATCAGCCAGTCTTTGAATGTCCGGCTTCTCCTGTTGGGCAGATTTTACCAATTCAATCATTCTGCTTAGGACGGTTTGATCAGAAAGCGCTTCGTTACATTCATTTGAAAATTTCCTACTTTCAATAAAGGATCCTCCAATGACGGTATCTCCAGGATTTTTTCAGCGAGCTTTCTCAGTTATCGCTGGATTCATCTACCCGTGGCCTTGATTTCCGCGCCCTGGCTTATCTTTCCATCTGTTGGAATGGAATCGCCCTCATTAACCTGTAAGGCATCATCAACTTGAATTTCATCTTGGGGAATGGAAATAATTGTACCTGAAGGCATAATTTTTCTGGCCTTTTCAGCCTTCAACTTGCTTAAGTCTTCTATTGCTGTAGTGGTTTGTTGAACGGCTCTTTTTTCAAACCAATTTCCTAGTAAGACAAGGGTGATAATGGTAGCGGCCGTTTCATAAAATATATAATCTGGGTTGTTTTGAAAAGTACCCACCAAACTGTAAACAAAAGCAGCCGTGCTACCGATGAAAATCAAAACATCCATATTGGGAACCCCTCCTCGAATGGAACCCAATGCGCTTTTTCCAAAATAATAAAATCCGATAGCATAAACCGGTAAGCAAAGTGCCAGCTGAAGGTAAGGATTATGGAGTGCATGTAAAAAAGGAAGGTCAACGACCATCCCCAGCATATGACCAATTAAAAGTGGGGCTGTGAAAATGGCAGAAATAATTAGCAACCAATTAAAATTCAGGCCTTTCTTTTTTTGCTCATCCTTTTCTACGATGGTATAACCCAATTTTTGAATGCCTGATTTAATTACCTCCATTGAAACATCAGGATTTTCTTCAAATCTTACATCTCCGGTAGCAAAATTTACATCGATATGTTGCAGGCCTTTCCTTTCTAAAAAACGACTGATGCTCAATGCGCAATTGGCACAATCCATTCCTTCGACCTTTAAAGCTGTATTCTTCATGAATGAATAAGGTTGTATTGCTTATTAAAACTACCTTGTGCTGAACTTTATGTACCAGCCAAAGTTTTTAGTTTTACATCTTATTTATAAAACAAAATTACAAGAACACTTATGAAAAATCTTGCATTTTTATTCCCGGTAATTTTGTTGTTTTTCGCTTGTGGAAGTCCGGAAGCCAATCAAAATGAAGAGCAAACAGAGGAAACCACGATGGAGGAAACAACAAGTTCATATACCTTGACTCCATTTAGTCCATCACCATCTTTTGATGATGCTGCAATAAATGAAATGACCTATCAGGGTAAAAAGTTTAATTACACCATTGGAGGTGATTCATATCAGTTAGGAGTTCAAACTTCTGATGCGCCTCAAAAAATGTGCGCGAACTCTGCAAAGGGGCAACATATTCACTTGATAGTTGATAATGAGCCGTATGCAGCTAAATATGAGTCAACATTTGACTACGATATTGCCGACGGGGAGCATTATATTCTTTCATTTCTTTCAAGATCTTATCACGAAAGTATCAAAACTGATGCAGCGCATAAGGCCGTAAAAGTAAATGTGAAAGATGGTTCCTTTGAAAGTTCAGAACCAATTACTCAGCCAATGTTGTTCTATTCTCGTCCTAAGGGAACCTATGTTGGCAAAGCAGAAACTGAAAAAGTTATGCTTGATTTCTACCTGGTTAATACTACTTTAGGAATGGACAATAAAGTAAAGGTTGAAATCAATGGTGAAGAGGTTGCAACAGTTGATACCTGGCAACCCTATTATATTGAAGGAATGGGAATGGGTGATAATACTGTAAAACTTACTTTGGTTGACAAAGACGGAAACGCAGTAGATACGCCACTGAATCCTGTTGAAAGAACCTTTACCCTGCAGGAAGATCCTGCTCCGGAAAAATAATTTCACAAAAATATTTCCTGCAAATGATAACTTATTTATCTTTGCGGCCGCTTTTATATAAAAGTGGATTATGGTGACTATAGCTCAGTTGGTTAGAGCACCAGATTGTGGTTCTGGGGGTCGTGGGTTCAAATCCCATTAGTCACCCGAAAAAAAGCGGCTTCGGATTTTCCGGGCCGCTTTTTCTGTTTTAAAAATCTCCTTCCATTTATTGTTAGGTTAATTTGTGGGTTTGAGAATAGAAATTTTTCCTATCTTCATTTTATTAAAATAAAAACCAGCCCTAAGCCATATTTTCCAAAGGTTTTACTCGCCCGGATATAGGAAATTAACCTTGTTGTTTAAGAGCAAACACCTAATAAATGAATAGGATCCTTACCCTTCCAATATTATTGGCTTTCTTTTTTATTTTACCAAAAGCAAAATCACAATGTCCCCTTGCAAGCACCTGTGCGGCAGCTTGTGTTGTTTGTGATTTGAATGGTTATACTAGTACCGCCAATCAACCCATCCCTGGTCAAATGCCACCTGGTTATTGTACCATGGTGCAACATACCATGCACTGGATTGGATTTATTGCCGGTTCTACCAATCTTACGATTAGCGTAAATGTTTACAATTGCAATCAACCCAATGGCCTTGTAGTAAATTTATTTACGAAAGTTCAGATTGTTCAATTTTAATCTGGTTTCAATTGCAATACCAATATTCACGGAACAATCCTGGACTTTACCAATTTCAGCGCCCCTGACAGTAGGAAATACTTATTATCTGGTTTTTGATGCCAATGGGGCTAATGTTTGTGACATATCAGTTTCTGTAATTAGTGGTTCTACTCAGGCTCCTGCAATAGATCAACCAGTCATAATAGACGGACCAATCAGAGTTTGCAGGAGCATCAATAGACTATATCGCTTCAACCGTGCCGGAGCCAATCGATATATGGACCTGGGATGGAGCTCCGATTGGACCAAGGACTACAAGTGAGCCCACCCAACCTTTGGAACCGGAACCCATCAATTGTGCATTGAACCGTCAATAATAACTGCAATGATGGACAACCAACCTGTAGTGATGCAATTTATGTGATATTCCTCCAACACCTGTTACAGATACAATTTGTAATGGGGATTGTTATACATTTTTACAAAATACGTATTGCAGTCCCGGAGTTTTTCCACATGTTTTGAATTCTTACCAGGGCTGCGACAGTCTGGTAATCTTAACTGCCTTATGTTCAACGCAATCACAAATTGGTCAGGCAAGGGATACAATTTGCCAGGAGATACTTTGTGGTTAAGCTTAATACCCGTTTTCAAGCAATGGAGTTCATCGAATTACCATTCCAACCAATGGGTGTGATAGTACCTTTTTGCTAAATCTTACGGTTAAGACAAAAATTCATCAAGTCAGGTTCAAATTTGCCAGGGAGACTTTTATAGGGTAGGTGATTCTACTTTTACCAAAAGTGGGAGGTACACAGTTCCCTTTCCACAAGGAAGTGGATGTGACAGCCTCGTATTTGTTGATTTGACGGTAATTCAGTTCCAAATGACAGTTTGGAAATAACGATTTAATGATACTGAAAACTATAGAGTTGGTGATTCCACTTTTAATATAAGTGGCAATTATTCGGTGCCCATTCGGAGAGCGAATGGTTGTGATAGTTTGGTGAATTTGGATTTATTGGTAAATCCTTCCTACAATTTTTCATTACAGGAGCAAATTTGTGAAAATTCAAGCTTAAGGTTAGGTGATTCTTTGTTTACTGAAACCGGTCAATATCGCGTGATTATGACATCAGTCAGGTGGGTGTGATAGTATTGTAGATCGGATCTGTTGGTGCAAAATAATTTCCCCACAAATTTGTCTGAAGGAATTTGTGAAGGACAACAATTTCAGGTTGGGGATTCAGTCTTTGTTTCGATGGTCAATACCAGGTTCTTTTATTGGATCGCCATGGCTGTGATAGTCTGTAAACCTTGAGTTGAGAACCTTCCTAAATTATACGTTAAACAGGTTAGAGGAAGTATGTCGTGGAGATAGTATTTATATAGGTGGAAATGCCTTTGGAACTCAGGGAACATTTACAGTGCCGCTTGTTTCTCAAAATTTGTGCGACAGCACTATTATTTTAGACTTGGTGGTCCATGACAGGCCGGATACCCTGATTGGTAGCCTCTTATGTGAAGGAAATTCGATGATGGTAGGAGATATACCTTTTCAACCTCTGGGAATTTTACAATTCCTTTTCCAAACCAATAGTCAGTGTGGGATAGCCTTGTTTATTTAGACCTTACTATCAAGCCGCTTCAGGAAGAATTTTTGGATATAGAACTTTGTTATGGGGACCTTTTAATGGGCAACCGTTTTACAATCAAAGGGAAGCTTTCAATATGTTGATGATGGCATCAAATGGCTGTGATTCAACTTTATTTAAATTCTAAATATAAGAGCAGAAAATCAAACCAATCTACCTGTTTCCATTTGTGCCGGGGAGCTTCATCAGGTAGGAAATCAGAATTTTTCAATGGGAGGGCAGTATGAAATATTATTGACTTCAAGTGCAGGTTGTGATTCTACAGTATACCTTGATCTATTGAGATAGATGAGAAAATTGAAGATTTGGAAATTACTTTGTGTGAAGGAGATTCTATTGAAGCAGGAGGAAGTTTTTTCAATCAAAATGGAGATTATCCAATTAACCTGACAGCTGCTTCTGGATGTGATTCCCTATTGAATTTAAGGTTGAATATTATTCGTCCTTCCATCGAAATGATTTCAGCATCTATCTGCGAAGGAGAAGTTTATCCGGTTGCCACTCAACAGTTTTCAAGTACCGGATTGTTTACCATAAATACTACTTCCAATTCCGGTTGTGATTCTATTGTAGAATTGAATTTGAATGTAATTCCAAATGTAGAATCAGATGTTGACACCACAATTTGTAATGCTACTTCCATAGCAATAGGAAACCAAACTTTTGATCAATCAGGACAATTTGATGTTTTGTTGCAATCGGCAGCGGGTTGTGACAGTTTGGTTCATCTTAATTTGACGGTAAGAAATAAAATTGAAAGCAATCTATCCATAACCATTTGCGACGGTGACAATTTCGTTATAGGAGGATTGACCTTCGATACAGAAGGAATTTATGAGGTTCCCTTCACCTCTTTCTCCGGTTGCGATTCTACCGTAAATCTGGAATTATTGGTTGAAAATTGTGCATTGATCAATGAAGTTATTACCAGTCCGGTAAGCTGTTTTGGAGGAAATAACGGTCAATTCGATATCTCTTTTTCGAATGGAGTATTTCCAGTTAATGTCCAATGGAGTGGAAATGGAATAATGGGTGACACTACGATTACAAATGTTTCTCAAACTATTACCATTCAAAACCTTCCCTCAGGAATCTATCAACTAACATTTACAGATAGTTTGAATGTTGTCACCAACGAATCTGTAGTGGTGAATTCACCTACTGAATTGTTTTATCAGGTAAATACCTCATCCTTTGGAAATCATGAGGTTAGTTGTTTTGCGGAAGCAGACGGATATGTACTTGTTAGTCCAAGTGGTGGTAGTCAAGGATATCAAATTGTCTGGGAAAACGGAAGTTCTGAGAACCCCCGTCAAAATCTGGCAGCCGGCAACTATAGGTTTACAGTTACGGATGCCAATGGATGTCCAAAATCAGGGGATTTAACCTTGACCCAACCGGATAGTATTGAGGTTGAATTAGATCTTCAACAACCCAATTGTAATACACCTGATGAAGGATATATTTTTGTAAATAATATCAATGGCGGTGGCGACCAATTTGAATTGGAGGTAAATGGAGCAATTCAATCCGGATTTGATTTTGGTCCTGCCGGGCCTGGACTGTATCGGATAAGAATCACGGACGAAAATGGATGTGAATCATATCAAACAGTTACGCTCGAAGAACCAAAATATCCGGTAATTGATGCTGGAAGTGATCTTGAAGTTTCATTAGGCGACAGTGTGAAATTAAATGCAAGAATATTTTCGATGGTGCAATCCATTCTTTGGTTGAATGATTCAACTTTGAGCTGTTCCAATTGTCTCGATCCTTATGCAAGACCATTAACAGATGAAACTTATTTTATAAAAGTTGAAGATGACAATGGATGTATTTCTATTGATTCTGTTTTCGTGAGGGTGAAAATCAATACGGATGTTTTTGTGCCTTCCGCTTTTTCTCCAAATGCCGATGGAGTAAATGATGGGTTTACCCTGTTTGCCGGACCAAATGTTACTAACATTAAGTCCTTGAAAATATTTAGCAGATGGGGAGAAACACTGTTCGAAAAATATGATTTCAAGCCAAATGACCCTCAATTAGGATGGCCAGGGACCTTCAGAGGTAAGTTGATGGATCCTGGAGTATTTATCTATCTATTTGAAATAGAATATTTTGATGGAAAGACGGAAACCCTTTTTGGAGATTTGACCTTAGTGAAAGGTTATTAAGGAAGAATTCTGATTTCATTTTACCTTTAGGAAATGAAATCTTCGGAGCAAATAGAAATGGAGTTGAAAATTGAGGGAGAGGTAGAATGCGGCCCGCTTTTTAGGGCTTTGTATGCTACAGATGCATCTATATACCGCAAGGAACCTCTAGGAGTCGTTTATCCCAAACATGAGGCAGATGTTGTTGCCATAATTAAGTTTGCTGATCAATTCAACATTCCATTAATTCCCAGAACAGCAGGTACCTCGCTCGCTGGTCAATGTGTGGGTGCCGGTCTTATAGTTGATGTTAGCCGTCACATGAATACCATTCTGGAATTCAATGAAGAAGAATCATGGGTAAGGGTTCAACCAGGTGTGATTAGAGATGAGTTGAATGCTTTTTTAAAAGACAAAGAATACTTTTTTGGACCAATTACTTCGACCGCCAGCAGGGCAATGATCGGGGGCATGGTTGGGAATAACTCAAGTGGAACTACATCCATAAAATACGGAGTTACGAGGGACCATGTTCTGGAATTACGCACAGTTTTAAGCAATGGATCTGTAACAACGTTTGGAGATCTTACTCCAGATGATTTTGAAATAAAAATGGAAGGGAATGGGCTTGAAGCCGTCCTTTACAGACAAATTTTTGATGCGCTTAATAGTCCAAAAGTTGGAGAGGAAATTAAGACTCATTTTCCCAAGTCATCTATTCATCGTAGAAATACCGGTTACGCCGTCGATTCTCTTTTGGAAACTTCTGTTTTCACAGATAAACAGCTTCCTTTTAATTTTTCAAAATTGCTCTGCGGTTCAGAAGGTACATTGGCATTTACAACCGAAATTAAAATCCATGTTGATCCGCTGCCTCCCCCATTTGAGATTTTAGTTTGTGCACATTTTGATAACCTGACCGAAGCTTTAGAATCAACTTTGGTAGTCATGGAACATCAACCCTTTGGTTGTGAGTTAATGGATAAAGCTATTTTAGATTGCACCAAAGAAAACAGAGAACAGCAGAAAAACAGGTTTTTTCTGGAAGGAGATCCAGGCGCAATTTTAATAATAGAAGTAAGGGGCAACTCTGTTGAAGAAGCAGAATCTTTCGCAGATGCAATTATTCAGTCAGTTGAAACTTCTGGATATGGATACGCATTTCCCAAAGTATATCCTCCTAAAACCAAACAAGTTCTAGCATTACGAGCTGCAGGATTCGGTGTGCTTTCCAATGTAAAAGGAGATGATAAACCTATAGAATTTGTAGAAGATACTGCTGTAGCCTTACCAGACTTGCCATCCTATATCAATGAATTCCAAGAATTGATGAAGGGGTTTGGTCAAGACGCCATTTATTATGCTCATGCCGGAGCCGGAGAATTGCATCTTAGGCCTAGAGTGAATTTGAAAACCGATGAAGGAAGGAAACAACTTAGAGAAATAGCGGAAGCTTCTGCTAAACTCGTAAAAAAATACCAGGGCAGTTTAAGTGGTGAGCATGGAGATGGCAGAGTAAGAGGAGAGTTTATTCCTTTGATTTTGGGCGAGGCCAATTATGCACTTTTTAAAAGAATTAAATCAACCTGGGATCCAAAAGGGATATTTAATCCAGGTAAGATTGTGGACGCTGATCCAATGGATTCCGATTTCAAATATTTAAAATATGAAGAAGTCGGTAAGCAAAAAGCAAGCTTTTTAAACTTTGAGAAAGAAGGAGGATTTTTACGACTTGCTGAAAAATGTACTGGTTCCGGAGATTGTAGAAAGTTGGCCAATATTTCGGGAGGAGTAATGTGCCCAAGTTATATGGCAACAAGGAATGAAAAGGATTCCACCAGAGCCAGAGCCAATGCACTTAGAGAATTTCTTCAATCCCCACAAGACAATCTTGGGTTTTCAAATCCGAACCTGAAGGAGGTGATGGACCTATGCATATCCTGCAAGGGCTGTACTTCTGAATGTCCTTCCAACGTAGACATGTCTGTAATGAAGGCTGAGTACCTCTATCAGGTTCAGGAAGAAAATGGCTACGGGTTTAGGTCAAGGTTTTTTGCAAAAATTGCAGATTATCAAAAGTTGGGAAGTAAGTTCCCTGGATTGGGAAATATGTTTTTGTCCAATCGATTTAGCGGAAATATTTTAAAAAAAATATTGGGTGTTTCGCCAAAAAGAAGCCTTCCATCATTTTCTAAAACAACCTGGGAATCATGGATGAAAAGGAAAAGAGATAATGATGGAAAAAATGGAGAAATCTTTCTCTTTGTTGATGAGTTTATCAATTATTCAGAATCTGAAATCGGGATCAAATCTGTAGAGGTTTTGGAAAAATTGGGATACAAAATACAATGGATTCCCCATGACCAAAGCGGGCGGGCAGCTATTTCAAAGGGATTGTTGAAAAAAGCCAGGAAGCATGCTATACGAAATGTAGAATTGCTTGCTGATTTGGTTTCTGAAGACAAACCTCTAGTAGGATTGGAACCCTCTGCCATTCTAACTTTCAGAGATGAATATTTGCGACTTGTTCCTGAACATTTAATGGCCAAAGCAATGAATTTAGCTAAACATTGCCTCACCATTGAAGAGTTTCTGGCCAGAGAAATAGGTAAAGGGAGAATTAGCCGAGAATCTTTTAAGCAGAATTCTCAAAAAATTCTTGTCCACGGCCATTGTCATCAAAAAGCTTTAGCTAGCCAACAGGATATTTTAAATGTTTTGGAATTGACGGGTTCTGAGCAAATTGAAATTATTCAAAGTGGCTGTTGTGGTATGGCCGGGAGTTTTGGGTATGAAAAAGAGCACTTTGACATAAGTATGAAAATTGGTGAGTTGGTTTTGTTTCCGGTTGTAAGAAATGCTGAAGAGGCAATCATTTGTGCACCAGGAACCAGTTGCAGGCATCAAATTGCTGACGGAACCGGAAAAAAAGCGCTTCACCCGATAGAAATTTTGTTTGATGCCTTACATTCGTAAAAAGATTTAAAATGCGCATTCACGGTTTAATAAAATTTTTCGTTTTTCTTTCATTTGCTTTGGGTTTTCTAGCTTGTGAACCAGATCCTCCGGGAGAAGGTCGATATGTGAAAGAAGACTTTGAAGGTCAGGAGCAAGTACTGTTAAGATTGATTTGTGAATCTGCACCCGACAATGATCCTGATAAAAATCCTAACAATTTTGTCTATTTCTATTTTGGAGATTCCAAAGTAAAATTAGGTCAAATCAAAGAGTGCCGAACTATCCCTTATGATTCCTGGGCAAAATTTGGCATTCCTGAAGCCTCCATTGCTGTGACTGGAGGATGGTGGGAAGGAGTTGGAAACTATTATTACATCGTTCGGGATGATGGTAAATTGAAGGTGTATCTAAAGACTATTAAGGACTCAGATGAAGTGCCAGGGCCGGCAAAAGAAGTATATGTTGCAAAAGAACCTGAAGAACTTCAATGATAGTAAAATGAAAAGAGGTTGGCATTATAAGTTGAGAGTATAATTCAATACCAACCCCTTTAAGGCCTAAAAAATCAATTATGATGATTTTTTAGGTGCGTTGGGTTTTTTACCTCTGGTTTTTCCATAAGATCCACGCCAACGCTTGCCTTTCTTGGTTTTT
The DNA here is from genome assembly GCA_041392845.1 of Saprospiraceae bacterium. Classification (GTDB taxonomy): domain Bacteria; phylum Bacteroidota; class Bacteroidia; order Chitinophagales; family Saprospiraceae; genus JAGQWW01. The sequence continues at coordinate 112,655 of JAWKLG010000007.1, read as the reverse complement.
TTGTCACCTTTACCCATGATCAAATTTTTAAAAATTCAGAAATAAATAACGCGGCAAAGGTAAAATGCTTACCAAAGAAGTCCAAATGCTATTCTGAAGTCAATAGTTCTCCCTTCACATCATCAGGCAGCGTTTTAGAGGTTTTAATACCCAATTCTCTTATTTTTTCAGCTCTTCGAATAAGATTTCCGGAGCCACTTTGAAGCTTGTTGAAGGCATTTTTATAAGCCTTATCTGCTTGTTCGATGCTGGATTCAATTTTCTTTAAGTCCTCCACAAAACCTACAAATTTATCATACAAGTTTCCGGCTTGTTTTGCGATTGCCAAAGCATTCTTGGTTTGTTTTTCCTGTTTCCATAAAGATGCAACAGTTCTAAGTGTCGCTAGGAGGGTAGAAGGGCTAACAATCACTATTTTCAAATCCCAGGCATATTGGAATATGTCCCTATCTTCCTGAACTGCAATTGAAAATGAACTTTCGATTGGGACAAAAAGCAATACAAACTCAGGAGAATCCAAACCCTTTGCAGCCGCATAATTTTTTTCTGAAAGTAGTTTAATATGGGTTTTTAGGGAAAGTAAATGCTGCTTCAAGTGCTCTTGTTTATCTTTCTCATCTTCTGCATTCGTCAGTTTTTCATAAGCGATTAAAGAAACTTTAGCATCGATGATCAAATGCTTTTTATCAGGTAAATGAACTACCACATCTGGTTGCAATCTGCGTCCATTTTCGTTGGTAGTACTGTGCTGAACTTCGTATTCATTTCCCTTGGAAAGACCGGATTGTTCTAACACTTTTTCTAAAATGAACTCGCCCCAGTTTCCTTGCTTTTTGGTATCTCCTTTGAGCGCTTTGGTTAGGTTATTGGCTTCCTGAGATATTTTCTGATTGAGTTCTACCAGTGTTTTGATTTCACCTTTCAGGGTTGAGCGTTCATGAGATTCATGTTTGTAAACCTCATTTACCCTCTTCTCAAAAGTTTCTATTTTATCTTTTATAGGATTTAAAATTTCCTTGATCTGCTTTGAGTTTTGTTGGGTGAATTTTTCACTTTTTTCTTCAAATAAACGGTTGGCTAAAATTTCGAATTTTTGTTGCAATTGGATTTGTGTTGATTCTATTTCTTTTTGATGATTCTCCAGTTTTTCTTGTAAGGAAAGATTAAGTTGTTGTGCAGCGCCCAGTTTTTGATTGGCCTCTTGAATAGAAGAATTTTTTTCTTCTACCAGATTTTGAAGTCTATCAACATCTTTTTTTACAGATTCATGGATTTCCGGAGCGATCATCTTTCCATTTTTCCTAAAATCCTCTATTATCCTTTGTTTGATGACAGTTTGTGCTATGAACCAACTGGCCAATGCTCCTACGATTAATCCCAATGCCAAAACTGCGATTATCAATCCTGTTTCCACTTATTTGTTTTTTTAAATAAAAGATAATTCCAAAAATAAAACAAAATGTTTCAAATTGCAATTTCTTTTTTTGAAAAATATGATAATGGCATCCCTTTGTTCAATTTTTATTTCAAATTGATTTTAAAGGGATTTCCATAGGAAAAATTACCTTTGATTATCATTAATCTAGCCGGACCTATGCCAAAATTAACCTTGCCTTTTTGCTGGCTTTTATGCTTCATAAGCATTCCTTTACTCAGCCAAAATCCAATCTTATCGGGATTGGTCACTAATTCAGAATCTGGTGAACCTTTAATTGGTGCAACCATAAAGATTGGAGGCACAGGTACTGTAACGGACTATAATGGTAAATATAGTCTTGAAATAGAATCGTCTCCGGTAGAAATCTCTGCAAGCTTTGTGGGATATGAAAGTCAAACCAAAATCCTTAATTTGGATGTTGTCCAAGACACCAGGCTTGATTTTCAATTGAAAGAAAATACTTCCTTACTCGAGACGGTAACTGTAACAAGTGGAAGGTATGAAAAACCCTTGAGCGAGGTTACTGTTTCTTTGGAAGTGGTTAAACCGCGATTGTTAGAAAGTGTAAATACTACCTCTTTGGATGAAGTCCTGGATAAACTTCCGGGGGTTGATATTATTGACGGGCAACCCAATATCAGAGGGGGCTCAGGTTTTTCTTATGGAGCAGGTAGCAGGGTTTTGTTATTGGTAGACGACATGCCTATTTTACAACCGGATGCCGGCTTTCCCCAATGGGATGACATTCCGGTAGAGAATATTGCTCAAATTGAGGTGGTAAAAGGTGCAGCTTCTGCTTTGTATGGCTCTTCAGCCCTCAATGGAATTATTAACATCAGGACCGCTTATGCCAAGTCACAACCTGAAACTAAAATTGCTGCTTTTGGAACCTTATACGGTGATCCAAAAGAAAGTGATCAGATTTGGTATGATGAGCAACCACATGAATTTGGAGGTAGCGTTAGCCACAAACAAAAAATCAATCGGCTGGATCTGGTTGTTGGCGCCTATTATTTAAATAGGTCCAGTTTTAATCGAAATACCTACAACCGATATTGGCGGGGAAATATGAGTGTTCGTTATCGCCATAATGATCAATTGACTTATGGATTCAATAGCAATTTTAATCCGGGAGTAAGCGGAGATTTTTTCTTTTGGAAAAGTTTGGATAGTTTGTTTGTTGGAGCGGACAACACCATTTCTACCTCTGAAAGGTTTAGATATAATATTGACCCATTTGTATCCTATTATGATAATCATGGCAACAGACACAAAGTCCAGGGGCGGTATTATTTTATAGACAACAATAATAATAATGATCAGTCCAATTCCTCTAATACTTATTATGGAGAATATCAGTTTCAGAGAAATTGGTCTTCGATTGGCTTGATTAGTACCGCAGGCCTGGTTTACAATTCGAATTTTGTAAACGCGCCTTTATATGGTGATACCACCTTTTCTATTCAAAACCTTGCAGCTTATTTACAGCTTGAAAAAAAATTCTTTGACAGGCTAAATTTATCCTTTGGAGTGCGCTATGAACATTATACGGTGCATACACCTGATACAGTTCGAAATACCCAGAATTTTGAATATCCGATTCCAAATGGAGAGATAACTGAGTCAAAACCGGTAGTAAGAGTAGGAGCTAATTACCGATTAGGCAAAGCAACATTTTTGAGGAGTTCCTGGGGACAAGGGTACAGGTTCCCTACCATTGCTGAAAGTTTTATTCAAACCACTTTTGGGGGCTTCCCAATTCTTCCCAATCCTGAATTGCAGTCTGAAACAGGATGGTCTGCCGAGTTGGGAATCAAGCAGGGGATTAAAATCCAGGAATTCAAAGGTTTCTTTGATATTGCCGGTTTTTGGTCTCGATATGAAAATATGATGGAGTTTAATTTTGCTTCGCTTCCATTATTCGGATTTCAATCTATAAATGTGGGTGGTACAGATATTAGAGGATTAGAATTTACCCTTGCCGGAGAAGGTAAAATTGGTAGTATTCCTATCAATATCCTTGCGGGTTATACTTTTTTGGATCCCAAATTTCAGGAATTTGAAAAAAGTTCGCCGCCTGCAGGTGTTGAACCCAATGAAGGTCAAAGGAATTATTTGAATTCCTCCTCTGATGAAAATATTTTAAAATACAGGTATCAACATACCGCAAAGGTTGATGTAGAAGCTGAATTTTATCCTTTAAAAATAGGATTTTACGCTAACTACTATAGTTTTATAAAAGCGGTTGACAGGATTTTTGAGACTTTAATTGTACCAGGACTTCAGCAATACAGAGAAGAAAATAATAGTGGAAATACAGTTTTGGGAGCAAGGGTATCTTGTTTCTTTTTAAAAGATAAGGGTAAAATTTCCATTATTGCCAATAACCTTTCAAACCTCATGTATTCTGTCCGACCCGGTATAATGGAAGCACCGAGAAATTATTCAATTAGATTAGACTGGAAATTTTAAATAGAAATCACAAAGACTTTATGGAAAAACAATTGATCGAATGTGTACCGAATTTTAGTGAAGGAAGGGATTTAAGCCTGATCAAACAAATTACAGATGTCATTGAATCCGTAGAAGGGGTAAAACTTTTGGATGTCGATCCTGGAAAGGCTACCAACCGTACGGTGGTTACTTTTGTTGGTGAACCGCAACCTGTAATTGATGCAGCTTTTTTAGCGATTAAAAAAGCAGGAGAAATACTGGATATGTCAAAGCATACCGGAGAACATCCCCGCCAAGGTGCGACAGATGTTTGTCCGCTTATTCCCATTGCTAATATCAGTATGGAGGAAACTGCTCAATGGGCTCATAAATTGGGTCATAGAATAGGGGAGGAGCTGGATATTCCTATTTATATGTATGAAGCAGCAGCAACCAAACCTGAAAGGAAAAACCTGGCCACAATCCGTGCCGGTGAATATGAAGCGCTTCCTGAAAAATTAAAAACGGAGGCTTTTAAGCCAGACTACGGGAAAGCAGTTTTTAATAAAAAAGCCGGAGTTACAGTCGTAGGTGCAAGAGATTTCCTGATTGCTTACAATATAAACCTGAATACGACATCGGTAAGAAGGGCAAATTCAGTAGCCTTTGATGTAAGAGAACAAGGAAGAGTTAAAAGGGAAGGTGATCCTATAACAGGCGAAGTAGTTAAAGATGCGAAAGGCAACCCTGAAAGAATTCCGGGAGCTTGTAAAGCTGTGAAAGGAATTGGATGGTACATTGAGGAGTATGGAATTGCACAGGTATCTATGAACCTAACTGATATCAATGTTACCCCATTGCATATTGCATTTGAAGAAGCTGACAAGAGTGCTAGTAGTCGAGGAATGCGAGTAACGGGATCTGAGATAGTTGGTTTGGTTCCATTGAAAGTCATGTTGGATGCTGGAAAGTACTTTCTCAAAAAGCAGGAAAGAAGCGTTGGTGTTTCAGATGCAGAGCTGATAAAAATAGCAGTCAAATCAATGGGACTCGATGATTTAACACCATTCGACCCTAATAAGAAAATCATTGAGTATGTAATGCGAGATGGAAATGAGAATCCTTTGGTTAGCTTAAACTTAAAGGATTTTGCTGAATTGGCATCATCTGAAAGTCCTGCACCAGGTGGAGGTTCCGTTTCTGCTTATGTGGGTGCATTAGGTGCGGCTTTGGGAGGAATGGTTGCAAATTTATCATCTCACAAAAGAGGATGGGATGAACAATGGGAGACATTTTCTGATTGGGCTGAAAAAGCTAAGTCAATTCAGGATAGACTTTTGTTTTTGGTAGATGAAGATACCCGGGCATTTAATGCCATAATGGAAGGATTCAAACTTCCCAAGGGTAATGATGAAGAAAAGCAATTGAGGAAAGAAGCAATTGCATCAGCTACCAGATTTGCCATACAGACACCTTTAGAAACAATGAAGGTAGCAAGGGAAGGTTTTGATTTGATTAGAGAGATGGTTCAAAAGGGAAACCCAAATTCCATATCAGACGGAGGTGTTGGTGGTCTTTGTTTGAGAGCAGCTATCCACGGAGCCTATATGAATGTTAAGATAAATTGTGTAGGCTTTAAGGATTCAGAATTTGTTGAAAATACCTTGAAGGAGGCCAATGCAATTATCGAAGAGACTGATAAATTTGAAGCAGAGGTTAGAGCTTTGGTAGATAAGGCTCTATAAGGTTTTAATTTTAGAAAAAAATAAGGGGTATCGGATTTCCGATACCCCTATTTTTATTTTAAAGGTTTGAGATTATTTCACTACAGATACACGTGTAGTTACTTCACTCTTACCAGCTCTTACTCTTACAAAATAGCTTCCAGCCGGAGCGTCACCTACAGTCCAGTTAAACCGTTGCGCTCCTTGGATGCCTTGTACATTGTTAGCTACATTATTAACCAATCTACCTCTTACATCCAAAACATCGATAGAAACTGCAGTAGACTCTGCAAGATCAACATTGATAGTTAGGTTGTCAGTAGTTGGATTTGGGAACGTTTGCAAACCAGTCACAACCTTTGGTAGATTGTCAGTGCTAGTTGGTGAACCAGCAACCGCATCCATTGCATTCAATACAAACAAATCTGTTGGATATTCAATCCATAGAGCAGCTCTAAGATTGTTGAAATCTTCTACTGAGTGTTCAGTGGCGTGGTTGATTCTGTTTGCAGTCAAGCCATTAGCTGGCAACCTGTAATTACCGTTGAAAACATAAGTATAATCGAATGATTGTGGCACCCCTACTTCAGTATTAGCCGGGATTACGATTCCGTTTTCATTTGGGTAATATTTTTTAATTACCGTTGGGAATTCAGTCTCACCATTTGTTGCAACGTTATTATAGGTAATGGTCTCATAAATTCCAATCATCATTCTGGTATCATCCAAAATAGCAGATTGAGTAGTATAAGTTCCATAAATTCGTATACTTTGGTTAGTAGTGTCCAAAATATATTTAGCATCAATTGATACAAAGGCAACATCATCTTTAGCACCTGTCAAGTCTGAAGCAACGATTGACGCTGAGTTTTTCATTGTGTAATTTCCGTTAACAGTTACATTTGGAATGGAAGAAATACCGTAGTAATCTCTTCTGCTAACCAATTCATCTGTTGTGTAAGGATCTCCATTTCCAGGGAAATTTTGCTGCACTTTTACAACAAGTGGTCTGTCATCCGGAGCCATAGAAGCTATGACATTTTTTAGGTTCTCGTTACCTGCTTTACAAGGACCACAAGAAGAACTTGTGAAACCTTCAACCAATGCCAATCTCTGTGGTGCATTTGCAGCTTCCATTACCGATACATCAAATGTTAAGGTGTCAGAACCGTTAGTTGTTCCGTTTAGGTTGGTCAACCACATTGAAACTGAATGTTTGCCTGGAGCTAAGTTCAATCCACCAGGAAGTGCAACATTGCCGCTTGAAAGGAGTGAAAGATTTAAACCAGTAATATTCTGGGTGGAAGTAGCTCCACCATCTATTGAATAGTTCAAATCAGCAGAAGTAATGGTTTGGTGACCGGTAGAAATAAATGATGCAGCCAAATTCACATTTGCATCGCTTGTATTATAACCTTGAGTAAGGTTTTCATTTGACCCTGCTTTGATTGCTGGGAATTCTGCAATTGTGATGTCGTCAATTACTAGAATGAATTGGTCGTTAGAATCATTGATCCATGCAAGGTAAATGGTTTGACCTGCATAAGCTGTCAAATCAACTGACCTAATTGTACCATCAGGTGCAACTTCACGAGGAATATCCGCTAAAGTTACTGTAAAGCTTGCCGGATCAGTATCTGTTGTTGAAAGTCTTACTTTATATCCATCTGGGTAGCTTGGATCAACAGCTTGACCAAACCACGTAAGAAAAATCTTATTATCTTGGTTTGCTAATTGAGGAATTGAAATTCCATTAGTAATCATCCAATCATCTGACCTGCCAGCTGGTGCATACCATGAGGAACTAATGGCAGCTCTTGCCTCTGGTGCAGCAGTAGGAGAAACCCACCAGGTTCCACCATATGCGGAAACATTACCTGCTGGAGTCAATCCATCTCTATCCAAAATGGTCCAATCACTTGGCATACCTCCGCTGAAATCTTCATAGAAGTAGATTTGATCCTGCGCATTTGCAGCACCAAACCCAAGGGTAAACAAAAATAAAAGGGCTGGTAAAAACTTTTTCATGTACTTGCTTTTTAAATAATTAGGAATGCACGAAAATTCATCCGCCAAAGGTAAGTAAATCGATCGCTTTATTAGCAAAATTTTTGCGTCATTAGATTGACTTTTGGCAGACGTATTTCTTAGAAATAAGATTTTATCTGTTCTTTTATTTTGATTGGTATTAATTTAATCTGAAAGTGACCGGTAAATTATACCGAACATCTACTTTTCTTCCTTTCTGGCGTCCTGGTTCCCAATTGGGCATTCTTTCCAATATTTTGGATACAGCACTTCCACATCCTCCACCAATATCTCGTATAATTTGAATTTCCTTTAATTCGCCGGATTTTGAAACTACAAATCCTACCACTACCTTACCTTCAATTTCATTTTGCCTGGCCAATTCCGGATATTTCAGTTTTGAATAAATGTATTCAAGTAAAGCCTTATTGGTGCAATTCTCTATTTCAATTTCACTCAATCCTTCCTCCTTACCGCAGTCGCCAAATCGGGGCATTTGATCAGCTCTAAACAAAGGAATTTCAGATAAATCCTCCTTTTTTGGTAATGGTAAAGGAGGTGCCTTTTCTGAGCGAGACACTATTGGATTGTTGTCGTTTTTTTTAAAATCTTCCTTTTCTATAGCATCTAAGGGGAGTTCTGGCGGATTTTCTACAGGTATTATTTCGATTGCTGGCTTTGGTTTTGGGGGAGCTGCCATTTCAATTTTTGTTTCATTTACCTTTGTTCGAATGACATCAGGCCAGAATTCCTCAATTAATTCAGGTTCTTCGTTTAATACCTTTCTTTCTTCAAACTCGAGGTTGAATCCAAGTAAGGTTAAAAATAAAGCAACCGCAAGTCCGATTTCAAAATGTAGAGATGTTCTTTTTTCATCCAGACGAGAAATGTTTAGTCTTTTCATCTTTTATATATTTGGTTCTATAAAAAAGATGTACTAAGATTAAATTTTGGTGGTTTGAGTTTGTAGGAAAAGATTATGACCTTTGCAGGAACTAAACCATTTATTAGTGGTTCTCTTTTTGAATAAAAAGTAATGTAAGTTGGTAGATTATAAAAAATATACCCTGACCAATGGCCTGAGAATAGTTGTGCACGAAGATAAAAGCACGCCAATGGTCGCAGTCAACCTTCTATATAATGTAGGCTCAAGGGACGAACTTCCGGAAAAGACCGGTTTCGCTCACCTTTTCGAACACCTAATGTTTGGAGGTTCCAAAAATGCTCCCAATTTTGATGATGTAATCCAAAATGCCGGAGGAGAATGCAATGCCTTTACAAACAATGATTTGACCAATTTTTATAATATTTTACCAGCGGAAAACCTTGAAGTTGCTCTATGGTTGGAAGCCGACCGAATGGCAAATCTCAAAATCAGCCAAAGAGCGCTATCTGTCCAAAGAAAAGTAGTCCTGGAAGAATTTAAAGAAACTTGTTTGAATGAACCATATGGAGATGTTTGGCACCACTTGTCCGACCTAGCCTACAAAGTTCATCCTTATCGCTGGCCAACCATAGGGAAGGTACCCAAACATGTTGAGGACGCCTCCATTGAAGATGTAAAGGAGTTTTATCAAAAATTCTACAGACCTAATAATGCCATTCTTGTGGTGGCTGGAAATATTAGTGGAGAGGAAGTTTTTAATATTTCTAACAAATATTTCGGCAATATCCCGGCAGGAAGTATGTTCAAACGCCGCCTTCCTAAGGAACCTCCACAGAAAAAATTGGCACAAAAAATTCAAAAAGGCAGGGTTCCTATCGATGCACTTTATCTTGCTTTCCATGCGCCTGCCCGGTACGAAGAAGATTATTATGCGGTCGATTTATTGTCGGATGTGCTTTCAAATGGCCAATCCTCCAGATTGTATAGAAATTTGCTCAAAGAAAAAGGATTGGTAACTACCATCGATTGTTATATAACCGGAAGTATCGATCCGGGATTGTTTATCATCGAAGCAAAACCTGCAGATGGCGTTAAATTAGAAGAAGTGGAACAGGCAATTTGGGAAGAAATCAATATTTTGAAAAATCATCAAATCGATGATTGGGAACTTCAAAAATTGAAAAATAAAATTGAAAGCAACCTGGTCTTTTCTGAAATGAATGTTTTAAATAAAGCCATCAATCTCGCCTTTTTTGAACTCATTGATGAAATAGAATTGATAAATTCTGAAGGAGAAAAATACCAGGCTTTAAAAGCATCAGATATCCAAAAGGCAGCGAAGAACTTTCTGAACCTGGAAAACTGTTCAACTCTCTATTACCAAAACGAAAAAACTGTCTTTCAATAAAATATCCAAATTTTTGTCTAATTCGTTGAATTTCATAGCTTTGTAAGGTCTCACCCCAAAACAAACCTTTTCAACAAGGAAATCTTATTCAGAAATTCAATCGAAATCCATGGATGGTCAAAGTCATATTTACCAGGCCTTTACCAGTGGGGAATGGATGCTAATGGTGGCTCTTCTGCTGATAACCTTCCTTATTGGTATCTTGCTGATGTGGGTGATTTGGGGCTCAAAAGTTAGAAAGCTTCAATCGGTTCTATTTGAAAAGAAAAATATTTTAAAAGGAAAAAATTTAGAATTAGACCGATTGAATAAAAATATTGAAGACCTGAAACTGGAGGTTGAGAAGTCCCAGAAAAATAAAACTCAAATTGAAAAGGAATTAGTGAAAGTAAAAGCTGAAGCCACAATCAAAGAGAATGAATTTAGAGGGAGCCAGGCTCAGGTTAACCAATTGAAAGAAAACATTCAGGCTCAGGCCATCACCATCGAAACTTTGCAGAATCAACTTCACGATTTTAAATCAGGTTCTAGAACTACGCGTTCTCCCCGTTCAAAAACTCCTTCCAAATAAAAAGGCCGCCTTTGCAAGCGACCTTTTAAAAATGATATTTCTTATTTTATAACTCCAAGTTCTTTGCCAACCTTGGTAAAGGCCTTTACTGCTTTTTGGAGATGTTCCATCTCATGTCCTGCTGAAACCTGAACACGGATCCTGGCCTTGCCTTTTGGAACTACCGGGTAGAAAAATCCAATTACATAAATTCCTTCATCCAATAATTTGCTGGCAAAATTCTGGGCAACAACCGCATCGTACAACATAATTGGAACAATCGGATGCTCACCCGGAATGATGTCAAATCCAGCTGCCGTCATTTCTGCACGGAAATATTTGGTATTATCCTCTAATTTATCTCTCAATGCAGTACTTGAGCTCAAAAGATCCAAAACCCTCAATGAACCTCCGACAATCGAAGGTGCAACCGTATTTGAAAATAAATAGGGTCTGGAACGTTGACGAAGTATATCCACAATTTCCTTCCTGGCTGCAGTAAATCCACCAGATGCACCTCCGAGTGCTTTGCCGTATGTGCCTGTTACAATATCAATTCTGTCCATTACTCCTTTCATTTCATGGGTTCCCCTTCCGGTTTTTCCCATAAAGCCGGTAGAATGACATTCATCAATACCCACCATAGCATCGTATTTCTCAGCAAGGTCACAGATTTGATCCAACTTGGCGATGGTACCATCCATTGAAAAGACACCGTCTGTAAAGATCATTCTCCTTCTCGCACCCTGTGCCTCCTTTAACTTTTCCTCCAGATCCGCCATGTCGCTATTTTTATAACGATACCTTGCAGCCTTACAAAGACGAATTCCGTCGATGATGGAAGCGTGATTCAATTCGTCTGAAATGATGGCATCCTCTGGCCCTAGAAGTGGTTCGAATAATCCTCCATTGGCATCAAAGGCCGCTGCATATAATATGGCGTCTTCCATTCCCAGAAAGTCAGCAGTTTTTCTTTCCAATTCTTTGTGAATGTCCTGTGTTCCACAAATGAACCGTACGGAAGACATGCCATAACCATGAGAGTCAATTGCCTCTTTCGCTGCTTTTATTACTTCGGGATGAGAAGACAATCCGAGATAATTATTTGCACAGAAATTCAAAACGTGACCACCTGGCTGAGCATCGATTTCTGCACTTTGAGGGGTTACAATTATCCTTTCTTTTTTAAATAGTCCGGAAGATTTTATTTCTTCTATTTCTTCCTGCAATGAGGCTCTTACATTATCAAACATATACAGGGGTTTAGTTGGTTTTAAAATTAGTTAGGCAACTTTTTTTAAAAAGCTTACTCAATTCCTAAAAGCTCAACATCAAAAATCAAAGTTGAATAAGCAGGAATGGTTTGCATTGCTCTTGAACCGTATGCCAATTCATGAGGAATATACAATCTCCATTTTGAACCAACAGACATTAATTGCAAAGCTTCCGTCCAACCTGCAATTACCTGAGTAACACCAAAGGTTGCAGGTTCTCCTCTTTTATAGGAACTGTCAAACACATCGCCATTGATTAAAGTACCTTCGTAATGAACCGTTACTCTGTCAGATTTGGTAGGTTTTGGGCCTTTACCCTCAGTAACCACTTCATATTGAAGGCCACTTGGAAGAGTTATGATGCCCTCTTTTTTGCCATTCTGAACAAGGAAATCTTTTCCTGCTTTCTCCTGATTTTTTTGGATGTAAGCTTGAAGAACTTGAGAAGCTGCCTGAGGACTCATTAAAAGTTCACCACCTTTCATAGCATCGGTAATTCCTTTGGTCGCCATTTCAGCATTGATTTCTGTTACTCCCTGACTTTTCAGGTTTTCCATAAGGAGAACTCCCATTGCATAACTGATAGAATCTTTTTCGTTTTCTATGGTTTGTGCGTTTTGTTCTTGCATGATAAAAGTTGATAGAATTAAAAGAATGAATAATTTTTTCATGATTGAGATTTGATTTTTGTGGCTTAATTGTTTTCGCCCCACCGGTAAGCATCCAATTCAAATCCGGCCAGGCTTAATACTCTGTCAACAACAGTTGCAGCGAGTTCCTCAAAGGTAGCTGGCTTACTGTAAAATGAAGGTATTGCCGGACAAATAATTGCTCCTGCTTCGGTGAGTAGTTTCATATTGTTAATGTGAATAAGGTTAAACGGAGTATCTCTGGGTACCAATATTAACCTTCTTCTTTCTTTTAAAATTACATCTGCGGCTCTGGTTACCAGGTCGTCTGAAATTCCGGAAGCTATTCTTCCTAAAATTCCCATTGAACTTGGACAGACTATCATGGTCTCATACTGCGCTGAACCGGACGCAAAGGGAGCCATAAAATCATTTTTTTCATAGAATTGAAAAGGATATTTTTCAAAATCTTTATTCCCCAATTCAAATTCCCAGTTGAATTTTGCATTGGAGCTCATGACTACTCCGACATTTTCCCATTGATCTTTTAATTGAGATAGCTTATCCATAAGGACTTTTGCATAGATGGATCCACTTGAACCGCCTACAACTACTACAATTTTTTTCTTTATCTGTCGTGATGACATTTATTTTCGTTAAGGTTAGTTTAAAATAGAGAGATACTGTTGAAGAAACGTGCCTTTTCAACCAAGAGTTTATAATTTTGTTCTCTGCAACCTAAAACCAAAACGGCATATTTTTAGCTCAAGTAGAATGTTTAATGGACACAAAGAACTTTTTTAAAAAAGAAAATTCAATGAGGAATCTTATCCCCGCCCTGTCTCTTTTAGGTTTAGTTGCCTTCGTTTCTTATTCCTTTCTTTGGCCTCAGCCGCAAAATAATACAAATCCCTCAGATACCACCGCAAGTGTAGATGATGAAAAAATAAACTGGATGAGCTGGTCTGAAGCTGTTGAAGCAAATGAAAAAAATCCTAAAAAAATCTTTGTGGATTGTTACACAGATTGGTGCGGTTGGTGCAAAAGAATGGATCAAACTACTTTTACAGACAAAGCCATTGTCGAATACATGAACAAGAATTTTTATGCCGTAAAATTCGATGCAGAACAACCTGAAGATATCAAATGGAGAAATACTACTTTCCAATATGTAAATGCAGGTAGAAGAGGGGTTCACCAATTGGCATATTCTTTATTAGATGGAAAATTGAGCTACCCATCATTTGTTTACCTTAATGAAAAGTTTGATAGAATTTCTATTTCAAAAGGTTACAAAACTCCGGAAGCATTGACCATGGAACTTCAATGGGTTGCAGGAGAACATTATAAAAAGACCTCGTTTAGCGAGTTTTCAAATAATTAAGAAATGTATTTCCTTTAGAAAAGCGGCTCTAACTTCAGAGCCGCTTTTCTTGTTTTACTACCTTTGGATCCTAATTTTAAGCCATGAGTTTTTTTGAAAATATAGAAAAAACAGTCCAAATCAGGGAAGAAGCAGCCAAAACTGTGGAAAAATGGAAACAGGCCGGCCAAAACGTCGTTTTTACAAATGGTTGTTTTGACCTCATTCATTTTGGCCACCTCCATTACCTGGCAGCAGCCAGAGATTTAGGCGATAAGTTGGTAGTTGGGGTAAATGCCTCCGCTTCAGTTTCCAGATTGAAAGGGCCTCACCGTCCTATAAAAGATGAAACCACGCGGGCACATTTATTAGCATCATTAAAAATGGTAGATCTGGTTGTTATTTTTGAAGAGGATACCCCACTTGAATTAATTACACTTTTGACGCCTGATGTTCTTGTGAAAGGAGGTGATTGGAAACCGGAACAAATAGTGGGAAGTGATTGGGTACTTAGTAATGGTGGCTCAGTGCAGAGTTTGTCATTTATTGACGGATATTCCACCACAATTTTAGAACAAAAAATAAAATCTTCATGATCATCAACGACATTATCAAAGAACTCGAAAAGGTGGCTCCACCCGCTTTGCAGGAATCCTATGACAATGCCGGTTTGATTGTAGGAGATAAAAACGCAGATTGTAAAGGGGCAGTACTTTGCCTGGACTCAACGGAGGATGTCATTGAAGAAGCAATTAAAAATGGATGTAATTTGGTCATTGCTCACCATCCGATAGTTTTCAAGGGACTTAAGCGGTTTACCGGAAAAAATTATGTTGAGCGCACTGTAATGAAGGCCATTAAAAACGATATAGCCATTTATGCAATCCATACCAATCTAGATAATGTATTGGAAAATGGAGTAAATGCTAAAATTGCAGAGCGACTTGGATTGGTAAATACAAGGATTCTTTCCAATAAATCGGGTTTGAAAAAAGCAGAAGTTTCATGCATGAGCCATGATTCAAGCTATATTGAAGAAGCAATGAGGGGATTGGGTGCAGATTTGGTAAGTCACTCGGAAAATGAGGCCAAAGCACAAATGAATTTTACCTATCCTTTTCATCTGCAAAGCCAGGTAAACGCTGTTTTGGCTCATTACCTTGCCGATAACAATGGAACCTTTCTCATTTCGACTATCGAAAATTCAGAAACAGGAATTGGCTCCGGGCTTTTTGGAGAATTAAAGGAGCCAATGGAAACCATCTCTTTTTTAAAATTTTTAAAAAATCAAATGGAAGCTGGGGTAGTAAAATATACCCGTCCAATTCATAAAGAAATTAGAAAAGTAGCTTTGTGTGGAGGTTCAGGAGGATTTTTGTTGGGTGCTGCAAAAGCTTCGGGAGCTGATGTTTTTATTACAGCAGATTATAAATATCACGAATATTTTGATGCCGATGGAGACATAATTATTGCAGATATCGGGCATTATGAAAGTGAACATTTTACCAAACAACTATTGTTTGATATATTGTCAGATAAATTTCCTAATTTTGCGCTCCATTTGACCGACGTTAACACCAACCCGGTCAACTATCTGTAAACAGAAAAGTTTTTAAAAGAGTAAAAACTCTTCAATCCAGTCATAAAACAATTTTCATAGTATGGCCGCAGCAACTCAGGATGCAACTGTAGCAGAAAAATTAAGAGCTTTATACGAGCTTCAACTTATTGATTCCGAGATCGATCAGATCCAAATCATGAAAGGTGAACTTCCAATGGAAGTAAGCGATTTGGAGGATGATATCGCAGGGATGGAAACCAGAATTTCCAAATTGGAAACTCAGGTAGGTGAGTTGGAAGACGAAATCAACAAACATAAAGGAAACATCAAAGACGCTGAAGCTTTGATTTCCAAGTATCAGACTCAGTTGGACAATGTAAAGAACAATCGTGAGTACGAAGCATTGACCAAAGAGATCGAAATGCAACACCTTGAAATCAAATTGTCTGAAAAAAGAATCAGAGAGTTTGAAGGTCAGTTGGATGCAAAGAAAAAAACATTGGAAACCAACCAGGAAAGAAGAGCAGCTAAATCAAAAGATTTGGATGCCAAGAAGGTTGAGTTGGACAATATCATCGAAAAGACGGAGCAGGATGAAGAGAAATTGAAAAAGAAGTCTGAAAAGGCCAGGAAGAAAATCGAAGACCGTCTTTTGAAATCTTACGACAGAATCAGAAACGGATACCGCAATGGTTTATCTGTTGTTACTGTAGAAAGAGAAGCTTGTGGTGGTTGCTTTAATATGATTCCACCTCAGCTACAGCTTGAGATCTCTCAAAGAAAGAAAATTATCGCTTGTGAACACTGTGGAAGAATCCTGGTTGACAACGATATTTTGAATCCTGAAGGAGACAATTAATTTCTTTCTTTTAAAATAATAAAAGGCCCTGATGGTAGTTAGTATGACCTCAGGGCCTTTTCAGTTATGATGAAATATTTCAACAGCATCCTCCTTTTTTTTTGTTTTTCCATCAGTCTTCATGCTGATGAAACTCGCTTTGAATTGTCTCCTACAGCAGTGGAGGCCTACCATGAGGTGATGAACCTGCGCTTTAAAAAAGCGGAAGCGCTAATCGCCAAAATGAAAAGGGAGGAACCTTCCAACCTTATTCGAATCCAACTGGAAAATTACATCGACTTTTTTACGGTTTACATCAGGGAAGATGCCTCACAATTTGAAAGACTGGAAAAGAATAAGGATGCCCGGATAGAACTAATCAAACAAAGCAACCTTACCCAATCACCTTATTATTTATACCTGCAAGCGAATATCCGGTTGCATTGGGCATTGGCCAGACTAAAGTTTGAGGAATATGCCACTGCCTTTTTAGAAGTAAACAAGGCTTTCAAATTATTGGAAGAAAATGAAAAGTTATTTCCCAATTTCCTTCCCAATAAAAAGGATTTGGGAATTCTACATGCCATGGTCGGCACCATTCCGGATAACTACAAGTGGGGAGTAAAATTATTAACCAGCTTAAATGGAACCATAGATCAAGGGAAAAAGGAAATAGAGTGGGTGCTTGAAAAGGCAAAAACAACAGAGTTTTTATACAAGGAAGAAACGGTAGTGCTATACGCCTATTTACTGATGCATCTGGAAAACGATAGCGAAACTGCCTGGGCAAAACTGAATTCAGGATTTTTAAATCCTGAAAAAAGTTTATTGGCTTGTTTTACATTGGCCAATGTTGCCATGAGAACCGAAAGGAATGATGAAGCCATTTCATTGTTGAAAAACAGACCCGTAGGTCCTGAATATTTTGATTTTCCCTATCTGGATTTTATGTTGGGTTTAGCCAAGCTTAGAAGATTGGATAAGGATTCTGAAATATATTTTTCCCGCTTTTTGAAGAATTTTAAAGGAAAACATTTTATAAAAGAGGCCTACCAGAAATTATCCTGGAATGCGTTGATAAATGGAAATGAAGCTCAATTTATTGAATTTCAAAAAGAGACATTAAAACATGGCAATCTGGTAGTGGGTAGTGATAAAGATGCCCAACAAGATGCTGAAAATAAATACACTCCTAACGTTTCCCTTGTAAAAGCCAGACTTCTTTTTGACGGAGGTTATTACAACCGGGCATATAAGGTCTTGCTGGAGAAATCCACTTCAGATTTTAAAAATGAAAGAAGTAAATTAGAATTTACCTACCGCTTGGGCAGGATCCTGCATAAAATGGGTCGAACCAATGAGGCCATCCGCTATTACAATGAAACAATTGAAAACGGAAGCGATAGTCCATATTATTATGCCTGTAATGCAGCACTTCAAACCGGTCTTCTTTTCGAAAGTTTAAAAAATTATAAATCTGCCTACCGGTATTTCAATATTTGTACAAGCATCTCTCCGGCTGAGCACAAAACCGGACTGCACCAGCAGGCAAAAGCAGGAATTATCAGAGTAGAAGGAAGATTTTAGTCTAATCAGTTGATTTACAGGGCGATTTTTTAAGAGAAATACTTTATTAAAAAAATCGAATGCTTATGGCAACATCTTTGATAATTGCATGTTTGTCAAGTGATTATTAAGAAACAAGAAGAAAAAAAGCCCTAAAATCATCGAATTAACAACTTTTGTAATTTTTGAATGAAAAATTAGGTTGTTACAATAAATTCTGTTTTTTACATTTGCGGCCAAATTTGGGTAACCAAAAGATTTTTATCACTGAACTATTTGGCGTACTGTTACTTCTTGTCCTTTAAAACGTTTAAAAACAAGAAGATTTTTTCAATTAACTTTCAATCTTAATTTTATGTATTGGACTTTGGAACTTGCACATCACCTGGAAGATGCTCCATGGCCGGCAACGAGAGATGAATTGATAGATTACGCTATCCGTTCAGGCGCACCGTTAGAGGTCATTGAAAACCTTCAGGAGATGGAAGACGAAGGGGAGCTTTATGAAAGCATGGAGGAGATCTGGCCGGACTATCCCCGCAAAGATGACTTTCTTTTTAACGAAGATGAGTACTAAAAAATAATAGGCCTTAATTCATACGGGCCATTATCATATCAAAAGGTTCTGATGCAATCTTAGTATCAGAACCTTTTTGTATTTCTTTACTTTATTCGAAAATCAAGTGGCCTGTATTATTAGTTCGGTCACACTCTCTCAATTTTAAGAAAGCATCGAGCGAAAGGATTAAAACCGGCATGTATCTGGTCATCTTTCTAATATCAAACTGGACTTGCATGGTATGTTTTTGACCGGGTCTCAATATTCCTCTCTTTTCTTCCATCCCGTCTTTTATTTGAATGCCACCAATTGTTACTGAACCTTTTGAAATAAAGGTAGAGCCTGAAATATATGCCCTGATGCCAAAGACACTATCATCTTTTTCAGAACTGTAAATCTCTGCGTCACCTTTCCCGATATTTTTGATGGTAAATTCAACCCAGGCGGAGCGATCAGAACGTTTGATTAATTTAATGGTGTCAAATACCAAATCAGGGCAGCTGTTCTTTTCTTCTAAAATTTCTTCCAGCGATTGTCTGTCTATTTCAGGAGCCTGAAATACGATGTCTTCCTCCTTTTCTTTCGATTTCTTTGAAACAGCTGGATCTTCCTTTTCCTGTTTTTTTTGCACCTCAACTGGGTCAACTTCTTCTTGTTGAACAACCTCAGGTACTTTCCTGGCTTTGATTTTTGGAATCAGGATACCTTTCATTTTTTCAAAGCCACCAGGATCTAGTTGTATGTTTTTTTCAAAAAGAGCATTGATTATAGAAGGATCATTTTCTGTCAGGTTCAATTTTGAATTAGAAAGATCAGCATTCAAAATCAAAACTTCTTTAATAGAGGGATCCTTAGTGGAAAAAGAATATTTGCCGGTGTTTATTGCTGTAAAGCTCAACCAAATACCGGTTTCATCCTCTTGCTCTATTGATATGCCTGAAAGATGGAGTCGATATCCTGTATACGGTCTGGGATCGGTGATATGAGGATCTGGACCCTGACCTTTAGCAGTTGCTACGATAAATAAAAATGAAAAAATATAAAGGAGGCCTTTAAATGTCGGCATTCGTAAATCGATTTTTTAAACGGGGAGGCAGGTCTTAAACGGTTTTTTCTTTTTTATTGTATTAAAATCCGTTCCAAATTATTCATTTTAAGGCAAATGATCCAAAATTTGAATGGGGCGGTCGATAGATTCCTGCAATGAAATGAAGGTTTCAGTTCTTTGAATGCCGGCAATGTTTTGGATTTTATCGTGAAGCACCTCTCTTAAGTGGGTAGTATCCCGACAAATAATTTTTGCAAAAATATTGTAAAGTCCCGTTGTGTAATGGACCCCAACCACTTCAGGAATGTTGGTCAACTGGGTTGCGACATCGTCGTACAAAGAACTTTTGTCCAGATAAATTCCTAGGAAAGCTGCGATATCAAATCCCAGTTTGTCATAGTCTACCATTATCTGGGTTCCTTTGATTACGCCCATTTCCTTCATCTTTTTCACCCTCACATGAACAGTACCCGGGGACACAAACAGTTGACTGCTTATTTCTTTATAAGAAAGCTCTGCATTCTTCATTAATATTTCCAGGATTTTGTAATCCAGCTTGTCCAGGTTCTCCATTAACGTTTATTTAGCATAAAAGCATCAATCACAAAACTTTACTTTTGGTAAAGGTCTTATTAAATTGCCTATTTTTGCAATACCTTAAGCGAACTATTTGTATTTCTCCTAGTTTAGCTATTTGTATTTTACTCTTTTTAGAATAATCTGATACATGCAAGAGGACGACAATCGGGATTTGAAGAGATGGCAAATTTGGCTGCCGACCATGGTAGCGGTTTCCTTAGTGCTCGGAATTTTTACAGGACTTAAATTGCAGGAAAATCAACCTCTTGTAATCAAAGAAGAACCAACTGAAAACGGTTCCAGCTTAGGTTATGGACGTATGGAAGAATTGGTTCGGTACATCGATGCCAAATATGTGGAAGATGTAGAAGGGGATGAGCTTGTAAAAACTGCCATTGAAGAAGTGCTCCGTCAATTGGACCCTCATTCTTCCTACATAACAAAAGAAGAGCTAAGATCTGTCAACGAGCAATTACAAGGAAATTTTGATGGAATTGGAATCGAATTTATGTTATTGGATGATACCATTGTAGTGGTTTCTCCCTTAACTGGTGGCCCTTCAGAAATCGCCGGCATCATTACCGGTGATAAAATCATCCAGGTAGAAGATTCAATTATTGCAGGAAAAAATCTTAATTCTGATGAGATTGTAGAATTTCTGCGCGGCGAAAAAGGAACCAAAGTTACCCTTGGAATTCTCAGAGGCGGGGAGGAAAAAATTAAAAAAGTTACAGTAACCAGAGATAAGATACCAACCAATAGTGTGGATGCTCATTTCATGGTAAATGAGAAAACAGGCTTCATTAAAATCAATCGTTTTTCAGCTACCACCTATGAAGATTTCATGAAATCTATGGAAGATTTGGTAGAGGAAAATGAAGCAAAAAACCTAATAATAGACCTTCGTCAAAATCCAGGTGGTTACCTCCAGGAGGCTACCAGTATTTTAAGTCAGCTTTTTGATAAAAGAGGAAAATTATTGGTTTATACTGAAGGAAGAAATGTTCGCAGATCAGATTATGAAACTTCCGGAGGAAACTTTTTTGATATTGAAAAGATCGCAGTATTGGTGGACGAAGGCTCAGCTTCAGCTTCCGAGATTTTAGCAGGAGCTATTCAGGATTGGGATAGAGGAACCATTATTGGAAGACGTTCCTTTGGTAAAGGTTTGGTACAAGAGCAATATAAATTGAGTGATGGTTCCGCATTGAGGTTGACGGTAGCGAGGTATTACACTCCTTCGGGTAGATGCATTCAACGAGATTATACCGACGAGGAAATTTATGAAGACGATTTTCATGCACGTCTAAAATCCGGTGAGTTGCAAACAGGTGAGGCACCTGCATTGGCAGATACAACCAAGTTTTATACAGCCGGTGGAAGAATTGTATATGGTGGTGGTGGGATTTCTCCCGACGTTTTTGTTCCCCTTGATACAATTGTTTATAATGAAGATTACCTGAACCTAAGACAAGAATCTGCTCCTTTTATTTTTAAATACTATGAAGCAAATCGAGCGATTTTAAAATACAATTCTGTGGAAGACTTTATGGAAAATTTCAATATTCCAGAAAGCCTTTATCAGGAGTTTCTTGCTTTTGCTGCAGCAGCAGATATTAAGCCTTCCAAAAAGACGCTAGCCAAGATAGAAAAGCCGGTTAAGAAATACTTAAAGGCCAGATTGGCTAAACACCTTTTTGATGAAAATGCATTGTTTCAGGTGCTTTCATCAGACGATCCTTTCATCCTTGAAGCAATTGAGTCTTTTAAAAACCCTTCTATTTTACCAATAGTAGAAAACAACAATTAAACCAGGTCAAAAAGATTTTTTACACCGGGTGTTCTACTGGTATTAAACCCTTCTGCGTAAGTGAAATTTGCTACCCTTCCGTAAGAAGCTGCTTTGGCTTTTAGGAAAAACATAAAATCTTTGCCTGAAATTGGGGTCTCTAATTCCTTTTTATAAGTAGGGTCATCCGGATTGTAAAATTGGCTTCCAAAGGCTTTTACCAGTTCAATTTTTTTATCCATGAATTCAGTGATGTCTACCACAAAATCCGGTTCAAGGTTTCTATCCTGAATGTAGTGAAAGCAATTCTTAGGTCGATGATGTTTTTGAGGATTGCCATCCTCGTCGAATGTTTCAATTTTGGCCAGACCTGCATAAAAACAAGCATCTGCAACAATTTTTGCACCTTTTCCATGATCGGGATGCCTGTCATCCAGTGAATTTGCGAGTACAATCTCAGGTTGGTGTGCCCTAATCGCTTTAACGACTTTTAAAATATTTTCCTGACTATAAATAAAAAAGCCATCAGGCATATCTAATTGTTCTCTGAACAAGGCGCCCATTAGCTGTCTTGCTTTTTCTGCTTCTTCTTTTCTTAAAGCTGCACTACCACGTGTGCCCAGTTCTCCTTTAGTAAGATCTACCAGGCCAACTGTTTTGCCTTCTGCAATATGTTTCAATAAAGTTCCGCTACAAGATAATTCAACGTCATCGGGGTGGGCACCAAATGCCAGTATATCAACTTTCATCAATTCTTTTTTAATACGCTTTTTTTAAAACAGACTTAATTGTCCGTTTTTAAATTGCTTGTGCAAAGCTAAGTTGTACGATGGCATTTTCCTGTCTTTGTAATAAATTCTTTTTGCCAGATTGAATTGTGCTGCAATGGACTCAGCAATTTTACCTTCACCCTTCATTCTTACAGAAAATCTGGAATCAGATAATTCACCTCCATGACAGTCCTTAATCTTATTTAGAACTTTTTCTTTTCTGTCAGGATAGGTTTTACCAAGCCAGTCTTCAAAAATTTCACCTATTTCTCCATTCAATCGCACAATTTGAAAGGTGCAATCCAGTGCTCCCGCCTGGGCGGTAGCTTTAGTTAAATCAAAAACCTCATGGTCATTTAAGCCTGGAACAATAGGTGCCAGCATGGCAAAAACCGGAATGCCTCGTTCGCTTAGTGTTTTAATTACTTTTAAACGGTTGAGAGCCGTCGCAGTTCTAGGTTCCATGAATTTTCTTAACTCATCTTGCAAAGTAGTTACCGATATGGCGACATGAACCAAACCATTTGCAGCTAGTTTTTCTAAAACATCCAAGTCGCGAAGTATGAGACTATTTTTGGTAATCAAACCTACCGGGTGGCGATATTTCCAAAATACTTCAAGAAGTTGACGGGTAATCTCAAATTGTTTTTCAGCAGGTTGGTAGCAGTCTGTATTTCCGGAAAGCATTATGGTATGCGCCTTCCATGTTTTCTTTTTTAAAGTATGTTCCAATAAGGATGGAGCATTTTTTTTCACCATAATCTTTTGCTCAAAGTCCAAGCCCGCACTGTATCCCCAGTATTGGTGTGTCGTTCTTGCATAACAATAGATACAGCCATGTTCACAGCCCTGGTATGCATTCAGGCTGTATGAAAAAGGCAGGTCAGGACTCTCAACCTTATTGATTATGGTTTTAGGATATACCTCAATGAATTGAGTTTTAAGCTGAGGATTCTCTTCCTCAGCTATATCCCAATCGACCGGTTGGTCGTCATAAATCCAATTATGAAATCTGTTTGCGGGGTTAATTTGGGCCCCGCGTCCCTTCAAAAATCTTGTAGCACGTTCCATTACAACAATCAGGTTTTTATGATAATTGCTGTATGGTCTGGGTGTGTTGGCTGTTGGCTATTGGCCATTTGCCATTGGCTTTTGGCCGATTTATTTTTTCTTAAACTCCAGTATCCAGCACCTAGTACCTAGTACCTAGCGCCCAGTACCTAGCACCTAGCGCCCAGCACCTAGTACCCAGCACCTAGTACCACCTTTTCAACTTTCACTCCTTCTGAAGTTTCGGCGCGAAGTAAATAAATTCCTTTTGAAACATCGTTAAGATGCAAAGTGTAATTTCCTATGGAATTGATTCCGTCTATTTGTTTAAGCACTCTTCCGTTTAGGTCTGTCATCTGAACTGATTGAAGGGTGATTTTTCCGGTATTGATTTGAATGAAATCAGATGCCGGATTTGGGGAGATAGAAATGGCATCGAAATCAAGTTCATTGACAGATGAAATTCTTTCATTGAATTTGGTACCTGAGTTGAATACTTCTTTGGTGTCCCAATCCTGTACCCAAACAAGAACATACATTTCAGAAGCCATCCATCCGGACTCAATGGTGTAATTGAAGCTTAAGTCAACTTTACCACCATCTGCGGCCGGCGTAAATGCATCTCCTTCATTTGAAGTAAGGAATTTTCTTAAAACATCGTGGTGCACATTTTCGCCGTTAGGAGCCTGGTAGTTTACTTTCTTTTCAACCAGAGCAGCAAAGATCCTCAAATTTCCGCTTGGAGGCGTGCCCATAGAAAATACTTCAATATCAACTTTATTTCCACCCGTATTGGTTTCAGTCACCTGGATACCCAGGTTACTCATCTCTGTCAACTCACTATCCAGTTGTGCAGTCGTAATTAATTGACTTCCTGAAGTTCTGGTACCATTTACAAAAACTTGTGGAGTGCCGAATACAGCATAATAATCTTTTCGTGCATCATTGTCCTCCTTATTAGCCTGGTAAAAAACGCATGAAGTGTAAGGGACGGATGGATGAATGGCTATATGATGTACTTTTCCTTCATAATTAGACAAGGTGGAATAAAATGCAGGATTTCTCGAAGCGCAAATTCCACATCGGCTATTTGTAAAATGCTCAAGTAATGGATATTTGGTTGTCTGAGCCTCAAGGCTCAAAAGAGAGAACAAAAAAAGTAAAGAAAGGTATAGGTTTTTCATTGTGATAATTTTTTTAGTCGGTAAAAATCCAAACACTTTTGCATTAAATCAAGTTTGAATTGTGAATCATTGGTCGTGAAGGATTCAACCTCAACAAAAAATCCGCTCAGAAGATGAGCGGATTTTTTGTTAGGCAATTGCATGATTGGTCAATCTACATTTGACTCGCAAGAGGTGCCTGATTTCATGCAGGTCAATTTCATAAGGTTTGTAAACATCACTATTATCACTAATGAGGCGTAGACTGGAAATTTGATTTCCATCTTTTATCTGTTGAACACGTTTAGCAACCACTACATCACTCACAATAACATATACCTGGTTATCGCGGATCGGTTCACTTGATTCTAGTTTCTCACAAACCACAATATCTCCATTGGTGATTGTTGGTAGCATACTGTCCCCATCGATTCTAAAGGCCCAAAGGTCACCCGACATTCCCGGTACTGAAAATCGGGGGAAATCATCTACATTTTCTTTATTGTCCAAGCCAAGCGCATCTCCTGCTCTGGCCAGATTGGGAACCAATTTTATATTGCTTCTTCCGACTATGCTTAATTCAGTGCCTTGTACGGTTTTAAGATTTTGATTGGCAGGATGGGACATCAGGAACATATCATCACTCAGGCCAAACAAAAAGTTTGAATTTACTCCATACAGATGACAAAGTTGGGAAAGTTGATCGACGGTTATGTTTCTATCTCCTTTTAAAATGGAGTTGATAACATGGTTATAAGTAC
This sequence comes from Saprospiraceae bacterium, assembly GCA_041392845.1. GTDB lineage: Bacteria > Bacteroidota > Bacteroidia > Chitinophagales > Saprospiraceae > JAGQWW01. The sequence continues at coordinate 87,238 of JAWKLG010000007.1, read as the reverse complement.
CAAGTTTCTTGGCAATATCTGACTTTCCTTTGATTCTGTTTGAATTTTCCAGTTCGTCAAATACTTTTTTAAACTGCTGATTTACAATGTTTTCTGAAAATGCTCCCATGTTTTTTATAAAAATTTGTTTTAATGTGTTGTTTGTTTAAAACTTTTTGTTTTAATTTGTGTCACAATTGAATGAAAGGCAAACAAAATTGTTTTAATAAACGGCATAAAGCTACCAAAAATCTTCAAAAAATGAAAACAAGTCAATCAAAAGGTTTTCAAGATTCAGGTTCCAATCTTCAGCCATTAATGGTTTTCAGAGATCGTCATCAAATGGAATGGTCTGTAAATCAATCCAGAGAATTGAGTGCAGATATTGATGAAGAGGGTAGCTTCTTGTTAAATCTATGGAATGGTATGGTGCAACTTTTTGTTGCATTGAGATATTTGTTTGTACATGTTATTTGGAGACCAATGGATTCGCTTCCATTGCCGGTTTTCAAAGTCGGTATGTTGTCCTTGGTTGCAATTATTTTCTTTTGGGGACATTTCGGAGGCAACGAATCTAATAAAGAAAACCAGGTTTTGATTGGCGGAGAACAGAAAGAAAATTCTGAAGAAAGTAATGATGCATTATTCGCGGCTTCCTTCCCTTCACCGATGAAAGATAAAAAAGAAAGGTTATCTGACGGCACCAGTGGACCATTTGCTAACCTTGCTTCTGACAATATTGATGATAAGAAAGCAAAAGCTTATATACGCAGATTTTCGAAGGTCGCTATTTCTGAAATGCACAAATTTGGTATCCCGGCCAGTATAAAAATGGCTCAGGGTTTACTGGAAAGTGCAAAAGGTGAAAGCCCCTTGAGTACAAACAACAACAATCATTTCGGCATTAAGTGTTTCTTGAAAGATTGCAAAGCAGGCCATTGCAGTAATTATGGCGATGATTCCCACAAAGACTTTTTTAGAAAATACAAAAGTGCCTGGGAGAGTTGGAGAGCACATTCTGAAATGATAGCCGGTGGACGTTATGCATCCTTGCTGGAAAATAAGAATGATTACAAAGCCTGGGCGAAAGGATTGAAGTCTCTGGGTTATGCAACAGATAAGGAATACGCTCAAAAGCTAATTCAAACCATTGAAAAATACCATTTGGATTTATTGGATGAGGCTTAAGTGGCCTCTTTCAGCCCCCAAGTAGTGCCGGTTTGGAGTTCAAATCTCTTGGATCTAAATATTGAAAGATTGATTTCCCAAACTGAGAATGAGAAGTAAATATTGAAATTAAGAAATCACCTAACCTTAAATTAAAAGCCCCAAAAGCCAAAGAAATATAGTTTTTTCTCATGTATGTTCTGGGTACTGACCGCAAAAACGTCCGGGGGAGGATGTCTTTTGCGGTCTTTTTTTTGCGGTATACGGTATTCGGTACTCGTTTGCTCGTATCTCGTTTGCTCGTGACTCGTTAACTCGTATCTCGTTGGCTCGAAGGATCGGGTTTTATTTTAATTTTCATTTTTTAATTAAATCATTGGTAATCAAAGAGATGGTAGGTCAAGGGCATGCCCTTGACCTACCATGTTGTTGGTGCTTTATCCATAAATTGAAAAAAATCCCACTTTCAGTGAACCAAGAAAGTCAAAAAAAATTTGCGGGTATACACCGAGCCACCGAGCCACCGAGCCACCGAGCCACCGAGCCACCGAGCCACCGAGCCACCGAGCCACCGAGCCACCGAGCCACCGAGCCACCGAGCCACCGAGCCACCGAGCCACCGAGCCACCGAGCCACCGAGCCACCGAGCCACCGAGCCACCGAGCCACCGAGCCACCGAGCCACCGAGCCACCGAGCCACCGAGCATAAAAAAAAGCGGCACCGAATCGGCACCGCTTTGGGTTTCATTAGTATGTGAAATTCTCAGATAGATGTATCTTAGAATGGACAACCTTTACATTCGTCCACTTTTACATTTTCATTTGGTTTTGAGATTAACTCAGAATCTTTATCTACACAACCTTTACATCCTACAATTCTGAATTCGGTTCTACGATTCAACTGGTGATCTCTTTCAGAACATGGAATGAAATCCTTACAGTTGTTTACTGTTTTTGACTCACCATATCCAACTGGTAATAATCTGTCTCTTTCTACTCCATTTTTCAATAGGTAGCGAACCACAGCATCTGCTCTTCTTTGTGATAGACGCTTGTTGTAGTTTTTAGAACCTCTGGAGTCAGTATGAGAACCAATCTCTACAATGATTTCAGGATTTTCCACCAACGTTTTCAGAAGTTTTTCAACCTCAGGCTTTGCATCTTCTCTAATGTAAGACTGGTCAAAGTCATAATAGATGTGTAACAAATAGGCGATAGGTTCTCCTGGGGCAACTTCAGTAGGACCCTGGTCAAATGCATCCGGGTTTTCACCTGCATCAACCAAAATTCCCTTTTCATAAGTTTTGCCGTTTACTTCACCATCTGCCAATTCTCCTGTTTCTTGTAGGTAGAATAACCCATCCTTATCACTGCGATAGACATTGTAATCTGGGGCAGTTTGAGTTGGTTCATCAGTAGTATTATTGTTTCCGTTGCCAGCGTTTCCACCTTTGTCATTTCCGCCTTTGTCATTGCTATTGTCAGCTAAGTCAGGTTTGGTAGGAGTATAGATGGTTGGCTGTAAAAATAATTTCACATTAAAGGTTTCCGTTTGCTCCAATCCTCTGGTGCAAAGATTTTCAGCCATATCTGCCAAATACCTTTCTTTGGTACCTTTAACTTTGAAACAACAGTTTTTATCCAATCTGAATGAAAATCTTCCGGTCTCGTCTGTGGTAACCATTTGGTCTTCTGCACCACAATCGTTTGTTAGTTTTACATCAGCGTCTGCCATAGGAAGTCCGGTACCGTCGTCAAATACAATTCCTTCGATTAGGAATTCCATATCCGGCGTAAGTGGGATTTCAACTTTTAGATTTTCTCCCAAATCCAGATTTTTGGTACATTCTTCCTTTTCGTTATCTCTAAATCCTTCTGCACTTGCTTTGAAATTACAGCAGGTATTCAATTTCATATCAATGGTAACCATACCGTCTACACCTGTTACCAAAGTTCTACCGGTACATTCGTCATAAACCATTGCTCCTTCGATAGGCTCACCAGTTGACTCATTGTAAACAAGGATGTCCACCGGAGCTGCGGTTTTTCTGAAGCTGTACAAATCGTCTCCTCCAACACCACCTGTTCTGTCTGATGTAAAATATCCACAAGTTCCTTCTTTATTGAAGATGATTGAAAAATCATCAGAAACTGTATTGATTGGATAACCCAAATTCTCTGGCATTGACCATTCTGCGGGTGCCTTTTCTTTGGTGTAGTAGATATCTAAACCTCCCAATCCAATTAGTCCATCAGAAGAGAAATACAATCTGTTGGTTTGGTCGACAAATGGAAATACTTCGTTTCCTTCGGTATTCACTTGTGGACCTAGATTTTCTGGTGGGCCCCATCTTCCACTTTCTTTTTTAGAAAGATAAAGATCCATTCCACCAAATCCACCTGGCATATCTGATGCAAAATAAAGTGTATTTCCATCAGGCGATAGGGCAGGGTGGGTTACAGAATATTCATCACTGTTGAAAGGAAGACTTTCAAGGTCACCAAAATTTCCTTCTCCCAGGTCTTTTGCAGAATATACTTTTAGTCGAATAATGCCTTCATCGTCCTTCCCAACTTTTCCATCGTTCAGGTTATTTCTGGTGAAATAAATCTCTTTGCCATTCATAGGGAAGGTAATGGCAGCATCATGGTATTTCGAATTAATTTTTTTATTGAATTTTTCCGGACGTGCATACACCAACTCACCGCAGGTTCCATCCTCACTGGCTTTCATCTCTTTGTATTCAACATAATACAATTCAAGGAAAGGGTGACCAGTCCAGGTGTGCTCTCTTTTAACAGCTGCACCCATATCTCTGTCTGAAGCAAATACTACTGTGCCGTTCCAGTAATTTGGAGTCATATCATCCAGGTCTGAATTGAAATCCAAATGTTTGATTTCAAAAATTCCGGCATTTTTACTCATTAATTCCTGCTCATAATCGCAAGCTCTGGCAAGGTATTGACCACGCAGGTCGTCCGGTACCATTTCAATGTACTGGTTGTACCATTCGCGGGCGATTTCACATTTCCCATTGCGCTGAAGCATTTGGCCGTAATACAATTTTGTAATGGGTTCTGCTTCAGGCAGTCTTACTACCTGGCCATACCAGAATTCTGCATTTCCGGAGTCACCGATTTTACGATAGCATTCTGCTATGTTTATTTTTGCCTCTGCTACGTCATCTTTTTCAAGAATCATATTGTAAGTAGCAATGGCTTCTGTGTAATTTAATTCATCCATTAACTTCTTGGCATATTTCAGTTTGCCAGCCTGGGCAAAACCACTCGTCACTGCTATGGCCAAGAATAATATTGGGAGTAAAATTTTCCTGGAAGTCATATCCATTTTATTGTAGATAGTTGCTTTTGGAATTGGATTCAAAATGACAGTCAGTGCTGCCTAAATTAGTATGCTTTAAGTCCTGTAAATTTCTTAGAAGTATCTCGGGGTAACTATCTTCTTCGTGCGGTAGTTGAACTCGTATCCTACCATCAACTCAAAAGATCCATTGGTAACATTGTTTAATTCGTTGATTGGGTAGTCATACGCTGCACCAATACGAAGTCCGCTTGGCATAAACCATGAAACCCAAATGTCACCAGAATCATAAGAGCTGTTTTCAAACTCAATAGCAGAACGGAATGAAAGTCCCACCCAGAGAGTTTGTTGAAATAATAATGATAGGTCGATATCAAATTCGGTAGGTGCACCGATATTTTTAAACTGGTTCATCTTCTCTGCCTGGGCAAACAAACCTACATTTTTTATCAATGCTGATGGTTTGAAAACCAAGGCGTCTCCTTGTAAAGGAATTGCACCACCGATGGAGAAGTAATAATGTCTTGCCTGTCTGGCATAAATATTAGATTGAATGTTTTCTCTTAGATCATATTCAATCAAATGTGGACTTGAAAATCCGGCGTAGAATCTATTGGTAGAATAATAGATACCGGCACCAAAGTTTGGTAACCAACGATTTTGATTCATGTTAAATGAATTATCGTTTGGATCTTCCAAATCAAGCACTGTCCAGTCTGCCTGGTAATTTTCCACTCCACCCTGAAGTCCTATGGCGATTCTACCTTTTCCAATAGGAATTCGGTAGGCATATGCCAAATTGAAACCAACGGTTTGAGTAGGTCCGATTTTATCATTAATGATAGATCCACCTATACCAACACGATCATTTCTAAGGGGAGTATGTAAAGTTAGCGTTTGAGTCTGTGGAGCTCCCTCGATTCCCACCCATTGGGTTCTTAGCAAAGCCGCAATGGCCATGTGCTCATTGGAACCCGCGTATGCAGGATTGTACACCAAGCTGTTAAACATGTACTTGGTAAACATAGGATCTTGCTGCGCTTTTAGCAAACTGGTACTTCCTAGTAGGAAGAAAAGCACCACCATGCTGGCAGTATTTCTCATAATAAAGTTTTTAATCTGAATCTTTTTCATATCCAAAAGAATCTCAATTAGTTTTTACAAATACTGTGCTACTTTTAATTAATATGTTACCTATTGATTTGTAGGAAACCACTAAAAAGCTGTCCGTCACCCAAATCAATCAGGTAATAATAGGTTCCGTCCGGTAAATCTTTACCTTCCCAGGTGCCATCCCAGGTTCCACGGTAACCCTTTTTTTCAAATACCAGGTTGCCCCAGCGATTGTAAACACGCACGAGATTATCAGGGTAATCTTCTATGCCGTTGATTACGAAAGTGTCATTTTCACCATCACCATCAGGAGAAAAACCATTGTAAATCGTAAAGGTGTCAGAGGCACACATGACTTCCACAAAAACTGTGGCTGTATCACATCCGACATCATTACATACTTCATAAACAAAACTATCTTGTCCGCAGAAGTCATTGTTAGGAATATAGGTGATAGTAAAATCAACATTAACGTTTACAAAACCATGCAGGGGGTTTTCAAGGATATCAAGGCTGATCGGACCACCAGGAATGGTGTCGTTTCCAAGCACATTGATGCCAATAGACTCATTTTCATTCGTCTTGACGGTATCATTGACTGCAATGGGTGGGGGGAGCATTGAATCAGAGGAGGGTACAACGGTAATTTTATATATCGTGGTATCACAAACATCCTCATTATTACACAAAATAATACAAGCGGAGTCTGTGCCTAATTCAATGCCTTCAGCATTTATGCATAAAGTTACGGAATTAACGGTGAAGACTACATTGTTGCCTGAATTTTGTGGGCAAATATTTTCAATGGAAGATACCTGTCCATCCAATTCATCCAAATCAGGGCAATATACCTTGCTTGTATTGATTTCTATTGTATCACAAATTACTTCCGTCAGAGGTACCTTTCCGGTAATAATAACGCAAGTTGAATCTGAAAATCCTCTGTCGTCAGTTACTACTATACAGGCTGTGTCCGTTCCTACTTCAACTGCAGTGTAATTCACTCGGTAATTGAGATCGTCCAAGGTGAAAATGATTTCATTTCCACTGCTTCCCGGACAATCATTGATCATGGAAATCGGATTTCCACTCAATTCACTCAAATCGATGGAAACATCTCTTGAAGTATTGACAAAGATGGTATCGTAATAATAACTCTTTGATGGTAAGCAATTGGGGTCAAAAGCGGTAACTATTAAGGTTGTGGTGTCACAAACCCCAAAAGTATCGCACATTACAATGCATGCTGTATCAGTTCCGCAGGAAAGACCCTGGTATTTTACACATCTCGTTTGCCCAATAATTGCAAAAGTTACAGGACCCAATCCATTATTTGGACAGGCATTGTACATGGTGTCGACAGGACCGGTTAAATTAGTAGTGTCTAAACATCTGGTAACAATTTCTCCTGCAACAATAGATACAGTATCTAAAATAATGGTATCACCAGGCGGCGGAGGCATAAAGAAATCATTTTTTGAAAAATGACCCTTTGCAAATAAGCCCTCCTGCGCCACAGGCAGGAAAAAGAAAATAAAAAGTCCAAATGCGATGATTATTCGCTTATTCATGGGATTGCTTGGTTTTGGAATTGATTTTCCTAAAGTCGAATTAAAAATTTCGACCACATGTAAAGTTTTGAATTACAAAAAACTTTACGTTATTACTTTTCCTAATCATTCCGAAAACCATGCCAATTATATATTTAAAAATATTAATATGAAAAATTTTCTATATGAATAAACTGTTCGGAATTTTTATCTATCCTGTAAAATCCTTGCTTGGGTTTGAAGCAGACGCATGGCCGGTAAGGCCGGAAGGCCTGGCTTACGATAGAAAATGGATGCTTTTGGATGAGAATGGAAAGTTTCTAACCCAAAGGAAAATTCCTATGATGTGCAGACTTCAGGCAAGAATTGAAAAGGGAAAACTGATAATTTCGGACTTAAGAGGTGAGCAGGCGGATCTGATAGAACCTGCAGATTATAACCAGTCAGAGTCTTTGCAAAAAGTAACTGTTTGGAGTGATGATACGGTAGGGTTTGAAGTTTCAAAAGAAGCTGATGAATGGTTCTCAAATGCTCTTAAACTAAATTGTAAGCTGGTTAGACAGCCTGATGGAGCAGAAAGAATTCATCAGCGATTTGAGAGTAAAAAGCTTGTTTCATTTGCTGATTCACAACCATTTTTGATTGTAGGTACTGCGTCTTTAGATGAATTGAATTCAAGGATTGACTCTAAAGTAAGAATGAATAGATTTAGACCTAATCTGGTCATAGAAACACAAAAGCCCTATGAGGAAGACAGCTGGACTAAATTCAATATTGGTGATTTGCCTATCCAAAAAACCAAGTTATGCGCAAGATGCAAAGTGGTAAATATAGAGCAGGAGACCGGGGATGAATCCCTTAAAATTTTGAATGTGCTTTCAGATTATCGCAAAGAAAATGGCGAAGTTAATTTTGGAATCAGGGCTAAATGTTCTCAATTGCCAAATGAAATTCAGGTAAAGAAAGGAGATTTGCTTTCTTTTTAAAAATAAAAATCTAGAATAACCAAGCTGGCAAAAATTACAGAGGCAATGCCATTGGTAGTGAAAAATGCTACGTTGACTTTGCTAAGATCATCTGGTTTAACAATTAGGTGTTGATAAGTTAGCAGTGACAAGAAAACTACAACAGCAGCTATGTATAACCAACTCAGTCCCGGATATGTCTCTGCCATTAAAAATGCAGACCAGATTAGGAATCCGGCAGAGAGTATATGACTGATTTCTGAAATTCTTAATCCTGTTTTTTTTCCAAAAATTGAAGGCACGGAATATAATGCATTGCTTTGGTCAAATTGTTCGTCTTGTAAAGCATAAATCACATCGAACCCGCCTACCCAAAATAAAACAACCAGCGATAAAAGAATGGGAATCAAATCAAATTGACCTCCGGCGGCAAGGTATGCCCCTATCGGAGCCAGTGACAATCCCAAACCAAGAACGAAATGACAAAGCCAGGTAAACCGCTTAGTATAACTGTATCCAAGTACAACCAACAAGGCAACCGGTGAAAGGTAAAAACACAAAGGATTCAAAAACCAGGTGGTGATGACAAATCCTACACAATTTAAAACAACAAAAGTCAGTGCTGATTTAGGACTGATAATCCCAGCCGGAATTTCCCTGGTAGCGGTCCTGGGGTTTTTACTGTCAATGTCTCTATCAAGGTAACGATTGAAAGCCATGGCAGCGCTTCTGGCAAAGACCATGCACAATAAAACCAATATAAGATTCAGCCAGGAAAATTCTATTCCAGGAAGGTTGGTTGCCAGGAAGAAGCCAAGCAATGCAAATGGCAGTGCAAAAATGGTATGGCTAAATTTTATAAGAGACAGGTAATTGTTCATTCGTATGGTTCGTATTCTGGTGAATCCTGGTGCAAAGAAAATGTATAGCGCTAAAATAACAAAGGTGATGCCCCTAAAGACATCACCTTCGAAATATTTTGTTTGATTGCTAATGCTTCCAACTCAATTACTGAGCAGTAGCACCACCTTCAGCAGGAGTAACATTTCCTTTCAAAGTAAGGAAAGACTGAGGAGGGTTGGTATTAGCAGTAAGGGTTACTTTTTGAGTACGTGCTCCCTTTTTACCTTTGCTGTTAAATTCTACAGCAACTTCACCTTCTCCACCTGGAGCGATTGGCTCTCTTGGCCATTTTGGAACAGTACAACCACAGCTACCTTTTGCATTGCTGATGATCAAAGGCTCATTACCAGTGTTGGTGAATTTGAAAGTGTGGGTTACAATTTCACCCTCATCAACAGTACCGAATTCGAATTCAGTTTCTGCAAACTGAAGAGTTGTAGTTGGTCCGGTTGGAGCTTGATTTGCAGCTTCAGTCACTGCTCCTTCAGGTGCAGTAGCATTGGCTGCTGTTGGGTTTTCAAGGTTGTTTGCTGCATCTTCTTTTGCAGCATTGTCTTCGTTGCAAGATGCAAGGAATGCAACTGCTAAAAGCGCTAGAAAAAGTGTCTTAATGCGATTCATCATTTTAAGATTGATTTTGGACTGATTTTATTAATTTATTGCATAACAGGCGCAAAACGCCACAAAAATATGTTTTATAAGGACTTCTTTGCTGTTAACAGCTGCTCAAATTATGTTAATGACCTGTTAATCGATTGAATGTCAATGCTTTTTGAGCGCAGAAAAAATACAAATTAAGATTATTATTAATATTTCAATTTTCGTGCCTTTTTTCAAATCTGACCCAAGTTTAGCACTGAAATTTCATATTGAAAAACTGACAAGATTTTAGATGGTTTAGTCCAAACACGAAAAACTTCCTGCCGAAATGAAAGATATTATGCTGTTTGGATGACAAATCCCAGGCAAAGAACAAGTCGAAACTTGGAACCATAGCTTCTGGATTGTATTTTATCAACGGATTGGGATGAGTTGAAAAACAAAAATCTTGAAACCTGACAAAAGTTAAAATTTAGTTCTTTATCACTATTAAAGATGTATTACATTTATCCTGTCCAAAAGCATTTCTTAAAATAACAGTTATGATGAAAAAATTTAGTACGCTCGACAAATTTGAAAATGCTTCCATCGCAAATAAAGACAAGAAGCAAATTAAAGGAGGACATACCAGGGTTAGAAGACCTGGTCGTACCACCATCGTTTCTATCTGGGATGATGTAGATGTTCGATTGGATGGAAATTTAATTGATGGTAAGGTAAGAGGTGAGTCTGACCTCACCGTGAGAATTATAAAGCGATAATAAGTCAATTCATTAATTGGATCTTTTTTGGAAGTTGTCAGCTACAACCTCCGAAAAGGATTTTCCAATTAATTTCGATTCCACCCAGGACATAAAATCAAAATAGCGCATCATATTTGATTCTACCGGCTCGGCCTTTAGTGCCTGGAGTTGGTTTTTTAGTTTTTCAAAACCTTCTTTTCGTTCCCTTCTGCCAGTTATCTCATCAATTCCTCCAAGGAAATCCATAATGTGCTTTTCAAATTTATAAATCCGTTTCTCTTTGGTCAGATATCTTTTTGCAGATCTAACCAGAGAGTGCAATAGCACATAGTTTTTCATTTCAAAATGAATAATTAAATTGATTACCCGGGCCAGGGCCTGTAGATCTTGCCTTTCAACATTTTTGGACATGTTCAACCATTGATTCAGATAATCCAATGCCTGCTCGTATTCTTCGTTGGCAAAATAGATGGTGAAGTACTGAAAATAAAAATTGCCTTTTTCAAAGGCTGCTTTTTCAAATTTGTCAACCTCCCGTTGGTGATTTTTCAATTCATTCAAGCCCTTTTCAAAATCACCTGTTTCGATGCAAAGGCGAAACATATTCATATAATATTGTCTGTGGATTTTTAACTGGTCATCTCCGGTGATTGGTTTTACCTGCTTCAGTTTTTCAAGGTTTTCCCTTACTTCATCCAACTTGTTTAGGTTTCCACAACTGATTACGTGGTTGTTGATGGATGAAATGTATTCGCTCACATCTTCCTTCAGAAAATCAGGTTTGTCTTCAAAAGTTTCTACCAGCTTTTTGCTACTGTTGTAAAAATTCTCAAGGTCTGAAATGGAAAAATAATAAAGTGAAATGAATCGCAGCCTGTAAACCCTGGCCCAAAAGCCAATATTTTCCGGCTCCTTATTAAGGTAAGCGTGGTCAGAAAGGACTTTAAGCCTTTTGAGCTGTTCCTTGCTTCGGGAAACATCTTTTCTTAATTCAACCAATAATCGAAGGAAGAGATTTCTCAATTCCGTTTGGATTTCAAGTTGTCTGAGCGCCTCTTTTTCCTCCTCTCGGATTCTTCCAAGTTCGGTATCTAAAAACTGAATGTCTGTTCTTGCATAGGCCAATTCCTTTTCCCAACGCAACAATTCAAGAAGGCTGGTGAATTCTTCAAAATCAGTAGCCATTTTTTTGGCTTTTGCAATTTGATTTTCACATTCCGGATAAAGAGTTCTTTTGAATAAAACTTTAATATCCAAAAGGTATCCTTTGAGTCTGTATTCTATGCTTGATTTTTCATCATAAGATTGTAACGAATTCAAAATCGAATCATAGAGGTAAGCTTTCAATTCAGAGAATTTTCGGCTTTCTATTTTTTCATTCGGATAAACAATTTGTTGAAGTGCTTCATCATCAAACTCTTCTTGTTGGTATATCTCATCGAACAAGGTAGTGTACTTGTTACTCCTGTCGCCGGTAGGGTTGACCTTCAATTTAAAATAGCGTCGCTCGGTCGGTGAAAGCGACTTAATGAGCCTGAAAAGTTTTAAGGATGGTGTTTTAGCCATTTTTAAAGCTTGGATTATCCGTTGATTAATGCATCAAAAATGCAGTATTCTTCTGCTATTTCCAAACGTATCTCTTTTTTAGAAACCTGACTTATTTTATAAAAATTGAATTAAATATTATAAAAAAAGAATGCATTGGAAATCCTGTATATTTTAGCCTCTCCACGTATCTTTGCAGCAAATTTTGACCTTAAAACTGAAATTATGCGCGTTGCTGTTGTTGGTGCCACCGGATTGGTTGGTACAGTCATGATGAAGGCTCTGGAAGAAAGAAATTTTCCGGTCAGCGAATTCTTTCCGGTTGCCTCTGATCGCTCTGCCGGAAAAATGGTAACTTTCAAAGGAAAAGAATACAGTATTATCGGTTTGACCCAAGCGGTCGAACTGGCTCCCGATATTGCTATTTTCTCTGCAGGTGGTTCTGTTTCTTTAGAATGGGCACCAAAATTTGCTGAAGTTGGTACCACAGTCATCGACAATTCCTCTGCCTGGAGGATGGATCCTTCCAAAAAATTGGTGGTTCCTGAAATCAATGCTGATATACTTACGCCTGAAGATAAAATTATCGCAAATCCAAATTGTTCTACCATTCAGATGGTAGTAGCGCTGGCTCCTTTGCATAAAAAATACGGAATCAAGCGGATAGTGGTTTCTACGTATCAATCTGTAACAGGTACCGGTAAAAAAGCGGTTGATCAGATGATGAATGAACGAGCAGGTAAAGAAGGTGAAATGGCATATCCCTATCCAATCGACTTAAATGTATTGCCACATATTGACGTCTTTTTGGATAACGGATATACAAAAGAAGAAATGAAAATGGTCCTTGAGACCAAAAAGATTATGCAGGATGATAAGATCCAGGTGACGGCAACTGCAGTGAGAATCCCGGTTATGGGTGGCCATTCAGAATCAGTGAATGTAGAATTTTCAAATGACTTCACCCTTCAGGACGTGAAGCAATTATTAACCAATGCTCCGGGTGTTACCTTGTTGGATGATCCATCCAAAAATCAATATCCGATGCCATTGATTCATGCTCATGACAAGGACGATGTTTTTGTTGGAAGATTGCGCAGAGATGAAACGCAACCTAATACTTTGAATATGTGGATTGTTGCAGATAACCTTAGAAAAGGAGCAGCAACAAATGCTATTCAAATTGCAGAATACCTTGTAGAAAATCATTTGGTAGGCAAAACGGTGTCAGCTTAAGATGATTCCATACTTTTTGTTCAAAAAAAAAGAAGTATTTTGTAACCAAATGATAACTACACAGTAAAGAGAAGTGAAAAAATAATCATCCGGAATAAATCTGGTTGGTGCTTACAGAATTGAATTTTTTACGTATTACGAAACCATAACGTTTACAAGATGAAGACAAAGCTTGTCCTTTGGGGAGCTGATGCTGAAGAAAAGCGAATCCTCATTGCCATGGAATTAAAGGTAGATGAAAACAGGGTGAATATTTATACTTTCCCTGAAACGATTGCTACTGAAGAATTTGCAGACCAATTGATGAAAGATTGGAGAAATGATGCAGAGGTGCCTTTCCCTGAGGGGTATAAGGTTGAAGAAAAAGAACTTTCTGTAACGGAGAGTTTATTGGGAGATGACATTAAAGTAGAGCGTTCTGATTTGGTGATGCGCGCTCAGACTGAGTGGCATTTTATTGTGCTTTCGCACAAAATGAGCGACATGTTTAAATCCGAACTTTCTGACTTGAGAGCGAGGATTGACAAGTTGGAAAATTTTGATGACAAAGTTTGGGAAGAGTTAAAATCTTTTTGGGACAAGGTTCAGCAACAAGTCCGCGAGAAAAATCTGTTCCGTGAGCATGCTGACAACCTTCGCGATAATACCAATGAGCTTTTTGGAAAAATGAAAGATCTCCGTTCCAAATTGGATCAGGAGTTCAAGCAGGCTTCCAAAGAAGTTCATGACAAATACCACGCTGCCATCAGCGAGATTGAGGATAAAATGGAAAAAGGTGGAGCAAGATTGCAAGGCCTTTTTGAGGATTTAAAAAACTTGCAAAGAGAGTTTAAAGGTGCACCTTTATCAAGAGAACACCGCTCTGCAGTTTGGGAAAAGTTGGATTCCGCTTTTAAAGCAGTAAAAGTCAAACGCTTTGGGGACAAAGCCGGTTCTGACAACAATCCATTGGAAAGAATCCAAAAGCGATTGAAAGGTCTGGTTGCCGCTATTGATAAAATGGATAAATCCATTCAGCGCGATAAAGACGATTTCAACTTCCAACAAAAAAGAGCCGATTCTTCTGAAGGCCAATTGGAAGCTCAAATTCGCCAGGCGAAGATCATTATGATCGAAGAGCGAATTCGCAGTAAAGAAGAAAAATTGAGCGAAATGAAAGCCACGCAGGCTGATTTGGAATCAAAAATCCAAAATCTGAGGGCGAAGGAGGCTGAACGTCAGGAAAAAGAAAAAATCGAAGCCGCCAAAGTAGCAGTAAAAGAAAAGATTGCTACTGAAATTCAACAGACTGCAGAAGAAAGAAAAGATGAAGCGGAGGTTTTGGAAAAAGCTGCAGAAGCTCTTTCAGAGAAACAACCTAAGAAAGAAGAAAAAAAAGAAGAAAGTCTGATGGATGCAGTTTCAACAACTTTGTCAGAAACTGTGGAAGATGCAGTTGATACTTTTAAAGCCATCGCTTCGGTAGTAGGCAAAGAAATTGACGAGGCAGTGGACGATTTAAAAGATAAAATCGAAGATGCACTGGATGGTGATGACGATGAAAAAGAGGAGAAAAAAGATTAATTTCTTTTTATAAAAAATAAAAAAAGCCGTATCCTGAAAAGGTGCGGCTTTTTTATTTTCATTCAAAATGAATTCCTTCTTTCCAAATGATATTGAATCCCTCCGGATCTGCACATCTTCCCCTTAAACCAAATAGAAAATTGATTATTCATCTGAATTTTCTGCCTCAGCAATCGGCAGCTTTTTTTCATTCTTAGAAAAAAGAAGCAGGCCTTTTTTTTTATATATTATTTTAAAAATAAATAAAGACCTAATTACTCAGCACAATTAATTGGAATATAGAATAATGTGCTCTGATTTTATCTTATTTTGGCCATCTAAAATAAGAACAATGCGTACTACCTTTTTTACACTTTTTATAATAGTCTCCACCTTAAGTCAAATTTTAGCCCAAAACCCGGCTCCTGGGAATGCTCAATCCAAGCCAATTGTTTTAAAAGGAGCAACCATCCATGTTGGTAATGGTACCGTAATTGAAAATGGCTGGATAATAATTGATGATGGTAAGGTAACGCAATTGGGTAATCTGAATGATATGGAAATCCCGGACTTGCCAAAAGCAGAAGAGCTGGATGTAAATGGAAAACATATTTATCCCGGTTTGATCGCGATGAATACGATAATTGGCTTAACTGAAATTGAGGCAGTCAGGGCTACAAGGGATTTCAGAGAAGTGGGCGATTTAAATCCAAATATCCGTTCCGTTATTGCTTATAATACTGATTCAGAACTAATCCCGACCATTCGTTCTAACGGAGTGCTTGCTGCACAAGTGGTACCTGAAGGAGGAACCATTCCCGGTCAATCAAGTGTAATGGCAATGGATGGTTGGAACTGGGAGGATGCAGCTATAAAAGTCGATGACGGCATGCATTTAAATTGGCCCAACCGTTTTTCATTCAATCGCAGGGAAAGAAAAGTGGAGGCCAATGAAGATTATGAAAAAGAGGTTGATGCCTTCCGCCAGCTTTTTAAAGAAGCCAAAGCCTATGGTTTTAAAGAAGCAGGCCATGAAACCAATTTAAAATTGGAGTCTTTGCTTCCTGTTTTGGAAGGGGAGCAAACTTTGTATGTGCATGTGAATGAAGCCCTAACCATGCAGCAGGCAATTTTATTTTGTGAAGAATTTGATGTGAAACCTGTACTGATGGGTGCAAATGATTCCTGGAAGATTGCTGACTTTTTGAAAGAGAAAGAAATATCTGTTGTACTTCAAGGAACTCAAAAATTACCCTCAAAAGAAGATGAAGACATTGATCAACCTTTCAAAACACCTGCAATGCTTGAAAAGGCAGGAGTTAATTTTGTAATCAGTGAAAATGGAAGCTGGCAACAAAGAAACCTGGCTTTCCATGCAGGACAAGCTACAGGATACGGACTGTCTCCTGAGGTCGCATTGGAATCGATAACACTTCGCCCTGCCAAAATGCTTGGGTTGGGTGATAGATTGGGCTCTCTGGAAATTGGAAAGGATGCGACCTTTATTATTTCGACCGGCGATGTTTTGGACATGCGAGGAAATAATATTGAACGGGCATTCATTAAAGGTAAAGAAGTTAACCTCGACAATAAACAAAAGGAGTTGTATAGAAAATACAAAGACAAGTACTCAGGGGAAAATTAAGCATCCTTCCTTATTGTAAACAATTCTTATTTTCTGGCTATCGTTATGATGATGTCAAGATTACCACGCTCAGGAAACAAGAGTGGTAATAGTACGTTTTTTATAAAAAAAATGATTTATGAGAACATCTGTTCTTCTATTTATAATGTTTTTTGCTGTTCAACTTTTTGCTCAAAAAGAGAAAAAGGAAACAGTAAGAATTGATGGTCACCTTTTGACCATGTGGATAACAGAAAGCGGCGATACGCTGCTGATTGCCAATTTGGACGAAATGTCTGTTAGCTCTCCAAGAAAATTCAGAACTGATCAGGAAAGACTTTTATACGAAAGATATAGACGCTACGCTATTAAGGTTTATCCTTATGCAGTAGAGGCCATTAAGGTATTCCGTGAAGTAGAATACTTTACCCAAGATATGAATCGTCGCGACAAGAAAAAGCGAATTAAAAAATTGCAGGATGACCTTGAAAGGGAGTTTGAAGAACCATTGAAAAAATTGACCAAAACACAGGGCTACGTTTTGATGAAAATGATTGAAAGAGAGTTGGATACTCCTATGTATGATTTGGTGAAAAATTTAAGAGGCGGATTTACAGCTACCTATTGGAGTACCATGGGATGGTTTTACGGACATCATTTAGGAGAAGGCTATCATGTTGGGGAAGATCCCATTCTTGATATTGTATTAGATGACTTTGACATTTCCTATTCACTCCCTAGAAATTATAAAGAAGACAACTTTGAAGATCACTTTTTTGAAAAAGAAGAAAAGAAAAAAGAGGATCAAAAATCTAAAAAGAACTAAAGTTGTTCGTTGATTTTTTGTTGAAATTATCTTGAATTGTCAATCTAAAATAATTAGGTAGTATAGGGCTTTGTTAAATTCTTGTATGAAAAATACCTATTTGGCCTGATATTTGGATTTCTCACCATTAACAAAACTCACCAAGCGTCTTTGATAAACAAAGACATCCCAAATTATTGAGTTAAAAGACTGATCCCCCCCAGTTGCAGATTATCTGCTAAATCCCCCTGTTTACTTGTGGCGATTGATTTCGTCGCAGCACTGTTGCATTTTCAGTAAGCTTTCATCAGCCACTGAAATTTGCACATTCCAAAACCTAATGTGATCCGGTACCTGGTGTCGGGTTACAGTATTATGCAATGGCTTGATGAAAAAGACTTACACACCTACGGCTTATCATGTCCAGTCCGGAACAACGGGCTGTAGGTTGCATTTAAGTGTTTTTTCAATGAGCCATACACTCACCAGGCTCATTCAAATTACGATTCAAAAATTAAGGTTCAATGAAAAACAGGGTATTGTTAATGCTCCTGTTCTTCGCGATTATTTGCACGATTTCCGCCAAGAACAGCGAAGCTGCTCCACCTGATAAAACCGAAGGGTTTTTAGAATATCAGGTAAAGCAGGTTCACAAAAAATTGAAGATGAATTTGACGAGGCTCGCATATTCCAAAAATTCTGCGGCTGCTATGGCTCCTTGCCTGGTGGCCCCTGATGCTATTGGGGGTATTGTGTTTGTTGACCTCAATGCCAATGGTACAGCGCAAGCTTCTGAAACTGGCAGGTTGGCAAATGTCATCGTTGAATTATATGATTGTAATGGAAACCTTGCAGGTTCAACCACTACAGATGCAAATGGTGAATGGACGATTACAGGTTTGGTATTTGGCGGAACGGATGATATCTACCGTTTGGAATATTCTTTAAATCCCGCACAAATATCGGAAGGATATTCAGTTAGCCTGAATGCTGAAACCTCTGTTCAGTTGATTGCGGCCTCCGGCTGTAATTATGATTTTGGTGTAATGGATGTCCCAAATTATTGCCAATTAGAGCCGGATTTTGCTATGAACTGCTATGTAGAAGGTTCAAATGTAGGAAGTGGATTGGATGTTTTGATTTCTTTAAATCACGTAGGTGCAACTGTAGTGGACCATGAAGCAACCGGTGGAACGATAGGTACCACTTTTGGACTTGCTTATCAAAAAGCTTCTAAAAATCTTTTTGCAGCTGCTTTCCAAAAAAGATTTTCCGGATATGGCAGCGGTTCTCCCGGGTCAATATATATAGTGTCGAATCCAGGTGATGGAATTTATTCCGGTTCCTTGTTCGTTGATTTAAATACACTTTTTGGAAGTCCTGTTGCAGGAGTTGACCCGCACGATTTTGTAACTACCAATGCTGGCGGAGACATCCTTGACGGTAATTCCTTCGATGCCGTCGGTAGAGTAGGGTTTGGAGATATGGATATCACAGAAGATCAATTGTCCTTATGGACCGTTAATTTAAATGACAGATCTCTTTATAGAATACCGCTTGGAGCGGATCCATTAAATCCGGTTCCACCAACCATGAGTTCAGAGGTGGATGTCATCCCTTTGGCGGATCCTTTGAATCCGCTTCCAGATTTACCAGCCGGAATTACGAACGATGAAATTATCCCTTTTGCCACAAAGTGCAGAAAGGGATTGGTTTATTTTGGATTGGTGACCAACGGTCAGGATGGTGGGCCTATGTTTGCACTCGCTTATTCCTACAATCCGGTATCAGGTACATTTACCAAAGTTTTGGAGTTTGATTTGAATTATTCCAGGGGATGTGGATTTGCGAGTTCCGGAACTTGTTTTGGTCAGGCAGATTGGAATCCATGGACCACAGGTAATGTGTTTCCAAATCCAACTGTTTTTGGATTTGATGAGTTGGGATATCCTCAGCCTGTTTTTACTGATATAGAATTTGATGCTGCTGGAAACATGTTGATTGGCCTAAGAGACAGACTTGGAGACCAGGGAGGTTATGATGTGCCAACACCCAATGGCGCAAATTATACCAATCCCGGTGGAGTAGCCACTGGTTTGGTTTTGGCCAAACAAGATGCATTTGGAGATATTTTAAAAGCAAATTCTAATGGTTCTGGGGGATTTAATTTGAATGCCGCAGATTTTGAAGACACTTCTAATTCGATTGCTACTCCAAGTGGCAGTATTTTGCCATGTCCTCCAGGTGAAAATATTTTTGGCGACGATTGCTACCATGCAGATGGATATTTACATGAAGAAACGACAATGGGTGGTTTTGCAATCCATCCCGGATACAACAACCTTGTTGTAAGTGTAATGGATCCCCTGTTCAATGCTTTTTCAAATGGTGTGGATTGGTTTGACATGAATAGCAATTCATTACAAAGAAGTCATGAAGTATTGACGGGTGGAGTGAATAGTGATTTTGGAAAAAGTTATGGATTAGGTGATATAGAATTTATCTGTGCACAGGCTCCGATTCAAATTGGAAATGTAGTTTGGATAGATGAAGATAATGACGGAGTTCAGGATCCTTGTGAAGCACTTGTTTCAGGTGTAAGGGTTCAGTTGTATAAAATGGATGGAGCAGTAACTACCCTGGTCGATTCAAAGACTACGGATGCCAATGGTAAGTTTCTGTTTACTGATTACGAAGAATACGGTGCCGGATTTGACACATTAACACCTGGTATGGATTATTTTATTGTATTGGGTGAAGGCGGAGAATTCAATACTGGTTCTCAAGTATTAACTTATAATAGTAACCCCTATCAATTGGGCCAGGCTAATATTGGGGAAGGTTCCAATTCGAATTTTAATGATAGCGATGCAAGCCTTGTAAATGACCCAAGCAAACCTTTTGACGGTTTTCCAGCCATCATGTTGACCATTCCCGGTGCAGGATACATAGACCATAACTTTGATTTTGGTCTTGCTCCGATGTCTGATTATGGAGATTTACCTGATTCATACAATACTTTAACTGGTAGCAATGGTCCCTCTCATATTTTAAATAATGATTTGTATTTGGGGAGTTGTGCTGACGCGGATGCAGATGGTCAGCCGGAAACCATGGCAGGTAGGATGATGAATGGCGATGACAATCAAATTGGTCTTACCGTAATTGGTACCTGTAGCGGGGATGATGATGAAGACGGAATTCAGTTATTAACTCCATTGATTCCCGGCGAAACTGCTTGTGTATTGGTAACTACTCACAACAATATGGGCGTGAAAGCCTACCTGACTGGATGGATTGATTTTGATGGTGATGGTAGCTTCGGAGCAGGAGAACAATTATTATTCGACCAAATGATTCCTGCAGTAACAGATGCTGAAGTACCGTTTGGAGACAACACCCTTCCATACTGTTTTGTAGTACCGGCCAATGCAGTTTATGTTTCAGGAAATGCCTTTATGAGGTTTAGAATTAGTACTGAAGAAGGATTGAGTTTTGAAGGGGCTGCGCCTGACGGTGAGGTAGAAGATTATAAATTCCCTTTAGGAAAACTAGGAAATTATGTTTGGACCGATGCCAATTTTAATGGTATTCAGGATGAAGCCGGGACAGGTATAAACGGAGTTGAGTTGAAGTTGACCTGGGCTGGTCTTGACAATGACATCCTTACCACCATGGACAACCTGGAATATTTTACTACTACTTCCAATATGAATGGAGTACCTGGTGGATATATGTTTTCAGGAATTGTGAATGGTACATACCAGTTGGAGGTAAGTACACCTCCTGTTGGTTTATCACCAACAACGCCCTACGCTCCTGGTTCTAACTACGATAACAACAGTGATTATGATTATGGAACCCCAATAGTAATTACTGATGTAGAAGCAATGTGGACTGGGGAGTCCGGAATTTCAGATAATAATGGTGCATCAGGATATCCTGATAACCAGGAAGATTTGAGTTTTGACTTTGGATATATTCCTCCTTGCAGTATTGAATTTGATGAAATGGAAATGAGTGACTGCATGGATAATCGATATAGTTTGACTGTCACCTTAACCTTTTCCGGTGTAACCGGAGATATAGAAATTCAGGTAGGTGGTCAACCATTTTTCTTTACACCGGTAGGAACCAGTGGAACTGAAAGTTTTGTCATTCAAAAATTGACATGTATGCATGATGTGCTTTTGCCCGTTACCGCATGGTCTGTTGACAATCCTTCATGTGAAGCTGATCCACCACTAATGATTACACCCCCTTGTCCGGATAAGGCTTGTGTGCCTTCATCTGTGACAAAAAACTAAAAAACAAGCGCTGCCAACAAGGTAGTGACTATGAAAAAACACTGGTAAAAGTTTGAACTGAAAGGGTCCCCCAATCAAAACCCTTTTAGGTACTGTGGTGAATTTGACCAACAGGAACCCTGGCAGGCCTTTGCCTGAAAAGCATCCTGTTTGAATAAGAATAAATATGAAAGTCGCACAATTTCGAAACGTAGGTTTTATCAAAACATTTGTAAAAATGAAGGCATTATTACACCATCCTTTAAGGTTTGCCCTCTTGGTTCTTGTATCCATGTTGATGCTGAATTCTGTTTCAGCCCAGCATGATTTAGAACTTTTAAAAACTGCTAGTACTTCAACTGCTCAGGTTGGCGATCAGGTTACTTTTACCCTGGTGGTCAATAACGACGCAGGTACTACTGTAAACGGAGTCCAGGTAACTGATCTGCTTCCGACAGGGGTGAATTATGTTTCCCATCAACCTGCAATGGCATCTTATGATCCAATGACTGGAATATGGGATATTGGAACCATTTTAAATTCAACGGCTAGTGTAAGCCTGGAAATCGTAGTGGATATCGTCAACGACGGGGTTATATTTAATACCTCAGAAATAACTGCCATGAGCGGAACTGATTACGACAGTAGTCCCGGAAATGGTGACATTTATGAAGACGATTATGCGACTGCTTGTGTAAGTGTTTTGATAGAAATGGACTGTGGAAGTTCTATAACCTTGACGGCGGCTTCAGGCTATACAGGATACCAATGGTATAAAAATGGTTCAGTTTTATTGGGTGAAACCAATTTAGAACTAACGGTAACCGAGACCGGAACCTACTCTTATACTACAGACGATGCATCAGGTTGTGAGCTTGGATTGTGTTGCCCGGTAATGGTAGAGTTCGGTTCAGATTTATTGCCTCCTCCAGTTGTAGATCCTTCAGGAGCGCAGGAAATTTGCGAAGGTGGAAGTTTGTTATTGTCTGCATTGGATGGTTCAACCAATCTTCCTTATGCTATTCCAGTTACATATCAGTGGTATAAAAACTTTGTTGCAATTCCAGGACCTGACGGAACTGCCAGTGTATACCTTGCCGATCAGGCAGGTATTTATTATGTAGAAGTTACCGATGGTTCAGGTTGCTCCAACATGTCGAATGTAGTAGACTTAATCGTGAACCCACTTCCTGAGGTCGATGTGGTAGCGCTTCCTGGAGATGAATGTGTAGGAAATCAATTTTCATTCAGTGTGGTGGATAATCCTGCCTACATTATCAGTTGGGAAATGAGACAATATACAGGTGCCACACTTTCTACAGTGCAACCGTTTTTCGGTGCAGGCCCTTTCAATTATACTTTTAATGACCCTAATAATGATAATTACGAACTGGTATTAAATACGGAAGATCCTTCAACAGGATGTACATGGTCCTACACAATAACCGGACTTATCTTGTCTTCACCGGATATCACTTTAGGAAATCCATTTACGCTATGTGAAGGAACTTGTGGAACATTGACCATCGCGACTACAGATGCAAGTCCACTTCCTGCCATTTCAAATATAACATGGAGTGGATCTCCAATCAATATAGCTCCAAACTCTTTGAGCGCAGAAGTCTGTCCTCCAACAACTCCAACAGGAACTACCTACACTTATAGTGTATTGGTAGAATTTGCAAATGGATGTACGAAAACGGCCTCGGTAGAAGTAGAGCTACTTCCTGGTTTGGATATCAATGCAGGTGAAGATCAAATTGTGTGTGAGGATTCTGATGCAATCCTTACTGCTTCCAATATTATGGGTGCTTCTTACAGCTGGACTCAAGTGAGTGGTCCTTCTATAGCCACCATTGATGCACCAACTGCTTATCAAACCAATGTTACAGATTTAATTGCAGGAGAATATATTTTCAATGTTGCTGTAAGTGTTACAGGCGATAACGGAACCTGTACAGACAATGATCAGGTGAAAGTTACTGCTATTGCCAATCCGATAGTAAGTATTTCAGCTTCAGCACCGGATGTTTGTTACAATGAGACCATTAGCCTTTCGGCCAATTTGGATCCCTCAACTCCAACTGCCGCAAGCTTTTATTGGTCTTCAACGGATGATCCGGGATTGGCATTTTTAAATTGTAATCCCTGTTCAAATCCAAGTTTGAATATTCCAAATACCTATATGGGTTCTACCATTACCTATACAGTAACCGCTGTGGTTACGGGTAGCAATGGAGTTACTTGTACAGGTACCGACAATATAACCATCAATATAAATACTGCTCAAAATCTTGTCGTTTCACCTCCATTTACTATTTGTGATGGAAGTTGCGCGCCATTGAGTGTTTCTTCAGATAAAACTATAACCAGCGTATTGTGGTCAGGTGGTCCTTTGAATAATCCAACTGCAGCTTCAACTTTGGCCTGTGCTCCAGGTGCATCACAAGGCTTGGTTACCTACCAATATTCAGTAGAGGTTACAGATACTGATGGTTGTGTTGCTACGGCCAATACCAGTATTACGGTAACTCCAGAGTTGACTGTTTACGCAGGTGCTGATAATACTGTCTGTGAAAATGAAACTGCCAGTTTAACGGCCACTACTAACCTAAATTCAAGTGCCATCAATGGTACCATATCGGTTAGCTGGTCGGAAAATCCTGGAAATCCAAATGCAGGTAGCAATCTTGCTTCCATCTCAGGATATTCCGTTTCAACAAATAGCCTGTCTCCGGGAGTCTATGAATTTATTGCTACAGCATCTCAAATTAGTCCAAACGGTACTGCAGCATGTTCTGCAACTGATATAGTTCAAATTACTGTTTTGGAAAATCCTATTGTAAGTATCAGTTCTTCCTTAGGAGCAGCGTGTGCTAGTAATGGTGATCCCATTGATTTGACTGCTGAATTAGATCCTTCAACTCCTGCAGCGGCAACTTACATCTGGTCATCAACTGATGATCCAGGGCTAAATTTCTTAAGTTGCTCAGTTTGTGAAACTACCACTTTAAATATTCCTTCTTCCTACATGGGAAGTACCATAACCTATATCGTTTCTGCCGTAGTGACTGGTTCAAATGGTTTAGAATGTACAGGAACTGCTCAGATTACCATTGATGTAAATCAGAATGGAAATTTAACCATTACCTCACCTGCTTATATCTGTGATGGAAGTTGTATAGAATTGGGAGTAAGTTCCACTACTACTATTGCAAGTGTACTATGGAATAGCGGAAGCGGTCCAATCAATGATCCAACCTTGCAAAACCCAACCGCTTGTCCCGCCGGTTCAATTTCGGGTGAAACAGTTTACACCTATTCAGTTGAAGTAACCGATGTCAACGGCTGTATTTCAAATGCATCTACTACTGTAACAGTCACGCCGGGTATCACGGTTTATGCTGGTGAAGATCAAACTATTTGTGAAAACGGTGTAGCCAATCTTACTGCAACTACCAACCTGACCAGTAGTCCAAACAATGGAACAATCAGTGTTGAATGGTCAGAAAGTGGAAGTAATCCTAATGCAGGATCCAATCTTGCAAGTACTTCCGGATTTATGGTAGCTACTAATGCTTTGGCTTCTGGTGTCTATGAATTTATAGCAACAGTTACTCAAATCAGCCCTGATGGAACTGTTGAATGTACCAATCAGGATGTAGTTCAAATAACAGCGACCAACAATCCGATGGCCATTGTTATTTCATCTGAACCTGATATTTGTCCGGAAGAGCAGGAAAGTATTACGTTGGCTGCAACCTTGAGTCCTTCAACTCCTGCACCGGCCACATTCTACTGGTCATCTGCTGACGATCCATTCCTTGAGTTTTTATCTTGTAGTGTTTGTGATGCTCCTGAATTGAGCATCCCTGCAGGATATCCTTTTCCTACGATAACTTATACCGTTACTGCCATTGTAACGGGTGACAACAATATTGAGTGTTCAACCACGACTGATGTAACAGTGGATGTATTGCCAATTCTAGCTGTAGATCCCATAGATGATGTAACAGTTTGTGATGAATATGTTGCTGTTACAGAACAAAGAACAACAAGACTCTTTGAATTATTTACAGGTGATCCGGTAAATATTGGTTCATGGACCATCAATCCTATGGTTGGAATTTCCAATGTAGTGGTAAATGGTGCTGAAATTACTTTTGACATAACCCCTTCTAATAATGTAGTACAACACGAGGTCACTTTGACCAGTGTTGATGGTTGTTATGCTTCAACCCAGTTTTTTGCATACGAAAATCCAAGGCCTGAGGTAAGTTTCAATATGGATGAATTTGTATGTCTGGGAAGCATAACAACAATTTCTTTTGACGGAAATGCGGGACCTGCAGCCAATTACAACTGGGACTTTGCAGGTGCAACGGTTGTCTTTTCTAATGATGCTGATCCATATGATGGAGTGGCAGAAGGTCCTGGCCCTCACGATGTAAGATGGGATAATTATCCTGCTTTTGGTAATTCATATGATGTAAGTCTTACCGTTGATGATGGAGGATGTGTAGAATCATTCACAGATGCCATTCGAATCGAAAGAGGATTTGAAGTGGTTTGGGATGTTCAGCCCGCTACTGCTTGTAATACCAATGATGGTAGAATCTCATTGGTTTCTGCTCTAGAGCATATTACCAATATCGATGTAAGCGCTAACCTTGTTTTTACCTGGAATGGTCCTAATGGTTATTATTTACAAGGTTCTGTGGGTACTGCCGGCACAATTTCCGGTTTGGAACCAGGTACCTACTATGTAAGAGTAGATAATCCTGATGGATGTTTCTATGATTTTGAATTGGATGTCCTTGCTCCAAATAACTTAGGTTTGAATGCGCTGGTTGCCTACAATGCACATTGTAGTCAAAATGATGGTGGAATTCATGTAGAATTAGTTGGAGGAACTGCTCCTTACACGTATAATTTCTATAATGTAGCTTATAGTCTGGTAGCAACCCAGACCAGCAATGATCCATTTACCTATCAGTGGGATCTTGGTGAAGGTAAATACACCATGATTGCAGAAGATGCCAACGGATGTATGGCCGCTGGTGAAATAATTTTGGATGCATTAGAAGGACCTGAAATCAATATTTCAGCAACTTCTTTAACAGATTGTGGAAATGCAAACGGGGATGTGACCTTTAGCATTTTTGGGGATGCACCATTCCAATATGAAATTTTTGGGGATGATCCTTATCCTGGTGGAACCATTTTTACAAGTGGAACGCCTGTAACTATTCAATTTTTACCTGCCGGTAATTATGTTTTGCAGGTAATGGATGCCAATGGTTGTACTTCGATTTCAGAATTTGAGATCATAGGCCTGGATCCTTTCTTTAATATCGATATTACTACAATTGACGGAGTTTGTCCTTATAGTCCAAACGGAGCTACCGTAGCACCTCAGGGTCAATTTATCGTCAATTCTCCATTAGGAGCAACGTATAATTATACCTGGATCGGCCCGGATGGAGATCCCTTCTCTCCTGCCGATCCAACCAATCCTACAGACTTGCCAAATGGTTGCTACAAACTTTACGTTACCGACGGTACTTGTGTAGACTCGATTGATTTGTTGATGAATCCGTCTAATGGACCTCAAATCATTCCATTCGGTTCAGCGGATGCCAGTTGTCCGGATGCAGATAACGGTGCCTTCAGCTTTACCGCAACTGGTGAAGGTCCGCTTCATTTTAACATACATAATACTACCTCACAAGATGGAATCGTGTTGAGCGGTGATCTAATAATTGGTCAGCCTGTAGATTTGAGTATGTTGGCTGCGGGTACTTACAGACTAGTGGTAAGAGACCGTTATAATTGTGAAAGCTTCTACAAATTTGATGTAGAAGATCCCGATTATTTTAAAATATCAGTAGACAGATATGATCTTGAAGTTTGTGATGCTCATGACGGACAAGCTTGTATTACCATTCGTGATGGTTCGGGGCCGGTTTATGAAGTAAATGTAAGTCCTAACGCCATCGTTCCAAGTCCTTGGTTAGAAGGAGTTGAGCGTTGTATCTATGGTTTGTCTGCAGATGACACTTATACTGTAACTGTTACTGATTTGAATGATTGTATCGTTGATTTCGATATCAATTTGAATCAGCCGGTTCCATGTTTCAATTGCAATGAGTTTGGTATTCTCGACCTTGTAGGTTATGATATGCTTTGTGATGTGAATGATGCTGGGGAAGCTAGAGTTGATGTAACCGGAGGAACAGCTCCATTCAATTACAATTGGTATGATGCAGCAGGAAATTTAGTAAGCCAGACCTTAGGAAGTACCGATACTTTCAACTTTGCATATGATCTGGAACCAGGTATTTATTTCGCTGAAGTTATCGATGCAAATGATTGTGTGAAAGGAGGAATTGATGGCGGAATAGAGGCAGCCTTTGTCGTAATTGAGCAAATAGGTGGTCCTGATATTTCTGTTACTGGCAATTCCAATGCAGCCTGTGGACAGGCTACGGGTGAAATTAGTTTTTCTGTTAGCGGTTTGCCATCATTTGCTTATACGCTTATTGATAATTCGACCAACGGCTTGGTAGCTAGCGGAAATATTCCTGGTATTCCAAATGCAATTACTATTAGTAATCTTGCAGCGGGTTCTTATTCCTTGCAAGTTTCTGATATTAATGGCTGTTCAAGCATTAGAAATATAAAAATATCTTCTGACGACTTCCCGTTTGTTCCGGATTTCACCAGTGTTGATCCTTCTTGTGATGGAAGCACCCTTGGCGAAATTGCGGTAACCATGTTTGATATGGGAGTTCCAGTTCCTTCCAATCAATTTACTTTTGAATGGTCCGGACCAATGGGCCAGTTTAATCCTGCTCAGCCTGACAATCCAACCATGCTAACAGCAGGAATTTATGAAGTATTGATCACCTGGAATGGCAACTGTTCTGAATCATTTACAGTAGTATTGAATCCTAACAATGGACCGGTAATTACTGCAAATGCCCTTAGAAATGTAACCTGTATTGGAGCAGGAGATGGTATCATTGAGTTCAATGCTGATGGAAATGGCCAGCAAATTCTTGGTTACATTGTTAGCGGAGTTACTTCAAATGGCTATTCAGCTCCTTATCCTACAAATACAGGATCCATTGAACTATCGAATTTAAATCCTGGAATTTATGAAATTACAGTGATCACTGTTGATGGCTGTATTTCAAAAGCACAGGTAGAAATTACCGAACCAAATCCAATTAAAATCAATGTTGAAGAAGTTCCGGAAACCATTTGTGCAGCTGATGATGGAAAAGTGAGAATGGAAGTGATAAGTGGTGGAACTGCTCCTTATAGCATAGAATTTATCAACCCGGCTGCAGGTGTGGTAGCAGGAGATTCATTGAATAACCTTGCGCCTGCAACAGACTATTTCGCATTGGTAACCGATTTCAATGATTGTGCTGTTTATGTACCATTTGAAATTGAACCATATACCGAAATTGAACCGGTTATCACACTTACAGATCCTGTAGCTTGTTACAATCCTAATTCAGGAAGCATTGCAGTGGTAGTAACCGATCCGGCCATTACGGACGAGGTGATTACCATTACCAATGAATTCAGTGCTGATGTGACTGCTCTGGCAAATGGTATGTTGCCTGAAGGAACCTATTATGTGGAAGTAGTTGCCAATGGTGGTGCATGTATGTCTCTTGATACAGTGATGTTGACCAAAGAGGATTGCTTCGATTTGGCATTGAGAAAAACTACCAATACCCAGCAGGTGATTGCAGGTCAGGAATTTGATTTTACCATCACGGTTTTCAATCAGGGAGAAGTAGCAGCTTATGATGTTGAAGTAACGGATAATCTGCCTGCCGATATAAGTTTGAGTGGAAATGATGCCAATGGTTGGACTAATTTAGGAGGCAATGTTTTACAAAACACCATTCCTTTCATAGCCGCTGGAGACAGTGTAAGTCTTACGCTATTGGTTCAGGTTTCTGCCAGTCCAAGCAATTTTGGTTTTGCAGTAAACTATGCAGAGATCTCATTTGCTACAAAAGATGACAATAGTGGAATTCCGACAGATGATTTCGATTCAACTGCGGATACCGATCCAAATAACGATAACGGAGGTACTCCGGGGAACCCTGCCGAAGATGATAACATCGATGATGATGGAACCATCGACGAGGATGACCACGACCCGGCCCAAGTAGAAATACTGGAAACCAGTGGCCTTGGAGATTGGGTGTTTAATGACATCAATCGCAACGGTAAACAAGATCTGGGAGAGCCAGGTGTAGGCGGTGTGACTATTACCCTTTATGATGGAAATACCAATTTGCCTCTGGCAACAACAGAATCGGATCCATTTACCGGATACTACGAATTTACCGGCTTAATCTCTGGTATCTATTATGTAGTATTCGATCATGGAACAGCTCCAACCCATTTTGTACCAACCATTCAGGATGCTCAATCCAATGGAATGGATGCAATGGATAGTGATGCGGATGAAAATACTGGTCAATCACATACTGTTTTCCTTCCTCCGGGAGTGTTTAATCCTACAATTGATGCCGGATACTATGAAGTTGAAAATGGCCATATAGATGGTTATGCCTGGATTGATTGTGATAAAAACGGCTTAAGAGAACCAGGTGAAGATATCCTTCCTAATGTTCCGGTTATGTTGATTGGAACAACTGATAATGGAGATCCGGTCAATGAATCAACCACAACAGATTCAAATGGATACTACTTCTTTAGCGACGTCGAACCAGGATCCTACACTGTGAAATTCAGTTATCCTACCTCTCCAACCGGTCTTCAATTGACCGACATGGATGCCGGTAACGATAATTTTGACAGTGATGTAGATCCTACTACCGGAGTTACACTTCCATTTGTAGTAATGCAGGAAGACAGTCTGGCATTTGATGCAGGATTCCAGGATGTAGAAGGTCCGGTAGTGATACCTAAAGATCCGGATTTGATTGGTGTAAACGACGGTGATACCCTTTCCTTTATGTGTGGAATGGCACCTGTGTTGGATATGAACCTGGTGATGGCTATGGATAATGTAGATCCGGATCCTGAAGTAGTATTTATAGAAAGAATAGTAAGCTTGGGTGACTGCGAAAATACTGGCAGTCTGATGTTGATGGAATGTGGTTGGCTTGCAACAGATACATGTGGCAATCAGACCCATTGGAAAGTGTATATTAAAGTGGTGGATAATGATCCGCCTATGTTAATGGGAATTCCTGCAGACATCATGGTTGACTGTGAAAATATTCCAACTCCGCCAGTTGTTACTGCAGAGGACATGTGTGATGACAATGTAGAAATTGATATGACTGAAACAGTTTCTGCAGGCAATTGTCCTTACACCATTACAAGGGTTTGGACTGCAACAGATGATTGTGGAAATTTCTCTACTGCATCTCAGCTTATAACTGTAACGGATCAGGTAGCTCCTGTCATTACTCAGGTGCCAAATGATACAACCGTAGAATGTGGATATTATCCTCCATTCGATCCAAATACTGTGCTTGCAACAGACAATTGTGATCTGGACCTGGACATTACTTATTTTGATTATTTCGATTCAACCAGCATTTGTCCTTATATCATTGAAAGAAATATCATTGCAACTGATAATTGTAATAACAGTGATACTGTTGTTCAAGTAATTACCATCATAGATACACAAGTACCAGTATTTAGCAATGTGCCTAATGACACCACAATAACTTGTGATGTGGCTGTACCAATTCTTTCGCAACCAACTGCGACAGATGTTTGTGATGCTACTGTTTCTATAACGGAAACCATCCAAACCTATCCCGGAGCTTGTCCTCAGGAAAGCAGAATAGAATATACCTGGATAGCAGAAGATGAATGTGGCAACTTTGTAACTGCTACTGCCAATATTTATATAATAGATACTGTTGCTCCGGTGTTAAGTAACATTCCGGTAGATATGGTTATTGAATGTAATGATCCATTCCCGAATGTCTTCCCAACCGTAGTAGACAACTGTGATATTGCTCCAGACCTTTTGGTATCGATCGATACTATTGTTTCTAACCCTTGTACAACTTCAGTAATTAGAAATTTCCTTGTTACAGATGCATGTGGAAATTCAAGTACTGCAAGTCATAGGGTTACCATTTATGACAATACAGCTCCAAACATTGCCCCTATCAATCCTTTCCTATTTGGAATTGCAAATGGTGATACTGTTACGGTTAGCTGTGATCAATTCCCGGAATTTGATACTTCAGATGTTAAGGTTACTGATAATTGCGATCCTAATCCTACTGTTCTTTTCGAAGACTTAGCTGTAATTACCGGTGATTGTCCTGTAGACGGATTCCTAACTTTAATGCTTTGTAGCTGGACGGCAAGAGATGCTTGTGGTAACCAGTCAAGTTATACCATTTATATAAAAGTAGTGGACAACGAACCACCGGTGTTAACTGGTGTAAGTCCAAGGGTAATTGTGAATTGTATTGATTCAATTCCACCTATACCAGTGGTAACTGCCGATGATAATTGTACTCCTTTTGTTCAAGTTCAATTTGAAGAAGAAGACAGAGGTGGTGATTGTTTCACCGGAAGAACGATTGTAAGAACCTGGACTGCCACAGATAATTGTGGAAATACCACTTCAGAATCTCAGCAAATTACCTTGATTGATAATCAGCCTCCGATTTTAATTGGAGTGCCAGCTGATGAGGTGGTTAATTGTACGAATTCAATTCCTACACCTCCAAATGTTACAGTTTCAGACAATTGTTCTAATCCTGTTTTACAATATTCTGAGGTCGACCTCGGAGGAGATTGTACTTCAGGCAGAACCTTTATCAGAACCTGGACAGCTACTGATGGATGTGGAAATCAAACCACTGCTACACAAAGAATTACTTTGATAGATGACCAGCCACCAGTTTTAACCGGTGTACCTGCAGATATCACCATCAGTTGTAACGATTCTTTGCCTTCTGTTGCCAGTGTAGTTGCAACTGATAATTGTGGAACACCAGGATTGACGTACAATGAGCAAATTACAGGTACAGACTGTGCTACAGGAATTACTTACACCCGCACCTGGACTGCTACTGACGATTGTGGAACTTCGGTAACAGCCACTCAGGTTATTACTGTGATAGATAATGAGGCACCGGTATTGACAGGTGTACCTGCCAATATGAACGTAAGTTGTGAGGATGATGTCCCTCCTGTTGCTGTGGTAACTGTTAGCGATAATTGTAGTACCCCGGATTTGATTTTCAATGAAATAGTTTCTGGCAATAACTGTGCAACGGGTATAATTCGTATTCGTACCTGGTCTGCTACAGACGATTGTGGAAATCAGGTTCAGGCTAGTCAGACCATTACTATTTTGGATAATGAACCACCCGTATTGAATGGAGTTCCAGGCAACCTTAATTTGAGTTGTATCGACTCACTTCCAGCGGTAGCAATGGTTACAGCGACAGATAATTGCGGTAATACCGACATTATTTTCAATGAAACCATAACGGGAAGCAACTGTGCGACAGGAATTACCTATCGCAGAACCTGGACCGCCACGGATGATTGTGGTAATCAGACTACCCGAACTCAGAGAATTGTAATCAGAGACAATGAGGCTCCGGTACTTTCGGGAGTTCCGTCCAATATTACCATCAATTGTGTTACCACTTTACCACCTCCGGCAAATGTGGTGGCTACCGATAATTGTGGAACACCGGATCTTGTTTTTGACGAAGTTGTTAGCGGTACTGATTGTGCTTTGGGAATAAGCTACACCCGTACCTGGACTGCTACCGATGCTTGTGGAAATGTAAGCTCAGCAAGTCAGGTAATTACAGTAATTGACGATAGAGATCCTGTATTAAATGGAGTTCCTGCTGACCTGACCATCAGTTGTATCGACTCACTTCCACTTCCTGCCAATGTTACTGCAACCGACAATTGTGGACCTGCTTTGGTTGAATTTGATGAAGTGATTGTTGGAAATGATTGTCAGACAGGAATCGTATATACTCGTACCTGGACCGCTACCGATGGTTGTGGAAATCAATCGAGTGCTTCACAGGTGATTACCATCATAGACAACATCGCTCCTGTAATTAGCGGTGTGCCAGGAGATTTAAATCTTAACTGTATTGATTTACTTCCTCCTGTTGCCAATGTTATTGCAAGTGATAATTGTGGTATTCCTGACTTGAGTTTTGAGGAGACCGTGATTGGTACTGACTGTGGTTCGGGCTTTGTTTATACCAGAACCTGGACAGCTACCGATGCTTGTGGTAATCAAACTATAGAAACACAGGTTATCAATATAATTGACAATATTCCTCCTACACTGAATGGAGTACCAGGTGACTTGAATCTGACTTGTATCGATTCCCTGCCAGCACCTGCCAGCGTGACTGCAACAGATAATTGTGGAACGCCAATCGTGGTATTTGAAGAGGAAATTGCTGGAACAGATTGCGGAACCGGTATCGTTTATACCCGTACCTGGGCTGCTGCGGATGATTGTGGAAATGTAACACAAGCAACCCAGACCATTACCATTTTGGATGATATTGATCCGGTAATTATGGGTGTTCCGGGTAATTTGAACCTTTCTTGTATCGATGATCTTCCTGCTATAGCAAATGTAACGGTTAGTGACAATTGTGGAACTCCTGATTTATCCTTTAATGAGGTAATAGCAGGAACAGATTGTGGTACAGGAATAACTTATACACGTACCTGGACAGCTACCGATGCATGTGGTAATGTCTCTGTCGCTACTCAAGTGATAACCATTTTGGATGACATTGACCCGGTATTAAATGGTGTTCCGGCCAATCTTAACCTTGCGTGTCTGGATTCAGTTCCAGCACCTGCAATGGTAACTGCCACCGATAACTGTGGTACTCCAGACCTTTCATTTAATGAAGATGTGGTAGGTACTGATTGTGCAACAGGAATCACTTATACACGTACCTGGACGGCTACAGATGATTGTGGCAATAGTACAGTTGCCACCCAAACCATTACAGTTTTGGATAATGAAGCTCCAATCCTGACTGGTGTTCCTGCTGATGTAAGCTACAATTGTATTGATACATTGCCAGCACCTGCCAATGTGGTTGCAAGTGACAATTGTGGTACCCCGGATCTTCAATATATTCAAGAGAATCTGGGAGGAGACTGTATGACAGGAATTGTCTATCGTCGTACCTGGACTGCTACAGATGCATGCGGCAATCAAACCATAGCAACTCAAAATATTACCCTTATCGATAATGCTGCTCCTGTTTTATCCGGAGTACCTGGTGATTTAAATTTGACTTGTTTGGATGATGTCCCATCTCCTGCCAATGTAACTGCTACTGACAATTGTACTTCAAATCCTGATATCCAGTTCAACGAGGTAATAACCGGAACAGATTGTTCCTTAGGAATTGTTTATGAAAGAACCTGGATTGCTACTGATGCTTGTGGAAACACAACTTCAGCAAGACAGATAATTTCTGTTCAGGATAATATTGCTCCGATGTTGAGTGGGGTTCCGGCTAATGCGACTTACAATTGTATAGATACGCTTCCGGCTCCTGCCAATGTAGTTGCTACCGATAATTGTGGTACACCTGATTTGCAATATACACAGGAGAATCTTGGAGGAGATTGTATGACAGGTATCACCTACAGACGTACCTGGACAGCTACAGATGCCTGTGGAAATCAAACCATTGCAACTCAGGATATCATTTTAATTGACAATGCAGCTCCAACTTTATCCGGAGTTCCCGGAGACTTGAACCTAAGCTGTTTGTCTAGCGTGCCGGCACCAGCCAATGTGACGGCATCTGACAATTGTACTTCAAATCCTGATTTGACCTACAATGAAGTAATTACAGGAACAGATTGTTCTACAGGTATAACCTATACCAGAACCTGGACAGCGACCGATGCTTGTGGTAATGCAACGACTGCAACCCAGGTAATCACAGTCCTTGATAATCAGCCACCTGTTTTGGTAGGTGTACCAGGAAATATATCAATCAGTTGTATTGATTCGATTCCTTCGCCATCCAATGTAACTGCAAGTGATAATTGTGGTTCAGTGGTAATCGATTATTTTGAAACAAGTATTGGTTCTGACTGTAGCTCTGGAATTATCATTTCCCGTCGATGGACAGCAACGGACGATTGCGGAAATATCAGCTCAGCAACCCAACAAATCAGAGTTTTAGACAATCAGGCACCAGTTCTTTCAGGAGTGCCAGCTGATTTGATGTTGAGTTGTCAGGATTCAGTTCCTGCACCGGCTAATGTGATTGCTACGGATAATTGTGGAACACCTGACCTCACATACAATGAAGTAATTACAGGAACAGATTGTTCTACCGGTATAACCTATACCAGAACCTGGACGGCTACAGATGCTTGTGGAAACGAGACGATTGCTACCCAGACCATTACGGTAATTGATAATGTTCCTCCGGTAATCCTAGTAGCGTTTACCAGTCAAAATGTAGAATGTGGTCAACAAATCAATATTCCACAACCAGACGTGACGGATAATTGTGGTGTAATCGTTGACTTTAGTTCAAAGGATGAGATCATAGATGGTCCATGTCCTCAGGCCTTTACATTTATCAGAACCTTTACGGCTACAGATGCTTGTGGAAATATTAGTACAGAAACTGTAACAGTGAATGTTTCCGATAACACGGCACCTGATCTGAACAATGTACCGACTGATACCACCATCTATCTTGGAATGGGACAAACCATTCCACCACCTCCTGGAGTAACCGCCAGTGATGTTTGTGATAGTTCCGTACCGGTTCGTTTGGCTGAAACCAGAATTACTGCCGGTTGTGATTATACTTTAATCAGAACCTGGACTGCTACAGATGACTGTGGAAACATGGTCACAGGTACGCAGACCATTACAGTAATCGGCCAGAACCTTAGCCTTGCAATGAGCGGTACGAATGAGACTTGTGCAGGAAATGATGGAACAGCAAAAGTTTCTGTTTCCAATGCAAATCCACCTTTATACTTCCTTTGGAGCAATGGAGGAACGGATTCTCTAATCACAGGCTTGACTGCAGGTACTTATACCGTTACTGTAAATGATGATTTCGGTTGTAATGCTGTTGGGCAGGTTACCATCGGTACCGATGCATATAGTTTGGATTTGACATTAAATTCAACTCCCGAAGATTGCGGCCAAATGAATGGTACCGCCAATGTATTTGTTTCCGGTGGTGTTCCACCTTATGATTTCTTGTGGAGCAATGGTTCTACAGCTACTATTTTAAATAATCTGACAGCCGGAACTTATTCAGTTACAGTTACAGATGGAAATGGTTGCCAGGGAATTGATAGTGTGGTGGTAAATCAAACGGATCCAAACTTTATTTTCAATATAGTTGCGACAGATGAGTTTTGTGTAAGCAGCAATGGTACCATTTCTATCCAGGCTATGGGTGGAACAGGTCCTTATACTTTCGATTGGAGTAATGGATCATTTGGTGCATTCATCGGAGGATTGAGTACCGGCACCTATACTGTGACAGCTACCGATGTGAACGGATGTTCTGATACGACTTCAGTGTTCGTTGACAATGAGTGTCCATGTACCACGCCGGCAATTGAGAAGATTACCTTGTTGCCTGCAACATGTCCTGACAACGATGGTGAAGCAACCATAGAAGTAGTTGGAACGGAAGCTGACTTTACCTTTATCTGGTCTCCTGATATCGGAACACCTAATGTGGACAATAACATGAGAACCGGATTGCCTTCAGGTGATTATACCATTTTGGTGAGACATTTGGGTAGTCCAAACTGTGAGCTACAGGTTGATATTACCATCGACCTGGATTGTAATCCATTGGTTTGTGATACAGTGTTTACAGTTGACCAAATATTTGTCCCATCCGCCGGAGGTCCTGAAACGGTTTGTTTGCCAACAACAGGTTCTCTTTCAGCTTATGATTTAGAAGTTGATGGTGCCAGTTATACAGCTCCTACAACTCCTTGTGATTTCGATACCATAGTTTATTATTCGTATGCAAGTCTACCAAATGGAGGGCAAACCGGACCATATACAGTTGATTTCTGGCAAGGAAACGGTACCAACCTGATCAATGCCACTGTCAATAATATGGAAGAACTGGCTGCCCAGATGAATTCCATAGACCCTACAGCCAATTGGCAAAATGATTATGGAACCTTCACCTTGACCGGAGGAGATCCTCAAGGTACCTATGGTGATTTGGAAATTACCTATGGTGGAAATACAGTCATCTTACAAGTGAATACAACACTCGTACCGG
Organism: Saprospiraceae bacterium; assembly: GCA_041392845.1. GTDB lineage: Bacteria > Bacteroidota > Bacteroidia > Chitinophagales > Saprospiraceae > JAGQWW01. Next base: position 49,515 of record JAWKLG010000007.1, on the reverse strand, counting down.
TTGGAGATGCCATCGAATTAACAGGAATTGGGGATCACATGGTTATTGCAACAGATCCTCTGAATGGTTGTGCTGATACCGTGATTGTAACACTCACATTCAATGGCTTACCGCAAGGGTTTATTGAAGATAAATTTGCCCTTGTAAGCGAAAACTGTGATGAAAATGATCCTATCTACTGTTTGAAAGATATCAATTGGTTAGATATTGATCAATATGAAATTACAGTGAACAATGAGCCATTTGACGGTCCGCTCGGTACTTGTAATTACGATTACAACCACGCCTACAGCTACTTCACCGTTCCTGGTCTTGCCAACAGTGGTCCTTATGCACTAGACAGTTGGATGGTGAATGGAGTTTCTTACAATGGTACGTTCAATAATCCTTCTGAATTGGTATCCCTGATGAATCAGATTGATCCTCGTGGAGATTGGAAGCTTGATGCTGCCATGTTTACCATTATTAGTGAAGGAAACATCCATGATTATTACGGCAATCTTCACATCACACAGCAAAGAACGAGTAGCATGGCAAATCTTGAATTGAATACCAACTACGTTCCAAATGACCTGGCGATTACGCTTGATCCGGGAATGAATGAATTGGTGTTTGAAAGATTGAGCGATGGTATGCTGGATACTGTAACCGTTGGTGTGGCTTGTATCAGTCCGGATTATATCAGCAATACCATTAAAGTAGGACAGATAGATACAGTTTGCCTTGACTACAGTGAGTTGCTGGGTAATGTTGTCGGTATAGACAATGTATGTGTTGACTTCGAAGGAGCAGCTGAATTTACCATGATGGATGGAACCAATTGCTTCACTTGCAGAGGTAGATATGTAGGTACTACGGAAGCATGTGTGATTGTATGCGACGACTATGGTCTTTGCGATACTACCTATGTGAATGTAAGAGTAGTTCCTGATATCAAAACAGTTGCAATTACGGATACTGCCAGAACCAGTAAGTCAGATATGGTAGTGGTGAACCCTGCAGGAAACGACATCTTTAATGGTACGGTTTCCGGTGTGTTTGTAAAAGATCCTCCAAGATACGGAACGGCTTATGTAAACAGCGATTTGACCATCAGCTATGTTCCTCATCCAGAGTATTGTGATAAAAATCTTCCTGACTACTTCGGATACGAAATATGTACTCCGGAAGGAGGTTGTGATGTAGGAATGGTTTACATCTTCGTCGATTGTGGTAAGCTGGTTGTTTACAACGGATTCTCTCCTAATGGTGACGGTGTAAACGAAACACTCAAAATCGATGGTCTTGAGGAGTTCCCTGACCATAAACTGACCGTATTCAATCGTTGGGGTATCAAGGTGTACGAAGCACAGAACTATCAAAACGATTGGAATGGTACATGGAAAGGTGAAGGCTTGCCAGATGGCACATATTTCTTCCTGCTTGACGACGGAAACGGAAACGTTTCAAATGGATACATTGAAATTCAAAGATAAAAAAGGGTAGGGTAGAGCAGATCCAACTGCTCTACCTTTCTCAAAGAATAATTCATTGCATTTATTTCAGCTGCATGGATTTCAGGATGCTTCAATTTGTTGTTTTTCCTGACCAATTGAAGAAATAGTCTTGGGTTTTTATCCCAAAGGCAGAAGTATTTTAGAATTGTGCAGATTTTTGAGGTCAACCCGGTTAAGCCGGGCTGGCCTTTTTTTATTTATTTACCTAGTAAAAACATTGTTATAAAATTGTGGCATTTTGTTTGTTAATAAGCAGGTATCGGAAACTCCTTCCGATAATCACGGGCTTGAACTATTTCTATTGAACAACAAGGCAGGCTTAGGTAATATCAACCTAATTATTGTACCACAATATTAGTGGCATCTAATGCCATTTTAAGAATTTTTACCTTGAGAACGTTAGACCAAACCGGATCCCTATCCGGTTCTTCGACGCCTTCCTAGTGGAGGCGTTTTTTTATTTAATGGAATTTAAAAACTGTTCAGCACCACGGTGAGAAGCAAACCGGTGCCAGAGGTCGCCCGAAAGGAGAATCGCCCACCCAATAATGAAAAGACTGGTCCAGGCTAGATTAAAGGTTGGACTTAAATGATTGTAGAATGATTGTATGATGAGGATGTCAATGCAAATAATTACGGGTGTAATTAGGAAGCAAAACATAGCCGTTGCCCTGGTATTTTTTTGCAATTCTGACTTTCTGCTTCTTAAAACCTTTTTTAAAAAAGAAAGACTGTCTTCATTGTCTGGCTCCATTTTTAACAACTCTTTTAAAATATGTTCTGCTTTGTCATAATCCATCAAGTTGAAATGGGAAGCAGCTTTTTTAAAAAGCGTGTATTTAAAAATGTCCTGACCTTTATAAAAATGGATATTGTTTTCAATAGAGGCTTCTATAACCACTTCGGCCATAAAAAGATGTTTTTCATAAGCACCCATTTCAAAAAGAGAAGCAACATAGGCACTCAGCATCTCAAAATATTCATCAAATTCCAAACTACAAATCTCGGCTTCATTCCGTTCAAAGAAATGAACCATTGCTTGAAAATCAGTGGCTGAGATGCCCCTGTATTCTCTGAAAAGCGTAGATTGATATGTAGTAAACTGTTGCAAAATCTTTTATGCTTGCCATCCATTTTGATTTTTACTTTGCCTTCAAATGGTACAAAACAGGTTTGGAAGGGCTCACGTCCAAATCAAAACTGGCAGTTTGTAAATTCAATAAATAAAGTCCATCTTTTAAATCATTGGTTGCATAGATTAGTTCGGTGATGGTAGCAGAAGTCCTCGGGTTGTCAGGATATTGCCAAAAAGCTTTGTGTCCTGCAAGTGCTCCTCCATCTTCCTCTCTATCTACTGAAGGCAAATCCGTCAATAAATGCCGGATGCCCTTTTTTACCAAAAAACTTAATGCTTCAGCATCAATATAAGGTGGATTGGATCCGGAATAATTTCTGGACATTTTATCCGCATCATTTGGCATGGTTCGGATTACCAAAGCCTGTATGTCGGGATTGTCAAAAATCGATTCTAATTGATGCTTGAAAATTACGCGATCACCGTTCTCGGTCTTAGTGGGAAAAACGCTTACTAATTTACAGATGAAATGAGTGGATGTCAAGGTTTCCCTGATGGTAAATTTTTCTTTTGCGATATGACCAACACATTCAGTATGGGTTCCGTTTCCATGTGGGTTCAACCTGACATTGAAAAAATTAACTGCTCCACCTTCCTGAGTGGATCCTACAAAATCTCCTGCCCTGACCGGGCCAAATTCAGGCATAGGTGCATAAAAGCAATTAGGATTTTTTTCTCCATGCCTTATTGGAATGGAAATATCATTGGCTTTGGACAAATCAGCCTCGTACTGATTTTCTCCTAATTGTATTTGAATGATCATATCCTGTCTGATTCAAAAGTTTGTGCTGCGATGACCTGGTCATACCTGGCACCGAATGGATGGTAATAAATGATAATGGTGTATTCGTTCTCAGTCTGGTAATCATTGCCTTCCAGTGTTTCAAAATCCTTATTACCGTCCTTGTCAACCATTACGTATTGATAACTGTAAAAGCCCTGCTTCAGCATTGGATTTCCCATGTAGGAATTGTATTGATTATTGTAGGCCATTTTGAATTCCTTTTTGAGTTCCCAATTGCTCATGGCACCAAATAAATAAATGTCCTTGTCTTCGTATTTTGTAGGAGAATAGAGGGTAAACAAGACCTTACAGTATTCGGAGGTCAATTCTTCATTGTTCAGGTCCTTATTTTCAATAACATAAGCTCCATTTAAATCATTATATCCGGAATAAGGATTTCCTGCCCTTTTTAAATCTTTCAAAAGGGTAACAAAATAACCATCATCATAGCGGGTAACATCTGCAATGTCTGCTGAAGGAAATCTAAGGCTTCGCAAATCAATTTGGCGCCATTCTCTTCCAGCCTCAAACGAGATTTTATTTTGATAATTAAAGTCCAAAATTTCACCTGACCTTTCCAGATATGGAGGGATGTCCATCACCGCATTGTCCCACCTTCCATTTTGCAAAACAGTAGCTGAAATGTCATTTCTTGCATTTCTGAAATCAAAACCTTCGTGATTGACTACAAAATCTATCTCATGGTGGGTCCTGTTTTTTGAAATGTCTCCCGGAATGGCCATCTGTGGAAGAATATTGACAATTTGCTCTGCTACAATAAAACGCCTTGTAAGGATTGGTTTCTCTTTCTCCTCTTCATATACAAAAAGCAGGTAGTTTCCTGAAAGCGTCCAGTTGATATCTCTGTTGGGAAGGAATAATCGGTAATGCACATAAGGTTGTGCCGTCTGAAAGGAAAATTGATAATCATTCATATCACCTTCCTCAAATCGATCCAGGTATTCGAAATACGACAACTGACTGGGTTGCCAGTCTGAATCGCAATGGATGACAGTATATTTAAAGGTTCGAGCATCGCCCGGATTCAAATCATCGAAGCTAAGTTGCAAACTTCCTCCCCCGGTATTCAAACCTACAATAGGATAAAAAGTAGCCAGGTTGGCAGCATGAAAACGAACGGATTTGACATGGTCGACATAATCCTTGTTTTCGTATTGAATCTCAGGCTGGGCATCAATAATTCCAAAATGGGCAAATAGGAAAGCAAAACAGATAATCCGAATAAACATAAAACGCTTTTGATTTAAAACGATTTCTAAACCGGAAAGTATCAATTTTATTTTTCAAAAGGAATAAAAAAGAAAGGAGAGCATAAAAAAAGGGGCAGAGCCATTTTGAAGCACTACCCCTCACACTATGAAACACTATAATCTTAATTTCGAATGCAATAGCCTAAAATTATAAAGGAATATTTTCATGGACAAATACTAACCGTTTATAACCACATTCATGCAGGGCAAAACCTGTAAAATACCCATTTGATTTATACCGGTTTCAAAAATATCTTGCCATTCCACCATTCCTTTTCAATAATGGCCTCTTTCTTTTCATAAAATTTTACAGCCGGGGTGTTCCAGTCCAATACCTGCCATTTCATAAGAAAACAATCCAAATCCTTTGCTCTTTGCACCGTAGCGTCGAAAAGCTTATTCCCAAATCCTGCTCCTCTGAGATGTTCTTTTACAACAAAATCTTCTAAATATAACATCCTGCCACGCCAGGTACTCCAGGTAAGATAATACAAAGCCATGCCGACCACTTTCCCTTCCTGTTCAGCAACAATAGCTTCAAAAACCCCTTCCTTGAAATTTTTTTTATAATCTTCCAAAGTGGCAGTGAGCTGGTCTTCAGCTTTTTCATAAATGGCCAAATCCCTCACCAGGTCTAAAATTGCGGCCAAATCTTTTTCTTCAGCCTGTCTGATTAAAATGTTATCCATTCTTTAAAATTTTTGAAAAAAGCGGGCTTGTAACTCATATCACAAATCCTTTTTTCAAAAGGTTCCACCTTTGTATTACAATTTTTAAAAAAATAAAGAAAATGAATTTTTTGCAAAAACTTTTTGGAGGTCCTGATTTGGAGTCCTATTTGGTACAGGATGCAGTCATCATAGATGTAAGAACAAGAGCAGAATTTAAAGATGCACACGGTGACAAAGCCATTAATATTCCATTGGACGAAGTACCTCGCAACCTTGAGAAAATCAAAAAATACAACAAGCCTGTTATTGCTTGCTGTCGTTCAGGAGCAAGAAGTGGTTCTGCAACCGACTTCCTTAGAGCAAACGGGATCGATGCAGTAAATGGTGGCCCATGGCAAACCGTACAAAGAGCACTAACAGCGCACCAAGAGTAAGGTGTTGGTACTTGGATTGAAAATCCTCCTCAGATAGGATGAAGAACAAGGAATTAGTTGAATTTACGATTTACGGTTTACGATTTACGGGCGTTTTTTTTTAACCGCATAAAAGCGAACATCGAAAACCGAAAAGCGAATAGCGAACACCGAACACCGAATAGCGAATAGACAGCTAAAAGATTATAGGGTAAACATGGTAATGGTTTTATGCTGTGGGTAGTATTGCCCACAGCAATTTTTTTATTTTGCAAAAAAATTCACTCATGAAGATTCTTTTTACATTTTCAGTTCTTGCCCTTCTTACCTTTTTTGCTTGTAATAACGCAGTTACTCCTTTAAGCGAAGACCAAAAAGCTGCTTACATGCGCGATGGGAAAAACATTACACTCATGACCTTTAGCAGTCTAAGTGCAAGATTGGGAAAGGCCATGAAAGAGCAAGGAGTACAGGGTGCAGTTAAATATTGCAATGTGGCTGCATTACCTCTGACGGATAGCCTGGCACAATTGCAAAATGTTACCATCAAGAGGACCAGCCTTCAACTGCGCAATCCAAAAAATGCTCCGACTGAAGATGAAAAAAATATGCTGTTTGCCTATCAGGCACAGGAAAAGGCAGGATCAGATTTGGTTCCTGTAGTGCAACAAGTAGACAATGGAGTAATCAAGTTTTTTGCCCCTATTCGAATGATGGACGTTTGTCAAAAATGTCATGGCAGTATCGGTGAGACCATGCAAGAGGAAGATTATGCCTACATCAAAAGTTTGTATCCTGAAGACCAGGCAACAGGATTTAAAGAAGGAGATTTAAGAGGTATGTGGAGTATTACTTTCCAAAGGTAATGACCCAGTTGTCGGGTACACCACCTACAGTTCCCGCTTTATAAGCAGCTATGTATTTCCAGTCTTCTCTCAATAGATTGTTTCTATTGGGTCTGTAAATATTGCCTTCATCAACCAACATAAAAAGTACAGCTTCTCTGGGATCCAAGGTTTCATCTACAAGGTTTTCTGAGCCGGTACTCATGTCCGGGCATGCTTCTGCTACCCGATCCCAAGGCCATGAACCATTTGAGCCGATATGTTCCGCAAATCCTCTGGTGACCTGATCTTTACCGTGAACCTTTGCAGCTTCAAACAGACAATCTTTTGGTTCCAATGGACCAAGAGGAGTCATTTGGTTGAGGGTCTTAACCAATTCTCTGGCATCTTCCAATGATTGATTGTCTAAAGAAGACGCTACTTGATCAAGATAAACAGATAAGATATCTGAATAACCTACAGGATTGGTTCTTAATTGGTTTATTTCAATTACAAGGTCAGATTCCATCATCGCATCTTCATCAGTCCTCGGTTGGCTGGATCCGCTTTGGTATTTATTTTCCAATTGGCGTAAAATAGGTCTGGGAGCCTCCATTACCGTTTCCTCTTTTGCTTCTTCTTTTTTTTCTTCTTGTAACGGCGCCTCTTCTATTAACAAATCATCCGTTGTTTCAACCAATTGTACTCCGGCTTCTTCAGCAATCTCTTCCTCATTATTTTCATCTTTCAATTCTACTTCATCTTTCAAAGTAGGAATTTCTTCTTCAACAACACTGTCAATCAATTCTTCCTCTAAGGTTTCTTCTGCCATACCAGTAGCTTCCTCCGATTGCTTTTCTTGCGGAGTTTCTTGTTGAATCGGAGTTTCAGGAGCTGATTTCGGTGCCTTGTATCCTGAATTGTCATCATTGAATGAAGGCACATCCGGGCAGCTGCAATTGGTAGATTTCAAAACCTGACCTGGGCTGGCTTTGTCTGCTTTACCTAAATTGTTGAATTCCCTGAAATATTCGTTGGTATAACCGTAAAGTCTTGCTATGTTATCGATGGTTTCGCCAGGCTGAACGATATGTGTTTTTCCTTTTTGTTTGAAATATTCTTCAAAAGGTTTTCCACCAGATCCAAAATCTTCCATTACTTCTTCATCAACCTGCTCCTCAACAATCTCTTCTTCTTTAGGAGGATTCTCAGAAGACTGCAATTCTTGGGATTCAGTCGTTTCTTCAACAGTTTCTTTTACAGTAGGAGCTTGGGGTTTGGCAATTCTTAGTTCCTGACAAACTTTTAAAACAGAATTGGCATTCAGACCATTCAGTTCATACAATTGTTGAACACTCAAGCCATAGGCTTTGGAAATTCCATAATATGTCTCTCCTTTTTGAACCACATGAATCGTCGGGTCGGCATTGGTAGGACATTGTCCAAAATTATAGGTAGAAAGAAGAATAGTAAAAAGAACGGTAATGAGTACAGATTTGCCCTTCAGCATTTTAGATCAGTTTGTTCATTGAAATGTTGTGGCTTAAAGTCCAGCCGCTGCGAAGATAAGGATTAAACAAGCAAACTTGTTCGCTGGCCTAATCTTCACGTTGAATATTAACGAGGTACAAGTCAGACGGAAATTCAAAAGTATCTTCTGTCAGACCTTCTAAAAAGGTTTTTTGCCAATTTTCATTAGGATAAACCCTTTCAAATGACCCTTTTTTTCCAAAAGAAACCGGTAAGTCAAATCCTTCTACCACATTTACATAACGGTATTTTACTTCCAGACCATCCTTTTTTTCTTTCAATTCAAATTCTATTGTTGGTACCACCGGATAGGTCAGATATTGCTCCAAAACTGCATCCCATTTTCGATTTGTATGTTCATTGAGATATTTCAGGAATGCCCCGGTAGCGATGGTTTTGTATTTATTTTCATTATAAAAACCTTTTAAAATGCTAAACCACTGTTCGTCATTTTCCATGGCATTTCGCATGGTATGCAAAATCCAGGTTCCTTTCATATAATGATCGCTGGAGCGGAATTTATCCCATGCAACATCATAAGGCCCCACTATGGGTTCAACATTTCTTATCAGGGCTTTTTCAATATTCAAATGTCGGATGGCCTCTTCAAATCCATATTGACATTCTACATACATGGCTTCCATATATGTCGTAAAACCTTCATGTATCCACATGTCCGCATGGTCTGCAGAACTCACTGCATTGCCAAACCACTCATGCCCTGATTCGTGTATGATGATGTAATCCCAATCCTGTCCATCAGCTTGCATTCCGCCTTTGTATCCTCGCATATAGTCGTTGCCGTAAGCAATGGCAGATTGATGCTCCATACCCAGATAAGGAGTTTCTACCAAACAAAAGCCATCTTCCCAAAACGGATAAGGACCAAAATATTTATCATAACAATCCAACATGGGACCCACCTGTTGGAATTGCTTTTTCGCCTTGTCGATATTGTATCTCAATACGTAATAATCACAATCCAGACTATCACCGGCCGGACTTACATAAACATCTTGAAAGTGCGCATATTGAGCGATATTGACTGTTACATTGTAATTGTTGATAGGGTAGCTGACCTGCCAATGCCACTGAGTATAGTTGTCAGGCATAGCATTTTTTTCAACGAGGTTACCATTTGAAACACAAGTCAGACCATCAGGTACGCTCACTTTAATATCCACAGATTCTGCCTCGTCTTTGGGATGATCTTTACAAGGCCACCAAAGACTCGCTCCATCTCCCTCACAGGCTACTCCTATCCAGTGTTGCCCGTTGTTGTCTTTTTTCCATACGAATCCACCGTCCCAGGGAGCATTTCTAGCCACTCTTGGTTTTCCCTGGTAATGGATTTTGATAGAAAACTCTTTCCCTTTAGATATGGGTTTAGGGAATTCGACAAATACTGCATCAAAGATGCGATTGTACTTCAGCTCCTTTTCTCGCATGGTTATTTTTAAAATATCCATATTTTGAAAAAGGTCAATTTGAATTTTATCTACCTCTTCAAGAGCCACCGCGTCATAAGTCACCACGCCTGACAAGAATCTCTGTTCCGGATCGATTTTAATGTCAAGGGTGTAATGTTTTACATCGTTATTTGCTCGATACGGACCATAAACTCCGCGAATGGAATCTTTGGATGTAAATTCATACCTGTCGAAGTAGGATTTTTGTCCAATTAGCAGGCTGCTCAAAAATGAAATGGCAAAGATTAAAATGACTCTCATGGGCCGAAGAACGGTAATTTAAAAAGACAATATTAGAAAAAACTGACGAAAGCCGGATTAATTGTATGGTTGATGGGGTTTGATTCAATTACTCTTTCATTAGCAATAATTAGTGAAAAACAAGCAGGTGTTATTTCTAATGTCTATATTTGTGAATAAATCACAAATTTTAAATTTAGAAAAGTGGAATTGCAAGAATTCAGTTTTGGGAATTTCAGAAGCTTCAAGGAAATCAATACACTTAACCTAGCTGCAGCTAAACTCAAGTCAAAATACAAGCATGTTGACGAAAACAACATTTTTTCGACGGATAATCCTGAGAATATTTCCTTTTTAAAATCAAAGGCAATTTATGGAGCAAATGCCAGTGGAAAAAGTAACATAATCAAAGCCTTTGTTACATTTATTAAAATTTTAAAAAACTCTGTTAAAGATGATAGAGTTCTCAATATGGTCGACTCGTTTCGCTTATCTACAGAAACTGAAAATGAACCAAGTTTTTTCCAAATCATTTTTTGGGACGAAAACACGAAATATCGCTATGGATTTGAATTAGATTATGAAAATGTTTTCTCTGAATGGCTATATGGTAAACCGGGTAAAAAGGAAATGTGCTATTTCATCAGAGAAGGAAGTGAAATTGTCGAACTTGATAAAACGAACTTTGCTGAAGGAGATAAACTTAATAGTTTAATTTCTGATGATTATGAAAATGAATTATTCAGGAATAATTCTTTGTTCCTTTCTACATTATCAAGTTTTGGTTTTGGAAAAATTTCAAAGAGAATTATCGATTGCATTTCTTCATGTACAGTCATCAGTGGACTAGGTCATCAAGGAATGTTTGCATTTGCAAGTGATTCATTAGAAGATGAAGCAAAGAAAAAATACATTTTAGACTTTCTAAAAAAAGGTGATTTTGGTATTGAGGATATAACTTCAGTTGAGATTTCCAATAAGGACTTACCAGATGATGTTGGAGGTGAAATTCTGAATGACATTGAGGATAAAAAAAGAAAGCTGCTTATTTCATCAAGGAAAAAGTATAATGATAAAAATGAGTTTGTGGAAAATGAATCCTTCTCTTTTAGAATCCACGAATCGGAAGGTACCCAAAAGTTATTTGAACTCAGCCCTTTTATATACAAGACGCTTAAAGAAAGTAAAGTCCTAATTATAGATGAATTTGATGCCAGATTTCATCCTTTGTTAACTCAAAAAATATTAGAACTATTTAATTCAAAGGATAATAAGGGTGCTCAATTAATTATTACAACGCATGACACAAATTTACTTTCTTCAAAATTATTACGTAGAGATCAGATAGAATTTGTTGAAAAGGACAGATATGGTGCTAGTTGCCTGTATTCTTTAGCTGAGTTCAAAGGCATTAGAAATGATGCTTCATTTGAAAAGGACTATATCCACGGAAAATATGGAGCAATTCCATTTCTTGGCAACCTCAAAAATATACTTGACTAATGCCAAAGCGAACCAAAGCAATTAAAGTAACTGATAGGAAGAAGCCTTGGTTGAAAAAGGTAAATACCTCCGTATATAAAGTTGACACTAAGGAACAGAATAAAACTATTTTAATAGTAGGTGAAGGTCAAACTGAAAAACTGTATTTTGAGTCATTCCCTGTTTTAAGTTTAACTGTTGAAGCCATTGACTTGCAAGGTCAAAGTAAACAAAAGCTTATTGAGTCTACTGAAGAAATTGTCAAAGCTGCAGAAATTGAATACGATTCAATATGGTGCGTTTTTGATATGGACATTAAACGGGGAGAAAAAGAGTTCTCTGATTTTGATAATGCAATTTCTAGTGGAAAAGCAAAAGGATATAAAATTGCGTACTCAAACGACTGTTTTGAACTTTGGTTTTATTTGCATTATCAATTCACGGATCAAAAACACCATAGAACGTTTTACTATGAGGAACTCGGTAAAGTATTTGGCTGCAATTATGCGAAGATGGAAAGGGTTACAACTACTGTAAGAAAATTTATTACGATACTTGAAAGTGATACACAATTCCTCTCCAAGAATTAGTGCAATAGAACGTGCAAAGCACTGTATGAAAAAAACAAAGACCTAGTGTATCATCTTCAAAATCCTACAACAATGGTATATGAACTTGTTGATTTCCTGAACGAAAATTGTAGAAAATAAAATCTGCCTTCAACAACACCTATACGCTACTCTTTTGGGAAACCACTCTTTCCCAAACCCATTACTCCTCCTTTTCCACTATTTCAAATTTCTGACGAACCGTATTTCCTCCCTCATCCATGAGTACCAATTCATGGATTCCAGGACTGGGCGCACATTCTAGATGGTGAAAATGTTGGGTTTTTCCGATGTATTGCTGATCGATGTGCCAAAAGATGGTAGCCTCTTCATTTCTATGCGCGGCTTTAAAGACTGTTTTCTCTTTACCGTCCAATGTTTTGGGTACATATATTTCCATAAAATCTCTTGGATAAATGAGCTACGCAAGCTTCCTTCCTCCAAATTTTTTGATCGCGGTCTGAATTTAAAAAGCTGGCAAGGAAAATAATCAGGATGAATGTTTTTATAAAAAAACTCTTCAACCGGTGAAAGCACAAACCAATATCTGTGCTGCATTTTATCCGGCTCATAACAACCACTGTTCACCCTATATTTTCCTGCTTGATCCAGATGAATCAATTTGTGATAAGCACAAACCGGAGCCAATAATCCTCCTTGGGGTGCCCATTCTTTTTTGATTTCACATCCTGGTCCTGCCCGATAGCCACTTTTGGTACAAACTTCAATTTCGACCATGTCGTCAAATGGTTGTTCAAACCAATCTGTATTAGGCAACTGTTCAAAAATATCAAACATCACGGGTGCAGCAGCTTCTGCACCGACCAATCCGGGACGGCCTTCACCATCGGCATTTCCTACCCAAACGCCTACAGCAAACCTTGTAGTAACGCCGACCGACCATGCATCCTTGAATCCGGCTCGTTGCCTGTTTTCCAGAGCGATGGGTCAGCCCGCTGTTGAATACTTCCCAATTTCGCTGGTCCAGGCCTTTCAGATTCCTCGCGGCTGAAGGCGTATTCAGCTTTGCTCCTGCCCCATGCAGGAGCTTCTTTGACCCAATGTTTTCAAAATGCTGTCTTTTAAAAAGAATTTGCGGGGTCTGAAATCGGTAAGAGAATATCGGCTGCTATTTTGAAAAGTGATTTACAGAGCGTGCCATACAGGCATGGAATTTGGTGATGTCTTCAAGGGTGATTTCTGCACCACCCGGGGTAAAGGCAAGCCGTAGTAAGTGGCCGTTTGGTTAATCATGGAAAACTAAGCCTTTTAGTCAAATCGTAATGGAACTTTTTCAGCCCATAATCCTCCAACATTCGTACAAGGGGAACATTGAGTGAACGTGAAATAGCAAGATTGGCCGGCACCATTCCATCGTAAGTCTCAGAGAAATTTTCGGGAGTATAGCCGGAGTAATTTATCGGCACATCAGGAATGATGCTGCGGCAAAATCTTCCCCTCCTGCAACATAAATGCATACAACAAAGGTTTTAAAATCGAACCGGAACTCCTCGCCGCCCGAATGATATCCACTGCCTGTCCATGACCACCTCCCAAATCATTTACATTGCCAACATAAGAAAGAACCTTTCCGGTCTCTACGTCCATAACCACCGCTGCAAGATTGTGTATTTCGTTGGTTTTCAGGTGTTCATGATGTCTTTCGACTGGCCGTGTTGTTTTGCAATTCTAAATTCGAAGTAGATCAGATACTTTTCAGCTTTTCCTTTTCATCTCGACTATCAGCCAGCCTGTCCAAAAGATAGAGGGGGCATGTCGTGGCAAAGCATACGGCTCTAAAGGAATGGGTTCACTCAAAGCCAGCTCATAACTCACTGTCAATGATCGATTCTTCCCAACATTTGCTCCAAACAAACGATTGCGTTTATTCAAAGCAATTCCAATGTCTGTTCCTGCGGATGAATCAATGCCGGACTATTGGGCAAGACCGCCAACGTCGCTGCTTCTGACAGGGACAGCAGTTTCTTCGCCTTCCAAAATACCGCCAGGATGCTGCGTCCAATCCGACGACATTGCCGCCAAATGGGAGCGTGGGCGGCATAAGGTTTAGAATTCATCTTTGCTATGCGTCAATTCCAAGCGTGTAGCCAACCAAACCTCAATTATTTTTTCCCAAATGGTTCTGGACTTTCCTTTCCGCGACAAACGAATGACTTGCATGGTAAGGGTACTTCCTCCGCTTACAACTTTACCGGCTTTCAGATTTTGAATAATGGCCCTTCCAAAACTAATCGGATCTACGCCCGGATGATAACGGAAGCGTTTGTCTTCAAAAGTAAGAATGGCTTTCTCGAATTTTGTGGGAATCGTTTCTGGAGCAGGAAATCGCCATTGTCCATCTTCAGCGATTTTGGCTGAAAGCAATTTTCCCTCAGCATCTTCCAACACCAAAGAATAAGGATCTTCAAACAAAGGACTGGGCAAACTAAACAACCAAAATAGAAGCAAAAGGCCAAGAAACGACCATTTTAAAGGATGCTTTCTAAATGTGGAAAATAGTTTCATTGGTTCTCGTTGGCTCGGTAGCTCGGTAGCTCGTTGGCTCGTTTCTCGTTGGCTCGTTTTTTTCTCGTAAATCGTAAATCGTAAACCGTAAATTTCCTCACTCGTCACTCGTACTTCGTCACTTCCAAGGTCTTCCGACCAGCTAAAAAAATTATCCTTTTTCCTTTATCAAAAAGAAGCCATCATCACCCTGGGTTTGATATCGAGGCATCAAAATTAAAGCATCTTCCGATGCATGGATGGGTCCATCGACATCGTGTCCCAGCAATTGTCCTTTTTTTACCGGTTGGAAATTGCGAAAGCCCGGTAATAGTTTGAAACTTTCATTTTCCGCGACCTGATAAGTTGTAATCAACTCGGTGACACGCGGAAGATTTTAGAAAAATCAATGAGGAGTTCATCATGTGTCGATTTTCCACATCTTCTTTTCTTACACAACCTACAGTGCGAAGGCAATTGATGATAGCTGCAATGGTACGGTTAACAGAAAGTGGCTCATCATGCTGACCTGCTTCAAACGATACTGCGGTAGTCGGGACCGAAAAGTTATGGTTATTGAAATAATGCAAAGATGTCCCGTTAATCCCATTCAAAAGTCCTGTGATGACCGGAGCATGCAATTGGCTGCCTATCTCCAGACTTTCGGGTTCATTGTTGACAATGGTGAAAATACCACCGAAAGCTGATGTCGTATGCAGGTCCAATAATATCATACGTGGAGGCTGGTATTCTTCAATTTCCTTGCGTATAATTTGAATCATCTCCAATATCTCCTTGTCTTAGAATCAGTTCTTCGGATTGGCATTGACTATAAAATCCACATGTTCCGGCGTGCATTGTCGATTCAAATCATATCGATATATCGCACTCCTACCTCAATCGCCCTGGTATTTCCCAGCAAACCCAACAATCTTCCTTTAAACCGAAAATGCGGATTTGTAATCGGCTCCACCTCCAGCATTTTGAAGACGAGCTCCAATGCTTTCACGCCTGCTTTTTCATTGCCATGCACTCCTCCAAGGCACACTACAAGCGGCCCACTTATTTCTCTCAGTAAACCTTCCGATTATTCTGTCCAACGCCACATCGATCATTTTTTGCAAAGTTGAAAAAAAAATGGAAAAAGGGAGAAATTCTCGTTTGCTTGTGGCTCGTTTGCTCAAACTCAGTTTGCTCGTAACTCAGGCTCGGTTCTCGTTTTGCTCGTAAGCTCGGATTCTGGATGCTAGATTCTAGATGCTAGATTCTGGACGCTGGATTAGGTAAAACTACGCCAATGGCCCAACAGCCAATAGCCAACAAGCCAACAGCCAATCAACCCCAGGCCCGGAATCTGTTACGTATGCTAGAATGAATGAATTAAATGCCTATTTTACTCCTCATTCGTCACTCGTTCTTCGTCACTAAAAAAGATGCTGGTTTTCACCATGAAGACCCACCCTGACCCCATCGGGGTCAATTATCTAACCCTGTATCATGAAAAATCCCTACGACCCCATCAGGGTCACATATCACTCAAAATCCCGTATCTTGCAGGGACGCTAGAAAAATATGAATACTAATATGCAAAAAACAATAACACTTCTCCTTTTTTCAATTTTCATTTCCACCAGCTCCTACTCCCAATGTTGGGAGAAATAAACCTAAATGTTGATCAGCAAATTGTTCCAAATGGCGACAATTATAATATCTTCTTTTTAATGATTCTGTGGGCCTTATCTTCTCAGAATTTTATGTCTTCAAAACAAATGATGGAGGCCAATCCTGGAAAGTTACTTTTGATGAATCTGTTGTAACGGCTAACTACCAGTTTTTTAATGATTCCGTTGGACTATGCAACTCAACGTGAACTTTATAAAACTACCGATGCCTGGAGACAATTGGATAAAGATTTCCAATTATTTAGAAAATGAGCCTATTCCTCACTGCGGATATATATTTTTTAGACTCATTGAGTGGGTTTGCGGTTGCCAATGAAAGTGCTTATTAAAACTGTAGATGGAGGATATACTTGGGAAAAGATATTTTCGTACAATCAGCAATTGTACCAGTCTTGCCGATATCGATTTTTTTATTGATTCGATATATGGTTTTGCTGGTTGTTCCAATAACTATATTTTATAAAACAAGTAATGGAGGAGAAACATGGGAGGTTGTCGAAATAGAAGAACTGATCCTGGAATAGCCAATTTCGAAATGATAGATACATTAAATGGAATTGGAATAATTGGAGGAATCGGATAGACTCGGTTTAACTACCAATGGTTGGAATTCATACAGCTTGGATACAAGCGTATATTATATAAATCTAGTTAAATATTCAACGAGCGAATGTGGATGGCTTCAATTTTGGGAATTTATAAATCAGAAAATTTCGGAAGATCCTGGCAGTCTACATTAATTGGAAGACTGTTCGTGATATCCATTCTCATCCCCACAAATGGGTGGGCTGCTGGATCAATTGTTGCTCTTAAAATACAATCTGAGGCGGAATGCGTAAATACACTTGAGTTTCCTCAAGGCATACCACCAACAACCCCATCCAAAGCCCACCATAAAATGGTCAGCAGTTACTTCGGGTTGTTTGGAAGGATATTACATTTCTCGAGGAACCACACCAGATAGTAGTGATATTTTCTTTTACCGTTATTTTGTAGGCTTGGATACTTCATTTGCTCCAGGTTTTGCACTCCTATGATACAGAAATCTACCTCAAAATAGAGCCATTTAACACCTTGCATTTGCTTCTGGATGTGAGTTTCTACTTTCGGAACTGAAGTTTGTCAAAGCCGGTTCAAACGTTTATTGATACCACTCTGACAAACAATCGGGTTTTCTTGGACAGATTTAGGAACAAGACACCTCACTTTCAGGTATCCTTAAAAGCAATAAATAATTGTGATAGCATCATTCATTACAATATTGTTGTTGATCGATCAAAGTACTTTGGAAACAAACATAGCTTCACAAATCAACCTTTGTCAGCCCCACATCCAGCATCATCCATTTCCAATTTTCCGACCATTTAAAACTAAACCAAATAAGTTTTCTTTGAACGGCAAGCTTCAATTCAAGCTTGAAGAAATCCAATCCCACGAAGTAAATCTTCAAAATTTACCTTCCGGAATGTATACCATTCGATTTGTTTTTGAGGATGGGAATTGGTGATGGAAGGATTTGAAAGATTAAAATCAGACCAATATGAAAATTGACCAGTACTTAGCCTTTTAATATTCCTTTTTCAATTTAGCTCCTACTCCCAATGTTGGGAGGAAATAAACCTAAATGTTGATCAGCAAATTATTCCAAATGGCGACAATTATAATATCTTCTTTTTTAATGATTCTGTGGGCCTTATCTTCTCAGAATTTGTATCTTTAAAGCAAATGATGGAGGCCAATCCTGGAAAGTTACTTTTGATGAATCTGTTGTAACGGCTAACTACCAGTTTTTAATGATTCCGTTGGACTATATGCAACTCAACGTGAACTTTATAAAACTACCGATGCTGAGACAATTGGACAAAGATTTCAATTATTTAGAAAATGAGCCTATTCCTCCTGTAGTGAAGGATATATATTTTTAAACTCATTGAGTGGGTTTGCGGTTGGCAATGAAAAGATGCTTATTAAAACTGTAGATGGAGGGTATACTTGGGAAAGATATTTTCGTTCAATCAGCAATTGTACCAGTCTGCCGCGATATCGATTTTATTGATTCGATATATGGTTTTGCTGGTTGTTCCAATAACATATTTTATAAAACAAGTAATGGAGGAGAAACATGGGAGTTGTCAGAAATAGAAGAACTGATCCTGGAATAGCCAATTTCGAAATGATAGATACATTAAATGGAATTGGAATAATTGGAGGAATCGGACAAAGACTCAGTTTTCTTCTTCAATGGTTGGAATTCGTAGCTTGGATACAGCGTATATTTTTCCATAAATCTAGTTAAATATTCAACGAGCAGATATTGGATGGCTTCGAACATAGGAATTTATAAATCAGAAAATTTCGAAGGAATCTGGCAGTCTACATTAATTGGGGAAGACTGTTCGTGAATATCCTTTTCTCATCCCCCACAAATGGGTGGGCTGTTGGACATGATTATTTGCTCTTAAAATACAATCCTGAGGGAGCCGGAATGCGTAAATACATGAATTTCCTCAAAACGCCTCCTGTGTATTATCAACCTACCACTTAAAATGGTCAGCAGTTACTTCAGGGTGTTGGAAGGATATTGTTTCTCTAGGAACTTCTCCAGATAGTAGTGATATTCTTTACCGTCATTTTGTAGGCTTGGATACTTCATTTTCTCCAGGTTTTGCACTCTATATGATACAGAAATCTACCTCAAAATAGAGCCATTTAACACTTGCATTTTGCTTCTGGTTGTCGTAGTTCCTGCCTGAACTGAAGTTTGTCCGGAACCGGTTCAAACGTTTATTGATACCACTCTGACGAAATCAGGTTTTCTTGGTCCAGATTTGGGAACAAGACACCTCCTTTCAGGTATCCTTAAAAGCAATAAATAATTGTGATAGCATCATTCATTACAATATTGTTGATCGATCGGTACTTTTGAAACAAACATAGCTTCACAAATCAACCTTTGTCAACACGTCCAACATCATCCATTTCCAATTTTCCGACCATTTAAAACTAAACCAAATGAAGTTTTTCTTTGAACGGCAAAAGCTTCAATTCAAGCTGGAAAAATCCAATCCCACGAGTAAATCTTCAAAATTTACCTTCCGGAATGTATACCATTCTGATTTTGTTTTTTGAGATGGGAGTGGTGAGTGGGAAGGTTTTGAAGAAACCTTAAGCAAGTACTTTATAAACCTCTTCTGTACTCTGCATCTTCGTGTCTTTTGCATCGGTAAAGTCAAGGTATTCATTCTTTTTTGCTTCAATCTCAGGTGCCAAGGGTGGGCGGTAGCCAAAAAATGGTCCAATATGCTTTTGGGTCATTGCATCTGCGATGAATCACCCCTTTGTTGTATTGGTGCGATTGAAAAAGGTTTAAACCTATGAACCAGGGCAGGATTGACACAAGGAAATATTTCCGAGTTTAAATTGGCTGATAAACTGAAATCCCGCAGCCATAAAAAACTGAGAACGGAAAGATTCAATTAAAGCCCTCCTTACCAAAACTTCCTCCATGCCACCAACACCACCAACTGGATATTATACATACAAATTGATCAATAGGAAGATATTGATTGGCAAAATCCCCTCTTTTTTGAGATAAAGCCAGCCGAAAATACCTACCACTAAAATAGGTGACCAAACAAACCAGCCTTTTCTGTAATAAACAGAACTTTTAAAAAACAGTGGAATCAGACCAAAAAAATGCTTACCACATGTCACAAGGACTTCTGAATTACCAACAACGCGATTTAAATACCAGAATTCGAGAATTAAAGGAGAGAAGTGCAAACAAAAAGGCTATATAAATAATAAAATCAGATCACACTTTTTGAACTAGTGGAACAATGATTTAATTCCACTCCAAATCATTTTTATACCCAAAACAGCGGTACCATCAGGAAAATAATATTGGTGATTCATGTTGCTGCAATTAGTCCTCCACCAAACAAAAAATCAAAAAATATATAGGCTTGTCCCATTTTTTCCATTGGATGCCAGCCCTCTAAAACCAATGAAAAAAGGAAAAGGAATAGATGTGTGACATCATCAATTCCATTAGGAATTAATAAAAAAGTTGGTTGCAAATCCGATACTCAATAAAGTCAGATTGAGGAGAATGAACCAAAATAATCTTTTAAGAAAGGCCTAAAAAAAGAGTCCTAGGCACCATAAAACGCCGCACCTATGGCTGTAAATAACTTGTAATATTTTGAGAAACCATTTTGTGGATGATTAGAAAATTTGCTCGTTAAATGCCCTGCAACAAAATAGGTAAGGAATGGAACTCGACGCCGTATTTATTTAAAAAATTTCCCGTGGTAGCCTGCCTGTAAAATTCCTCTTTTTCAACACCGCTGTTCTGTTATGAAAATTAAAATCAAGGATCATCTTAAATAAAAGTAGCAGGTAAATAGGAATAGTATCCTGCTGCATCCCATCTATAGGCTTGCTGATAAATTTTAGTATTGGTCGTTATCCAAATGATGGCAATGAAAAAAAGAATGGAAACAGCACATCCATTTCTCATATAAGTTTTCATCCGGTTTAGCCTTCCCTCCATGAATTGCTAGTTATCAGTTTCGGTTTAAATGCTAAACTAATTGGAAAAACCTTCTGCAGCCAAACTTTAAAAAGAATTCATTAAAAATTAATATTTATAATCTGAATTGGAATTGAAAATAAAGTTTCTCCCTGCCTGAAATTCCAATAATTACTTCCCCAATATCAAGCTTCCAACCATCCTTCGTTCCAGCATCCAGAATCCAGTGTCCAGAGTCCAGCCTCCAGAGTCCAGAATCCAGCCTCCAGTGTCCAGCATCCAGAGTCCAGAATCCAGCCTCCAGTTTCCAGCACCCCGCACCCCGCTTAAATAAAAGTTAAACCAAAATCCTCATCGCTGAAAAGATTTATTTTCGTAGCACCTAAACCAGTGAACTTTGAAAATAAAACTTTACCTCGGCTGCCTCTTATTTTTAGGACTGCTTATCGAGCTTCCCGCCCAATCTACTTCCGAAGATTTTCATCTTTCCAAATTGGAAATTAGCCTTACTCCTAGATTTGCTAGTTTGAAGACTTTTGCCTACAAACCGGGGGTGGAGGAATATTCTGTTTTTGGTGGTCAACCCAGGCTGCAAGTTGGATACAAGACCTGGAAAAATTTATATACCCACCTATTATTTGATTATGCTTTTCAGAATTCAAGTGACCAGGAAGTATTGATTGATTATGAAGGATATCGTTTTGGAACCCAGCTTTCCTGGAAATTCCCCGAAAATCAATTGTTGAATCGGACGCTTTCCATCAAAAAACGAAATTTTCACTTGGTATTTTACCCTGAGGTTTTTGCTTCCTTTGGAGGTTCTCAGGTGTATTATGATTTGAATAGTTTGATGTTTAATACCGGTAGCGATTTTTTTGCTTTCTACGAATATGGAGGCATTATGAATTTCTGCATCAATCAACATTTCACCCTGCAATTGGCATTTTATCTTGAATACAAACCATCCGAGGCTTATGAACCTACTTTCATAGTCCCGGGATTAATTAAATTTCAATTCAGATTTTTATGAAAACTGTATTAACCACCTTCGCTTTTTTGTTTTCCCTTTCTTTCCTGAATGCCCAATCGCTGCCATCTTCCAAATGGACCGTTGGGGCATTTTATTCCTTCCTTATCGACCCGGCTTCAGAAATAGAACCAGGAGTTTTTGATAAAATCACGGAGCATTATCTCAACATCCATGCTAAGTATAAAATCCATAAAAGATGGGGAATTCCTCTCGAAACCATTTTTTCTAAAAATAAATTAAGCAGTCGAACCAACCCTGAAAATCCTTTTTTCGTGGTAGGTACGGGAGTGGAGTTTGATGTGCTTCCTCAGGACAGGTTTGAATTAAATTTTAGATTGGGTTTGAGTGTTGGAAATTTGCTTTTTACCGGTGATCAGGACCTTCCTCAAAGGGAATGGGTCCTGAATCGGGTAATAGGAGGGAATTTTGCCTTCAAAACTTATCGGTATTTCTGGCTAAGCCTGGGTTATTACAATCACCTCCCTTTAGGTGATATCAAATACAAATATGGGTTTGCATTGCCGTTTTTGGGTGTTGAAGTGAAATTATAGGAAGATAAACTATTTTTCCCTGTCACATTATTTTGTCATCAAATTGATGAAATATCCTCTTAATGCTGGAATGTTAAAACCATTGATGGGCATTTTTATTTATTTTTTTAAAAAATAATTTATAAAAATGTGACATATAAAAAATGATTTCGTCTAAGGGGTGTTAACGTTAAAAGAGAAGGCTTACTTAAAAATATAATCCTTGCTACCCGGCAAGACAAGAAACCATATTTCGATAGTTTTGCCCTTTCTTTGCTTAGGTGACGAAAGGGCTTTTTTATTGCCCTTTCCAGTGCCACAAATAACGGCAAGCTAAAGTCCGATAAGGCGACCAGGGTGCAGCTATCTCTTCCAGCTTTTTGTACAACTTTTTTTTCTCTAATTGTACATCATATAGTTCCATCATCGCCTGGCGAATGCCCAAATCGTCAATCGGAAATACATCGGGTCGGTGCAAGGCAAACATCAATACCATTTCTACCGTCCATTTTCCTACTCCTTTTATAGTGGTCAGCTCCTTGATGATTTCTTCATCAGAATGCAGTTCCCAATTGGTTCCCTGATTCTGAGCAAAATATGCCGCGACATTTTTCATATACCCCGCCTTTTGATAAGACAATCCAACTCCACGTAAAACTTCAATATCATAATCCATCACCACTTGCGGAGGTGGAACTTCTTCTTCAAATAAATCCAGAAAACGACCATAAATGGTAGCTGCTGCTTTAACCGATAATTGCTGGGAAGCAATGGATCGCATAAGATAGGGATATACTGCTCCACCTGCCGAGACAGCCAAGGGTGGAGTAGATTCAATGGCCTTTTTTAAAATAGGATCTTTATAAAGATGCTCGAGTGCTTGTTCGCTTACCATTTGTTTCGGGTGGATTTATGTAAACTTATAAGGAGGAATCAGTCAGTGCGCTTATCTTTGGCGCCTAAATTCTGATTTGTGAAAGTACTAATAATTCGGTTTTCTTCCATAGGCGATATTGTGCTCACCACTCCGGTAGTTCGCACCTTGGCCAAGCAGAAGAATGCAGAAATTCACTACCTCACCAAAAAAGGATTTAAAAATATACTGGATCCAAATCCAAACATCACCCGCGTCTGGACTTTCGAAAAAGACGTTTCTGAAATCATTCCCGATCTTAAAAAGGAAAATTTTGACCATGTTGTAGATCTCCACAACAACCTTCGAAGCAGAATAGTAAAGTCAAAATTGCGAAAACCTTCCAGCTCTTTTAATAAGCTCAATTTTAAAAAATGGTTGCTGGTAAACTTAAAGATTGATCGCATGCCTCAGGTTCATATTGTTGATCGATACCTGGAAACGGTCCAAAGTTTGGGAGTGAAAAATGACTTTGAAGGACTGGACTATTTTTTCGATAAGCCGGAGGAAGAAATTGCAAAGTCCGTCCATTCAAAATTGCCCCAATTAAAAACTGATTTGCCTTTCGTTGCCTTTGCAATTGGAGCAGCTCACCAAACCAAAAGAATTCCGATACATCGTTGTAAGGAAATAATCGGCGGAGTGAAGATTCCGGTCGTTTTATTGGGAGGTCCTTCCGAGGCAACTGAAGGAGAGGAAATTGCAGCAGGTCAGCATCATGTACTTAACTCCTGTGGAAAATTATCGCTTTCTGAATCAGCCTGGCTAATTAAAAAAGCCTGGAAAGTCATCAGTCCCGATACCGGAATGATGCACGTAGCTGCAGCTTTCAACAAAGACCTGATTTCAGTTTGGGGAAATACCGTTCCCGAATTTGGAATGACAC
The DNA here is from genome assembly GCA_041392845.1 of Saprospiraceae bacterium. GTDB lineage: Bacteria > Bacteroidota > Bacteroidia > Chitinophagales > Saprospiraceae > JAGQWW01. Next base: position 25,512 of record JAWKLG010000007.1, on the reverse strand, counting down.
CTTATTTCAGGAAGTCGGCCAATCCGGATCATGATTTATTTGAAGTAAAAAATCTGTCTTGCAGGCCTTGTTCCAAAATTGGGTACAAAAGCTGCCCCAAGGGACATTTTAAATGCATGGAGCAGCTTCCGTACGATGAAATAGTGGCTTCGATTCAAAAGGGTTATACAGGTTAGGCCGCTTTGCTTGCAGCCAGTGTTTTTTCTAAAAAATTCATATCTGCCTGCATTTGCTCCAAACTTTCAGAAGCGAAATACAAACCTTGCATGATGTCTTTTCTAAATGCTTTGGATACAATTGCTTCGATATCGAAATCCTGAAATTTACAATTCCTGCCTTTGTGCAATTGATTGGTTTCTCCAAAAGAAGAAAGGATTCCAGCACCAAAAATTCTGTTTTCTCCCTTCTCTTTTAAAAGTCCAAACTCAACCGTATGCCAGTAAAATCGCTCCAGCCGCTCAATAGCCAATGGATTACCTTTCAACTTTAATCCCAATAGACCCAACTTGCGCATAAAGTCGGCATACCCGGTATCAAAAAGCATAGGCACATGTCCAAAAATATCGTGAAACATATCCGGTTCTTCCAGGTAGTCTAATTGATCCATTCTGCGCAACCAGGTAGAAGAAGGAAACTTTCTTTCTGATAATAGCAAAAGGAAATCAGAGGCTGGAATCAAACCTGGCGTTACTTCAATGGTCCAGCCGGTAGCTGAAAACAGCGCTTTGTTCAACTGGCTAAATTCAGGAATCGCCTCTGCGTGTAAAACTGATTCCGCCATTTCAAGACAATCGTAATAAATTGAACAGGCCTTGTCCTTTAGATTATCTTTTTGGCGCTCAAACAAGATCTTCCAAACCTGGTGATCCTCCTTTGAGTAACATTCGTAAACCTGTCGCATTTTCATGATGTAATTTTTAAAATGGTGGAAAAAGAAAAAGCCCCGTGTTCTGCAATGAGAACACGGGGCTTCGTGGGTTATTGATACAATCAAATACGCTACGCATTACCTGTTCCCTTCGGAGGAATAGAATAATAATAAGCGTAATAATATGCGCGGTTGATTGAAATCATGGTTCAAAAAAAGGCCATCTGATTTTAAAAAGCAATTTTATGCCTGAGTTTTTTCCAAATTAGTTTTTAAACATTTGAGCATTTCAAACCTTTCTAAGCAATCGTAAATTGATGTTTAATGAAAATTTCTCCCAAGCTAAAGGTGATTTTAAGACTGGTAGGATTGATTGGAATCTTAATACTTTCCGCTTTCTGGTATGCCCAGGAAAGGTATTCCAATGAGGCCTTGTTGGATCGATATGCATTGAATGTCGAACCGGAATGGATAAAATCAAAATGTAGTAGTAAAGAAGTTTTGGATGCATGCAATGCATTTGCCTCTGGCAATTATCAACAGGTGATTGATTTGACCTTGGATGTTTTGCCTGATAATCCTGATTTCATTTTCAGTGAATATTTATCCGGCCAGGCTTATTTAAAAACAGAAAGACCTTCCAATGCAATTTTGGCTTTTGAATCAGTAAATGGTTTTGGAAAATCCGAAATGCAGGATAAAGCAAAATGGATGCTGGCTATTTCCTATTTGAGGCGAGGAAGGATGGAAGAGGGTAGGGCATTGATTCAAGAATACGCTCAAGACGATTCTTTTGAATATCAGCAATTAGCCATTCAGATTTTAGATGATCTTGAAAGTGTGTGGAGGAAATTGCCCCTTTTGAAGTAATTCTTAAAAAAACCAACTCTTATAAAACCAAAGCCAATCTAAGGCGTTTTCACCGTCCAAATTTGATGAAAAATTATAATCCGAAGGAAAATATTTTTTAAAACAGGGTTTTTGCGGGATAAACGATTCTTGTAGAGATGGTATTCGCAAAATTTCTCATGTAAAAAATAAGGACCTGATTTACAATGATTTTACAGATGATGGAAATTTTAAAATTAAAACTATAATATAACAAATTTTGCTCTGTATCATTGACAATCAAGGATTTAAGAGGTACCTTTGCGTTCACATTTCCAAAAAAACGTCTCCCCCATATAGTTAAATTTTTACCCAAAGACATTTTAATAGTATATCCCAGTATGGCTGTGATTTTATGTCCAATTCCCATATCAGGACATAATTGAATGGCGATACGCCCATGAATATTTACATATCCAAAACAAACTATGATGAAGTTCCTGTGGACATTCACTCTGCTTTGTATTGCCTATATGGCAAATGCAAATGCCCCCAGCGACTCGCATCTAACTCACTCTTTTGATGCATTTGAAAATGCTGAGTTCGCAATAGTTAAAAATCGCATGCTTTCCATGGAAAGTATCGTAGATGTTAACTTTGATGCCGAAGTCGAATCTTATGTTAGAGGTTATTTAACCTATGGTCGCCGCGATGCGGAAAGGCTTTTAGAATATGCCGAGATCTATTTTCCGATTATTGAATACCAATTGAACCTGTTCAATTTGCCTGAAGAGTTGAAATACCTTCCGGTGATTGAATCTTCTCTGACTCCTTATGCTGTATCTACAGCGGGGGCTGCCGGATTGTGGCAATTGAGAAAGGGTTTGGGTAGTCGTTATGGTTTGGAAATCAATACCTACCTGGATGAGCGTCGTGATCCTTATAAAAGTACTCAGGTGGCTCTCCAGTATCTTTCGAAATTACACGATCGATTTGGCAGCTGGGAATTGGCCCTTGCTGCATACAATTGTGGCCCTACCAAGGTGTCGCAAGCTATCCGTTTGGCGGGTACGACTGATTTTCAGCATTTGAAAAATTTCCTTCCGAAGGAGACCGCAAGATTTATTCCCAGGTTTATTGCTGCCAGCTACTTTATGAAATTCCACGAATTGCACGGCATCACTCCTTCCAACAGGTATGCTGAATTGAAGGATTCCCGCCCGGTTAGTGTTTATCACAAAATTACCTTTGAAGAAATTTCCAAGGTAACCGGAGTATCTATTTCTACCCTTAAAAAATTGAATCCTGTATTTTTTAGAAACATCATTCCTGATAGCCATAATGGACATTATGTTTCACTTCCAAAGAATGCAGCCTTGAAATTGAGCCAGCATCTCAATCTTCGTTGCAACTATCTTCAGGATAATTCCATACTGGATACCAGGACTGCAAAGAGGTTCAGGTTCAAGTAATTCCAGTGGGTATTATACCGTAAAACGAAGGGGATAGCCTAAGCAAAATTGCCAGAGAATTTGGCTGTTCCATCAGTCAACTAAAAGCCTGGAACGGTATCAGCGGACCCACCATTTATAGTGATCAGTAGTTGAAGGTAGGGGAGGTGAGAGCGTAGTTTTTTTATTTACGATGTACGAATTACGGTTTACGTAAAGGGCTTTTAAAATCGTAAGCCGTAAATCGTAATTCGTAAATTTACCCAAACATTGCTTTCCAAAAAACTTCCAAATCTCTACTGACGGTATAATCTTTTGCATATTGGAAGTCGAGCCGTTGGCAGGTTGCTTCGGACAAATTGCGTTTGAAGGCGTCAGTTTGGTTAAAGATTCCTTTCCTGATTTTTGGCAGTTTGCTGATGGCGGAACCTGGTTGGATGTAGCCGACCCAGGTGCTTTGACCTGTCAAAACTTGCCAGACATGGCCCGGATGGAATGCTTTTTTCCTTGTTATCAGGTAAATCGGACTTAAAATCAATAAGGGAAAACTAAGGATTACATCCAATGTCCTTTTGTTACGACGATTGCTGGGCTTTGCAATTTCAAAATCCACTTCCAGGGTGTACAATTCACCTCTTTCATTTTTAGAATGACTACCGATTATTCCCTCTACAGCTTCCGGTAATATCTTGAAATTTACCTTTCCTTTTAAAAGCTGCATAATTTCAAGGATCTGCTTGTGTGAAATATCCTTGCTGCAAAAAATGATTTCTTCTATTTTAAAAAGAGCGGTCAATTCGGATAATCCATCGGTATTTCCTATAAAAAGGGATTCATCAAATGTTCCTTCTGCGCTTATCAATCCCAGGTAGTTTTTTCTGGCTCCGGCTTTTTGTAATAATTTCAATGCCCTCTCACTTTCTTGCTGACTGCCAATAATGGCCAGATTTCGGGTTTGAGATTCTCCGATATTGAAATTATTATATTGTAAAAAATGTAATAAAACGCGAATTCCCGAGCTGCCCAGCAATGCCCAAATGGCTCCTAGAATAACCAAAGCTCTGGAGAATCTGTATTCTAGTGGAAGGAAACCATAAATGGCAGCAAGCACGACTGATCCTGCCACAATTCCCCGCACGGTCCTTCTTACACTAATTGGTAAATCATAACCTCCACTAAGAAATATTCCCCCCATCCACAAAAAGATATAAAGCGGAATATTTACAAAGTAGAATTCAGCCTGGTCAAAATAGCCCGGATTGCGGAAGTAATAATTGGCCCAGAAAGTTGGCAAAAGCAACATACCGGAAAGCATGATTAAAAAATCAAGAAAAGGCAGCTTTACAGCTTTTAGGAAATTCCCCATTAAAGTCAGGAAGGCCTTCAAATAGATGGCTATTTGCAACATAAAAATAAATAGCCTTGCCTTTTGACCTGTAAAATGTTTCCTGGCAAAGATGATCATAGCCTGATAAAATGCTTTCACATAATTCAGGCTTCCCTTTTTTGTGCTTTCTCCTTTATAATGTATAATGCTAGTTTCCGCTAAATAATAATTCTCGTAGCCAGCTTTTTTGATCCGGTAACTCAGGTCAATGTCCTCTCCATACATGAAGAAAGTCTCGTCCAGATAACCTGACTTTTCAAGTGCTTTCCTTGACATAAACATATAGGCACCCGACAAAACATCCACCGGATAACTTTCATTATTAGAAAGATAACCGAGATGGTAGCCATTGAAAGTTTTTGAATTTTTAAAAAATCCTGATAGACCTGTAGCCTTACAAAATGCTACCCAGGGAGAAGGAAATCCTCTTTTGCTTTCAGGCAGAAATTGTCCACTTCCGTCTACCATTTTTACACCAAGTCCACCCACTTCAGGATGCTGATCCATGAAGTTTATACATTTAGAAAAGGTATCTTCTGCAACAACGGTGTCAGGGTTTAACAGCAGGATATATTTTCCTTTAGAAATTGCAATGGCCTGATTGTTTGCGATGGAAAAGCCCGGATTGTCCTGATTAGCAATGAGTTTTACCTCCGGGAATTTTTCCTTCACCATCTCCACTGAATCATCACTTGATGCATTGTCTACGACGAATACCTCTACTTCCAATCCTTGGGAAGCGCGTCTTACAGAAAAAAGCGCTTGTTCGAGGAAATAGCGAACGTTGTAGTTGACAATGATTACGGATAATTGCATAAAAGCGGAAAAGTTAAGCCTAAGCTTTATTTGTCAGACATCTGATAAGGAACCCTTGCGACTATGCTGCGGCCAAGGGTAATTTCATCTGCATATTCCAAATCGCCCCCAAAGGAAACACCTCTGGCAATGGTGCTAACTTGGACAGGCAAATCTTTTAGTTTTTTCGATATAAAAAAGATGGTAGTTTCACCTTCTATAGTCGGTGAAATGGCCATGATAACTTCTTTTACTTCCTCTTTTGCAATGCGCTCCATCAAAGAATCAATTTGAAGATCCTGAGGCCCTACACCTTCAATAGGGGAGATGACTCCACCCAACACATGGTACCTCCCGGTAAACTGTCCGGTTTCTTCAATGGCCATTACATCCCTGATATTTTCCACGACACAAATCACTCCGTTATTGCGTCTTGGATTGGCACAAATCGAGCAGGTGGCATCGTCTGAAATATTAAAGCAGGTATTACAGGTTTTTATATGATGGCGCATATTGACCAAAGCATTTGCAAAGGCTTCAGTGTTTTCGGTTTCCTGTTTCAACAGGTGCAACACCATCCTCAAAGCTGTCTTTTTACCGATACCCGGAAGGGTAGCAAAGGCTTCAACAGCAGATTCAAGCAATTTGGAAGAAAAGTTCATGCGACAAATTTAAGCTAAAACCAATTTGATAGGAACGAAGGTAAGATCTTTTTGATGGAAGGGAATTTTAGATTTTAGATTTTAGACTTTTAGTTTTTGGGGTTTTAGGTTTTTTTGGAATTTCAAAAGCTATTGCCTTGCAACCAGAATCCAGTTTCAAGTATCAAGTTTCCAGCATCCATTAACAAAAACTGGAACCTCTAAAGATCCAAACTAGGAAACGTAACAGATTCCGGCTCGGAGGCCGGAATGACTATGCCATTTGGGAATATAATTTCCAGTGTCCAGCATCCAATCAACGAGCAAACGAGCGAACGAGCAAACGAGAAAAAAAACGAGCCACAGCGTGGGCATGCTGTGGCTCGAACAAATAGTGTTTCAAAAATTTAATCTTGATTATCTATTTAGGACGATAGATCTAGTGATGAATTTATCGCCAATTTGAATTTTTGTGAAGTACATACCATTCATTAGGTTACCAGCGTCAACAGGTAATTGCTGCTTACCAGACAATTTACCATAATCTCTGCTTGCTACCAATTTACCGGTTGCATCCATCAATTGCACCATAACATCAGTTGCCTCATTCAAGTCAAGATTGATGAAAGTTACGTCATTGAATGGGTTGGGTGCAATACCGTTGAATGCTTCATGGTTTTGTACGTTGTCAGTGCTGGTAAGAGCAAAGTCTGCATATCCGGTCATACCTGCATTTGATACATCTCCGAAAGGAGTAGTGATGATAGAAATTACTACAATCTCTGTTTCATCATAATCAGCAGGTAAAGTGTATTCAAAATCAGCAGAGTAAGTTTCTCCGATATTAAGATCAGTTGGTAAAGAACCTTGCTGACCTTCAAATCCACCAAGGATTGCTCTGGCTGTGAAATCATACACCATCATAGATGCAGGAACAGGAGAAGGAAGATTTTCATATCCACCCATTGGTCCTCTTGAACCTCCGGAGTATGCATTTACCTGTGCATAACCGGAACCAGTACCGGTTACACCATCTTCTCTGATAATTACATTTAATCTGTAGTCACCGGAAACAGTTTCTTTCATCAAAGCATTTGCTTTGATGGTTAGTTTGCGGGTAACAGTATTATAGGTTACGTCGTTGGTCAATTTTGCAACCGGAGGAAGCACGATTTGATCAAAGAAATCATTTTCAAGATTTGAAGGATCGTTTACTCTTGTTCTGTCAACAATTACACTTGGGAATCCTGAGAAGCCGGGGAATGCTCTGATGCCTGCATCATATTCATCCACTTCCATAGGGTCGTTGTTGTGAACCGCAACACCTGCAAAGTATTGAGTGTATTCGTCATGGATTCTTTCCATCCAAACAGCACCTCTTGGACACCAGGTACACCAGGTTCCCGTTGCTTCTTCAACAAAGAACAATTTGTCTTGTGCAGGAACAACAATGGTAACATTAGCATCTTTGCTGTCATTGTCAGTATTATCGTCGGTTCCACCATTGATGTTATAAACGGTAATGGTAACATCGCTGTTTGCATCACTTGCAGTGTATTGTTGACCGAATACTACTTCGTATTCATCAAGCAATTGAAGATCTACACCAGTTATGTTTTCTGTTCCACTGTTATTTCCATCAGACCAGGTAATGTCAAATGAATTGATTGGAGTGTTTCCAATATTCTTGACATATGCGGTCAAAGAATAAGCTTTACCTTCCAATCCTCTGTTTGGAACGATAATGTTGGTAAGTGCAAGGTCATTTGCAAGCGGAGTGAAAGGCTCATATGAATAAGCTACATCATCCACAAAGAATTTGTGACCAGCCAATGGGAAGATGTCAATAGATGCAACTGCGTTGAAAGGATTTGAGAATCTTGCAACTTCGTTTCCATCAAAAGAAACCACCCATGTATTCAAAGTAAGGTCAACATCAACCTCCATTTTAAACCACTGAGCAACCGGATAAGAAGCGTTTCTAACTGAAACATTGTCACTGTTGTTAATAGAAACGGTACCATCAGGGAAGAATTCAGGCTGGAAAGTCCATACACTTCCAATTGCAACTTCACCCTGGAAGTTGAAATAGGCACCTGATTCGATGTACAACATCATCTCGTAATGGAATTTACCAGTCTCATACTTACCTCCAAATGGAAGTACAAGGTCGGTAGGTCCGTTGGTAGTCGGAGTGCCTGATTGAATAATGATGGATTTGGTTCCGCTTGATGCTTGTTCAGTTGTAATTTTTGCATCTTCTTGTCCGCCTGTTGCGCCTGACCAGGTTGTCCAATCAGTACTGTTAGCAGCTATGTAATCTCCATCATTGTAAGATTCCATGTCGTCTGAAAAGGATGTTTGCGCTAGCAATAGTCCAGACCATGCAAAAAGAGTAGATAAGAGTAATAATTTTTTCATAAATACTGGTTTAGTATGAATTTAATTTTGGAATTATTCCGTTTTAGAAAAGATTTGTTCGCTACAAAAATAGTTAGCAAATCTTAGACTAAGGAATTTTCTTCTAATGTTATTTTAATTAGGTATCAAATTCCACTATAAAAAAGTCGTCAAGATTGCATTTCTGCCTTCCAAAGGGGCAATTAGGTGTTTAAAGCACCACAAACAGAAACTACCTGACCTGATATATAGGTAGACATATCCGAGCCCAGGAAGACACAAACATCTGCAACTTCATCTGCCTGCCCCAGTCGTTTCATTGGAATTCCTTCCAAAAATGCTTCTTTGGTTTTGTCGTCTAAAACTTCGGTCATTTCTGTTTCAATAAAACCGGGAGCAATCGCATTGCATCGAATATTTCTGGACCCAACTTCCTTTGCAATTGATTTTGAGAATCCAATGATTCCTGCCTTGGATGCTGCATAGTTTGCCTGTCCGGCATTTCCAAAAACTCCAACTACAGAAGACATATTTATAATGGAGCCACCTCTGTTTTTAAGCATGGGCTTCAAAGCGTGTTTGGTCAAATTGAAAACCGACTTTAGATTGATTTCCATTACCTCATCCCATTGCTCTTCTGACATTCTCAACATGAGGGTATCTCTGGTAACTCCTGCATTGTTGATCAAAACATCAATTTTTCCAAATTCAGCTAAAACGTCTGCAATTAATTGTTCTGCCTGGTCAAATTTGGATGCATCTGATTTATAGGCCTTTGCTTTGATGCCACTTTTTGCCAATTCATCTGCAATGGCATTTGCCTTGGCTTCAGAAGAAAGGTAGGTGAAAGCAACATCACATCCGTGTTCAGCAAATTTTTTACAAATGGCAGCACCAATTCCTCTGGAGCCACCCGTGATGAGTGCTACTTTTCCTTCTAGTAATTTCATGGTATGTAAATTTTAAAATTGTTGAAGTACTTTGCGAAAGTAAATTTTTTTTCGGGCCCTGCAAATGAATGTCTTACCTTCAAAATGGCTGTTTTTTATAAATTGGCCTTTCACAGAATTGCATTTTTAAAAATAAGGAACCCATAAATAGGGATTTTATGGAAAAATCGGGACGCAGGTTTATTTGTATTCATGGTCATTTTTATCAACCTCCAAGAGAAAATGCCTGGTTGGAAACCATAGATCGGCAGGCCAGTGCTACTCCTTTTCACGATTGGAATGACAGAATTCACGACGAATGTTATAAAAGAAATGCTTGGGCCAGAATTCAGGATGAGCAAAACCAAATCGTTGAAATCATCAATAATTACGAGTGGATCAGTTTCAACTTTGGTCCAACCTTGCTGTCCTGGTTAGAGATGGAAGCCCCTGAAACCTATGCCAGATTAATTGAGGCAGATCAAAACAGTGCGGAACGTCTCAATGGTCATGGAAATGCAATGGCACAGGTCTATAGTCATATGATCATGCCTCTGGCGAATGAGCGAGACAAAAGAACCCAGGTGATTTGGGGGATAAAGGATTTTGAATTGAGATTTGGAAGAATGCCTGAAGGTATGTGGCTGGCTGAAACCGCTGCAGATATTCCAAGCCTGGAAATAATGGCCGCTTATGGAGTTAAATTCACGGTTCTTGCTCCGGGTCAGGCTGCATCTGTCATGAACCCTGAAAATGGCGATTGGACTCCGGTTTCTTCTTCTACCGTAGATACTACCAGGCCTTATAAAGTGAACTTGCCTTCCGGTAAAAGCATAGCGGTCTTTTTTTATAATGGAAACATCTCGCAGGAAGTTGCTTTCAATGGGCTTCTTCACAATGGTGCGCACTTTGCAGCCCGTATTATGAGCGGCTTTGGTTCAGATACCTCTGAAAATGCTTTGATGCATATTGCTACTGATGGTGAGACTTATGGTCATCATCATAAGTTTGGAGAAATGGCTTTGGCCGATGCCATCCAGCGATTGAAAAAGGAAGAGAATGTAGAACTGACCAATTATGCTGCCTATCTGGCAGAATTCCCACCCATTTGGGAAGCGAAAATCGTCGAACCCAGTTCCTGGTCTTGCGCGCATGGAGTAGAACGTTGGAACTCCAATTGTGGTTGTCATACCGGAGGTGAAGCTGGCTGGACGCAGGAATGGAGAGGACCATTGCGGAAAGCCTTTGATTTTGTAAGGGATGCCCTTGCTCCATTTTATGAAAAGGAAGCACGCTTTTATGTAAAGGATCCTTGGAAAATGAGGGATGAATACATTCATTGGGTCCTGGAAAAAGACCTAAAAGGACTCAAAAGTGTTGAAGGAAAGAATGTAATGGTGCCCCTTAGTAAAGCAGATCGCGGCAGGTTGTTGAAATTGTTGGAAATGCAACGTCAATGTATCTTGATGTACACCAGTTGCGGTTGGTTTTTCAATGAGGTTTCAGGAATTGAGACGCTTCAGATTTTGCAGTATGCATACCGTGCCATCAGTCTTGCAGAAGAACTGGGACATGCACCTTTAATGGAAAGATGGAGTCAAAAATTGCTTCAAATTCCAAGCAATAAATACCAGGATGGACTTGAGATATTTCGTTTAAAAATTGCAGCAAGCCAGGTTGATTTTGCGCAGTTTGCTTCTTTCAACGCTTTGAGTACCCTTTGGAAAGAAGTTGAACACCACAGTTTTACCAACGGTTTTTCTATTTCATTTGATCAGTTGGATGAGAAGTTTTTTTCAAATGGAAAAGCCGTTAAAGGAAGGATATTTCTTCAAAATCGGTTTACACTTGAGTCAAAGGACTTTGCTTTTGTCGTTTGGGTTGACAATGACCTAAAAATGAAAGGCAGATTGACAGAAGGTTTTAAGGATGTCGGATTTCAGGAAGACTGGTTTGGAGCAGCAGATTTAAGGGATCTTGATTTAATGGAAGGAGCTAAGATTGAACTAGCGGATTTGTACCATGAACATCAATTGTTGCTGAGTAAAATGATGGTGCATTATTGGCAAAAGCAAAAAAGTCAAACTTCCATTCGAATGTTTGAAGACTTTCCTTTTAAAGATTTGCCTCGTTCGTATGGAGATGAGCCGGTGCCAATTCATTTAGAAGCGGCTTCCAAAGATTTCCTTGAATCAAAAGTGAGGAAATTTTTAAAAATGGGAAATCCGGATTTAGAGGAGTTGGAAGGGTTGTTACCGTTTAAAAAACAATGGAAAATTGGCCCTCTTGACAACTTTGACCTCGGCCAATTAGCCGGACAATATTTAGCAGATTTAGCACTACGGTTAGAATCATTACACGAGCGGGATGAATATTTGGATGCACTTTTGGAAAGTTATGAATTGACCCTGGCATTGGGCTTGATTCCGGAGGTATGGGATGTTCAAAATATTCTGTTTGAAATTAAAAAAAGGCAGGTTTTCTTCGATTCTCCAGGTGAAAAAGATGCTTTGTGGAACAATTTGTGTGCAGTTTTCAATATCTCCACCGATTCTCCCGTGCTTCATTCAACAAATGAGCGCATTTAGCATTAAAAGAAGTGAACTAAGTGATATTTGTCTCTCTGACACTTACTTATTTCTTGTAGATTTGCGCGCATTCTTGAACCCAGAAAAATTAATTTAAACAATGATCAAAGTTCTAGCAAACGACGGTATTTCCGATGATGGTAAACTGCTATTGGAAGAAGCAGGTTATGAAGTTCAAACCACCAAAATTCCACAAGAAGAACTTGCTGAAAGATTAAATCACTTCGATGCATTGATAGTTCGAAGTGCTACCAAAGTAAGGCAGGAATTGATTGATAAAGCTCCTAATCTGAAGTTGATTGCAAGAGGTGGAGTAGGCATGGATAACATCGATGTTGAATACGCCAGGGGAAAAGGAATCAAGGTGGTAAATACTCCTGCAGCATCGTCACAGTCTGTTGCTGAATTGGTTTTTGCCCACATATTTTCATTGAGCAGATTTTTACACCTTTCTCACCTGGAGATGAGAGACAAAGGAGATACGGCATTTAAAGATTTAAAAAAATCTTATGCAAAAGGAACTGAGCTAAGAGGAAAAACCATTGGGATTATAGGATTTGGAAGAATTGGTCAAGCAGTTGCAAGAATGGCGATTGGGATGGGAATGCGTGTTTTGGCGCATGATCCTATGGTAAAAGAAGCCAATCTGGAGCTTGATTTTCCAGGATTCAAGAATGTAGGATTGAATTTAAAATTAGAGACGGTTCAATTTGAGACCGTTTTGCAAAACTCAGATTTTATCACCTTCCATGTTCCTGGTGGCGCTTCTCCGCTATTGGGTGCTAATGAGTTTGAACAGTTGAAAAACGGCGTAGTATTAATCAATACTGCAAGAGGAGGTACTATTGACGAAGACGAATTATTGAAAGCATTGAGTAGTGGTAAAGTCAGAGGTGCAGGATTGGATGTTTTTGTAGGGGAGCCTACTCCAAGAAAAGAATTGTTGAGTCATCCAAATATTTCCTTGTCTCCTCATATTGGTGCTTCTACTGATCAAGCACAGACCAATATAGGTATGGAGCTGGCAGAGAGGATTATGGAGCATTTTGGACATTAAATTTGAAGGAAGGAAGGAAGGAAGGAAGGAAGGAGACAAAAAGCCAATCGCTATTCGTCTTCCCGTTGAGGCAATGTCATTTAATTAAGAAAGAAAATACAATCGTCTAAGGCGGGTCTCTCGGAGAGGACCCGCCGATTCAAGCAGAGTTACTTGTTTTCAAAAGTGTAATTATCTGATATTCAAAATCTTTTGTATTTCAATTCCTAATATTTTTGGTTCACGCAACGGCGCAAAGGTTAAGCGCAACGGCCGCTACTCAATGATTTGAATGTATTTCAACTTTCATTCTTTTAACTTAATGATATTGCTCCCAAAGTATCCGCCAATTCCATCTGAGTATTTTTATAATTATATGATAAACTGAATTTAAGGTAATTTCATTTCTGCTATTTGGAGTTTTGGTTCCCACAGCTTCCAATAAAGTTTTGCGAAACGAATTCCGGACTTCTTTAAATTGATTGATTTGTCCAATGGTAGGATGTTGGTACCCAATATTACTTTTGTGTTTTAGAGTGCTTGCATAATTTCTTTTATACCAAATCCATATAGAGCATCGTTACCATAAAGGATGGGCGAAAAACCGAATTCCTACAGGAGGGAAATATTAGGTGACGGATATATTGGAAACATATATAAAAACTGTTTACTTTTACCTGATTTTCCCGAAATCCGAATTTTACCTTTTTGGGCTTCCCATGAATACAATTGGAGCCGGAGGTATTTAAAAAACACATTATGCTAAAAAAGACTTTCCTTTTTTTACCGGCTTTGCTTTTGCTTTGCACCCTTACTTTTGCGCAAAACGATTCCAAGTCGAAATCTTCTGAAAAACTTTACGAAAGGGGAGATAAGAATAAAAATGTAAAGGTCAAAAACGCCACTAATATCAATACCGAGCGTTTGGATTTTTCTCCACAGTATTATCAAAATGGTATCGTTTGGGTAAGCAGCAGTAAAAACGGCAATGTAGATTCTACTACCAATGAGCCGTTTTTTGAATTGTTTTATGCAGAAGTTGATAAAAATGGCGACCCACAGAAAAGGGAACCGTTCAGCCTGCAATTAAATTCCCAAAAACACGAAGGCCCGGTTTCTTTCAGCCGCGATTTCAAGACCATTTATTTTAATAGAAATAATATTAAAAATGAGGGTACGAAGAAAAAGCAGATGAAGAAAAATCCGATGCAGATCTTCGAAGCCGAACGCGGATATTTTGACTGGGAAAAAATCAAATACCTTCCTTTTAACAATCCTGAATTTCAATTTTTACATCCTGCACTTTCTCCTGATGGATCGGAATTGTATTTCGCATCCAACATGCCAGGTGGTGCCGGTAAAATGGATATCTGGAAAGTGAAAAGAACAGAAGGTGGTTGGTCTGAACCTGAGAATTTGGGTCCCGGAGTCAATTCCGCCGGAAATGAAGGATTTCCATTTGTACATGAAAGCAAGGTGCTTTTCTTCTCCTCAGACGGAAGGGACACCACAGAAAATTTTGACATTTATGGGTATAACCTGATGGGTGGAGCTGCAGCTTATAGTCTGGAAGCTCCTTTTAATTCAGCAGGTGACGACCTTGGATTTATTTTAGATAAAAACGGTACCAAAGGTTTCTTTGCTTCTGATCGCGAAGGCGGTTATGGTAGAGACGATATTTATTCTTTCGAGGCTCCGGACGGAATTGAAGGGATAGATGTAGAGGTTCCGATGGAAGTAATCATAGTAGTAGCCGATTCAGCGAGCCAGGAACCGTTGGAAGGTGCCCTGGTTAGAATTTTTGAACAATCTGCTGATGGATTTTTAGAAGGCGACAATTTATATGATGTGGATCTTGTTCCTAATCCTGCTTCACCCAATGAATTGGTTTTGAAATTAATTCGGAAGGATGTAGATGCGATGGATGATAAAGATGTTCCATCCAAAAAAACCTTGTCCAATGGAGAGGTTTATGCGGAAATGATGGCTTCTAAAAAATACATTATTCTAGCTTCTAAGGAAGATTATGAAGATGGTGAATTATTGTATTCACCTGTAGAGCTTGGTGAAGACGGTAAAATCATGATGTATCTGAAAAAACCTGCCTGTGTAACCCTGAAGGGGAATATCACTGCCGATGGTTCAGATCAAATGTTGGAAGATGTAAATGTCACCATTGTCAACAATTGTGACAATACGGCCCAGCAAGTGAAGGCAGACCAAAATGGACAATTCATTTTCTGTATTCCTCCAGATTGTGATTTTTCAATCAGTGCAGAGAAAGACGGATATGAAACTGCCATCAGCGAATTTTCTACAGAAGATATGAAACCGGGCACCGAGCTTACTGCCAATATTAAGATGTCAAATGCAGCTCCAGGAATGGAATCCGGTTCTGAGGCTGACCCGGATGGCTTTGATGGTCCAATGGAGGAAGGAGCGGTTATCATTCTTCAGAATATTTATTACGATTTTGGAAAGTCAGTTATTCGTGCAGGAGCAGCACGTGAGTTAGATGCACTTGCAACCTTAATGCGCAAATATCCTAGTATGGAAATTGAGCTGATTTCTCATACTGATAGTCGTGGTTCTGATGAATTCAACCAGCAATTGTCATTGGCCAGAGCTGAATCCGCCAAGGAATATTTAATGCGACATGGAGTAGAAGCCAACCGTGTTACAGCGTTTGGTTATGGTGAATCTCAGTTGAGAAATGATTGTGCAGACGGGGTGGAGTGTGAAGAAGAAGACCATGCATTCAACAGAAGGACTGAGGTAAGAATTACCAAAATTGATGTTCCTATCAAAGTAGAATACAGGGTTAAAAAGCCTTAATTTTTATAATTTTGGGAAAGGAAATAGCGATTGCTTACCTTTCCCAAAATTATTTATGGCACCTTCAAATTACCCGCATTGAAAAACCTCAACAGATATCTTGCCCTCGCAGCCGGTTTTTTGTTATTCGGTGCTCTTGCCTATTATTTTAGCAACATTGTAGCATATGTACTCATCGCCTGGGTTTTGAGTATGATTGGCCAGCCTTTGATGGATTTTTTTCAAAAAAAGGTATTCAAAGGCAGAGTTAGAGGAGCTATTAATTTGAGTGCGGTATTTGTCTTACTTATTTTCATTTTCGTAGCCTTTATTTTTGTTTACCTCTTTGTACCACTGGTGGTCGAACAGGCAGCTCAGCTTTCAAATGTAGATCTCAATTCCATCATGAATGCACTGGAACCTCCCATCAATCGGGTGCATGATTGGCTTTCTAAATATGGTGTTTCCCAGCCTATTAAGACACCTTCTCAACAGATTCAGGAGACCTTGTTCTCCAAATTTGATCCCTCTCAAATAGCTTTCTTTTTTAGTGATTTGATTTCCATCATGGCAGGCTTGCTGATTGATACCTTTTCCATACTATTTATCACCTTTTTCTTTTTAAAAGAAGAAGGTTTGTTTGTCAGCTTTTTGGTGGCCATCGTCCCTAATCAATATGAAGAGCAGATTCGTCATGCAGTAGATGATGCCAGCCAATTGTTGACAAGGTACTTCGGTGGTATTCTGATCCAAATCACTATCATCACCATAGTAGTGACTGCAGGACTTTCAATTTTCGGAATTCAAAATGCCTTCTTGATAGGAATTTTTGCTGCGTTGATCAATGTGATTCCTTACGTTGGACCCATCATAGGAGCACTGTTTGGAGTTTTTGTAACGATTTCCTCCAATTTGGAATTAGACTTTTACAGCCAAATTACCCCCTTGATATTAAAGGTGGCAGGAGTCTTCGCCTTCATGCAATTACTCGACAACTTTGTTTTGCAACCCATCATTTTCAGCAACTCTGTATTGGCGCACCCTTTGGAGATTTTTATTGTCATCTTAATGGGAGCAACCATCAATGGTATCACAGGTATGGTCTTGGCGATTCCTGCTTATACAGTGATACGACTGGTAGCCAGGATTTTCCTTAGCGAGTTCAGAATCGTCCAGAAGCTGACCGGTTCCATAGATACGCTTCCAGATAAACACTAAAACCCTGCTATTGAAAATTCTGCTGATAGAACCTTTCTTCGTAGGCAGCCACCAGAGCTGGGCTGAAGGATTGCAGGAATTTTCCAATCATACTATTTCCATACTTAGTTTGCCAGGTCGCCATTGGAAATGGAGGATGGCCGGTGCTGCTATTGAATTGGCTGAACAATTCAACAAGCTGGAGGAAATGCCGGATGCAATTCTGGCTACAGATATGTTGGATTTGGCCACTTTTTTAGGGCTGATTAGAGGTTCAGGATTTGAAGGGGGGGTAGGGGTGTATTTTCATGAAAATCAGATTACGTATCCATGGTCGCCGACCGACAGGGACAAGGATTTGAAGCGATTTTCACTATGGATTTAAAAACCTTACCTCAGCATTGGCAGCAGATGTAGTTTATTTTAATTCTGATTATCATAAAAATGCGTTTTTAAATGCTTTGCCCGGTTTTACAGGCATGTTTCCGGATTTTCAACCCTCTGGGGCAAAGGATTTTATTTTTAAAAAAAGTAAAACACTTCCTTTAGGATTGAACTTGAAACGATTGGATTCCTTTAAAGAAAATCGCGATTCGGGTCCTGCGGTTATTTTATGGAATCACCGGTGGGAGTATGATAAAAATCCGGATGGTTTTTTTAAAGTTCTTTTTCAATTAAAAGAGGTTGGAACGCCATTCAAACTGGTAGTTTTAGGAGAGTCTTACAAACAAACACCGGATATTTTTGAAAAGGCAAAGCAAAATTTAAATGAAGAAATCCTTCATTTTGGATATGCGGAAAGCTTTGAAGTGTATGCTAAATGGTTATGGAAATCAGATATTTTACCAGTGACCAGTTACCAGGATTTTTTTGGAATTAGTGCCGTAGAGGCTATGTATTGTGAGGTCTATCCATTACTTCCAAATCGATTGGCTTTTCCTGGGCATATTCCAGAAGAAGAGCAATATGAATTTTTGTATGATTCAGAAAATGATCTTTTTGAAAAATTAAATTGGGCATGTCAGAATATAGACCAAATAAGGAAGAAGCAGAAATGCAGAAATTTTGTGGCCCATTATGATTGGAGTATATTTAGCTCTTTGTATGACAGGCATTTAGGGAAAGATTTGATGCCTGAATGGTAAGAAATCGATTAATTAAACCGACAATTTTACATTCCTTTATCGAATGCAAACGATACTTTTTCAAGATAAGAAAGTTGCCTACTACACCGGTGGTGTAAAAGGAACCCCACTTGTTTTCCTTCACGGATTTTGTGAGGACAGTTCCATGTGGGACGATTTTTTGGAAATTTTTGAAGACGAATATCAAACCATCAGGGTTGACCTGCCGGGATTGGGTAAATCTGATCCGGTGGAAGGTGTTTCTATAGAATATATGGCCAAGGCTGTTTTAGCAGTTTTGGAAGAATTGCGGGTAGAAAAATTCATACTTGTAGGACATTCCATGGGAGGTTATGTAAGTCTTGAGGCAGGTAAAATTGCAGGTGACCGAATCCTTGGTCTGGGCTTATTTCATTCTCATCCGTTTGCAGATACAGACGACAAGAAAGAATCCAGAGATAAAGCGATTAATTTCATTCAATCGCATGGACATCAATTGTTTGTGAAGCAATTTATTCCAAATTTGTTTGCTGTTGATTTTGCAAAAAGCAATACTTTCTTGGTCGATAAAATGATTCACAGAGCGAGCAGGTATACCCAGGAGGGAATCATTGGTGCATTAAATGCCATGAAAAACAGAGCGGATAATGCGTCTGTTTTAAAAGATTTTCCAGCTCCGGTATTGTTTATCATCGGTGAGTTGGATGAATCAATTCCATACGATATCAGCATTGAGCAAACCCATTTGCCTGCAATTGCAGACATTCACATTTTACCAAAGGTAGGTCATATGGGAATGTTTAGAGCCAAGAAGGAGACACAGGGTATCGTTCGCAGGTTTGTGAGATTCTGTTTGGAGCGATTAAACTAATCCCATCAATATAGGTTGGTAAGAAAGTTTTTTGAGCTTAGAAATCTTTGCTTTTTGAAACCTTTCTTTCAAAAAACGTATTTCTTGAATAAGGAATCAACGAAGACCTCCTCATATTAAAAAAGTATATTTCAATGGCTTCCAAGCTTCATATTTACAATAGTCTTACCCGTAAGAAAGAAGAGTTTATTCCACAACATGAAGGCCATATCGGCATGTATGTGTGTGGCCCTACCGTTTACAACGATGTGCATTTAGGCAACTGCCGCACATTTATGGGTTTTGATATCATGTTCAGATGGTTTAAATACCTTGGTTATAAAGTTCGCTATGTTAGGAACATTACGGATGTAGGACACCTTTTGGACGATGGGGAAGACAGAATTTTGAAAGCGACCAGACTAGAGAAGTTGGAGCCAATGGAGTTGGTTCAGAAATATACACTTGGATTTCATGACATCATGAGGATTTTGAATACCATTCCTCCTTCGATTGAGCCAAGAGCGACCCAGCATATTATGGAGCAGATTGAAATGGTTCAGCAAATACTGGACAATGGATATGCTTATGAAAAAAATGGGTCGGTTTATTTTGACACTTTGAAGTTTGCCAAAGACAAGAAGGTGTATGGTCAATTGTCCGGTCGGGTAATTGAAGAGTTGATGGCAGAGTCAAGAGATAACCTGAAAAATCAGGACGAGAAAAATCATCCTGCTGATTTTGCGATTTGGATGAAAGCTTCTCCTGAACATTTACAAAGATGGAATTCTCCCTGGTCTGTAGGTTTTCCGGGCTGGCATTTGGAGTGTTCGGCCATGAGCACCAAGTATTTGGGGCAGACCTTTGATATTCACGGTGGTGGAAATGACTTGAAATTCCCGCACCATGAAAATGAAATTGCACAAAATTATGGTGCATGTGGTTGTGCACCGGCAAGATATTGGTTGCATTCCAATATGTTGTTGATGAACGGACGTAAGATGTCCAAGTCTGATGGAAATACCATTACGCCTCAGCAACTATTTACAGGTGACAGCCCTCATGTTACCAAGGCTTACAGCCCGATGGTGTTGAGGTTCTTTAGTTTGCAGGCACATTATGCAAGTCCTTTGGATTTGACAGATGATGCTTTACAGGCTGCTGAGAAAGGGTATAAAAGATTGATGGAGGCTGCTAAGGCACTTGCAGGGATGAATCATCCTGGTGGAGGAAATGCCGGAAGTTTGGATGCTGAAGTTTTGGAATTGCTCGAAGGTGTTCATGATGAAATGAACGACGATTTCAATACACCGAAAGCCTTGGCCAAGATGTTTGAATTGGTTAGTAAAATCAACGGTCTGAAAGACGGCCATTTAAATTGGTCTGACATTTCGGCTGATACTTATGCCAAGCTTCAAGAGACCTTCAAAGCTTTCATTTTTGATGTATTTGGTCTTTTGGATGAAATGGAATCTGGAGGAAGAGAATACAAGGTTTTGGACGGGTTGATGGAATTGATCATTGACTTAAGACAAAACGCGCGTGCTACCAAAGATTGGGGTACTGCAGATAAAATCAGGGACAAACTCAATGAAATCAACGTCGTTTTGAAAGACGGCAAGGATGGAACAGAGTGGACTTTAAATTAAAATCTCCTTTTATAAATATAAGCTCGAAGCATTAAGCACTTGCTTAGTGCTTTGGGCAACTTTTACAAGCCTTTCCTTTTTTATATTTCTTACAACACTTTTTCTTTTTCGACTTTGCCTGAATAACAGGTAAAGGAAAAGGGATTTCAAAGCTGCCGGGCATTGAATTTCCGCTCGTATTGTTTGGCTTTTTTGCCATTGGTCAGGATTAATTTTACACAAAGTTAGAATTAATCTAAATAAGGATAAGCATCCTAACCAGTTTTTTATTGTTAAAATGGCCCCGCCTTAGAAAAAACGGGACCATTCAGGCGAAAACCTTAATCAGTTTTCTTTGCCATTGCCTTCAACATTTTCAGAAAATCCGGATTGTCTTTTCCTTGTTCGAGAAATTCAACTGCTTCTTCGATTTCATCATTAGAAAGATCAGGATCATCTTCTAAAAGCCTCAATCGCAATTTCCCTAGATCGTTTAAATCGAAATCTGGTCGAATTGGGAATGGAATTAATGGTTTTACTGCTTCTACCTCTCCTTGGGCTCTTCCATTTGCCAGAGGTAAGCTATAAGCAATTTGGTCAAAGTCTAATTCGTCTGAAACTACACCAGTAGGATATGCATTATCAAGATACGTTCCTCTATATTCAGGGGTAGTCAAG
Organism: Saprospiraceae bacterium; assembly: GCA_041392845.1. GTDB lineage: Bacteria > Bacteroidota > Bacteroidia > Chitinophagales > Saprospiraceae > JAGQWW01. The sequence continues at coordinate 4,298 of JAWKLG010000007.1, read as the reverse complement.
ACAGTAGCTCGAGGAGTTGGTCTGAATATTTGTCTTCGTTGAACTATTTCAACAAATCCTCTTACCTCCATATCGGGGTTTAAGACATTGCCAAACAATCCAAAATTTGGTAAAATTCCGATAAAGCAAGTTTGTCTCTCACACAATCTAAAGTAGCTTGTATAATAAACAGTATTACATTTATTACTTGGTTGTTGAGTAATCGTCAATGGCAAATTGTCAACTCCACCATTATCAAAAAGAATATTGACATTGCCTGGAGTGATGAATCTGTTTGGTACTGTGGTAGTAGGAATGGTCAACTTCAACCTTATGGTAATTGACCTTTTCTCCAAATTGGAAATTGATATAAAATATCCCTGTACAATTCTCCTGAAAATTGAAGAAAATGGAGTTGGTGGAGACGAAACATTCGCAATTCTTTTCACCAACAATTCAAAATGTGAAACTAACATAACAATAGGTTTTTTAGTACTGCCTACTCTGGACACTTTTCAGCAACCGTGCTGCCTGGTCTTTTGGGTCTCATGCAGATTAGACCATTCTGATTTTCATAGCGCTATTTGCCGGCGAATAGATTGCAAAAGCCTAATCTCATTTTTTAAAAAAAACTTGGTTACCTTTTGCACTTTGAATCAGAATCAATTCTGAAATTGGTTTGTTACTATTTTTTTGCATCTTTTTTAAAAAATGTGTTTTTATGATTTTCGAATTCAATGGCTACAAGCCCGTGATACATCCGGGAGCTTTTATTCATCCTCAAGCTACAGTGACTGGAAATGTGATTATTGGCGATAAGGTATATGTGGGTCCCGGAGCTGCCATCCGGGGCGATTGGGGGCAGATTATTGTAGAAGACGGTTGTAATGTGCAGGAGAATTGTACCATTCATATGTTTCCCGGAGTGACGGTAAGATTGAAAGAGGCAGCGCACATTGGACATGGAGCCATTATTCATGGAGCTACCATAGGAAAAAATGTGATGGTAGGGATGAACGCTGTAGTGATGGACAATGCAGAAATAGGCGACGAATGCATTATTGGTGCTTTGAGCTTTATAAAAGCGGAGTCAAAAATTCCGAACAGGAGTTTGGTGGTCGGGAATCCAGCCAGGATAATAAAAGAGGTAAGCGATGAGATGATCTCCTGGAAAACAAAAGGAACAGAATTGTACCAGCAGCTTCCAGCAGATTGTAAATCCGGCCTTAAAGAATGTGAACCCTTGAGAGAAGTGCCCGTTGATCGTCCTCCAATGCCCGATTTTTACAAAACCTGGAAAAAAAGTCATTGAATTGTCATTGTCAACCTTTCGTCAAAAACACCTCCGTTGACGGCTGAATCAGTGATGTTTTGTTGAACAATTGATAGGTTTGCATCGCTTTTTAAATAAGCACGCAAGCATTTATACCGATTGTTTAAACAAACTATATCATGAAGTTATTTTTACCTTTTTTAGTTACACTTATTTCTTTTGCTGCCAATGCGCAGGATTTGGTTTTGGTATCAACCGGAGCCAGTTACGACTTTCAGTCTTATTACCGATTGAGTGATGATTCTTCCTACCAGGTGCAAAACAATACCTGGGACATAGCTTTCACTACGATTGGCCAACAAGATGCAGGTGTGCATGTGAATGAATCCTCAAGGACCAGCTTTGGCTCTCCTCAGCCTGAGGTGGAAGTTTATCTTGCTCCCACCAACAATTGGGAAGATCCAATTGAGGTAGATAGTTTAAAGGACAGATTGTACAACGATGAAGTAAGTTGGACCTATGGCGGGGCATTTAATCAGCCTAGAGATCCAAGTGATATTTTTGACTTTGGTTGGGGAGAGTATGACTTTATGGTAAATCAGGTTAAGTCAAAAAATATTTATGTCATTAAACTTAGAGATGGTTCTTACAAAAAGTTTGAGATCCAATCTATTGTTCTTACCACTTATAATTTCAGATATGCTGATTTGGATGGCTCAAATGAAGTGAGTAAATCTTTGAATAAGGCGGATTATGAGTTCAGCAGTTTTGCATATTTCGACTTTGCCAGCGAATCGTTTATCAACACCGTTCCAAATACCTGGGATCTTGAATTTTGCAGATACATCACTCCAATTGATGCCGGGGGAGGAAATTTCATTCCTTTTGGTGTGACCGGCGTATTGTCTGGTTTTGGTGTTGAGGTAGCAGAAGCAAGAGGTGTAGATCCTGAAACAGTGGATCCAATCGAATATCGTGATTCTTTTTCAACTGTATTGGATGTAATCGGATACGATTGGAAAGATTTTGAAAACAATATGGCCTGGGTTTTAGCTGAAGATTTGGTTTATTTCGTAAAGGCTACCGATGACAATGTGTACAAAATTACTTTCCTTCAATTTGGTGGATCCAGCACCGGTGATGTGATTTTTGAAAAGGAATTGGTAGATATTTCTTCAGCAAAAGACCTGGAATTAGCAAATGGTAAATTTGTCCTTGCGCCCAATCCTGCAAGAGGGAATACGACTTTGTTGATGGAAGTAGATCAAAGTATTCCTAATTTACAAATTAATGTTTTGGACCTTTCCGGTAAAATGGTCAGAACCTATCACACTGCTGCCAACCAGGGCTTGAATGCTATCCAAATGAATGACCTTCCTTCCACTCCTGGCATCTATTCAGTTCAGGTGACTGATGGTGAGAAGGTGAGTGTGGTGAAGATGAGGGTACAGTAAGTGAATTTAGGAGGGTTGAATAGTTGAAGGGTTGAATTTTGAAGGAAAATAGTCATGTAGAGCCGCCAAGCCTGGCGGCTCTACATGATGAAACGAAACGAATTTGTATTTACCCAGAGTAATTTATTTCCCAAAAAATAATTGGTTTTTTCGAAGTCTGAACATTTAAATAATCTCAAACTTTGACCCTAGCAAAGAATAAAGTACCTAATTCAACCCTTCAACCCTTCAAAATTCTACCCTTCCATTTCTACATCTATCTGGATACCTTGCCTGCTTAGTGCCCTCAATACCGGATCGAATTCCTTGAGGTTCAATTCTACCAGCAGGTTTAGTTTTTTGAGGAAATTGTTTTCAAGGTAATTGATTTGCAGTTGCAGACAGTTTCCGGGGGCTTGGTAGATGGTGAAATTTTTTACCACCGTCCAATCAATTTTATACGACTTTGTTGGGTTGAATCTAAAATCAATACAAAGGTGGGTATTGAAAATACGAAAGGTGTAGAAAACATATTTTATAAAGACCTGGAATGCTACGATTAAACTCACTATCAGGAGGAACATCATCGTAAGGGCTGAAATGCCAAATGAAAGGCCGAGTATACCCAGTACAATCCCAGTTGAAAACAAAACCATCCTGGTTTCCTTGAGGAAATTGGAGGAAAGATTGCTCTTGTATAATAAATCTGGATTCGTTTGCATGTCCCTTAAAACGAAATCCCACCATTAATTTATTGCGCTTCTTCCATAGGGTAGAGTATCTCCAATCCTTCATAAATGCTGTTGTGAAGGATGCTTGCATGGTTTTCCTCCTTCATTTTATTGAAAATAAGTCGGGTTTTTGAGGGTAAGCTTTCCTTTAATTTTTGGTAGAGCGCTTTTGCATCTTTTCGCATGATTTTATGCTCATCGGCCCCAACGGAAACATATACAAAGTCTGGTTGTGGGCTGTTTTCTTCTAATAATTTTGGAGCATCTTTTAGCAAACTTTCTTCATCCCACCACAAGCTGGGACTTATTATAAAATAGTGGTTGAATAGTTTTGGTTTCTTGAGGAGGACTTCGGTTGCGAGTAGTCCACCTAAGCTTTGTCCAATCAGGTATTTGTCCTTGGTAGTATGGAAAGTTCGGTCGATATAAGGTTGGAGTTCTTCTTCTAAAAATCGTATAAAAGAATCTGAATGGCCGGTGCTTGGATAATGTTCTTTTAATTCTTTAATATCAGTATGAAAAGTAAAATCACGTTTTCTGTCCACATTTGAGATACCAACTACAATGACTTCAGGCATTTGAAACTGTAGCCGAAAAAATTGAAACAGTCCGACCAGATGAAGGAAATCTTCATTTCTTGAACCGTCGAGGACAAACCAAACCGGATAAGACTTCTCCATATCAAATGAGTCAGGTAAATTGATGTTGAGGATTCGGTCTTCGTTGAGTATTTCTGAATGGAGGGTGTGGATTTGGCCAATGCAGTAATCATTTATTTGAGCAAAAGTGAAGTTTGCTGTAAACAAAGTGGCGATAGAGCATAAACTCCTGATAAGATGATTCTTCATAATTTAATAAATATGGTTTTTCTGGATTTCTTAC
>JAWKLG010000069.1:0-4874 GCA_041392845.1 Saprospiraceae bacterium | reverse complement strand
CTGTAGTCCACCCAGCACAGTTGCGGAAAGTAAACCGCCTTCAGGTTCAATCACGAATCCTACCCTGTTTCCTGCAGGATAATATTGGACAGAATCTTTTACACTTATGGCAGTACCTCCACCAAGGAGAGCTACTCCCACATCGAGGTCTGCATAATTGTCCAAATCGCCATCAACAGCGTTGGCACCGTCTGCTGCAGAACAAGCAAGACAAAGTCCGGTATTGACCGGATTGATAAATGTTCCACCGGCAACTATGGGATCGAGACAGACCTCATTGTTGTCGATGGTTTGGTTTTGCGCCGAAGCAAACTGGAGACAAGCCAGCACACTCAACAACAGAATCGTAAGTTTTGGAATTCGCATTTCAAAAGAAATTTAATAGTTAAAAATTTGGTTCAAATGGGGCTTTTTGATTGCACTTTGCCCTTGGTTTGTCCAAATTGTGTTTGTATGGCTATCTCTTTTTAGTTATGCACAGTAATGCTGCGAGTGTTTGATTTTTATTTTAATAGGTCGAATAAATTGTTGATTATCTGAAGGTTACGCTATTCGGTGTTCGACCTTCGCTATTCGTCTTTTAAAAGCCTCGTAAATCGTAAACCGAAAACTCTTCACATACCAGGTTAAAGCGCCCCCAACCTGTTATTCTCCTTTTAACAGGGAAGAACTAGTGTACCGCTGCTGCCCCATTACAGTCATTGTTGGGACAGGTGTCTACACAGTCGGCTATATCATCCTGATCTTCGTCCAGCTGGTACAGGGCATTGTAGACCCGAAGATTTCCGAGCAAGCCTACTCCACTGGCAATCGTTATCCTTACTTCATCAAAAGAAAGGCTGGACTTGAATCCCGCTATGGCTTTATTGCTACCTTCCAACAAGGTCAGGGATACAAGTCCGGCACTTGTTTTTGACTCTCTCTGCGAACCATTTAAATAGGTTGTGATGGTTATCAGATCGATTACAGTGACATCCAGGAGCCCACCTGAATCGTCTATTAAGAATCCGGCTGAAGTGCCGGCTGAAAAAATCGAATTTGCTTTTACTGAAATCCATTGGGAACATCCAACACTCAATAAGGAAGTAATAGATGCATAATTGGTAGTATCTGCATCGACTACTCTTGAGGTATTGGAAATACTGGTTCCTATACATGACAAGCCCCACAGCAGTACACTTTCTGTACCCGAGGATACCGTCGCTCCAAGTGAAGGACCAATGGCATCAATGCATTGTTCCTGACAAACTCCAGGACCTTCAAAGGCATAAAAAACTCTGATTGAACTTAATAAAGTAACCGTACCTCCTACAAATAATTGGATTTCATCGAAAGGTTGAGAGGTAATGAAAGATACCCTGTATTTTCCTCCTCCACAGTTTAAAACATTTGCTTTTAGCAATGCGCCATAATTGGCTGTTTCTTGTAGTTGTCCATAACGATACGTTCTCAATTGAAAACCGCTTAAAACAGTAGCGGTCAATAAGCCTCCTTCAGGTTGAATGACAAATCCGGCTTCGTTTCCTGCCGGATAATGTTTAAAAGTATCCCGGACGCTGATCGCAGTACCACCTCCCAGCAGACCAATGCCGACAGAAAGGGTGGCATAATTTGTCAAATCTCCGTCGACTACATTTGCTCCGTCAACGGCTGAGCATCCAAGACAGATGGCAGATCTGGCCGGCTCGATGATGGCTCCGGTTAAAAATATCGGATCCTGGCAATGTTGGTTAGGGTCTATTGAAGTTCGCTGACTATAACCTTTTACTACAAATACACTCAGAAAAACCCATAAAACTCCCGCCTTAATACCATACATAAGCAGTAGGTTTAAGTGATTAAAAAATGCGGAACACATTAGTCATCTTAGGGGGATAACAGGCAATAGTTGTTAAGAATGAGCCTGGCAGGCTCAAATAAAAATTCAGGGATGGAACAAGCTAGAAAATCCTCAAAAAGTAATCAGAAGTGGCTTATGAAGCACACTATCCAATTTTTTAAGTGTAAGTGAGACAAATTCGGCTCCTCGAGAACTATGACCCGAATTCAGTTTATTTTTTGTTTCTAACGTTAAACTCAACTCCTTGAATAACTTATGTTATATCACCTTTTTAAAAATGATGAATTATTTCTTTTCGGTTATGAAATACTAAATATCGTTTATAAAAAATATTGTTAGATCAACCTTTGCTACATAGCACTTCCAGGTCAAATCAGACCAATACCTGATTATTTTTATTCGATTGGAGTTTGCTTTTGAATCAAAATCTTGAAAAAAAGCATAACCCTGCCTTTCGGCTGCAAACCATGCTGCACCGATTGTAAGTGTTTTATAATTTGATTGATACAATAAACTTTACGAAACCATAGGGCACGTAAAAACTGTAATCACCGTATGCCGGAAAAATTCCAAATGCATACATGAAGGAATATTCCTTCGACAAAAAACAAAATTTCAACTGTAGCAGTGCTACAAATGTGTTTAGTGGATTGAGTTAGTTCTCTATTCGACGGGTTAAATCGAACAGCATTCAACTGATCGAGTCAGTTGTTTTTGTGTCATTTGTTGGATAAGAATGCTTAAAACAATAAGCTTTTTAGAAAGTCATTGTTGACCTGAATAAGGTCGGTGTGTTTAAATGTCCGGGAGATAAAAACTAGCTTTATTCCATCCCGATCTCTTAATTTTCTAATTACTTTATTTGAGGTAAAGTTGAAAAAAAAGGGACAAAAACTATTCCAGCAAAGGCTATTCTGGATTAAAAATCACCACATTAACATTTTGCTTCCAAAACATACAAACACTTCATTATTTATTCTTTATTGTTTTTCAACTGCTTGCAAGTGAAATCAAATATTTCGAAAGAACTTAAAATTTTTAAAAATAATTTCAATGACGAAAGTCATCATTAAAGGTGATTTTCAGCAATGTCATAAAATCGTCTATTTTCGCGAACTATTTGAACTGTAGGTAACTGTCAATGTTGACTTGGACTAACGAATAGTGATTTTAGAATGGAAGATTTAAAAAATATCCCTTCAGATATTTTAGACAGCGCTTACAGGTTTTTACATCAATATTTTACAGAAGAAAACCTTACCGGATTCGAGTCGCGAATGGACGCGGTTCGCACTGAAATTGCCATCTCAGGAACTTACCGTCATACACTGGAAGAATTGACATTTGGAGCCAGAGTTGCCTGGCGCAATAATAATAGATGTATCGGTCGCTTATTTTGGAATACCCTCGAAGTTTTTGACCATAGGGATATTCAAAATTTGGATGATGCTTTTAAGGCACTGGAACATCATATTCGATATGCGACCAACAATGGAAAAATCCGATCTGCCATTTCTATTTTTCCACCACTGGACGCTCTAGGGAGAATTCCCATTGAAATAAAAAATTCTAAGCTGATCAGGTATGCAGGCTTTGAAAAAGATGGTTCAGTGATTGGAGATCCTCTGGAAGTATCGTTTACAAAAAAGAGTCTTGAAAAAGGATGGCAAGGAAAAACTGGTCCCTTTTCACTTCTTCCGGTAATTTTAAAAGATAAAGAAGGCGTAGAAAGGATTTTTTCTTTTAAAAAGGAAGACATCCTGGAGGTCAAGCTAAAACACCCGGATTATGACTGGTTTGAAAAATTAAATTTAAAATGGTTTGCGCTTCCGGTGATTTCTGATATGATTTTGGAGATTGGCGGCATCCTCTACCCTACGGCACCATTTAATGGCTGGTATATGCTGACGGAGATTGGCACACGCAATCTGGCCGATGAGTCGAGATACAACCTACTTCCAATCATCGCAGAAAAAATGGGTCTGAATATCAAAAACAATAAAAGCCTTTGGAAGGACAGAGCGTTGACAGAGTTGAACCAAGCCGTTTTATATAGTTTTCAGGAACAAAAAGTAACCATAACGGATCACCATGCGGCAGCAAAGCAGTTTTTGAAATTTGAAGAAATGGAACTCAATGCAGGAAGGGAAGTAACCGGAGACTGGACCTGGCTGGTTCCTCCTACTGCAGGCTCAACCACCAGATTATTTCACAAAGAGTGGAAAGACGAAATCAAATGCCCCAACTATTTTTATAAAAAAGACCTTCAAAAAAACAAGGGTGGAAAATGCCCCTTTGGATTTGGGCAAAAAAAATCAGGGACTATTCCTACGTAGGATTAGCCCCTGATAAATAGACCGATTAATTAAACCTGTATTAGTTGAGCTTCAAGAAACGCTTGCTTCCTTTACCAGGGATGCTTACCGTGTAAACACCTTCAGCAAATTTGCTCACGTTGATTGAATTTACATTTTCAAAAGCCTGAACCTGTACACCATTGGCATCAAAGATGTACCCGCTCAAATTCTCATTTAGATTCAAATAATTCACAGTAGGATTTGGATAAACCTCAAAAAGGTCGTTTTCTGCCAGTGATTCTGAAATAGAAACCAGCTCTCCTCCAACCTGAATCACTCCAACCGAACCGCTAATTTCATATCCAACAACCAAGAGGTTTTCTTCATTTGGACTTTCAGCAGCAGAAACAAATTTGATGATTTCAGGACTTACATCGCCACTAACTCCGTCAGGAGAATTTTGATAATAAGTAATGAATTCAGGAGAAAACGGATTGCTGATGTCATACACTACTATTGCAGATTGTCTTTCAAACCCTACAAATGCGTAGGTATAATCCCCAATGGTTCCAATCGCGATTGCTTCCGGCTCAACACCTTTGTCATCACTTCTTCCGTCTTTTTCTCCTTCATCATTATTGAAAAGAGAAGGTTCGATGGCAGCAACTGCGCGACCAAAATCTTCACCACTATCATAAACCATATTTCCATATGCATCGAAGATAGAGAAAGAACGA
>JAWKLG010000068.1:0-6693 GCA_041392845.1 Saprospiraceae bacterium | reverse complement strand
CATTCATAATAGGAATTTTTTGCTTGGCTCAAAGGACGCTGCCAATTGTGAATTTACCTTTAATCGGAGATTAATTATATTTCCCAAGTTATGAAACTTAAGAAAATTCCTAATTTACGGTTTACGGTTTACGGTTTACTAGAACCGAACACCGAATAGCGAATAGCGAATAGCGAATAGCGAATAGCGTGCCTCACCTATTACTAGATAGTAAAATATTAGAAACCCATGTAAATCCGACCAAACCGAAAATAAAAATCATGGTCATTCCATTCCAAATATTTTGACTTACAAAAGCACCTAGGATACCAAGGACTCCTACGATTACCAACAAAACCACATAAATCTTTAACACATATTTCCATTTGGCAGGCGCAAAAAACTTACCCAATGGAATCATCAATAAAAATCCGACGATGCTGATGGAATACCAGGCAACATTTCCACTTAACAATCCAATTAATCCTGCTACAATGGCTGTACACAAACTGATACCAACCATCAATCCCGTTTGCTTTTCCTCCTTGTCCAGCAACAATCGGCCGTAAGGATTCATCATAAAAAGGAAGTTTGAAAGCGGATCAATGATCCATGTTGAAAGAGCTAGAATGGCTAAAACAATTAGAATAGGAATAAGAATTGGTGCTAGCATGGGGACTTTCTCCGAAATGGTTCCTAAAAAGCGCATTCCAAAATAAAAGCCCAATAGAAAAATCCATTGCTGACCACTTTTCATATTTCCCATCCAAAAAGCATATTTCAAAAACCACTTATAGACCAAATATTTGGACTTCAGGGCTTCAGTCATTCCAGCCTGAGCATGGGTATTGGAAGGATCATTTCTAAGCGCTTCTTTAAAATGATTCAATGCCTTTTCTCGGTCTCCATGCTCCAGTGCAATCCAACCTACATTCGAATGGGTATGTGAATTACCTGGGTCTTCCCTCAAAACCCCTTCGATGGTCTCAAAAGATTCTTCAACCCTTTTTAATTTTAATAAAACCGTTGATCGAATATTTAAAGCAAAGACATTGGCACTGTCGATTTCAAGGGCTTTATTTGCCAACCTTAAGGCATCTTCATAATCTTTTCTTTCTATTGCAATCTGGGCCCACAAAGCAAATGCACTCGAATCCTCAACGTCTATTTGAATGCATTTTTGGATAAATTCCTCTGCTTTGTTCAGTTCATCTTTTAAATAATGGAGTTTTGCTTTTAAAAAATAAGGAGCACTGCCTAAGGGAAAATCGGCAATAATTTGATCAACCACCGGCTCCGCTTTTTCGTACTTTTTCTCTTCCATCAAAATGGAAGCAAGGATCATTTTAGCTCCGATATGATGCGGCTCCTCACTCAAAATATTATTGAGCAAATCCATTGCTTCTTTATTCCTTCCCTGTTCGTAAAGGAGACTTGCTTTTTGATATAATCCTTCGGTCATTTATTTTTTAATTTTCAAATAGGTCAAAATATCATCGTATAAACCTGACTCATTTGCAAAAAGGGCAAAATTCTTGGCAGTGGAAAACCATTCCTGAGTACTGGGTTTATGTTTTTTGATGGCCTTTAAAAAATCCTTGGTTTCCAAGGGTTGGGGTATTCCGTCTTTAAATGAAGCTTCCAATTTATCTTCAATGGCCAGATCTATGATGGCTTCGATATCTGCCCCGGAATAAGTTTCTGTTTTCCCGGCCAAGGTTTTAAAGTCTACGGTACCTATTGGTTTTCCATGAAGTTTTAATTTAAAAATGGCTGCTCTTGCTTCAAGATCAGGAGGGGGCACAAAAATGATACGATCAAATCTTCCTGGCCTTCTAAATGCCGGATCAAGATGCCAGGGTGCGTTGGTAGCGCCAAGCACCAAAACATTATCATTGTCATTTTCCACTCCGTCCAGTTCCATCAAAAACTGATTGATCACATGTTTTCCTGCCGATTGTTTCATGTCGGATCGGTTGGCTCCAAGAGCATCGATTTCGTCAAAAAACAAAACACAAGGGGTATTATTTCTGGCTGTTTCAAAAATGCGATTCAGGTTTTTCTCGCTGTTGCCGATCCACATATCGAGAATATCGTTCAAACCTACATTGATGAATTTGGCGTCTACTTCACCGGCAGTAGCTTTCGCAATAAAAGTTTTGCCACAGCCCGGAGGACCGTACAAGAGGATTCCTCCCCCTGCTTTTTTGCCATAGGCTTTGTAAAGGTCGGCATGCTGGATTGGTTTGATGATTTTGAGGTCAATTTCCTTTTTCACACCATCCATTCCACCGACATTATCGAATTTCACGCTAGGTTTTTGAAGAAAAGTCGGATCATCCAGTTCCTCAAGCATGTCATTGTCATCCAGTTGTGTGGTCATTCTCAGGGCACCATCTAACTCATCATCTGCAAATCCGGGACGCATTTGAACGACTTGCTGATAAGCTTCTTTAGCTGCAGCGATGCTGTTTTCACGAAGCAAGGTTCGGGCATAAAGCAAATTCAAATCAAAATCATCCGGATATTCATCCAGCAGACCTTCTACCAAAACAATACATTTCGAATAGGCTTCTTTTTTAAAAAAAGTATTGGCCAATCCTTTTTTAGGTTCCAAATCGTTGGTAAGTCTCATCAATTCACTGTACTCCTTTTCTGCATCGTCCAAAAGTCCTGCATTGAATAGCGTTTGAGCCAAATGCATTTTCAATGGCACATTATCCGGTGAAAACTTCAAGGCTTCCCTCAAGTTCTTTATCGTTTGATCTTCCATATTATTTTTAATAATTGAACATTCAGAATTTAGTTTTCCGGGGTAGAAATACAAATAAACAAAAAAAGTGGTTTGAAACGATCCGTATTAAAATACCGGACTAATTTCAAACCACTCTTTTTTTAAAAAAATATGCTTTAAAATTTAATAAAACTACATTTTTACAAAGCGACTTCGAAGTATAATTCCTTCATTTCGAATAACAATCATATACATTCCTGAAGGTAAAGTTTCTACTTCAATTGTATTTTGGGAACTGGAGATTCGATCCTTGACTACTGTCTTCCCTTCTAAATCAATTATCTTGTAAGGAATATCTGCCTTTCCAATGTCAGGTAATTTTAATGTAAGTTGGTGTCTAACCGGATTAGGATAAACTTCCATGCTATGAATAATAGGGTTTTGAATAGAAGTTAGCATAATCACCACAGAATTCTGGACAAAAACATCTCCGCAATCATTGAAAACGGTCAAACGAACCTCGTAAATACCGGTAGTATCATAAATATGTTGAGGATTGAATTCATTGCTTGTATTTCCATCTCCAAAATCCCAAACAACACTATCGGCATTAAAGGAGAGATTTTCAAAAACCACCAGGCTGTCTGTAATTTCAAAATCAAAATTGGCCAAGGGATTTTCAATAATGTTTAAATCCAATTCAGCTATGCTGTCGCAGCCCAAAGAATTGACAAGGACCACTTCATACATTCCACTTGAATCCAACATTAAACCGTTGAAATCATAAGTTTCACCTTCACAGATAGAATCCATTGTTAAAGAGAAGGTATTTTCAAGGACCATCAACTCCAACCGGGCAATGCTATCACATCCGTTTGAATTTTGAAGGGTGACTTCATAGGTACCCGTTGTATCAAACTCCTGCCCATTGAAAACAAAAGAATTACCCTCACAAATGCTTTCATTGGTGACGGACATGGTAGTAGGAAAAACTTTTAAATCCAATCTTGCAATGCTGTCGCAACCACTCGAAGCCGGAATAAAAACATCATATACTCCTGTAGAATCATAATCTTGTCCATTGAAGGAAAAAACTTCGCCTTCACAAATACTTTCCATAGTTGTAGACATCGCTGCCGGTAACACCCGAAGATTTAAGGCAGCAAGGCTATCGCAGCCATTTTGACCCGTTAAGGTGGCAACAAAAATTCCTGAGTTGTTGTAAGTACGGCCGTTAAAATCATAGGTCATGCCTTCACAAATAGTGTCGTGTGTAAGAGACATAGATTCAGGCAGAACCATCAAATTAAGGGTTACCATGCTATCGCAGCCATTTACGGAGAGAAGTGTATCTGAATAACTACCACTCTCAGTCCTGTTTATTCCGTTAAAAAGAAAAGATTCTCCAAAACATATTTCCCTGTCAAATTCGGAGCTCAAAGGAGGTAGTACTGTAAGGGTCAAATTGATAAAACTATCGCAGCCGGAAGAAGTGGGTAAGGTGTCGAGGTAGGTCCCACTTTGATCCAGATCCTGTCCGTTGAAGTTGTAAATTTCACCATTGCAAATGGATACAGAAGGAAAGGATTGAAGAAAATTATTGATTTCCAGATTGAGGGTTATAAAACTGTCACATCCGTTTCTATCGAGCAAAGTGTCCAGATATGTCCCTGCATTGCTCAAAATGGTTCCATTGAAATTGAAGGTACTACCGGTACAAATCTCTCTTCTAACAGTTATTTCGTTCAAAGGCAGAACGGTTAAATTCAGGCTCAAAATACTGTCGCAACCTTCCGAAGAAATCAAGGTATCCCTGTATACGCCCGATTCATTTAATATATTTCCTTCAAAGTTATAAGTTCCCCCAAAGCAAACCTGTGCTTCTAAATCAGTTTCAATTTCAGGGAGCAATGTAAGTTCTAATTGAACCAAACTATCGCAGCCGTTGGTAGCAGATAATGTATCAAAATAGGTTCCTGAAGCATCCAGCTCAAGCCCATTAAAATTATAGGTAGCACCAAAACAAATGTTTGCAGAAATGTTAGTTTGAACTGGCATCAGAACCTCGAGGTTAAGAATCGAAATACTATCGCATCCTGCTGCACTTTGTAAAGTATCCGTGTAGGTACCGGACTCATTCAACATTTGATTGTTAAAAAGATAAGTTTCTCCTTCACAAATTTCAGCTTCGATAGTAGTCGACAATTCTGGTAAAACCATTAGTTCTAATATGACTAAGCTATCACAGCCATTTACTCCTTCTAGGGTATCTGAATAGGTTCCATTCATATTCAAATCCTGACCATTGAAGAAATATGACTCCCCTTCACATATTTGGGCTGAGATGTTGGATTGGGATAAAGGCAAAACCGCTAACTCAAGCACCAAAATGCTGTCACATCCATTTGCAGCTTGTAAGGTATCGGTGTAGGTACCTGGCAATTCCAGATCCTGTCCTTGAAAGACAAAGATTTCTCCTTCACAAATTTCTGCATTTGAATTGGTTTCCACACCCGGTAAAACTGTCAATTCCAGGCTTACAATGCTATCACAACCTGAAGTCGAATTTAATTCTGCGATGTAAATTCCACTTTGGTCTAGCACCTGGCCATTGAAATTATAAACTTCGCCTTCACAAATACTTTCATTCAAAAATGTGCTATCAATTTCATTTACCAACAATTCAAGGGTTAAAATACTATCACAGCCATTGGATGCCATCAAAGTGTCAGAAAAGATGCCACTCGTATCGAGCATTTGACCATTGAAATTATAAACTTCGCCTTCACAAATCTCAACAGACAAATTTTCATCACTTCCAGGTAAAACTGTAAGTTCCAGCATAACCGTGCTGTCACAAATCTCTGAGGTAGCCAGGAAAGCAATGTAACTTCCTGAAGTTGTAAGATTTTGTCCATCAAAAAAGTAAGATTCTCCTTCGCAGATGCTCACGTCAAGATTGGTGGTTACATTTGGGTTGACAGTCAAATCAAGATGTACGATGCTGTCACAACCACTGTTGGCCAGCAAGGTATCCCGGTACATGCCGCTTTGTGTCAAAATAAGGCCATTGAAATTGAAATTTTCTCCATCGCAAATGTCTACAATCAGGAAAGTCTCTACGAATGGTGTAATCATTAATTCAAGACTAATAAAACTATCACAACCATTGGCAGCCATGATGGTATCAAGGTAAGTTCCAGCTGTGGTGAGAATGGTTCCATTGAAATTATAGGAGCCTCCGGCACAAATGCCGACCTGTACTTCTGATTCAACATGTAGTAAAATACCAAGCTCCAGGTTTACGGTACTATCACAACCATTAGTGTCGGTAAAAACTGCGGTATATGTTCCACCAACATCCAGCATTTGACCATCAAAAAGGTAAGTTTCACCTTCACAAATTTCTTCCTCCAAAATGGTGATCACTTCAGGCCTAACGGTCAAATCAAGCGTCAGGATGGTATCACATCCTGAACCTGTTGAAGGCAGGGTATCAAGATAGGTTCCGGATTCATCTAAATCCTGACCATTGAAAAAATAGGTTTCCCCAAAACAAACAGAGGCCTCAATCATAGAGGTTTCTGATGGCAATACTTCAATATAATCGTCAAGAGTTAGGGTATCAGATTCAGCCCCTGAAAAAACGATGAGGGTAACATCGTAACTACCTGCATTCGGATAATTCACCAAAGGATTTTGGTCCATGGAAGTAGAAGGATTGCCTCCGGGGAAATACCATTCATAAAAACCATTTATAACATTGGAGGATTGATCGGTAAACTGTACATTTTGGCCTTCGCAGAGACTATTTGGATCTGCAATAAAATCTGCGATGGGTCCGGGAGTTTTCTTTTCTTCCCGGGTAGAGGATTTCAGAATATGGGACTTAGAAGGAATATTAAAATAAGGCTTCAAGGTAGTATTCCCTAATTCATCAGAAACCAAATTTTTAAAAAGTAAAAAACAGAGGGGCAGTA
>JAWKLG010000067.1:0-8971 GCA_041392845.1 Saprospiraceae bacterium | reverse complement strand
AATGGAAAAATTGAGAATAAAAGAATAATAAGTATAAAAATTTTTATCCAGTTAATATCTACTGTTTTGAAAATAAAAAAATAAAAAAAGTAGATAGGTGTTAAAAAGATAACAATAGAAATAGTGGTCAAATTTTCTAGTCCTAAATTGTCAGATAAAATGGTATAAATGATGGACAACAGGGATGCGAACTTCCCATTATTCCAAATAGGCAAGTGCAAAGATATCACCGATAATAGAAATAATAAATTCAAATATAAAAATTGACTTTTCATGATTATTTCTTTTTATTATATAATGGATGTGTAATGTTTTCACAGTTTGAGCAGTGTACTGCATCTTCATAAGCACTTGTGCTATTCACGCCAGTTGCGTTAAAAGGAATGTCTTTTAGTTCACCTCCTGATAATTTAATTAACGTATTGATGATACAAAATGTACTTCACCAACTTTATATTTTCCGTCACTACAATCGAAGGTTATTTCCCCATTATATTCGTATGCTCCATCCATTGCTTTGAAAAATACAAGCAATCGATTCTCTTTTTGAGATGATTGTTTGACCTGTCTAATATCTAACCAATGATTCTCAATTTTATTACGGCTGACAATTTTTATATTTTTAGCCCGTATTGATAATTCCTGACCTATGGTAAAATCAAATTCGTTGTTTAGGTCAGAATTTATTGTAACTGAAATTGAGTCCTTATCAATACTTAAAATGTCTTTATCATATAATAGCTCAACTGCTTTAGTAAACTCAAATTTATCAATAACACAAGTATCTGAGTTGCCGCATCCTGCCAAACTTAAAAGCACAATCCATAATTTCAACATATTTAATTTTTTAAAGGATCCAAAGTATGGGTAGGTTTGAAAACTTGAGTGTTTACAATAATATATACCATAGTTCCAGATCTTATTATATGAAAACGATGAGACTACACCTAAAAGGATTATTACGGTGAAACAGAGTTAGTGGGGGAAATTATTTTAACAGGGCATCAAAAAACCCAAATAAGAAATAACCCCAAACAAGTAATACGGTTATAATAAGGGTCATTAAATGAGAAAATAGGATTACAATTTTTGGTTTATTATCTATCTCCTCAATTATTTGGATTTCCCTTTCCGAAAGTACTTTTCATTAAAAAAGGAAAATAACATTTCAGAAAATGGAATTAAATGACTGTAGGACATAATTTCAATATCAAATAATTTATACCTGAAAATATCAATAATTGAGAATATTAGAGCAACTTGAAGTAATGCCAAAACCCCAGCAATATTTATAACTGGTGCATAATACTTATGAACCCTTAATACCTTTGTATAAAACACATAATAACTGTAATAAAGGTATTTCATTCAATCAAATATTAGTGGCCAATGTCAAACCCATTCTCAATTTAGTCATTATACATCATTGATTCCTCTTTTGGTAAAAAGCCCTAAATAAAGAGATATTGCATAATGATTTAATTCGAAATTCGCCACGCATTTCACTGTTCTTAGAATATCTAAGCCAAATCTGTTAATTCATTTTAGCTTTTGCATCAAGAAATGCTTTAAGAGAAATTCTAAATTCCCCTTTAGATAGAATTAATTCTTTTGTTTGGGAAACATTTAAATCATCTAATCATATTAGTCCTTTTTATTTTTTGTAGTTATAATTTTTAAAGTCAACCCCCATACTTTCAAGCTTTTTGTATGAGTTGCCAAAGTTCGTCATTCGCTTCTTCTATTCCTTCGTTCTGACTTTTCAATCGTTCCATTTCTGTAATATCTCCCTTCAGTTTGGCTTTTTGTAAACTTGTTGACAATATAGTCTTGAATGTAGTAGGTTACCTCTTTATTTGAAGGCTTTCGTGTTACTACTCTCATCGATTGATGAATATCTACTTCTAAAGAATCAATGTAGTAATTTATTATTTCAACCTTTCCTCTCCTTACTGCTTTGGAAAATCCTGTTGATTGGTCAGCAAGTTTTTTATTAGGATCAGCCCCTCCATTAACAAGCACTTTTACCGTTTCTAAATTCAAACTTGATGCCTCTATCAAAGGAGACTATATTACGCGAACTCCCATTTTTATTGATAAAATCTTCATCAACAGAATAATTTGGTCAGCACCATATTTTAATAAACCATCAACATATCGATTGTCTTATCCGCCATTCAAACTGACTTCCAAACGGTTGTATCGCATTAATCAATACACTGTATTTCGTCTGTGGGTTAATATAATTGGCGTTTGCCCCTAATTTCAACAGTTTCTCAAAAGATTTATATTTTTCAATATCAATGCTCAACTCCAACACATTTGAGCCATTTAAAGGATTAGAAAATTCCAATAATGTAGAATCTTTTGTCACTAGTTCTTTAAGTCTTTTTAAGTCTTCTTTTGCAACTGCCACAGCCAAATCGTATGCTTTTGTTTCCTTAAAAGCATCAACTAAGCTACTTTCTTGAGCACAACCCACAATACTGAATAAAACCAAATAAAAAATTATTATTAATTCTAACCTCATCACTTTTTATTAGTTTTCTTTATAATATTCAACTTTATAAATTTTTGTGTCACTCATTAACTTTTGAATAAGATAAAAAGCCGCCATAACATTGTTCACATGGTGCCTATCACCAGCATTTTTCCTTCTTTTATGTACTTGCTTGGTGCATTTTTGGATAATTGGTTCGGGCCAAAATCACGCTGCCGGAAAATATTCAAGAAGACGGTGTTGGAAGGACAGTTACCAGTCAACAGCATATCTTTTGGGTCATTGATGGGTTTATCATTAAAAGGAAAATTCAGACTGTTATGTAAAAAGCTCTGTCCAACGGACGAAGCTTTTTAAATTTCACCATTTTCTATAAACAAACCAAGCAACAAAAAATGCGTTTGGAATAAAGAAAAATGTAGTCAAATAAAGCCAATCATTATTAAACCATGTGAAAAAGCTTAGCGGAAAATTTAAGATAAACTTATACAGTATAAATGCTACAAACTGGTCGAAAGTAAAACTTTCATAAGAGTAATAAGCTCCCTTGTTAGATGAATAAAAATCTTCATAATTGCTTAGTATTGCGATTGCAAAAAGGTAAATTATTAAATAAAGAAGGAAAAATACAATCGCAAATTTCCAATAACTTTTATTAGTATTTTTCATTGAAACTACTGCTTGAACTCGTTCCTGAAGATGAACCAGAAGAACTTTCTGAGGAACTCTTACTTGAACCAGAATTAATTTTTGGATTTGAAAATCGGGGAGCTTCTCCAGGTTGTCCAGTAATTAGACTATTTATATGATAAATATTAAAATTTGTTGTCACTTCGTCAATATTCTCATGTGTTACACCTTTCACCATTTCACCCACATCAATATTTTTAACAGTCAAGGGGTTGCTGCTTGTATTTGCATCACCTCTTGAGCCTATAACAGAATTTGTAGTTTGAAATTCATTTAAATTACTGGAGACATTGTTAGGAATTTCTCTGTTAGTAGTCATTCCCATCATCGGTCCATCTGCTGCATCTACAGTAATTAATAAATCAACAGATATACCTGCCTCTTGAAGTTTCAATGTTAATTCAACTGCAGCATCTCCTCCATAACTGTATCCATAGACTATTACTTTTTCGCCTTTTGTGTAGTTAGATTTAATAAAATCAAAAGCGTTTGATACCGCACCATTAACAGATACTCCAGGTGCGTAAACGGCTCCACTAAATTCTATAATTTTACTTTGAACTGCTTGTTGAGCTGCTTGTATAATTTTACCTGTCGTCCCAGCATTAGCTAAATCTAATTTCTTACCTCCTCCCTGAAAGCCTCCAGTAAATCCAACTATTACATCATCAGGTGCTCTACCGTCAGGGTCTATGAATCGAATCGGATTATTAAAGGTGTAAGAATAGCTACTCCAAGATGGAAATTCCGCCGCCAAAGGATCCACACTCAAAAATCTCCCCAAACCGGGATTGTAAATCCGGAATCCATAATCGTAATGTGTTTGGGAGCCCCATTCGTTATTTCTTAGTGCTTCCTTGCCATTGTATCCATATCTGTAATTTTCAAAATCAGCAGTACGACCTTCCATTTCCAGTCCAAATGGATAATAATCCATCGCCGAGATGATCACCGGGTCATAGGAGGTAGCCATGCCACTACTTATGCTTTTTGGTTTTTTCCTATCACTCAACACGCTCAACACATTACCCAGGTAGTTTGTCACCTCATATTTTTTCCAACCCATAGCCTATTCAAGTGCGGCATTCAAATAGCATGGGCTTTCTGGAAGGTTTTTCAGATTGTTGATTTAATTGGAATAGTTAGATAGTATTTCACAACCCTGTAAAAACAGTTTCCGTATTCATCATTCAAGATTATTTTGAAAACCTTTTCTAAAAACTTCTAAAAACAAGAGCCCTGAGAAACTTAGAATTATAAATTTTTCAGGGCTTTTTAAAGATATAAAAGATAATTATCTCATAGAATGGATCCCAATCATATTTCCCTCTGTATCAACGACCAATGACATAAATCCATAATCACCGAGTGACATTTTGGGCTTGAAAATTTTGCCTCCTGAGTTTTCAACTCTTGAAGTTTCAATGTCGCAATCTGAGCTCATAAAATAAACAATAGTGCTATTGTTTCCGGCAGCGAATCCCTCCATTTTTACAAGTGCTCCCGAAGCTCTATTTTTCGATTCCATATCGGCAGGAAAAAACAACATTTGCATTTCCTCTCCTGTATCAGGCATAGGCATTTCATTCATTTTTAAATTAAATACCATCTCGTAAAACTTCCTGGCCCTCGGCATATCATTGACATAAATTTCAAACCAAACAACGGGGTTTTCATTTTTCATTTTGATTGTATTTAAAGGATTAATTTATGCTGATTCCCAATGTAAGGACTTATCAAATATAAGTCCTCAAATATCCTCCCCAAAGGTTAAAAGATTATTATCAGGATCTAATAACGAAAACTCTTTCAAACCCCATGGTTTTTGGATCAAATTACCATTGGGATGGATCGGGACATTTTTATCAAGTAAGGATAGGTACAATTCTTCAATTTGATTGGTACGAAAATAAACCTGTCCATAATTTTCTTTAGGATTCAATTCCTTAAATTCAAAGAAGTGAATCTGTATCTTATCCTTTTGCATCATAAGGTAGCCGTCATAATCAGCATTACCAAACATTTGAAATCAAAGGCTATTTTGGTAATAAAACTTGGTTATTGCTTTATCACGCATGGGTAATTTGGGATGGATTTGAGTGAGCATAGAAATTGAAAATTTAAGGCTGTGATAATTCTCTTGAAATTATTTCACTTAGCAACTGGGCTTGTTTGTAGACCATGAAGTGGCTTGCACCTTGCACTTTAATAAAAGGTTCACGAATCAACTTTACAGGGAATACTTTATCCTTGGTACCATGAATTTGAACCAGCTTATGATGATGTTGAATTGTAGGTTCCTTCCAATTGGACAATTCCTTTAGTGCCCATTTCAAATACTGGTTGGATTGTTTCCCAACCATCTCTTTGATTAGCTGCTGTTCCTCTTTAGACACATAACCATGGTATCTTCCCCAATATTTGACAGTTTTCACGGTAAGGCCTTTGGTAAAAAACCACTGTAAATTCAGGGGTTTTACCATTCTGAAATGTATAGGCATTTCTTTCCTGGATTTAATACTGGAAATCAGGATTACCTTTTAACAGGCAAATGAGCTGCTATTTCCTGGGCTACAATTCCACCAAAAGACTGGCCTATCAAAATTACTTCTTTGGGGTCAGTTTTAATTCTTTCAGAAAACCTTTTGGAATAGGTTTTCAAATCTTCATTCCTAATGGATCCACCCAATCCAAATATTCAAAGGCAGAATTAGCAAAATTTAAATGTTCGAAAATTCTATTATCAAAGCCTAGTCCGGGAATTAAGTAGGTTTTCATCAGTGATGGCTTGCCGATTTGGATAAAATTAAATAACCCCTTTGGTTTTCCTTTAAATGTTTCAATAAATGAAGTTTAAAGCATGAGAAGAAATCTCCTTGGCATTCCACAAAATTAAAAAACCGGTATAATCTTAATTTTCAATGGTTTGCATGGCTACCATCCACTGTTTAACCTCAACATTCAACAAACCACTTTTAACGGTTGGATCATCATTAGCGATTTTTTGGGCTTCTTCAATGGTCTCACAATTGTAAATCATCATACCTCCACTGTTATCAAGAAAAGGACCACCCATCACCAGTTTTTCTGTTCCAAAAGTAGCCATGTATTGCACATGATCCATTACGCCGGGCTGTTCCCTAAAAGGGAGGAATCTATCAATTGGCTCCGGGAGTATGAAATAAAACAAAGTAAATTTGAGGTCCAGGTTTTTCCATTGTTTGAGCAGATGAAAGATTGCTGAATGTTGTTAAAAATGTGCTTATTATCAATACAAATCTGAATTGCTTTTTCATGAAATTTTTATGCCGAAAATTAAACAATAAAAATGGTTTCACAAGAGGAATAAAACAGAGCCAATTTGGATTTTATCCATAAAAAATCAGCCCTGAATCCTTTACAGAAAAATAGGATTCAGGGCTGATTACCTTAAGCCGAAATGTCTTTTAATATTAGACTCTAACCACCTTAATTGGCTTTGATGAGTTTGATCGTTTGAACTTCATTTTCAAAAAACAAAACACCACAATAAAGTCCATTTGGAAAAGCGGAAGTGTTGATTGTTAATTTTTGGTCTTTAATGTTGTTTTTTGAATACACCAAACTTCCATTGCTATTGTAAAGAAAAACTTTTGAAATAAACTGCTCACTTTCAAAAGTCAAATCATTGCTAAAAGGATTTGGGAAAGCATTTACAGAATAGGATGACTGAATTTCTTTAGTCGGAATGATGATCTCCTTATTAATTAAAAATAAATCTCTTGGAGTCTTTAAACGGTTTTGCCCCACTATCTCTTCTTTGTTAGATCCATCTACATCGGCTCGCCCAATTTGCTTTCCAGAAGGCTCAATCGAATAATATATCTTTTCATTTTCTTCGTCAATAAAAATTGAATTTGGCCTATTCGTAGCTGGAACGTCAGTAGTAATAATATTTTCAACATTGGCTCCATCAAAATCACAGCGATTAATAGTTCCATTGCCGGATTCGGTCCAATAGATTTTGGATCCCTTATAATAAACTGCAACTTCAATTGGATTTGACAAATTCATGGCAACTATGTCTTCCACATTCATTCCATCTAAATCTGCTCTTTGGATTTTATCAGTTCCGTAGTCTGTCCAATAGATTTTACTACTTGCATAATTAATGGTCAATCCTGAAGGATTATTCAGTCCGTTAACTAATACCTCTATATTATTGCCGTCCAAGTCTGCGCGAGAAATGGTGCCAAGAGAAACATCCGTCCAATACATGAAATTATTTAAGGTGTCTATTGTGAATCCGCCTGGACGTTTGATATCCGGATTTGAAATCAATAATTCAATATTTTTACCATCTAAATCTGCTCTCATTATATCGGCACGGTTATCATTGGAAAATGAACTTTTGAATTTATCCAGTAAATTTTCTCGTTTCTTGTATCTATTTCAATCCTGTCTGGTCTGTAAACCTGCGTATCAATTAGTTTTTTTATAGCAGATCCATTGGAAAGATTTGCTTCATAAAAAAATGATCCATAGTTATTATCTATAAAATAGATTTTGTTGTTTACTTTATCGATGGAAATAGATTTAGGCGAAGGCAAACTCCCACCTATAAAACGATCATTTGTTTGATTGGAAATATTGTATCTATTAATAGAATTAAATATTGTTTCCGACCAATAAATTATTCCTGCCTCCTCATCTATACCAAGACCTTTTGCGAAACCTACTACTATTTCAGTTTTATTATCTCCGTTAAGATCAGCCTTGAAAACTCCTGAACCAGGAGTTGCGCCTGAAAATTGTACCCAATAAATTTCTTGGGTTTGTTTATAAATTTCTAAATCTATTACATGGCTAACATCTGAAACAAGCGTACTTCTTCCCGATCCATCAATTTGAATAGTTTCAATTTTTTTATCCACAAGGTCTGACCAAAAAATAGAGTTATTCCAATAAACCAGATCTCTTGGGCTCGATAAATTTCCTATCAATACTCTCTGGTTTGAACCTGTAGTATCCGTTATCAAAATATTTTTGTCATCTATGAAGTACAAGTTTCCATTTTCGTCTAAGCTTATACCTTTCGGTGCTGTAAGATCCTCAATAATGACTTTTACACCAGTTCCGTCTAGCTTACTTTTAAAAAGAGCCAAACGACCCATATCAGTCCAATAAACATTTTCATTTTCAAAATCTATTACATGGTAATCCACCACGCTTTGAGATAAAATAACCTTGGGATCAACTTGATCATTTAAATCAAGCACTTTGATTTTTCCATCGTCCACATCTGACCAATAAAGGTCACCTTGAGCAATTAAAAAAGTAGAAAACAAGAAAAAAGAGAATATTAAACTTGAGTAGGCTTTTAGCTTCATGTGTTTAGTTTTTTTAAAAATGAACGATTTGATAATGGCCGCAATGATACTGCTGATTTATCAATCTGGAAAGATGAAAAGCATACTTTAAATCCATTGATATAAAGATTTAACTTTTCTAGTCTATCCAGCACAACAAGGAGGAAAATTAAGCAGTATAGTCTTGCATGATTTTCAGCCAGATTTACTTATTCTGTTTATTTACTTCTTTAGATAATTCTATAAAAATTAAATGACTGCCTGGGCTTCTATCTCTATCATAAAACCTTCATTTGCCAATCCATTTACACTTATCCAGGTACTTGCAGGCGGATTTGAAATGCCAAAATTTTCTTTTAGAACTGCATTGATAATGGGGCCGTCTCCACTTTTATAATCCACCTTGTAGATTCTTAACATCATTATATTTTCA
>JAWKLG010000066.1:0-9290 GCA_041392845.1 Saprospiraceae bacterium | reverse complement strand
ATTAAAGGAGAGAAAACTTCCTCAATTTCAATATGAAGCGTATCCTCAGGGATTGTATTTGGCTGATGTGAAATATCCAAGTATTTAAATTAACCAGCCAATTGTTGTATGATCTTTTTGTCCCTCGAATTTGAAATGGACTCATTGGCATCTTCCAACAAGGTTTCCAATTCTGTTTTTAAAACCTCACTATAATTTGCATTTGCTTTTTGATATTGAAGGAATCGAAGCATCATGATGAGTTTTTGCACTATGACTACATCGTGTTTGGTATAAATACGAAGCGATGCAAAAACATTGTAAAACAAATCTTTGAAGCTCACGGTGTTGAAATAAATTCGCACATTCCCCTCCTCATCCTTTATAATCTCCTGGTCTGAAACTTTCATCCTTTCTGCAAATAATTCAGTAAGGTAATCGATTGCGATGAGGGCAGTACCGGGATCGTTGATACCGGGACTCATAGCTTTCACAGCTATTTCAGTGATTTGTTTAAAACCAAGCACATAATTTTCCCGGACCAATTCCCTGTTTGAAAAAGTAAAACAGGATTGAAGATCTTCCAAAACTTCTTCATCTAATTTTTTGGAACAAAGGGCAATAGGGACGTTTTCAATTACAAACATGCCACGAGTCACTTCCATCTTAATAGTCAGGTCATTTTCTATGGCGATGTCCAATAAACTTTGGGTGGAAATTTCTTGTAAATAACCGGTTTGCCTGGCCATCACTTCATGCTTGAGCTTTTGTGAGTCAGGGTTTATTTGACCTGGATCCGGTTCATCATTGGATTCATCAAAAAGTTCCTGTAAGTCGCGCTTGGTGTCGTTGAAAATCTTGTTTAAAACATTAGATGCCTGGATGGCTGTTGAAATACTATGGATGAAATAAACAAACAGAGCCATGCAAATCAATCCCAGTATAATGGCCAGTAAAATAGCAAATCCCGGCAGGGTTGATTCATTATCAGGATTGTTGATATTAATAAGAATGAGTAAACAATATAGGGTGGTACCCAAATAAACGCCCAGTACAATTTGGTGGCTCTTGTTGGAAATCAAGCCAGGAAGTAATCTGGGAGATAATAGAGATGAAGCCTGGCTCAAAAGAATCATCACCATTGAAAAACTGAAAACTGTAAGTGAAATAATACTGCCGATTAAAACACTCATGATGGTGCGGGCAGTATCGATATCGTAGGTAACTAAAAAGTCGATGGTTTCCTGTAAGAAACTGGTAGCTCCATATTGTTCTGCAACAAGGACAATCAAAGAAAAGCAAATCATTCCAAAAGCAATCAAGCTTGGAAAAAAAGCAATGCTTCTGGTGATGTTTCGATAAAAAGAAAGCAGGTAATTTTTAAGTTTGATCATAGTTCCTTTTTCTAATCAGGAATCTTGTTTTGGCTCAAGGCACAAAGGAAACCTAATTTATAAAAGTCGAAGGATTTCAAATCAGGCTTGGGTCCGAGGATTTTTCCTTGTAAATGTTTTTTTCGATAGGAAAACCAAACTGCAAGTAATTTGCTCATGCCAAAGCGATTTAATTTTTTAAAAACCTTCATTAATCTCACATCGTCGGCCATAGAAGCATATTCCGGAAGATTATTCATGATATAATACAGGTTTTTAATTCCTTCTTCCGTCTTTTTTAAAAATACCTGAGAGGGCTCCAAGCCGATATGCGCTAAAGGGTTGTCGATATGAAAGATTTTGATGCCGCGTTTTTTTAGTTCGTATCCAAAAAGGCTGTCCTCGTGTCCATAACCGGATAGTTTTTCTTCAAACCTAATTTCCAATAACAGTTTTTTTTGAATTAAAAAGTTGTTGGAAAGAAAGGAACGGTTTGGAAAAAGGCTACGGTCTTTTGCGGATTTTTCTTCACGATTTTTCCCATACCACCATCGCAAATAAAGGGTTTCATCTGGTGGTTGTGCTTCATGGGTTCTTCCTCCACATATCACCAAATTGGAGGGATGAATTTCTTTTATATAATTTTCTATGAAATCAGAACCGACGACTTTTGAATCGCAATCCAGGAAAAGCAGGTTGTCAAATTGGGCCATTTCGGCTAGTTGATTTCGTATGCGAGACCTACCTATATTGGTAGGCAGTTCCATCCATCGAACATGGGTAAGGGAAGCAATTTCTCTATTGAGAAAAATAAATTTATCTTCTGAAGCATCGTCAAAAATGAGTATTTCGAATGGAATACTCTGTTTTTCTGCTTGCACATGCAAATCAGCTACCAGCGAGCGGATATCAAAATTGTAGACCGGGATGCAAATTGATAGCATAGAAGCATGAATGTGAATGGTGAAAGTAAGGAGTTTTGGTGGCTGATGGAAATGGAATGAGTATCTTAAAATATCCTTTTTAGAATTATTTTTTCCCTTGGAAAAACTAAGGGGGTACTTCTGACCTTACCTTAGTAATAATGCCATCTGTGTATGGCTTTGTTCAAATTACCATTTACGCTTTAATATAGTCGCCATTGAAATCAAGTGCTAACACCATCGCCGCACTTTCCCAGAGAAGAGGAAAGGACGTTTTGAAAGATTTATTTTTTATTGGAGGAGGAGTGATCATGGCCAGCATTGGTCTGAAAGGTTTCTTGTTTCCAAGTCATTTTCTCGACGGAGGAGCAATGGGGATGGCGCTTTTGTTTCAGGTTTTGACAGACTTTAATCTTTCTATTCTCATCTTGCTGGTGAATTTGCCTTTCATTTTGATGGGTGCGAGGCAAGTGTCGGTAAATTTTGCTGTCAAATCCTCTTTTGCAATTGTGGCCCTGGCAGTTTTGGTTCATTATATTTCCTTTCCGGTTGTAACGGAAGACAAATTGCTGATAGCTGTTTTTGGAGGATTTTTTCTGGGAGCGGGAATTGGCTTTTCAATAAGGGGAGGAGCGGTGATTGATGGAACCGAGGTAATGGCCATATCGGTGAGTAGGAGATCCAGTTTGACGGTTGGTGACTTTATAGCTATTTTCAATGTGCTGTTGTTTTCTGTGGCTGCTTTTTTGGTGAATATCGAAACAGCCATGTATTCGATGTTGACCTACCTTGCAGCGTCAAAAACGGTAGACTTTATTATCAATGGAATCGAGGAGTATTTGGGAGTTTTGATTGTTTCAGATGCTTATGACGATATCAAAAAGAAAATTACGGATGATTTGGGAAGGGGAGTAACCATTTTCAAATCGGAAGGAGGATATGGTCCTGCAGTCGAGAAAAAAGCTATTTTTTGTGCCATTACCCGTTTAGAAGTGACCCGTTTATTGAGAGAGATTGATAAGATCGATAAAAACGCTTTTGTTATTCAATATCCGATAAAGGATACCAAAGGAGGAATGATTAAGAAGCGGCCATTGCATTAATCCAGCCAGGATTTAAGTCCTAATCCATCTCGCATGCCCATATCTGCCTTGGGTTTATGTTGTTGTTTTGTGAATATTTTTTGTTATCGTTTACAACAAAACACATTCTTCCGATTCAGGTTTTTTCACATATTTTTTTATTGTAAGTTGCTTTGATTTGGTAAGTCATAAACTGATGAACCGAACGAATAAACACATCCGCCGGGTCACTTGTGAAAGCAGGTGACCTATTTTTTTATTGGTGAATGGGTGAATTAGTGAATGCGTGAATGATTGGAAGTTAGGGGGATTGGGTGATGGGGTGATTACAGTGGTAGTGGTCATTTGTCTTTTTCTAATGGTGGAAAAAGATTATTAGCTTCAGCAGTAACTCTTATGCGATCTTTTGCGCCTTCGCCCCCTTTGCGATTTAATAAACGAAAAAAGGCGACCATTTCTGGTCGCCTTTTTCTGGCGGAGGAGGAGGGATTCGAACCCCCGGTGCCCTTTCGAGCACGTCGGTTTTCAAGACCGGTGCATTAAACCAGCTCTGCCACTCCTCCGGTTTATTTTAAGCGGCTGCAAAGGTAAATTTACTTTTTAGTAATTGCAAACACCAAAGGTGGAAAATTTTAAAGTTTTTTTGTTTTTAAACGCAAACTGTTTCCAATCACCACTACGTCCGAGAATGCCATGAATAAGGCGCCCCACATCGGATTCAAAAATCCCATAGCTGCGATAGGGATAGCTACCACATTGTAAGCAAAGGCCCAAAAAAGATTTTGTTTGATGGTCAGCAAGGTATGCTTGCTTATTTTAAAAGCTTGTTCCAAATGTCCCAAATTTCCATTCAAAAGCACGATTTGAGCGGATTGGATGGCTATTTGGGATGCTTCGCTTAAAGAAACCCCTATGGTAGCCTTTGCCAAAGCAGGAGCATCGTTGATTCCGTCGCCAATCATAGCAGTTGGTGCTGATTTGCTGTATTTTTCTACCAGTCTTAATTTTTGTTCGGGCAATTTCTCTGCATGAAAATCTTCAATGCCGAGATTTGATGCAACTTGTGAAGTCTTCAATTCCTTATCTCCACTTAATAAAACCGGATGGCAATTTTCCTTTTTTAAAAAATCAATAAGAGCCGCCGCTTCCGATTTGATATCATCTTCCAAGTCGATGGTACTGATGACAATATCGTTTTTGGTGAGGTATAATTGGTGCTGTCCGTTTTCATTAGCCGACTTTAGAATGCTGGCAGAACCAAGTTTGTATAAATTGCCTTGTTCGTCTTTTCCCTGAATTCCTAATCCTTTGATTTCTTTTACCTCCTGTAATTTCAATCCATTGGTTTCTTTTGACCAGGCTTTGACCAGTGATTGCGCAATAGGGTGGGAGGAATTTTGTTCCAAAGCAACAACAATCTCTTTCGCTTCATTTTCAGTTAATTGTTGGAATTTAGCTTCCTTGACGGCAAAGTTTCCGGTGGTCAGGGTGCCGGTTTTATCAAAAATAAAATTGCGGATACCTGCAAAGACTTCCAGTGTTTGAGCACCTTTTACCAGGATTCCATTTTTTGCCATCCGACCTACACCTACCATAACTGCGGTAGGAGTGGCCAATCCCATTGCACAAGGACAAGAGATTACAAGCACCGCGATTGCATTCATTAATGCTTTTTGAGCCGGGATTTGAAATACAAAAAATGCAATTACAAAAGTCAATACTGCGATGGTCAAAACAACCGGAACAAAAATAGCACTCAACTTATCAGCCAGTCTTTGAATGTCCGGCTTCTCCTGTTGGGCAGATTTTACCAATTCAATCATTCTGCTTAGGACGGTTTGATCAGAAGCAGCAGTTACATTCATTTGAAAATTTCCCTGCACCAATAAGGATCCTCCAATGACGTTATCTCCGGGATTTTTTTCAACTGGCAGGCTTTCACCGGTAATCATGGATTCATCTACCCTTATGATTTCCGCGCCCTGGCTTATCTTTCCATCTGTTGGAATGGAATCGCCCTCATTAACCTGTAAGGCATCATCAACTTGAATTTCATCTTGGGGAATGGAAATAATTGTACCCGAAGGCATAATTTTTCTGGCCTTTTCAGCCTTCAACTTGCTTAAGTCTTCTATTGCTGTAGTGGTTTGTTGAACGGCTCTTTTTTCAAACCAATTTCCTAGTAAGACAAGGGTGATAATGGTAGCGGCCGTTTCATAAAATATATAATCTGGGTTGTTTTGAAAAGTACCCACCAAACTGTAAACAAAAGCAGCCGTGCTACCGATGAAAATCAAAACATCCATATTGGGAACCCCGCCTCGAATGGAACCCAATGCGCTTTTTCCAAAATAATAAAATCCGATAGCATAAACCGGTAAGCAAAGTGCCAGCTGAAGGTAAGGATTATGGAGTGCATGTAAAAAAGGAAGGTCGACTACCATCCCCAGCATATGACCAATTAAAAGTGGGGCTGTGAAAATGGCAGAAATAATTAGCAACCAATTAAAATTCAGGCCTTTCTTTTTTTGCTCATCCTTTTCTACGATGGTATAACCCAATTTTTGAATGCCTGATTTAATTACCTCCATAGAAACATCAGGATTTTCTTCAAATCTTACATCTCCGGTAGCAAAATTTACATCGATATGTTGCAGGCCTTTCCTTTCTAAAAAACGACTGATGCTCAATGCGCAATTGGCACAATCCATTCCTTCGACCTTTAATGCTGTATTCTTCATGAATGAATAAGGTTGTATTGCTTATTAAAACTACCTTGTGCTGAACTTTATGTACCAGCCAAAGTTTTTAGTTTTACATCTTATTTATAAAACAAAATTACAAGAACACTTATGAAAAATCTTGCATTTTTATTCCCGGTAATTTTGTTGTTTTTCGCTTGTGGAAGTCCGGAAGCCAATCAAAATGAAGAGCAAACAGAGGAAACCACGATGGAGGAAACAACAAGTTCATATACCTTGACTCCATTTAGTCCATCACCATCTTTTGATGATGCTGCAATAAATGAAATGACCTATCAGGGTAAAAAGTTTAATTACACCATTGGAGGTGATTCATATCAGTTAGGAGTTCAAACTTCTGATGCGCCTCAAAAAATGTGCGCGAACTCTGCAAAGGGGCAACATATTCACTTGATAGTTGATAATGAGCCGTATGCAGCTAAATATGAGTCAACATTTGACTACGATATTGCCGACGGGGAGCATTATATTCTTTCATTTCTTTCAAGATCTTATCACGAAAGTATCAAAACTGATGCAGCGCATAAGGCCGTAAAAGTAAATGTGAAAGATGGTTCCTTTGAAAGTTCAGAACCAATTACTCAGCCAATGTTGTTCTATTCTCGTCCTAAGGGAACCTATGTTGGCAAAGCAGAAACTGAAAAAGTTATGCTTGATTTCTACCTGGTTAATACTACTTTAGGAATGGACAATAAAGTAAAGGTTGAAATCAATGGTGAAGAGGTTGCAACAGTTGATACCTGGCAACCCTATTATATTGAAGGAATGGGTATGGGTGATAATACTGTAAAACTTACCTTGGTTGACAAAGACGGAAACGTAGTAGATACGCCACTGAATCCTGTTGAAAGAACCTTTACCCTGCAGGAAGATCCTGCTCCGGAAAAATAATTTCACAAAAATATTTCCTGCAAATGATAACTTATTTATCTTTGCGGCCGCTTTTATATAAAAGTGGATTATGGTGACTATAGCTCAGTTGGTTAGAGCACCAGATTGTGGTTCTGGGGGTCGTGGGTTCAAATCCCATTAGTCACCCGAAAAAAAGCGGCTTCGGATTTTCCGGGCCGCTTTTTCTGTTTTAAAAATCTCCTTCCATTTATTGTTAGGTTAATTTGTGGGTTTGAGAATAGAAATTTTTCCTATCTTCATTTTATTAAAATAAAAACCAGCCCTAAGCCATATTTTCCAAAGGTTTTACTCGCCCGGATATAGGAAATTAACCTTGTTGTTTAAGAGCAAACACCTAATAAATGAATAGGATCCTTACCCTTCCAATATTATTGGCTTTCTTTTTTATTTTACCAAAAGCAAAATCACAATGTCCCCTTGCAAGCACCTGTGCGGCAGCTTGTGTTGTTTGTGATTTGAATGGTTATACTAGTACCGCCAATCAACCCATCCCTGGTCAAATGCCACCTGGTTATTGTACCATGGTGCAACATACCATGCACTGGATTGGATTTATTGCCGGTTCTACCAATCTTACGATTAGCGTAAATGTTTACAATTGCAATCAACCCAATGGCCTTGAAATGGGTATTTACGAAAGTTCAGATTGTTCGAATTTTAATCTGGTTTCGAATTGCAATACCAATATGTTTGCGAACCAATACTGGACTTTTACCAATTTCGCGCCCCTGACAGTAGGAAATACTTATTATCTGGTTTTTGATGCCAATGGGGCTAATGTTTGTGACATATCAGTTTCTGTAATTAGTGGTTCTACTCAGGCTCCTGCAATAGATCAACAGTCCATAATAGACGGACCAATCAGAGTTTGCAGAGGAGCATCAATAGACTATATCGCTTCAACCGTGCCGGGAGCCAATCGATATATATGGACCTGGGATGGAGCTCCGATTGGACAAGGACTACAAGTGAGCCCACCAACCTTTGGAACCGGAACCCATCAATTGTGCATTGAACCGTCCAATAACTGCAATGATGGACAACCAACCTGTATTGATGTAGAGGTATATGATATTCCTCCAACACCTGTTGCAGATACAATTTGTAATGGGGATTGTTATACATTTTTACAAAATACGTATTGCAGTCCCGGAGTTTTTCCACATGTTTTGAATTCCTACCAGGGCTGCGACAGTCTGGTAATCTTAACTTTATATTCAACGCAATCACAAATTGGTCAGGCAAGGGATACAATTTGCCAGGGAGATACTTTGTGGTTCAACAATACCCCGTTTTCAAGCAATGGAGTTCATCGAATTACCATTCCAACCAATGGGTGTGATAGTACCTTTTTGCTAAATCTTACGGTTAAGCCAGCTAAAAATTCATCAAGTCAGGTTCAAATTTGCCAGGGAGACTTTTATAGGGTAGGTGATTCTACTTTTACCAAAAGTGGGAGGTACACAGTTCCCTTTCCACAAGGAAGTGGATGTGACAGCCTCGTATTTGTTGATTTGACAGTAATTCCAGTTCCAAATGACAGTTTGGAAATAACGATTTGTGATACTGAAAACTATAGAGTTGGTGATTCCACTTTTAATATAAGTGGCAATTATTCGGTGCCCATTCGGAGAGCGAATGGTTGTGATAGTTTGGTGAATTTGGATTTATTGGTAAATCCTTCCTACAATTTTTCATTACAGGAGCAAATTTGTGAAAATTCAAGCTTAAGGTTAGGTGATTCTTTGTTTACTGAAACCGGTCAATATCGCGTGATTATGACATCAGCCGGTGGGTGTGATAGTATTGTAGATTTGGATCTGTTGGTGCAAAATAATTTCCCCACAAATTTGTCTGAAGGAATTTGTGAAGGACAACAATTTCAGGTTGGGGATTCAGTCTTTGTTTCAGATGGTCAATACCAGGTTCTTTTATTGGATCGCCATGGCTGTGATAGTCTTGTAAACCTTGAGTTGAGAACCTTCCCAAATTATACGTTAAACAGGTTAGAGGAAGTATGTCGTGGAGATAGTATTTATATAGGTGGAAATGCCTTTGGAACTCAGGGAACATTTACAGTGCCGCTTGTTTCTCAAAATTTGTGCGACAGCACTATTATTTTAGACTTGGTGGTCCATGACAGGCCGGATACCCTGATTGTAGCCTCTTTATGTGAAGGAAATTCGATGATGGTAGGAGATAGTACCTTTTCAACCTCTGGGAATTTTACAATTCCATTCCAAACCAATAGTCAGTGTG
>JAWKLG010000065.1:0-12793 GCA_041392845.1 Saprospiraceae bacterium | reverse complement strand
GGTCAAGCAATCAAATTTAGTGAAAGATTATTTCGAGTTTGAATTGCCAACTGAAGACTTTGATAAAGATTTATCATCAGATGAAATCTATCAAGTAATTCCATTGGCAAGGTACCTTTCACCCAATGCTTCTCAATTGATAAAAGACCAATTAAAGGAAAAAAGAAATGTAGATTCTTTTAAAAAATTCAAATCCTTGAATCTGGAATAAAAAAAACACCCTCCCGTTTTCACGAGAGGGTGTCCCTAAAAATCGAATTATTATTTCTTATTCGGAGTTTGATTTCATCTTTGGATTTTTTCCTATTCAGTCGAAATCAAATCAACTAAGCTATTCACTAATCTATTAGAAATTGTGGCTCAATCCAAGACCAAAGCTGATACCAGGGTTGATGCTGTTGAATATCTGATCGTCAGCATTGTAAGACTGATAAACACTCTGCAATTTGCTGTTCAGGATATTCGCCACTTTGAAATCGATGGTAGTATTTTGGTTCTTTCCGATTTTCTTTAAAACGCTGAAATTCAAGCTGTGGAAAGGCTTCATATAAATGTCAGGGAACAAACCTGCACCTACGATGGTAAGTGTAGGACCTTTTACATTGTAGAACACTCCAACATCTAAGCCTAAATCGTCAGAATTGTAACTAACTCCTCCGTTGATTACATAAGGAGATTGTCCGGCCATTTGACGGTTTCTGTCAAGCGTTTCGCCATCTTTCAAATAAGATTGTCTTGAATTGAACTCAACATCTGTCATTTCAATCATAGATTCTATGATGGTAAGGTTACCACTGATGTTGAAGTTTTTCATGGCAGGAGTAATGAAGTCCAAATCTTTTCTGAACTCTACTTCAAATCCGTAAAGGAATCCATCTCCTACGTTTCTTGGCTGGTATTCCGTACTGGTTTGCTGCTCAGGAATACGAACCAATTCGATAGGATTGTTGAATGCTTTTGCGAAAGCAGAAACAGAGAAAATCTGTCCGTTTTCCATGAAAAGCTCCCATCTTAGATCCATATTATCGATGTTGGTAGAAACCAACTGTCCATTCCAACTGCTATAAGTAAACAAAGAACCATTGAAGATACGATTGGTGATCGGATCCAAAATCTGTGCGAAAGACAATTCTTTGAAAGAAGGTCTAGCGATGGTTCTTGAGTAAGATGCTCTAAGGTTTTGCATGTCAGTCAAACCGTAGATGAAGTTGGCTGTAGGGAACAAATCAAGGGATTCCAAAACCACTTCGTTGTCGAGGTTTCTACCATTGATTTTGTCACCATTTGCATACAACTGGTCTCTACCGGTATGTCTTTGTACAAAGTATTCTGCTCTAAGTCCGATTACAGCATTCAATTTTTTCAATAGCTGGAACTCTTCAGAGATATAAGCTGCAGCATTGTTGCTGTTGGACTGATAAGCGTTTGGATTCAAACGACCATTTCCAGATTGGAAGTAGATAGCATTTGGTTCGTTTGGATAGATGTTTTCAGGATTCAAAACAGCATTTGGATCTGTGCTGTCCCAACTTTGGTTGGCAAAGAATTGGATGTCGTAAGATAGAATCTCGTAGTCTCTGAACTTGTAAGTATTGCTCAATCCAAATTTCAATTTACCGGGATTGTCAAACAACAAGTGTTTTCTTGTGATGTCTACTTTTCCGATTCCATTTACCTCAGTTAGCGATCTCCAGATTCTGGAAGGGTTTCCACCTGCACCTGCACTAAAGAAAGTGTTGGTAGGAGTATACGTAAAGGCAGTTTTTCTGATGTCAGGATCAGAAATGGAAGAAAGGGTAGGAGAGAGTCTCCAATCTACTTCCCAATTGCCATCATCGTATTTGTGTACACCATTTATCAATACATTGGTCAAACCTCTTTGGTTGTATTCAAGGTTGTCAGATTTTGCGATGTAACCTGATTGACCAACTGCAGCACCGTTGTTGTCGATGTCAAACTGACCGGCACGGCTTTCACCATTTTGAAGGTGAAGGAGTGTTAAACGGTATTTAGATTTGGCAGTTTTGTATGCAATACCTGCCAATCCGCCTAAAAGTACATTCTTCTCTCCCAGTTGACCGCTTTGTACAGTCGCATAGTTCATTTGGTATTCTGTTGGTGAAAGTGTTTTTTGGAACTCACCATAGACTACATCATCATAATATTTGTAGTCCGTTTTATAAGAAAGAGAGAAAATGTAACCAAGGCTGTTGGTACTATTTTTTAGCCCGATTTGGTTGGCCATAGAGAAGCTGGCTGAAAAGTCCATTGGGCTGGTAGTTCTTCTTGCACCCAAGGTAGGGTTGAAGCTTTTTGCAAAATCGCTTACCTCTTGATTAGAGTTTACAAATGGAAATGGAGCGCTTCCATCTTGAGCTCCGGCAGGTAAGGCTCTTGTTCCGTCATCAAATCCTAGGAAGTCAGTTCCACCGCCATTGTAGGTAAGGTAGTCTGAATTCAGGTTCATTTGAGGATTGTAGCTGGTGCTTACTGAAACAGAAAGCAATTTTCTTTCAGGAAAGTCTTTGGTCTCAATGTTCAACAAACCACCTGTAAAATCTGCCGGCATTTCAGCGGCAAAGTTTTTACTAATAATGATGTTGTCGATAAGGTTGGTAGGAAAGATATCCATTTGCAGGGTATTCTTATCCGGGTCAAGACCTGGAATATCTACGTTGTTCAACATAGATTTTGAATACCTGTCTCCCAAACCTCTTACATAAACATACTTACCACCTTCTATAGATACACCCGTTACACGTTTTGCGGCTTCAACAGCAGTTGCATCACCTACTTGCTTGAATTTGGCAGAAGAAATTCCGTCCATCATGACGGCAGATTTTCTTTTCAAGGTTAGCAAGGCAACTTCTGAAGTCTTGATTACTTTGGCTGTAACCACAACTTCATCCAGTTCAAGATCACCTTCTGATAGTCTGATGGTTCCTAAAACATTTTCTTCTTTAGGATCAGAAACTACATCGTCGATGGTGATGGTTTGGTAACCGATGTATTTTACTTGTAGGGTATAAGTTCCCGCAGGTAGCGAGAAAGAAAAGGAGCCATCAAGGTCAGTTACAGCTCCGGAAGTAGGATTGTCCTTTACAAAAACGTTGGCACCGATGATGGACTCTCCTACGGCGTCGTCAATTACAACACCTCTGATAATTCCATTTTGAGAAAATCCTTGTGTAAGGACAAAAATGAATAGGAAAAATAATGTTTTTTTCATTGTTTTTAATTTCAAAAACCACAAGGAGTCAGGTGCCAAAACCTTCGTCCTTGTGGTCATAATAATCTATAGATTTAATTTTGTGATATTGACATATCTTATAAGCCAGACAATGCACCTGATTTAGATGCCCATGTCCAATTCAAAGTCGAAACATTTGCTTGTGGAGTTCCACCAGCAGTTACACCAGCTGGAACAGCACCATTTACATGGCTAGCCAAATCAGCCTGAGCTACATCGAACATGATGTTTGTGAATGTTACAGCAGATGCAGTAACTCTGTTGATTTTTTGACCTTCTGCGATACCTGTGAAATAAAGGTTGCTCAAGTCAACTCCAGTGTTGTCATCAACATTGATCAAATCTTCAGATACTCTGTCTTCAGTAGAAGCGATGATTGAACCATTTTTGATGGTATGAGTACCAGGGAAAGTTCCTTCAGGACCATCCAACTCGAAGCAATGACCTGCAGGAGTGATTACAACGAAGTTGTCCAAAGTACCTCTCCAAGCCTGGTCAGTATCGATTCCATCGTCACCAACGTTCCAAGAGATTAAATTCTTAACGTTTACAGTACCACCGAAGAATTCGATTCCATCATCCTGGTTTCCAACAATTTCTACGTTTTCTACAACTGTACCTGAACCAACTCCACCAAGTGTCAAACCATTGATTTCATTTCCAGAACCAATGTTGGTACCACCGTGACGGATAGAGATGTATCTGATTACACCAGAATTGTCAGCATCGTTGTTTCCACCGTAAAGACCATTTTGGTCAGAAGTTGGAATACCTTCGATTTGTACTTCTGAAACATCACCGTTGTCGTTAGAAGCAGAGATTTGAGCATTACCCAAAACGATAACTCCACCCCAAAGTCCGTTTACAGTTGGCTCAAGGTTTGGAGAAGCAAATCTTCCTGCAACTACATCTTCAGGAGTGATTTCGTCAGCGATAGAAGTAAAGATGATTGGTAGGGTAGCAGTACCTTCTGCCATCAATTTACCACCTCTTGCGATTAGAAGTGCAGTTGCGTTGGCACCGGCACCAGCCTGACCTTTGATAACAGTACCTGGCTCAATGGTCAAAGTAACACCATTGGTTACAGTGATTCTACCACCAAGAACCCGCACTCTTTGTCAGCGGTCAAGTTGTGTTTGTCGTAATGTTGGGATGTTACGGCAATAGTCTCTGAACCTGGCTCATCAAGTTGGATCGTCATCATTGTTACAAGCAACGAAAGGTAAGCCGCGAAGAATAGTAACAGATAAAATAGATTTTTCATAAAAAGTGAATAGTTTAGTTGTTTGATTTCTAAATCTGGCGGCAAAAGTAGAATGGCATGTACCCTTATATATTTTCTATTTTAAAGTTTATGTTAACTCGTATTTTCAAACCAAATGTTAACTTTAGCTTTAATTCATTGATAATCATAGTGTAATAATTCCACAAAGGATTTAACACGGTATTAATATTCAAAATATACCTTTGTGAAGGCTATGGAGAGAAAGAATTAATGGTTTTAGGTTAAATCAACCTTTTTGACCCCGCGGATTTGTTTCCACGGGGTTTTTTTGTGGTAATTGGTGCATGAAATAAAAGGATGTCAATTCAGTTTTTATTTTATTTGCAATCCTTTAATCACTAAAAACCATTCATAGAAAAGAATTACTATTCCTTTTGTTCATCAATATAAAAGTGCCAACATTTTTGCTGTCTGACCGTTGGCAGCAAAGAGCCTATTATGAAATGGACATCGATTTTTTGA
Source organism: Saprospiraceae bacterium (assembly GCA_041392845.1). Classification (GTDB taxonomy): domain Bacteria; phylum Bacteroidota; class Bacteroidia; order Chitinophagales; family Saprospiraceae; genus JAGQWW01. The sequence goes on along the minus strand of JAWKLG010000065.1, from coordinate 7,796 downwards.
TGTCAAAACCAATCAATATACTGGAACTCAGCGCGCGGTTTATCAAAACAATTCTCCCGACACACTCGATAAGGTTTTCTATCATTTATTTTTCAATGCTTTCCAACCTGGAAGTATGATGGATGTAAGTCAAAATCTGGAGGATCCGGATCGCAGGGTGAGGGAATCCGGATAGAGAAATCTAAAAAGATGATGAAATCGGCTACCAAAGAATAGATGAATTGAAACAAGATGGTGAGAAGCTGTTAAATATACGGTAGTAGGAACCATACTTGGGGTGAGTCTGGCTCATCCGATTTACCTCATTCTTCTCTGTGATGGTTATGAAATTCAATGCGCAGGTTCCACTCCAAATCAGGAGATCAGGCAGAGACAATGCTGAAGGTGAATATTCCATTCCCAATGGTATCTAAAATGTCAGAATACGATTATCAGGGATGGCATGCTTATCCTTATATCGGAAGAGAGTTTTATGGAATTTGGAAATTTTTGATGTGAGCATTCATGTGATAAAGATTACATTCTGGCCGGAACCGGATATTTGCAAAATACAAATGAAGTCGGTTACAATTATGAAAAGAAAGGTGAAAAGGTAAATCGTCCAAAAGGTCAACTGTGCAAATTCTTTATCTAATGTTCATGACTTTGTATGGGCGGCGGATCCGGACTACTCTTTATGAAAAGTGGAAGAAGACGGTTTGACTCTTCATTTTCTTTTTCAAAAAAATGAAGAGACAGAGGATGCATGGTCAAGATTTCCACCGATTGCAGATGCTGCCTTTAATTATATCAATGAGCACTTTGGTCCTTATCCTTATAAACAATACAGCTTCATTCAGGGAGGAGACGGTGGAATGGAATATCCAATGGCAACCCTGGTTACCGGTCACAGGTCATTGGGAAGTCTCGTTGGAACCGGAATTCACGAATTGTTACACTCCTGGTATCAGGGATTGATGGGAACCAATGAAGCTTTGTATCCATGGATGGATGAAGGGTTCACCAATTGGGCAGAAGCGGAAACCCTAAATGATCTTAGGAGGAGAGGTATCTTTTCGGGGTCAGCCCAGGTCAATCCACATCTTGAAACCATTCAAGGATACAGGAATTTCATGTCTTCGGGAAAAAATGAAGCCTTATCCATTCCAGCAGATCATTTTTCCACTTCTTATGCATATTGGCTTTCTGCTTATACCGGCGGTGAGACTTTCCTGGAACAAATTAAATACATCATTGGAAAAAAGGCAGTTGATAAAGGGATGCTTGATTACTACTGGACCTGGAGATTCAAACATCCAAATCCAAATGATTTTATCAGAGTGATGGAAAGAGCTTCGGGAATAGAGTTGGACTGGTTTAAAGATTACTTCATTTATTCAACACACACCATAGATTATGGAATAAAGTCTGTTGAAAATAAGGATGGTAAATCAGTAGTGAATCTTCAAAGGATCGGCAAATTTCCGATGCCTTTGGATGTAGAAGTGACTTATGCTGATGGTAGCAAGGAAATGTTTAATATTCCATTGGTTATTATGAGGGGCAACAAGCCACAAGAAAGTTTAAAAGTTAAATACACAGTGGCAGAAGATTGGGCCTGGGTAAATCAAAATTATGAACTACGCACCAATGGAACCGTTTCCAAAGTAGAAATTGATCCTTCCGGGAGTTTAGCAGATATGGATTTGTCCAACAACACCTGGGAGAAAAAATAAGATTTAAGAAAAAACTAATGTAATAATTACACTAATTATGATCTTTGTGTGTTCTCTTTGCATTAGAAAAACCAATCATTCAATAAAATCAATCTTTTAGAGACCATGAAAAAAATTGTTTTGTTTTTAGCGGCAGCTGTGCTTTTTGGATCCTGTGTGAGCAAGAAAAAATTAACTGCAGCTGAAGACCAATTGGCTCAAGCCAATCAATCTATCGATGAATTAAAGTCTAAATTGATGGAATGTGAAACCAAAAGAGGTTCCTTCCAGACGCAGGTAAGCCAGAAAGAATCTGAACTTGCCAACACCAAAGAAAGGTTGAAATCATTGCAGGAACAAATGGAATTGTTGAAAACCACCAATACCAATTTGTTGGAGCGTCTTGCTGACCTTTCAGTAGTAAGCCGTGAAGGTGCAGAATCTATCCGTAAGTCTTTGGAGACTCTAGACAAACAGACCAAAATGGTCAATGATTTGAATTCTGGCATCCAGAGAAGAGACTCTGTAAACCTTGCCCTGGTAATGAATCTTAAGCGTTCACTGGCAGACGTAAACGACCAGGACATTTCTGTTGAAGTGAAAAAAGGTGTGGTTTACATTTCTATTTCTGACAAATTGTTGTTCAAATCAGGTTCAGCCATCATCAACAAACAAGCAGAAACTGTAGTAGAAAAAATCGCTACCGTTCTGAATGACCATTCTGAACTGGACATCCTTGTTGAAGGTCACACGGACAATGTGCCCATCGCAACCGATTGTATCAAAGACAACTGGGATTTGTCTGCACACCGTGCTACTGCCGTTGTTAGAATGTTACAGAAAAAATACAACGTCGCACCCGAGCGTATGACTGCCGGAGGTAGAAGTGAATTTGTACCTAGAACCAGCAATGACGATGCAGCAGGTCGCGCACAAAACCGCCGTACTGAGATAATTGTATTGCCAGACTTGGAGCAATTCTTTAAGTTAAGCGCATCGAAGTAACTGTTGGCCATTGGCCGTTGGCTGTTGGCTTTTTTGCTAATGGCCAATGGCCAAAGGCTAACAGCCAAAAAGAGCGTCATTTCCTTGGATGGGGGATGGCGCTCTTGTTTATTCGCTATTCGCTATTCGCTATTCGCTATTCGCTATTCGGTGTTCGAATAGTTTCCATTTCAAAACGTAGTATTTAAAAAATCTTTACCTTTATAAAAATCACCCTTAGCCAACGGCCAACAGCCAACAGCCAATAGCCAAATCATGAGATGGATGTATAGCCTCAAACAGAAAATGACTACCTGGTCTTTTATGACCTAGTAATTACCCTTGACCTTGTTGTCCAATTTTTTAGATCGGAATTATGAAGTTGGAAGATCTTGCATTCCATTTATAAGGATCGATTGATGGCAGAGAGTTATCTTTTTAGCAATTTGTATGATAATCTGGAAGAAAAAGAAGATCTATTTCAGACTTCAAAGGGTACGAGAATGTGGATGTCAGGTTTGAAAATTCTCTGGAACCAATAACGAACAGAAATAGATGACATTATCCAAAAATATGAAGAGACTTATCTGACCTTGGAGGAGGAGATCATTTTTCAAGTTGAAAAAATTGCATGGGGTCTTCAAGGGATTAGATTAAGAAGATTTGTTGCTATAGGAAATGACGCTGGCCATGAACTCCTGACAACCATTCCAGTTATTATTGAGCGTTTGCAACCTTATCTGAATTGTCGAATATTCAAACGACGGAAGGTGGTATCATGACAAATAGTGAGAAGTCTGGATTCTTTCGGGTAAATCAAATTCCCAATTTGAAAATTACCATTCTTATAAATGGTGGCTTAATCATTATTGGTTTGGTGGCTACTTCAAAGTCCCTAAGGGTCGGTAAGCAGGAGAGTGGAGCGGAGATAGGACTGATTGTTGGCTGTTGGCTGTTGGCTGTTGGCTGTTGGCTGTTGGCTGTTGGCTGTTGGCTGTTGGCTGTTGGCTGTTGGCTGTTGGCTGTTGGCTGTTGGCTGTTGGCTGTTGGCTATTGGCTGTTGGCTGTTGGCTGTTGGCTGTTGGCTGTTGAAATATTGGAAGCTGCAAAAGATGCGATGATTATTTGGATAATCGAATTAAAGTTGAATAAGAAATTAAAATATGCGACCCCTTAGGGGGTCAGAATCCTGTACGCCACATCATAATGCTACGGAGACGGGGCCCTACGGGTCTATGAGCTCACTTGGACCCGAAGGGTCCCATCTCCGTAGCCCCGAATTCATTTTATCGGCAGCCGGAGGGTCAGGTATTTGTTTACCCAACCCGATATCTTAGGGAATGGGAATGAATAATATTGAAAAATTAAATTTTTCGATCTGTTGATTGATAAAAACTGGATTTGCCGGAAAAACATGAGATTTTGCTTGTGTTTCGAACTCTTCAACTCGATCATTCGTCATTCGCAACTCGTCACTAGAAAGATCACCTGGTGGAGGGCGGGCGCGGCCCGCCACTACAAAGTCAAAGACCAACATGCTTCCTTTCACTACCGGGTGCCTGAGCCTGTCGAAGGCACTGGTTTCGACATTCCATCGCTCAAGTGAATTCATGCTTGTGGCGATTGGGCTTCAAACCAAGCCAGAAATCGTTTCATTATTTCTGGCTATGGAAATTAAATATGCGACCTTGGGGAGTCGGAATCGCCATTTCACATCCTTTTGCTACAGGAGATGGACCTGCACAGGTCTAATAAACCAAGGAGATCGTGGCCCCCTATTAAAAGCGAAGGCGAACATCGAAAACCGGAATGACGATGGATGTTTAAGCGTGTTGAAAAAATCAAATAATATCGAAAAGCGAATTGCCGAAAAGCGAATACTGAATACCGATTTTATTCTTCTATCCACTCATCTAAATCAATTTCAAAAACTTCCTGGTGTTGGTTGACGGAGGCCATAAAGATGGGTTTGTCCTCCTACCTTTTTAAATAGAATTTTGGAAGAATAATCTGCAATATACCCATGAAGGCAAAAGCTTTCTACCGTATTCGTTGGTTACGATTATTACATGTTGTTAAGCTGGGTTTTCATCTGGCCTTTTTCAGAATAAAAGTATGCTTTGTTTGGAATTTCAAAGCTTGACTTTTGCTCTTGAAATACTTCCATCTGATGATAATAGGGATGGAGGCTACAAATGCCATTCAATGAAACATATCGTTCCGGTAATCCATTATCCCGATCCATAATTTTAATGACGACAATATCGGAAGTATCGCTAATCCTAATCCAGTTGCTGGAATCTGAAAGAAGTTGGTAATTTAAAGTGATGGTGAGTGGTTCCAATTCCTGACAATGTTCTTTGTGTCTTTCCAGAAATCTTTTTTCAACCTCGGTGAAATATTGGCTGACTATTAGCTTTTCCAATTTCTGACCTTTTGAATTTAGGGTGGATTTGGAGACCAATAAATACAGTCCATTCAAATCCATGTTTTTGGCAAAAAGAATTCCCTGTCCTTCATTATCACCGTTGGTAACCATTACGAGGTTTCTTGGGGAGAAGAATGGAGCGTAATGTTGTGCATGGCTTGCCTTGTTGAGGCTAATTAAAAGAATGAAAACAAATAAGAATCTCAATGATTGTATTTTTAAAAGGTTAGTTTAAATAGGCCTGGCATAAAAATCACGAAGTGAATGGGAATAGAAACAATGATCGATGTCCATGTTCCAAAAATTAATCCGCCTAAGTTCCTTTGCTCCTAATGGTACCAACATTATTGCTGTTTTCCCTTCAAAGGAAGTCCGGGTTTCATTTTCGTATCGATGATCCAGGCTGGTATCCAGGTAATACAGATAAGGATAAACAAAACCATAATATTCAGCATCGCGCAACATAGGACTGAGACTTAAAAGCTTTAATCCGGGAGACTGTAAGGTAATGGCTTTTTGAAATTCAACAGCATTAAGTGGTTGTTGATCCAAAACAGGTAATACATTGAATTGTGCATCCATAAACACCCATTTTCCTAAGTCATTTAAATAAACCTCAGTCGCTACATGGCCGGGAGGGTATTTACTTTTTCGCGCATTTTTCGTTTTTAAATAAATGGTTCGTGCTTTAAATCCGTTTGCATTCAATTGATCTTTCAGCACGATTGCGAAGGCAAAACAAGGAAATTCTGCGCCTGTTTCTGCTTCTTTTAAAATGGAAAGTCCGTCGTTGCTTTTAGGAGAATTATTGCCGTTGTGTTTCCAACGACTACTGGTCCAATCTAAAATTTTCAGGACTTTTTGAAGGTCAGAATCAGCTTTTTCTAATACTTCATTTAAAGGATATTCCTCTTTTAATTTATTCAGATATTCACTGGTTTCTGTTTGGTATTCGATCCTAAGTCCTTCATTTTTATTTTCTGAATCATACGCCACAACATTCGACTCAAAATATATTTCTTCGAATTGAAGCACTGGTTTGCAAGCAAAAAGCGACAATAAGGATACTGCAATTAAAAATGAAATATTTTTCATGTCGTTGTTTTATTCGGCACTTTAAATATGTTACTTGCCACTAATTTTCTTTAATTCCCCAATAATCTCCGGATAGATCTCAAAAATCGTTTTCGTTCTGTTTTGGGCAACTTTTAGTAGGATTTCATTGAATTCCTCGAATTTGGGATAGCCTCTTCTGTTCATTAAATCGATTCTGTCCTGGATGGCCTCTTTTGTAATATTTGAATTATAGGTTTCTTTTAAATACAAACAAAAAAGAGCATGGGTCATGTATTCATTGAAAATGGCATATTCACTTTGGTAGTTTTCCTGGGCCTGCTTACTGGCCCATTTGTCCTTGTCGCTCATCAATGATTTAACAGCCTGGATGTGTTTATCTGTTGCCTGATTTACATAATTATGGTCGATTTCGGTAAACACGATTCCGGACATCAGGGCTTCTTTCAGGTCTTCGGAATAGTTTTCGTTTTTATCGATTCTTTCGGGAGAGTTGATGAACATAATGCATTCTTCAAACTCGGGTTCCATGAAAAATCCTTTTTGAAATCGTTGAGTGGAGTGTGACCCGCCAATCAAAGGAGAAAAGATAATTTTGTAGGCATCCATTTTATTAGGAAATTCCTTCTCCATCCAGGACCACATATTTTTTACGGGTAATAACGCCTTTTGCCTTTCAATCAGCGATGCATAAAAAGCAGTATTTTCGTTGTAAAATTTTCTAAAATTACTCTTGTTGGCAAAGTCCTGAACCAGGTAAAGCATGTTTCTAAAATAGCCACCATTGGTCTCCGTAGCATCCCACATCACATTTCTGTAAGGGGTTTGATATTGAAGAAAATTGTCCTTATCTAATTCAAAACAAATGCTGTTTTCCCGAAAGCCATAATAGATATTGAATCCATTTCCTTCCTTGCAATTTTCATTCAAGACCTGAATGAGTTTATGGTTTTTGAAGGTAGAAAAATACTCCTGAACTGTGTTTCCGTAGTCCGTTTCCGGCCGATTGCCAGTTTTTTTGGAACATTCACTCAGGTAAAGGATGACATTCGCAAGCTCATAAACTTCCGGAATTTGAAAATCGACCTTTCCTTTTTTTTCATCAGCATAGGCATCGCTAAAATTTGAAGTACTACTTTGAAATCTTAGAATGCACAAGGCGGTATCCTTGGCAGAAACAATAGGAATTTTGACCAATTGCCTGTTTGGAAAGTTGACATAAGGAATCTCCAAAGTATCGATATCGGTGTAAATGGTGAAGGTGACTCCTTTGTACCCACTTGTGCCCAGATTCAGTGTGTCTTTCCTGGTAATAGGAAAAGACCAAATATTCCGGAATTTCTGGCTGTTTACAAAAAAGGTATCCCCTTTGCTTTGGAGAAATCCGGGGTAAATGATTTCAGGTTCGAGGTTTTGAGCTGTCAGGATTATTGAAAAAAGTAGGAAGAAAGAAAGGAAAAAGATTTGCTTCATGCTTCAGGTGTCTGATAAAAATTTGACAAAAAAATTTCGTGGTTTAAATTTATCAAACAGGATTGGGTTTTTAGATTTTTATTTTTAGATTTTAGATTTTGGATTTCTTTTTTTGGATTTTCCCAATTCTTGGTAGAGCCGCC
>JAWKLG010000064.1:0-16582 GCA_041392845.1 Saprospiraceae bacterium | reverse complement strand
CTGTTTGGGTATTCTTAAAACCTGACCAGGATAAATCAAATCCGGATCTTTTAACATTGGTTTATTCGCTTCAAAGATCACAGGGTATTTCATGGCATTACCATAAAATTCTTTAGCGATTTTGGAAAGAGAATCACCTTTTTTCACTTCATAGAAATCTGCCTCAGGCTCAGGAACCACAACAGACATTCTATCGTCAACAGTTGCAACACCATTTACGTTTCCAAGTGTAAGAATGATTTTTTCTTTATCAGCCTGAGATTCAACTTGTCCCCAAACCGTAACAGTTTCTCCATCATAACTTACTGAAAGATTTTCTACTTCAATTCCCATTCCTTCAGCAAGGCTTTTCAACAAAGCTTCTTTTTGTTTTCTAGCAACTTCATCAGCCATTTGATCTACAGCTGACTTTTCTTTTGGCGCGTCATCTTTTCCGAAAAGTTTGGCACCGGCATCTTTTAAAAAAGAAAAAAGTCCCATAGTTGTGTTTTTGGTTTAAAAATTGATTATTGTGTGCTTTTGCATCAAAGCAAAGGTAGAAAAAATGCTGTGTTTGCAACAAAAAATGAAAAATTAAGTAAATGCCGTATATTTGCACGATTTTTTCTAACACATCTGAAATTTATAAATTTTTAAACAATGCAAAGTAAAGGAGTTGTAAAGTTTTTCCTTGTGATTCTGGCCTTAGTTTGCTTGTATCAGTTTGTGCTGATTTTCCCAACCAACCGCGTTGAGAATGAAGCAGATAGCTACGCAGCTAACAAAGCCGGAGGTAACACCGCTATGGAAAAAGTTTACCGGGCGGAGTATTTGGATTCAATGTCTACAGAGACAGTTTTTGAAATTCCATTTATCAAAAAGTTCACCTATCAGGATCTTAAGTCCTCTCAGTTGGCACTAGGTCTTGACTTGAAAGGTGGTATGAGCGTAGTGATGCAGGTTGACCTTAAGGATTTCATTCAGGCATTGGCAAGCGATGCTAAAAATGAAAAATTCCAGCAGGCACTGGACAACGCAGAAAAAAGATTGGCTGATTCACAATCAGATTTTGTAACGCTGTTTGTAGAAGAGTGGCAAAAATTAGCAGATGGAGAAAAACTCGCCGACATCTTTGTATTGAACGAAAAGCTTAGAAACGAAATCAACGCTGAAACTACTGACGGTCAGGTGGGAACCATCCTTCGTCAGAAAGCAGATGAAAACGTTAGTCTTACTTTCAAACTTTTGAAAGAACGTATCGATAAACTGGGAGTTACCCAACCTAACGTTTCATTGGATGAAGCAAGAGACCTTATCCTGGTAGAATTGCCAGGTATCGATAACCCTGAGCGTGCACGTCAGTTCCTTTCTGCGGCTGCAAAACTTGAATTTTGGGACGTTTACCGTGCCAGTGACCCAGGTTTGGCAGATGCATTTCTTCAAGCAAATGACAAATTGAAGAAAATGGAAATGGTTGATGGTGAAAGCACAAATGAACCAGAATTCGAAGTTGTTAAAAACTACGGAATCGACTCATTGGGAAATGTAGACAGTTCAAACTTTACGCTTGATACTGTTCCGGCTTCTCAAAATTTGGCTTCAGACCAGGGTCCATTATTTGATGTTTTCCAATTGAATCAGGCAAATGCTTTTGCACCCGCAGTGATGGGTATTGCAGACAAAAACAAAAGAGAAGCTATTTCTCAAATGTTGGCTCGTCCTGAAATCAAAAGTTTGTTCCCTAATGATGTAAAATTCCTTTGGTCAAAAGATCCAATCGAATTGAATGCAGAAATAGAGAGTCAAATTGGTGACAATCAATATGAGTTGTATGCAATCAAGATGCCTCGAGGTCAGGATGTTCCACCATTGGATGGTGAACATGTAACTGATGCTAATCCAAGTCAAGACAGCCAAAACGGAGAAGTTGTGGTAAGCTTGAAAATGGATAGCGAAGGTGCTAAGACCTGGGGTAGAATGACTACTGCTGCATACAATGGAGGTAACCGTGAAATTGCAATTGTATTGGACAATGAAGTAGTTTCTGCTCCAAGAGTTATCAATCCAATTCTTTCCGGTGACTCTCAAATCCAGGGTAATTATACTGTACAGTCTGCAAAAGACCTTTCTAATATCCTACAGGTAGGTAAACTTCCTGTTACTACAAAAATCATTCAGGAATCAATCGTTGGACCTTCACTAGGTAAAGACAATATTAATAAGTCTACCAATGCATTGATTTATGGATTCTTGTTGGTAGTAATCTTCATGGTTCTTTACTATGCAGGTGGTGGTATTGTTTCTATCATTGCTTTGGCTGCCAACGTTATTTTCATCCTTGGTGCTTTGGCTAGTTATGGTACAGTTTTGACCCTTCCTGGTATTGCAGGTATCGTACTTACCATTGGTATGGCGGTGGATGCCAACGTAATCATCTATGAAAGGATCAGAGAAGAACTTAGGGCAGGAAAAAGTACCCTGGCATCCATCAAAGATGGTTTCCAGCAATCTTATTCCGCCATCATCGACGCCAACGTAACAACATTGCTTACCGCATTGGTACTTGCCTACTTTGGATTAGGTCCAATCAAAGGTTTCGCAGTTGTTTTGATTATTGGTGTTTTGAGTTCTTTGTTTACAGCAGTGCTGGTTGCAAGATTAGTAATTGACTGGTGGACCGGTAAAAAAGACCGCAGCATGTCTTTCTGGACCGGTTGGTCTGAAAACATCCTTGCCAATGTTAATATTGACTGGATTGGAAAAAGAAAGATTGGATATATCATCTCAGGTATTCTGATTGTTATCAGTCTTGGTTCAATCTTCACCAAAGGGTTTGACCTGGGTGTTGATTTCAAAGGAGGATATTCCTACACCGTTCAGTTTGACAAATCTGTTGGTGCTCAGGAAATCAGAGAAGGATTAGCCCAATCTTTTGGTTCAGCACCTGTTGTAAAAGCAGTAGATACTGAAAACACTTACAATATCACAACCAGTTACCTTATAGACGACAATGAAGATGATGCAGCTGACAGAGTTGTAGAAGCTTTATTCAACGGCGTAAAGGGAATGGCAGGCGGAGATGTGACAATTGAGAATTTCAAAAACTCTGATTCTAATGGTACTCGAATCGTTTCTGCAAGTAAAGTTGGTCCTACCATTGCGGATGACATTCAAGACTCTTCTTTTGAATCAGGTTTCTTCGCACTGTTGTTGATTTTCTTGTATTTGTTTATCCGATTCTCAAAATGGGAATTCTCTTTGGGTGCAGTTTTGGCTTTGTTCCACGACGTAATCATCACCTTAGGTATGTTCTCTCTACTTTGGGGTATCGTACCATTTACAATGGAAATTGACCAGGCACTTGTTGCTGCGATTCTGACTGTAATTGGTTACTCGGTAAACGATACGGTAATTGTATTCGACCGTATCCGTGAGTTCATCAACACCTATGCAGGAAAATCAAAAGAAGACATTTTCAACCTGGCTATTAACAATACTTTGAGTAGAACCTTGATAACTTCATGTACCACTCTATTTGTGGTATTAATTCTCTTCATTTTTGGTGGAGGAAGTATCAAAGGATTCGCCTTTGCATTGTTAATCGGTATCCTTGTTGGTACTTATTCTTCAATCTTCGTTGCTTCAGCTACTGTAGTTGATCTTGTAAAAGACATCAAGGTAAAAGCAGTTGAGAAGAAAAAAGAAGGAAGTTTCACGAGAGCAAAAGCACAGTCATAATCTATTCGATTAATTGACTCCTACATAAAAAAGGCTGTCTTCAACTGAAGGCAGCCTTTTTTCATTTTATATACCATGTAGTAATTTCTTTCGGGATGAAGACCACTTATCAATTCAGTCCATGAAGGCAACTTTACCTTAGTATTCATTCCCCTTTGAAGCCATCAAGAAGGGAATTTTGAACATTCAGAAAAACCTCTTTCCTTATTAATATAAAAGACTGAATAATTAGTTTAAGAATGGTTTATTGGATTACTTTTCTTTAAAAAGAATGTGCATATAAAAAGAAACAGGATTTTGCGAATTACATCCAAATAAAAGCCATCCTGTCGATGCAATAATCTAAAACTCAGTCCCTTTGCCGTTCCAAACTAATATTTGAATTTCATTAGGGTGATTTGCCCGGTAGGTATTCACCAAACTTGCAATAATACTGGATTCGACATCAGTTCTAAATGCAAAGGATTTAGTGTTCGATGATTGGTTTTCAGTAGGTAGGGAAACTTCATCGTTGGCTAAAGAAAAATATCCATAATTGCCGGCAGGAATTGCCTTGCCATTATCCAGTTCTAATAAATCAATCAACAAACTGTCTGCAACCTGAGATGAACCATTATTGTAATGGATTGTACCCCACAATAAATCGTAAGGGATTCTTGAAAGGTTTTCATTTTCGACACTAAAACCATTTGTTGTGTAGAAAAATGATTTAATCATTGAATCAGAAACTTCAAAAGTTCCTAAATTATGAATCTCTCCGCCAATTAAGATTTCAAACGCATAAGTTCCAGATTCCAAATCACCCAAAGAAATGGTATCAATTGGAAACCCGGAAATTCCTTGACAAATAGCTGGAGGAATTACTCCGTTTATTTCCAAAATTATTTTTGAACTGGAAATCTCTGTAGTGTAATCAATTAAATAGTTTTCACAATCAAGTGCTTTATTGGTAGTTAATACCAATTGAATATCTCTGGAGGCCTCTTGGAGATCTTCCCAAACAATTATATTAAAATCATCATCAATCCTAATAATAGGACCTGGGGCTCTGTCATTTTTACTACAGGACAAAACAAGAGACAGGGAAAGCAAAATTCCAACAATTACCTTCATAGGTTGAAAATCCAATGTATTAACTATTTGAAATAAAACGCCATCTAATCCTAATAGCTGCCCCATTCCTTAAAATAAGCCTTAATTTTTTAAAAAAATACAAATTAATATTAGGATTTACATCAATGAAAATCAGATGTAATCGTTTTTGGTCTTTTAAATGGATTATTTTGTCCATATTTTACAAGATACTTAGCTTTGGTTCGTTTCTTGAGTTGACACTTAATCACCCAAATGATAGAATTAACCCAAATTAGAAAAGCCTATTCCACTGAGTTTACCACCCTGGAAGTTTTAAAAGGAATTGATTTAACCATACGTGAGGGAGAATTTGTCTCCATAATGGGTTCTTCAGGTTCAGGTAAATCTACCCTGTTAAACATTCTGGGTATCCTGGACGAATATGATTCAGGAGAATACAAACTTGCCGGTACTCTTATTAAAGACCTTACCCAAACCCAGGCGGCACAATATCGTAACAGATTTCTCGGCTTCGTTTTCCAGTCATTTAATTTACTTGGATTCAAAACAGCGCTGGAAAATGTCTCTCTTCCTCTTTATTACCGACAGGTACCTAGAAAAGAACGCCAAGAAATAGCCCTGGACTATCTTGCCAAAGTAGGACTTGCCGATTGGGCTCACCACCTTCCGACACAGATGTCTGGAGGGCAGCAACAACGCGTTGCTATTGCAAGAGCCTTGATCAACCAACCTAAAGTACTATTAGCTGATGAGCCAACCGGGGCTTTAGATTCCCAAACCAGTCATGAAGTAATGGATCTTTTTAGAAAGGTTAATGAAGAAGGTATTACGGTAATTCTGGTGACACATGAACAGGACATTGCGGAAAGGACACAAAGGGTTATCCACATGAAGGACGGATTAATCGGATAATATGAAATTAATTGATTACGATAAATGGGGGGAAATTATAGACTCTCTTAAGCGACATAAGCTTAGGACATTTCTTACCATGTTTGCCGTTTGGTGGGGCATTTTTATGCTTGTACTTTTATTGGGAGCCGGTAGCGGATTGCAAAATGGAGTTGAGTTTAATTTTCGGGATGATGCAATAAACAGTATTTGGGTTTATCCTGGCAAGACATCAGAGCCATATAAAGGTTTACCGGCAGGAAGATGGATTAATTTTGACAACTCTGATTATACCGCAACAACAACAGGAATTGATGGAGTTGAATATGCCACAGGGCGCCTTTATATGAGTGGCGAGTACTTCGTCACCTATCAAAACAAGGCCTTTTCATTTGATATCCGAAGTGTCAATCCGGGACATCAAATGATTGAAAATACGGAAATTTTGAGGGGTCGATATATTAACGAAAAAGACATTGAAGAATATCGAAAAGTCGCAGTAATAGGAACAAAGGTTTCCGAAGCATTTTTTGAAAAAGATGAAAATCCAATAGGAAAGGAATTAACCATAAAAGGTACCACCTACATGGTAGTCGGGGAGTTTACCGATTCCGGGGGTGACAATGAACTTCGAAAAATCTACCTGCCCATTACCACTGTCCAGAAAGTAGTTACAGGAAGGGATAGAATTGACCAGATGATGTTTACCATCGGAGATGCTGGCTTGGAGGAATCTCAAAGAATTGAAAACAACATTCGATCAGAAATGGCCTCCAGAAAACAATTTTCTGTAAATGATGAAAATGCCATTTGGATAAGAAACAATGTGGAGAATTTCCAGGAATTTCAAATGGTATTTGGATTTATCAATGCTTTCATCTGGTTTGTAGGAATTGGTAGCATCATAGCCGGTGTAATCGGAGTAAGCAACATCATGTTAATCGTTGTAAAAGAAAGAACCAGAGAAATTGGAATCCGAAAAGCGCTGGGTGCTACCCCACCCTCCATTATTAATATGATCATCACTGAATCGATGGTGCTCACCGGCTTTGCGGGTTACCTTGGTTTGATAACCGGTGTAGTAGTTTTGTACCTGGTGAATTGGTTTTTGGTTTCAAATTCAATGGAATCCGAATTTTTCAGAAATCCGGGCGTCAACTTTTGGGTAGTTTTTTCAGCCCTAATCCTCCTGGTTATATGTGGTGTGGTTGCCGGTTTAATTCCGGCATTGCAAGCTGTAAAAATTAATCCGGTTCAAGCCATGAAAGAATAAGCCCATGCAGATTTTTGACTACGACATATGGCAAGAGATTTTCAACACCATCCGCAAACATAAACTGCGGACCTTCCTGACGGCTCTAGGAGTCTTTTGGGGCATTTTTATGTTGGTTTTTTTAATGGGAAGTGGAAAAGGTTTAGAGAATGGCGTGACAGGAATGTTTGGAAACAGAGCAGTAAATAGCTTGTACGTTTGGACCCAAAGAACTACCAAACCCTATAATGGCCTGCCTCCCGGACGTAGAGCCCGACTTACCAACGACGATATCAGAGCAATTAATTCTGAATTGGGCACCAAGATTCAATACATGGCTCCAAGGATTTGGATTCCCTCCGGCGAAATCGTCAGAAATGAAAACAAAGGTTCTTTTGATGTAAGAGGAGAAAGCCCTGATTTGCTCCATATCGAGCCATTGGAAGTAGCCAAAGGCAGATTCATTAATGTTCCGGATATGGAACAAAAACGAAAAGTTATCATCATTGGCCAAAGGGTAAAGGATGTACTTTTCCAGGGAGAAGATGAAGTAATAGGAGAATATTTAAAAATATCAGGAGCTGATTATCAGGTAGTTGGCATTTTTAAATCCAAAAGAGGTGGAGGAGATGGTGGAGATGATGAGTCGACCATTTTTATGCCCTTAACCACTGCTCAGCAAGTTTTGAACAGGCCAAATGAAATTGGTTGGTTTGTCTGTGCCATGTATGACCAGGTTCCGGTATCAAGTGTAGAAGATGATTTAAAAAGCATTTTAAGAGAAAGACACCAGATCGCTCCTGACGATGAACAAGGAGTACGGTCCTTTAACCTGGAAGAAGAGTTCAACCAGTTTCAAGGATTATTTGCAGGAATCAGATGGCTGGTCTGGTTTGTAGGAATAGGAAGTTTGTTTGCCGGTGTGATTGGGGTTGGAAATATTATGCTCATAGTGGTAAAAGAAAGAACCAAAGAAATTGGATTAAGAAAAGCACTTGGAGCAACACCAAGGGCGATTATTCAAATGGTTCTTTTGGAATCGGTTTTTATAACAACTGTAGCCGGTTATCTGGGATTAATATTTAGCACCGTAATCATTTTCCTTATGAATCTGGCTGTTGGTGATGGTGGTGAATTTTTCGCCAAGCCTGAAGTTGATTTTACAGTTGGAATTGGAGCCATTCTAGTCCTGGTTGTTTCAGGAGCATTGACAGGACTCGTTCCTGCTTTACAGGCTGCCAGCATACAGCCGGTAGTCGCATTAAGAGATGAATAAAATAAAGCCTTATTAACATGAAGAAAGGATGTTTGTACCCTGCTATTGGATTAGTAGTAATTTTAACAGGATTCCTTATTTGGTATTTTGCCAATCAATCCGGTGGTGAGGATAAAGAAGTTACATTTCAAAAACCTGAAATTACAGATGTTGTAAAAAAAGCTGTTGCAACCGGAGCGGTTAAGCCAAGAAAAGAAGTTCTTATTAAACCTCAGGTGTCTGGGGTAATTGAAGAGCTATTTGTAGAAGCAGGTTCTATTGTAAAAAAAGGTCAAAAAATAGCCCGGATAAAACTGGTTCCTAGCGAAACCAGTGTCAACAATGCCCAATCAAGTGTGGAACTGGCCAGAATCAGGTTAAATGATGCACAAAGAGAATTGAAGCGTCAGGAATCAGTTTTCGACAATAAACTGGATGTTGAAAGTGCGAGGGCTGCTTATGAAAATGCAAGAAGGAGGAAGCAAGGAGCAAACAGCTTTTGGAAGATGGCGTAATCTCAGAACAAACTTACAAAAGAGACCTCCTCACTTTGGAGCAAAGAACAACTGAGTTTGAAAATGCAAAGCTTATTTCCAATAATGCCATAAGAGCTGCAAGAACAGAAGTTGAAATCAGGCAGCAGGAATTACAGTCTGCCATCAACAATCTTCAATTATTAAGAGAAGGTGCAGCTTCCAACAGCAGACAGGTTGCCAACATTGTTAATTCCACAGTTGACGGAATGGTTTTGGACATCCCGGTAGAAGAAGGCACCTCGGTTATTGAGCGAAATAACTTTAATGAGGGAACTACCATTGCAGCAGTTGCAGATATGAATTCACTGATTTTTGAAGGCATGGTAGACGAATCGGATGTTGGAAAGATCAAAGAAGGAATGCCGCTTGAGCTAACCGTGGGAGCTATTCAAAATAAAAAGTTCGAAGCTACTTTGGAGTACATTTCTCCTAAGGGTGTAGAAGAAGAAGGTAGCGTAAAGTTTGAAATTCGTGCAGCCATCAAGCCGGATTCCTCCTACTTTCTAAGGGCCGGATATTCTGCAAGTGGTGATGTTATTCTGGACAGAAAATCAAATGTGATTGCCCTAAAAGAACGAGATGTCCTTTTTGAAAAAGACAGTACCTTTATTGAAATAAAAAACGGAGGAGAAGAAGTTAAAAAGGTTCCAATTAAATTAGGTCTTTCCGATGGGATTCAAGTGGAAATTCTGGAAGGAGCCGATACAACCACTGAGGTGAAGGTTCAGCAAAAAATTTAAAAACATGGTTCGTTCCTCCTTTTTGTGGGTGTTGCTGGTGGTCTTGGGCTTGAATTCATGCAACTCTGATCATGATATTCCCATTGTTAAAAATTCACAAATTTTGGGTGAGTTTTTAAAAATGAAAGAACCCCATTTGCTTAACTTATTACAAAACAGTGCCGCTGGAAGACCCCTTTATTTATGTCTGACTGTGCAGGAAGGAGCTGAAAAATTGCCCTTGGCCCGGAAGGAAATTTTTGTCTATCAAGCTGACGTTTCCGGTGAATATCAATCTGAGATACCAGGCAAGGAAAATACCGCCAAAATAAGAGGAACAGGAATAACTGACTTAGATGGCCGGGTTTTGGTTAGAACACTCTTACCTGGTGATTTTGGCTCGATAGACTTAAATCGGCACATACAAGTTCAAATCGATGGTGCCTATCCAAAATTACACAGAATATACTTCCGACAATTTGCCAATTGTGAAATCCAGAATCAGTCCAGAAAAGAGACTGAAACACATATAGTAGACCTGGAGAGAGATGAAGCATCAAATCTTGTTGCTTTTTTAAAACTTGAAGTTAATCTAAGCACTAAGCCGGAAAACAACTTTAGTTCTACCCAATAACAAATGCTCTATGTTAAACCGATCTTTTACCCTTCCCTGGCTTTTTCTTTTTCTAGCCACTACCCTTCCCGCCCAAAACCAAATATTTTATAATCCGGATGGAGAAAGACTCTCCTTTGGAAAAGAAAAATCAAAAACCTCTTCTATTGATTATGGAGATTTGGATGGCGATGGAGATATTGATATCGTAGTCGCAAATGGAAGGCATTGGCCCGATCAAAATGAAATTTTCCTCAACAATGGAGATGGTAATTTTTCAGTTTCTTATCCTTTAGGGAAATATAAATCTACTACTTACGCTGCAGCAATAGGCGACCTTGATGGTGATGGGGATTTGGATATTGCTGAAGGAAATGATGAAGCCCCCAATCGTCTTTATTTAAATGATGGAAAAGGAAATTTTGTAGAAAAAGGAAGTTTTGGACTTCCAAATGCTCCCACCCGAAACCTGATTTTGGCTGATTTAGATGGTGATGGTGACCTGGATATTTTGATCACAAACCGAGGAGAAAGAAACGAGATTTGTATCAATGACGGGAAGGGTAATTTCAATGAACAAATATTTTTTGGTTCGAGCAATGATGCGACCATTGATGTACATGTTGAAGACCTCAATCAGGATGGACAAAAAGATCTCATCCTGGCTAATCGGGAAAACCAACAAAATTTTATCTACCTAAACCAAAACATGAATTTTGATAAAAAAATCCCTTTTGGTACCGGAAAAGATGAAACCAGGGCGCTCGCTGTAGCTGATTTTAACAATGATTCTTATCCGGATATTCTATTGGGAAATATCGGAGAATCCAACCAGATCTGTTTTGGCAATTCAAACCTGGACTATTCAAATTGTATTAAAATTGACACCCTGGAAGACCTTACTTTTTCTTTGGATGTGGCTGATTTTGATATGGATGGTGATGTAGATATTGTAATTGGAAATGTTGATGAACCAAATGCAGTTTATCAAAATTATGGAGACGGCACAAAATTTTTCAGAATCATATTAAGTGAAAAGACGTTCAACACTTATAAAATCAAATTTGCTGATTTGAACAACGATACCTATCCGGAAATCATAGAATCCAACTCAGATGAATTGAATGTTTTCTATTTAAATCTTATTCCTTTCTTAAAAAAAGATTAAAAAGCCTAAAACAATTGGGGATTTTCAAGTAAAATAATTGTTTTAGACGTCTAACAATTTGGACGCAGATTAAATGGTTGTATTTTTGCAGCCTCCTTCAAAAATAGTTGGACAAGAAAGTTTTACTTCTTTTTATAGATGAAGTTTAATAACTAAGCCTGCCAACAGATAGCGTAACACACATTTAAAAACAAGTCTGGCTTTAACTTTCGCCCCCTGGGGCCAGTGATTTATTTGCACTAAAATCATGAAAGAAGTTATTTTCATTGCAATCACTATGATTGCACCTATATCTCTTTTTGCCCAATGCACAAAAGTGATACAAGCGAATAATGGTTATTCAGTAACCATTCAACTTAACCCTGTTTCACTTGTAATGCCAAGCTCATGCCCTGGCGGATACAATTACAATGTCAACATCAATTATGATGTACAATTTAGTGGCAGAAATATCCCGAGTAATTTATGGACCCTTCAAGGTGAAATCACTTGTGGGCCAAATGCCGGGATTTTTTTTGACCTTCCCAATAATGGCGGTTCAGGGATGACCACCACCACCGGTAACCCTTGGCGAACCTTTTCAGATTGTGCAACTGCAACTCCTCAATCCATAGGATGTAATGCATTTGACATTGAAATAAATGGTCCAGGCATGCCAAATCAGACAGTTTCATGCTCATTTGCTTTACCTGTAGAACTTCTTAGTTTTAATTATCAAAATCTTGAAAATGGTATTGAATTGTATTGGGAAACTGCCACCGAAACCCAAAACGATTTTTTCACCATTGAAAGATCTTTTGACGGATTGACCTGGGATGCCATCCACGAAGTAGAAGGAGCAAAGTATTCGACCACACTTCAAAAGTACTCTTACCTGGATATTCCAAAAAGTAGCAGTGAAGTCATCTACTATCGATTAAGACAAACAGATTTAGATGGTACAGAAACCGTGTCACATATCCTGGTAGTTAAATTAGACAATAAAAATACAAGCCTTTTGGCCTTTCCTAACCCAACAAACCATCAAGTTCAAATAACAGGAGCTGACGAATTTGAAAACTGGACCTTGGTGAATGCTCAGGGAATAAATGTGTATGAAAAAATCAGGGTCATTTCAAATGAAAAAGGTAGTTTACATCTTGATTTAAATGATTTGACGAAAGGATATTATTTCTTTCAATGTCAAGGAAGGTATCAAACGATCGTAAAATTGTAAATCCTGATTTCATAAGACTTTTATATGGCCAAATTAAAATCCGTAGTAATATTTGCAAGTTCACGAGGAGATGGTGATACATATAAATTGGTCAATTTTTTAAAAGAAAATACAACATTAAGCTGCCTGGATTTTAATGATTATGAAATCAGTCCCTACGATTACCTTCATCAAAATAAAGAGGATGATTTCATTCCCCTGATGAAAACAATCCTTGAAAATTATGATGCAATAATATTTATAACGCCTGTTTATTGGTACACCATGAGTGCCCAAATGAAAATTTTCTTCGACAAGATTACCGACTTGTTAACTATAGAAAAACCATTGGGAAGAAAATTAAGGGGCAAATCAATGGCAGCATTAAGTACTTCCAATGGAAATAATTTAGGTGAGCAATTTTGGCTGCCCTTTGAAAAAACCGCTGAATACCTTGGGATGAATTACCTTGGGTCATTACACACGCTCAATGGAGAAGGCCCTATTCAGGAATTTTTGGAATCAAGAAACCTTATTTAATGGAATTTCCCGAATTAAATCTTGCAGAAAAACAAGTGATTAGTACCCTTAATTGGTTTCGGTCAAGGTACGCTTTGTACCAGGGACTAAACCCGGATCGACCCGCCAAAAAAGATGCATTAGAAAAATTTGGTCGGGATTGGATGGGCAAGTTTAAGGTAAATTGGGACAATGCCTTTCAAAGCCTGGTAGAAAAGCAGTTGCTCCTTAAAAATCAAGACCAATACGAATTTACAGATCTGGGAAGCTACCTAAAGGAAAAATTGGATAAAGAGACTCCTTTTTACCAATTTGAATACGATAATTTTTATGATGTTGCCCACAACAGCAAAGCACACCAAAAATTCTGTAAAGAAGTATATGGTAAAGATTTAGTCCAACATGGTTTGATTAACATGGACGAACTTTCAATACTTGAAAATCATCTGGAAGCCTTAAAACCTGCAAAAGTTTTGGATTTAGGTTGTGGCATCGGTGAAATAACAGCCCACCTTGCCAAAAAATTTCCGGAAACACATTTTACAGGGATGGATATTTCGGAGAAAGGAATACAATTGGCCAAAGAAAAATTTGCCAATATCAATAACCTTTCATTTTTTATCGGAAACCTGAACCAGCTTCAAACCATCGAAGATAAATTTGATGCATTTATATCATTGGACACCCTATATTATGCTGTCAATCTTGAATCTACCATCTATGAAATAACCAAAAAAGCTAATGATTCTGCCCTCATTTTTGCCTATTTTTCTCAATGGATCATGGACGAAAGTTATAAACTTTACTTACAACCAGACATGACAGGGCTGGCGCAGGTTTTAAAAGAATTAAACCTTTCGTATAGAGCCATGGACCTTACAGATTCCGGCATCCAACATTGGAAAGATAAGGAAGCAGCGCTGGTAAAAATGAAAACAGAATTTGAATTAGAAAACAACCTGCCCCTTTGGGATTATAGATTTAGAGAAGCCAGCAGATATGCTAACTGGGGCGATTATAAATATGCCCGCTATTTTTACCAGATTCCTATCAGTTAATTTCACCCTTCTCAACTCTCTCTCCACCTGCCAAATCAACAAAACATTTCAAATTGAAATAAGAGAAATCTCATTTCACACCTTTCTTTATTTGCATTAAATTAATTCAATGCAAAGATTATATTAAAAAAAACCGCCTGCCAAGGTTTTAATTTCAGGAATTATACTGTTTAATAAAATACATTAAAATGTATTGCTATTTTTAGGAACATACTTAAAACCTAATTAACTACAAAAACATGTTTAGAGAACTCCTCAACGACTGGTCGGGGATTTGGCATCATTTCCCGGACTACCCTCCTTCGCAATTGGCATTACTCGGAACTGGTTTTATTCTTTGGGTCGCTGCCTATTATTTCATTTTAAAAGGCGTACGAAAATGGAAGATTGTTGAAATCCCCATGGTTGTGGTTGCCCTTGATATTGCCTGGGAATTTGATTGGGCATTTATGCTGAAAAGTGACTTAGGTCTGGTGTTTAATATTGGATGTGCAGTTTGGTTTTTTATGGACATATTCATCAATTACAATACGCTGAAATATGGAAAAAAATTAGTGACCAATTCAGCCATTAAGAAATATTACAATTATATCTATGTCTTCATTTTAATTGGTGGTTTACTTCTTACCTACTTCATGAAAGAAACGGCAGAAGACAATGGCCTTGGAATTGTTTCTGCCTATCAAATCAATATTCTAATTTCTTCATTGTACCTGTATCAACTCGTTACCTGGCCGGAACTTCGTGGCAGAGGATTTTCTTATACCGTAGCCTGGTTAAAAGGTCTCGGAACAGGAGTAATTACCATTGCTGTTTATCTGCATTGGTCCCATAATCCTTATTTGGTTACCATTTGTAGTCTGGTATTAATAATGGATATCATTTACATCTACCTCTACAAAAACTACAAACCGGAACTTTTAAAAGAACAGGCAACCTAAAAAATTCAACTATGAGCAAAAAGAGAATAGCTGTAATTGGTGGTGGATTAGGCTCCATGACTACCATCTACAGTATGTTAAACCTACCCGGAGCAAAAGACAAATACGAATTTACGGTTTACCAACTTGGCTGGAGAGTAGGGGGAAAAGGAGCAAGTGGGGTAAATTTGGAGAAGGGATGTCGAGTGGAAGAACACGGAATCCATTTTTGGTTCGGATTTTATGAAAATGCTTTTCGTATGATGAAAGAATTGTATGAAAAGCTGGATCGGCCTCATACGGCTCCGCTTTCAACTTTTGAGAAGGCTTTCAAACCCAAACCATCCATGACCTTGACAGAGCATGTTGAGGGCGATTGGGTGGATTGGCATGTAGATTTACCAAAATTGCCCGGTAAATTAGGTGATGGGAAATTTGTTGATCCCGTGGAAGAAATCTTTGTTTCTCTTTTCAATTATTTGGCTGAAGAACTTAAAAAATACCTCAATTCAGGAAAAGCAGGATGTGTAGGTCAGCTTATCCAACCTTTCCTTAAAAAGGTAAAGAGGATGGTATTTGAAGAAGACCTTGAAAAGAAGGTCCAGGCCATGGAAAAGAAAATTGAAAAAGATGTAATTCATGATATTGAGAAACAGCTCAGAGTTACTGGTCAACTCCTTGCTGATCATGAAAACCATGCCGACCATCATGTCAGTGCGCTGGTAGAAAACATTGACCATATCAGAAAATGGATATGGGATGCGATTGGATACATGGTTGAAAAAGATACCCTCTTGCGAAGAACTTGGCAAGGTCTGGATTTTGGTCTGGCCATTGCACGTGGCATGATTTCAGACCGTGTTGTAAGTGTAAAAGATGAAAAACTTATTCTTGATTTTTCTGTAATCAACGATTACGATTATTATGAATGGATCTGTATGCATGGAGCCGATCCTAAATACATGCGCGATTATCCGACTTTGAAAAGTATGTATGACGGGCCTTTTGCGTTTTTCAGAGGAAATGTGCAAGCTCCAAATGTTGAAGCAGGAACAGCCTTAAATATATTTTTACGGTTGGCCATAACCTGCAAGGAACACGTGGTTTGGGCGATGCAGGCAGGAATGGGCGATACCATATTTTCGCCCATGTACGAACTCTTTAAAAAGGACTTTTCTGAAAATGTCAAATTTGAATTTTTCCACAAGGCAAGTCATTTAACCTTAAATGATTCCAAGGACAAAGTGGTTGAAATTGAATTTGAACAACAAGTAAAGCTCAGAGATGGCCTTACAGAATACGATCCTTTATATGATGTAAATGGCCTAAAATGTTGGACTTCAGCTCCTTTGTATGTCCAACTGGATCCTGGACAAGCAAAAGAACTCCAGGAAAATAATATCAACCTTGAAAGCGGTTGGTCCGGATGGAAAGGAGGGACTAAGAAAGTCATTAAAATAAATGAAGATTATGATGAGGTTTTGATCGGCGCTTCCCTCGCCTCCTTACCTGATTTTTGCAGTGAATTAATTGAAGCCAATCCGAGATGGGGCACCATGTTAGACAAGGTGGGTACAGTACAAACTCAGGCATTTCAAGTATGGTTGAATAAAACTCCGGAAGAAATTGATCTCGACCCACACA
>JAWKLG010000063.1:0-18434 GCA_041392845.1 Saprospiraceae bacterium | reverse complement strand
ACCCAGTGTTTATGGCAATGGAGAGTATCATGGAGAATCTTCCTTGCCGGTAGCAGAATTCATTAGCAGGGTGTATGCATTTCATTACAACAGCCTGCTCGATAGGAATGAATTTGATCCGGTTCCGGATGAAGAAATCAATCAGGCAGTGACATTAGCAAAAGAAAGTTGGGGAAAAAATTATATATGGAATAATTTAATAAAAAGATGGTAAAACACTCTTCCAGGATTGAACTGAGTCAGTCCACTTTGAAATCGAATATTACCTTTTTAAGAAAAATAATAGGGAAAAATACCCGGATCTCCAGTGTAGTAAAGGCAAATGCCTATGGGCACGGAATTTTGGAATATGTGCCCATGGCAGAAAAATGTGGCATCAATCATTTTTCTGTCGCATCTTCTTTTGAGGCGGAGGAAGTGCTCCAGGTTTGTAAACCTGAAACCCGCATAATGATTATGGGAATCTTGTACGATGAGGATATTCCCTGGGCTCTTAGACATCATATTGAATTGTATGTGTTCAATTATGAACGCCTTCAACTTATTTTAAAAGAAGCCAAAAAGCTTGAAATCAAAGCTTCCATCCATCTTGAAGTGGAGACTGGTGCTAACAGAACCGGTTTGGTTCCCAAAGAATTCAGACAATGTCTCGCTTTGATGCAAAAGAATCCCGAGCATCTTGAATTCGAAGGGCTGTGTACTCATTTTGGAGGGGCAGAAACCTTTGCAAACGATTTCAAGATTCAAAAGCAGTTCAAACGATTTAAGGATTTCTATAAAATATGCCAGACTAAAAAGATACTTCCAAAATACCGCCATATGGCATCGTCTGCTGCCGCACTTTCTTTTCCTGATTCGAGGTTTGAAATGGTAAGGGTGGGAGTTTCCCAATATGGATTCTGGCCAAGTCCTGATGTGTATTATCACCATTTGACTTCCAGTGGAAAAACTTCTGAAAACGGATTGAAAAGAATTTTCACATGGAAGACAGATGTAATGGAGGTAAGAGATGTGGACGAAGGTGAATTCATTGGATACGGAACTTCCTATCAGGCAGTTAGTGATATGAAAATTGCAGTTTTGCCGCTTGGCTACAGCAATGGATATCCCCGTGGATTATCCAACAGAGGTCAGGTACTTATCAAAGGAAAAAAGGCCAGAATAGCCGGTTTGGTCAATATGAATTTGTTTATGGTCGACATCAGTCATATACCGGATGTCAAGGTAGGAGATGAAGTGGTTCTCATTGGCCGGCAAGGCAATAATACCATTCATGTAGCTTCCTTTACACAAACAACGCGTCTACAAAACCAGGAAATGATGAGCAGATTGCCTGCAGCCATTCCCAGGACGGTTGTGCGATGAGATTTGCAAAGTGGCATACCAAAGTTAATTCTTAAAAGCACTTTGTCCCTGAATTTGTAATCTGTCACGGTAAGAAAAGGATTAATTCTCGCTAAGGCTTAGCTTTCCTTTTTTCACCCGAAATCAGATACAATGACAAAGTTCTTTACATTGAGTTTAGTACTCTTTGGTATGGGTATGGCTGGTGCCCAAACCGTTTCAACCATCACTTCATCTGCGATTACCATCGACGATGACATCATTTTCGACAAGGAAGGAAATCTCTATGGTTCCCATTTTAATGGCTCGAAAATTTTTACAAAAACCAAGGACGGGCAAGAGTTTGCCTATGTGGATGGTTTAAATACTTCCAACGGCCTGGCATTTCATCCTGATGGTTCCCTGCTGGTATGCGACATTATGGATGATGCCATCTATAAAGTTACAGGACGAGACCAAAAGGAAGTTTTTAACACAGACATACCAACTCCTTCCAACATTATTCAAATTCCAGGTACAGATTCATTTTATGTAGCCACTTACAACTCTCAGTCTGTTTATAAATTGGCACCAGATGGAAGCTCTCAAAGAGCATTTACTTCCGGATGGTTTGATGGTCCGGTAGGAATGTGTTTTGATGAAGAAGGCAATTTTTATGTTGCCAATTTTAATGACAAAAGAATCGTCAAATTTTTACCCGATGGCACGGATGAGTATTTTTCCAGGGTTCCATTGGGACAATATCTGGGTTTCATTGCCTACCGCCGGGGATTCATTTATGCGACTGCTTTTGGTGCGAATAAATTGTACAAAATTGACATGGAAGGGAATCCAATCTTATGGTTGGGATCTACGTTAGGCAATACCGATGGTGGTAGAGATGTCGCAAAATTCAACCAACCCAATGGGCTGCGTTTTTCAAGTACACTGGATACCCTTTATGTTTCCGATTATGGTTCCAGACGAGTACGCATGATTACCGATTTGGATCAACCGGCTTCCCTTGGGTCAAGTTTTATTCCCGAAGCTTCATTTCAAGTAAATCCCAATCCAGTATCCAATCAATCTTTCGTATTTTTTGAAATAGAAAGACCGGCTGAGTTAGAAATTGCTGTGAATGATCTTAATGGTAAAAATGTAGGCAAAATCTGGCGGGGAAATCTATTGCCCGGAAATCATAACTTCCCGCTTCCTGAAATTATAATTCCCGGTACTTATATAGTACAGGTAAGCGAAAAGGGGCAGGTTTTAACTAGTCGAAAGTTTTTGGTTACCAGGGATTGATGCTTTGAACATGCCCTCCAAAGTGCTGTTGTTTTTTTATAAGATTATTTAAAAATAAAAATCATATGAAAAGAAGAGCAACAGCAGTTTGGAAAGGAACCGGAAGTGAAGGAAGTGGTACCCTTAGTGGTCAGAGTGGAGTTTTAAACGATACTCCTTATAGTGCAAAATTGAGATTCGAAAACGAAGATGGAAAAGCAGGAACCAATCCTGAAGAATTGATAGCTGCGGCGCATGCCGGCTGTTATGCCATGGCACTTAGTTTTGCCTTGTCAAAAGAAGGATATACTCCTGAAAAACTTGAAACCAAAGCAACCGTTAGCCTGGACAAACAAGATGATGGATTTGCCATCACTCAAATCGTACTTGACCTGCATGGCATCGTGCCAGGAATTGATGAAGATTCTTTCAAGAAATTTGCAGAAGGCGCCAAAGCAGGATGCCCGGTTTCAAAGGCTTTAAAAGCAGTTCAGATAGATTTGAATGTGAAGTTTGGATAGGTTTGAGCGGAGCGCGGGACATGAGATGCGGAATGCAGGTTTTGTAGTGAGGTACCTTGTAAGGTCGGGTCAGGACCCGACCTTACAAAGGTGCTTATCTTCTGTCGCGTCCACCTCTTTTTCCGCCACCTTTCTTTCTGGCAGGACGCTCGTCTTTTCCTTTTTTCGATTTCTTTTTCTTAGGTAAAAATGCTCCGGAAGGTTTCTCCTTGGAAGGTTCCACTACCAGGTCAATACCTTCAAATGCCGAACCCTGTATGGATTTCATCAATTCAGGAACCACGCTTTTATCGATTTCGAAGAAGGAGAACTTCTTCATGATTTCAATCTTACCAATATCAGCACTGCTTGAATCCAGGGCCTCATTAACAACACCTATCAATCTATGAGGGCTCAGTTTATTGGCTGAACCGACATTGATAAACAACCTTTCAAAATCTGAGACGCGTCCTCTTCTTTCTCTTGCCGGTCTGTCTTTTGATCGCTCCTGGCCTTTTGAACCTTTAGGCTGGATGTTGATGTCGCGTGCGTTTTTATAATAGGTCAGGAATCTGTTGAATTCAGCCGACACAAAGTGCTTAATCAACTGTTCACGACTCAATGATTCCAATTTACTATAAATCTCAGGAAGGAATGGCTCGATTTGATGTTCGTCTACCTCTACATTCTTGATTTTATCAATCAAGGCATACAATTGAGCAGTACAAATATCTCTTCCGGTAGGTACCAATTGATGTTCAAAGGATACTCCCGACTTATGTTCAATATCGCGTAATTTTCTGGTTTCGCGAGAGTGGATGATGGCGATAGAAATACCACTTTTCCGGCTCTACCGGTACGTCCACTACGGTGAATGTATACTTCGTCATCGTCTGGAAGGTCGAAGTTGATTACGTGGGTCAGGTCGTCAACATCTAATCCTCTTGCTGCAACATCTGTAGCAACCAGCATCTGTAATTTTCTGCTTCTAAAGCGTCCCATTACCTCATCTCTTTGGGCCTGAGACAGGTCACCATGCAATGCATCGGCATTGTAACCATCGTGCATGAATTTATTGGCGACTTCCTTGGTTTCTCTTCTGGTACGACAGAAAACGATTCCGTAGATATTGGGATCCAGGTCAGCAATTCTCTTCAAAACTTCATAACGATCCCTTGCATTGACCATGTAATACTGATGCGCAACATTTTCAGCATACGGTATTGATTTTGGCAACTGTCAATTCAGCAGGATCCTTAAGGTATTTTTTAGTTACTTCTGCTACTCTTTTCGACATGGTCGCAGAAAACAATAATGTCTGTTTATCTCCCGGAGTTCCTTCCAGATTTCATCCAAATCTTCCTGGAATCCCATGGAAAGCATTTCGTCTGCCTCATCCAGGATTACCCTCGAAACCAGATTTAAAACCAGTTTTTTACGATTGATAAGGTCTTTAACCCTACCGGGTGTTCCAACTACAATCTGGGCTCCTCTTTTCAATCCGCGGATTTGGGTTTCCATACTGGAACCTCCGTATACCGGAATGATGGACAAGCCTTTGATGTATTTTGAATAATTCTGTAAGTCGTCAGTAATCTGAAGACATAATTCACGAGTAGGACAAAGAATCAGAGTTTGTACAAATTCTTTGTCTACATCTGTAAGTTCAACGGCTGGAAGTCCGAATGCTGCTGTTTTACCAGTTCCGGTCTGAGCAAATGCAAGGATGTCCTGGGTTGAAGAAAGTAAAATGGGGAAAGCTTTAGCCTGAATCGGGGTAGGAGTTTCGAATCCTAAATCATCCAGTGCTTTCAAAATTTCGGGGCCAAATCCGGCCTCTTTGAAAGTATTCATTAAATAAAATTAATATATGATGCCTTTTATAAGGACTTTATAAAGGAGATATATCCTCTAAAGGCAGGCAAAGGTACAAATTTTCAATTCCTGCAAGCCATTTTATCTTTATTGAAGAAGTCAGCTTCAATTTCTATCTTTGAAAGGAAATCAGTCGACATGAAAACTATTATCCTTTTTCTGCTTTTTCTTCCATTTTACCTTTCTTCTCAAACTTCTTCCTTTGAAATTAGCGGTGGAGCCCTCTTGGGATATCGTATTTTAACAGGAGAACATGCATCCTTACAATTGTTTTTTGATAGGAAGGAAGAGATTCCAAGTCTTGGGTTTAATTTAGGCCTTGCCGGTAACTTTCCTTTGGATGAAAAAAATGTTTTGAAAATAGGTGCCAGGCTGGCTGCTTTTGGATACCAGACTAAATTGGAAGAAAACACAAGTTTCAGCCATGGTCCTGACAGAGAAAGGATTGCTTACCAATATCAATTTCTGGAAATCCCGATTGGATTCAGGCTTCAGTCTCCAAAGGATGGATTTTATAAATTTCAGGAAATTGGAGTGGTTACTGCTTTTTACATCAATTCCAGCACCATTTTTTATCCTGATGGTATAAAATTCAGCACTGATATTGTTAAAGAAAGCCGGGAAGAAATTAAATACATTCAGGCAGGTTTTTATTTTGCATACGGTTTTGCCTATCGGATACCAAATGTCTTTGAATACTTTGTTCAACCGGTTGGAAGGGTAAATTTTATACCCAATCGCTTTAATGACAAAGGAAAGGATTTTTTGATTTCACTAGGATTGGAGACCGGATTGAGATTTGGGTTTTAAGTTGAATTTCAATAATTTAGAGTCGTTGGAAACTATTTTTAAAAGAATTTCTTAAAATGAAAATTAAACCTTTACTGTTTCTTGTTTTTTGCTGCACTTCCAGTCTCTATTCCCAAAAAAGCATGTGGATGGAGTACGGTTTTTCGCTTGAAACCGGATTTATCAGAGAAAAATATGAAAAAGATTGGGAAAGGGATAATCAGATAAAATATGGTTTTCATCTGAATTCAAGATTTTCCGCCTCCTTCATTTACGCATTGAATGAACATCATCATATAAAAACAGGAGTACAACTGGCCAATACAAGCTATGCACGTCCCTGGGAAAAAAATAGATTTGATATCAATCAAAGGGAAGTTAGAGAAATCAATATTTTTATCTTCCCTGTTGGCTATCGTATCGATATGGACAAATCCGACTTTGAACCTTTTATTGAAATGGGATTATTGCCCGGTATTTTCATTCGGTCAGTGCACGAGATTGAATTTGATAATGGAGAAACGGGAAATGGAGGGAAACATGTGCAATTGGCAGGCGATATGGGTATTCCTTTGTTCATTGGTGCCTATGCTTCACTAGGATGGAATATTAAGATCAATGAAAATACGGAGGTTTTTGTAACTCCTTCTTTCTGGGTTTACCGACAATGGAAACCGGAGTTTTCCATCAAAGAATTTTATATCAATTATGGTTTGAATTTGGGAGCCCGATATCAATTTTACAAAGAACAAACTGATTAGGAATCCAATAACTTTTCTCCAATTTCTTCCAAATACTTTTCTGCATTGGTTACAGCATCTTCCAATGAATTTGCCTTAGCAGCCAGGGTTTCGATTTTTTCAATTGCGGTTTCTTCTAAATCGCTCACCTTTAAATCACTCTGTCCGGCGACCACAAACAACGGCTTTTGATAACCCCTGCAATATGCCTCTATACCTCCTACAACTTTTCCTTGCAGACTTTGTCGATCAAATCCACCTTCGCCGGTAATGACCAGATCAGCCTCATTAATTTTTTCATCAAGATTGAATAGATGCATAAACAATTGGGTGCCACTCACCTTGTTGGCATCCAAAAAAGCAATCATTCCACCTCCAACTCCTCCTGCAGCACCGGAGCCTGCAATTTGTTGTACATCCACTCCAAAAGTTGCTAAAAATACTTCACTGATGTTTTCCAAACCTTTGTCCAGCGCCTCGATCATCTCTTCCGTGGCACCTTTTTGTTGGGCATAAACTTTTGCAGCACCATTGGGACCGTAAAAAGGATTGCTTACATCACATATTACATTGATCTCAAGTTCCCTGATTTTGTGTACCAATTCACTGGAACGAATTCTGGAAATATGGATTAGATTTTCTCCGATGGGCTCTAGTTCATCCCCATTTGCATCAGTAAATTTATAACCTATGGCTGCTGCAATCCCTATAGCTGCATCGTTGGTGCAGCTGCCTCCGATGAATAAATTTATTTTTTTAAATCCCTTTTTAAAGGCATCCAAAATCAATTCCCCTGTACCAAAAGTGCTGGTTTTAAAAGGATTTTTTTCGCTATCTTTTAAAAGAGGCAATACCTGAAGCAATAGGCAATTCAATAAAAGCTGTGTCTTCCGAAGTGAGGTAATACGCCTTGTGTTTTCTAAAAGCGGGTCATTTACTTCGACTTCATGCTTTTTTAAATTCCAGAGGGAATTCAATAATTCAAGGGAACCATCCCCTCCGTCAGCCATGGCCTGGATCTCGATTTTGGCATTTGGATGGCTTTTTAAAATACCTCTTTTGAGTGCTTCTGCCACCTTGGTTGCAGAAAGCGAACCTTTAAACTTGTCTGGAGAGATGAGGATATGCATGGAGCAGAATATTTAATTTACGGTTTGGGTAATGCGAAATGCGGAATGCGCAATGCGGCTTTTTTGTGCTTATAATTAGTCCAATTTTTTACCGCAAAGCGAAAAGCGAATACTGAATACCGAACAGCGAATGTCGAACAGCGAACAGCGACCCCACATTCATCCTGTAATATCAGATTTTTAGTTTAGAAATTAATTCAAATCCACGAAGCTTGGGCTGATTTTTATTTTTAAAATTGCAGCTCATTAATTTCAAAATCTTGTATGTTTCCTGAACCCAAATTTTCTCTTCTCGATATCTCAAGCTGGAACCGTAAAGAGCATTTTGAATTTTTCAATGCATTTGACCAACCTTACTTTGGCCTGGAGACGGAAGTCGATGTGACTGGCGCAAAGGAATTGTGCAAAACCAAAGGCTGGTCATTTTTTCTGTATTATCATTTTCTTTCCCAAAAAGCAGTGAATTCAGTCGAAGCGTTCAAGTTAAGGTTGGTGAATGAAGAAATCAGGATTTATGAAAACCTGCATGTCAATACCAATCAGTTCAGGGAAGATAAAACCTTTGCATTTTCTTTTATTCCCTTTGAAGATGACTGGGAAAGATTTCAAATCGAAGGCAAAAAGGTGCAGGATGCAGTGAATCACTCAAGCGGTTTGTGTCTGGATGAAAACACCAGCCGTGCGGATTCCATTCATTATTCTACCATACCCTGGGTTTCTTTCACAGGCCTAACGCATGCCCGAAACAGTTCTTACATTGACAGTGTTCCTAAGATTAGTTTTGGCAAGTTGAGTGAACGGGATGGTAAATTTTATCTGCCTGTATCGGTCCATGCTCACCACGCTTTACTTGATGGATATGATGTAGGATTGTACCTTGATGCTTTTCAGAAACTATTGGATCTTTCTTAAAAAAATCTTGAATGAAATACGATCTGGAAATATTGACCTATCCAAAAGATGGACAGGCTGTACTCGATTTTATGCGCAGAAATGAAGCTTATTTCCTGTTCCAGGATGCAAAACCTGTAAATGAGCAAACAGTAGAAGACTTCTTTTTTGGCACTTTGCCTCCGGGGAAATATCACGAAGAGAAAGTACTGATGGCAGGTTTTTTTAAAGATGAATTGATAGCTATTTTTGATTTTTTAAAAAACTGGCCGGAAGAAAATACCTGGGTAATCGGCTTGATGTTGGTAGATGAAAATTGGCGAAGCCAAAATGTCGGCACAGAGCTTTTGGAAGATTTGAGAGGGTATTTTGGATTGAATATGGTTAGCAAACTGCGCCTTGGCGTATTGGAAGAAAACGAAAGTGCTCAGGCATTTTGGATCAAAAATGGATTCAAATTAAATGGACAATCCAGGAAGGATGAGCAGGGAAGGAAAATATTGGTAATGGAAAAACAACAATAAAAATTACCCATTTGCTTGAGGATCTCTTAATTTAAAATTGAGAATTCAAGCAAATGGGTAGAATGTGATAATTAAATTTCCTCCACAAGTACTCTTACTTCAGTCTTAACAATGGTTCTCGTACGCTCAAATTTTTCATCCAGCGTATTCCAATCGAGATCTGGATGTACCTCGCGCCAGGCTGCTCCTTCATCACTGTCCATATCCTTCCAATTTTCAAAAAAGTCAATGGTTGAGACCTGATAATTTTGTTCTGTACCCCGAGGTAAAATCATGTAAGCCATTAACCATCCTGCTCTGTTACCCTTTTCAATATTTTTTTGATGAACAGGTTTTACAAATTCTGTTTCCATCTTGGCCCAATCCTCCATGCCTCCGTTTGGCAATTTCATATAATTTTCAACCCGGTATTTTGGTGACTTCTCAATTTTACCAAAGGCCATGTCGCCTGCGGTCCAAATTTCCCGTTTCACCAAATCGCGGTAATCTTCAGCAGCCATGGCAATTTTCTTTTCATCTTCAGACAAGGTTGCCAGGGCCTGCTCATACCAAGCTTCGTTATCAATTCCATCCCAGGAGGGAAAATGGGTAATGGTTAGGAAATCGTATTCATTTCCGGTTCCACTCGGAAAGACAAGTCGTTCAAGTTCCCAACCACTAATCATGCCCTGGTCTTTTCGATATTGGTGAATTTTTTTCCAAACGCGTTCACATTCCATGTATTTGTCCCACATTCCGGGTTTTACTTTCATGTACTCGGAAACTACAACAGGATTTTGACCAGCATCTTGTGCGACCAGTGTAGGGCTGATGGCAATTAATAAAAACACGGCGATCAAATAAAAAGAAAGGGTTTTCATTGTAAGGTGTTTTAATGAAAAAATAAATAGAAAGAAAGTCTTAATGTGGTGTGGAATAGAGAGGGAATAGCTCTTGGCTATTATAAAGTAGTTTGAATAAATCTTTGATTATCTGTTGGTTACGATGTTTTTTGTTCGATATTCGCTTAGCCACGTAAATCGTAAACCGTAAACCGTAAATTCCATAAATACTAGGTTAAAGGTTCTTCATCCTGTAATATTGGAGTTTCCCGTCTAGGAATTAAAAGGTGGCTGTTCTGCCAGTAAGGTTTTGTTCAAGTAAGGTAAATATTTAAGTTGAAATTGTATCATTTGACTTCTACTAAATATTTGATAATCAGGAAAATCATGGTTTGGATTGACCAAGGTTCTTTTTCTTTTTAAAAATGAAGAAGATCTTAGTTTAAAATAAAAAACCATGAAATTCCTTTTTTTAACACTGCTTGTTCTTCATGGCTTCATCCACCTCATGGGATTTTCAAAAGCCTTTGGTCTGGCAGAAATTAAAGAATTACAGTTGCCGATTTCAAGGATGGCGGGCGTTTTCTGGGCTTTGTCATTTGCAGGATTTATCCTTACATCCGTCCTTTATTTTCAGGAGCGGAACTTTTGGTGGTTGGCGGCTTTTGTATCTGTGGCTATTTCTCAATTTCTGATTTTCTATACCTGGCAGGATGCCAAATATGGAAGTCTGGCTAATGGTATTATTCTGCTGGTTGCTTTGTCAGCTATGTTTGCTTTTCTTTTTGAAAAATCTTTTAAAGAAGATGTAATCGCAATAGAAAATAAAATGGCAACGCTATGTTCAGAGCCGATTCCATTGGATAAGGCTAGAATTGAAAAGCTCCCTTCTGAAATCCAGGATTATTTATTGGTAAGCCAAAGCATGGATAAGCCCGTTCCCCTTTCCGTTCACGCATTTTTGGAAGGTAAAATGCGAAGCAAGAATTCTGATTGGTTTGACTTTACCGCTGAGCAATACAATTTTCATCCCCTTTCTGCCCGCTTGTTTTTTATGAAAGGTAAACTGAGAAACATACCTTTTTCCGGATACCACAAATACCTGGACGGCAAGGCAAGCATGGACATCAGATTGCTTGGAATTTTTCCCATTTCGAAAGCCTCGGGAGCTGATATGTTTCAGGCAGAAACTGTTACCTTTTTCAATGAGCTGTGTTTGTTTATGCCCGGTGCTTTGGCCGACGAAAACATTCGTTGGGATAAAGGAGAAAATGAAGGAGAATTAACAGGGTATTTTGAAAACGAAAATACCAGGGTTTCAGCCAGATTGTTTTTTAATGAAAATGGTGAATTGGTAAATTTTATTTCAGAGGATAGAATCGAAGTTAACTCAAACCAAAAACTTCCATTCCTGACGCCAGTTACTTCCTATAAAAACTTCAATGGCTTGCGCCTGATGTCTGAAGGTGAAGCCATCTGGCAGTATGATGACGGACCATTTGCCTATGGTAAAATAAAGCTGAAAAAGTTGGAAACCCGCTACTAGGTTTGTCTGGAGAAATCTTAATAAAATCAAAACATCCCGTTTTTAGGTAAGCTGGTATTTTTTAAGGTGTATTTTGCTTCAAACTTACCTTAAAACCCAAGCTAAATGCATTTTTTCCTCCTTTCTTATCTACTGCTTTGGATTTCCGGTTCTCCACATTATTCTTATTTTCCGGATGGAAAATTGATTTCAGACGGCATCGTCAACAAATATTATGTTTCCACTTTTAGCAAGGATGGCTTGACCGAATATGCCACCATTGAATACAGAAAATATGAAAAAGACGACCGCGGAAACTTAATTGAAGAGCGGTTTAATCCGGCAATGGAGCCGGTTAGTCGTATGGTACAAAAAGAATCTGATGAAGGGATTCGTCTGATAGAGAACTATTTTCTTTTTAGAAAAGATACCATTCATTACGAAATACCCGATGCCAATTTGATTTTTCCTTCAGGAAAACAGACCGCTAAAAGTGAAGTTTCCTTTACCTATGCTGGTGGATATCACAGAGTTTTTAACCAGGAAGCAAGCTGGCTTCGCGATACTTCTGCCGCAAACCGGAATGGATTCGTCCTTCAAAGAAAACGAAGGATAGTAACCCATAAACCTGATGGGGTAGTGGACTCAACTTTTGCAGTAATGGAAGATGTTTTCCTTGAAGGAATTGGCTTGTATTCGTACGAGGGAAGTGATGAAAAAAATCGATACCAATTGGAGTTGGTGGAGCAATTCACTCTCGAAGATTTCGAAAAAATGCAAAATCATGGAATCAAGCGTATTGGATATATCCATCCTGAAAACAACCTGGATGGCAAAGGTTCTTTTCTACCCTGTGGCCCTGAAGATGAGATTGCCGATTATTACAATGGGCAGTTAAACAGGGCAGAATTTAAAGGAGGAAAAATAGCTATCTGGAATTTTGTAAAGCCAAGAATGAATCTGGAAAATTGGCCCAAGGCTTCAGGTTATCTTACCCTTCGATTTGTTATCAACTGTAATGGAGAAGCAGGAAGATTTACTACCGATGAAGCAGACCTCGATTTTAATCCCAAGCAGTTTGATGATGACCTTGTAAATCATTTTTATAAGATTTTGAAAGAAAATAAGGATTGGTCGCCTTGTATTATCAGGGGAGAAAACAGAGATGCTTACACCTACATCACCTTTAAATTAAAAGATGGAAAACTTATTGAAATATTGCCTTAGTATTGGAATCCTCCTGATGCTGGGTTCTTGTGCTACAAAGCCAGTTTTGTATAAAAAGGAGTTCAGCGAATCAGAAAAAGAAAATTATTCCAACCTTTTGAAAGAAGGATGTGGCTTGTTTTATCAGGGAAGTGCTCCCTGTCAAATGACCTTGTACGAAGCCCTGGATTTGAATCCTGAAAATGCCGATGTTTATCAGGAATTGGGAGCTCCTTTATTGAAGAGAGGAATTATTTCCCAATCGATTCAAAAATACAATGAAGCCACCAAATACAACCAACTTTCCTGGCAAGGATGGCGCGGTTATATGTATTTGTATTTCTACCGGGATTACGAAAATGCGATCAAAGATTTTACAGAACTGGATGCTTTGACGCCTGGAGTTGTGGATTATCCTCAATCTGAGAGCGTAGATTTTCAAAGAGGAATTGCCTGGTTGATGTTGGAAAATCTTGAAATGGCAGATTCTCTTTTTACAAGACATATTGAACATGAATCCAATGAAGTAGGCGTAGATTACATCGATTCCAGAGCCTTTTTATACCGCGGAATTACCTTTTTTAAAAAAGGTGACTACGAAAAAGCACTGATTGATTTCAACCAGGGCCTTAACAATCTGCCCGACAATGCCGACCTGCTTTTTTGGAAATCAAAAACCCAAAAAGCACTTGGACTACCAGCCGAAAAATGGCAAAAGACTAGGGCCGAAGCAAAAGAAAATTTTGAAAAAGGCAATCACAATCGCAGACCCTATGTAGAGGAGTTTTTTCAAGTGTATGAGGAGGATTGGAGGGAGGGAAGGAGGGATTGAAGGAGTGAAGGAGTGAAGGAATGAAGGGTTGAATAGTTGCCTGGGATTAAAAGTATCGCCTTCCCCTTGAGGGGATTAAGGGGTGAAAAATTCCAGAATGATAGAATGGTTGAATGATAAATGTTTGAAGGATTGAATTTTTTTAGGGCTTATAAAAAACGCCTTCCCCTTGGGGCAATGTCATTAAGTTAAGGGAATGAAAGGTGAAATACATTCATACCATTGAGTTGCGGTCGTTGCGCTTAACCTTTGCGGATGTTGCGTGAACCAAAAACATCAGGATTGAAATGCAAAAGAATTTGAATATCAGGAGATTATGTTCTTTGGAGAAAATGAAACCGCTGGATCGAATAGTTGGAAGATTGCAAGGGATAAAAAGTAGCGCCTTCCCCTCTTAATCATATGTCATTTAATTAGGAGAATGAAGGGTGAAATCCTGAAAAAAAGAATCCTTTTTAAAGAAAGACTGAATTAAAATTTTAAGTTTGTTTGAAGCTTTAATTTTACAATTCAGCTTTCCAGCTATGATGAAAATGTTCCTGACTCTTTCCTGGAAAAATTTCTGGAGGTCTGTATCTCTTGGCAAAAACCTGTTGGTAAATTTGATGAAAGGTTTCATGTTTGTCTACCTTTCATTTGTATTCATTTTCTTTGGTTTTTTTATCGTTAAATTGATTAGTGGCACCAATCCCGATTCAAATGTTCTGGAGATTTTAAATCAATATTTATTTTATTATTTCCTGGTCGATTTATTGGTTCGTGTGTTATTTGTTGCTACTCCTAAGCTGGATTTACCGGTCTTTTTGTGTTTGCCTATTCCAAGAAGAAAATTAGTCAAATATTACCTTTTTCGTTCAGTTTTTAATCTGAATAACCTTGCGCCTGTCTTGTTTTTGGTTCCGTTTTGTCTTTCTTTTTTAATTGAAGAGAAAGGATGGACTTATTCTTTGGTATGGAGTTTTACAATAATTTTGCTGAGTTTTTCCTTTCATTTTCTCGCCTTATTTCTCAACAAATTCCAGCTAAAAAAACCAATCTTAGGAATGCTTTTGATTGGCGGATTAGGATTGTTTGTATGGTTGGATTTTTCAAATGGGTTGTTTTTCGCTTCACGATTTGGAATCGCTTTTGATAAATTTACTTCCACCGGAATAGGTCTAATCATTGGTGTAATTATGCTTTTCTTTACTATTCAGGGTTCCTTCAGATTTCTAATCAAAAATTCATACTTGGATAAGGGGCTTTCAAGTGAAAAGCGCAAAATCCAATTTCCGGAATTTAGCTTTTTGGGAAGGTTTGGAAGCCTGGGACAAATGATTAAACTGGATTTGAACCTGATTTTTAGGAATAGCAGACCCAGGTCGACATTGATATTTGGCGTGCTCTTGATACCCTTCTTTTTTTATAATTTTTTAAATCAGGGATCATTTTGGTCAGAGGGTTTTGGATTGATTTTTATGTCCGTTTTTTTATTGGGCGTTTTCCAATTAAATTACAATCAATACCTTTTTTCCTGGGATAGTTCCTACTTCGATTTCATATTGTCTGGGAGCTTTAAGACTTCTGATTATTTAATGAGCAAATATGTGGTAACTGTCTTTTTTACAAGCATTGCCTTTTTGTTTATGGCTCCCTTTTGTTTTTTTTATCCTCAATTTTTACAATACTTCATAATGGGTTATTTGCTCAATATAGGAGTAATTGCCTACATCTA
Organism: Saprospiraceae bacterium; assembly: GCA_041392845.1. Lineage (GTDB taxonomy): Bacteria > Bacteroidota > Bacteroidia > Chitinophagales > Saprospiraceae > JAGQWW01. The sequence continues at coordinate 3,280 of JAWKLG010000063.1, read as the reverse complement.
TCTTTTTATAATGACCTATAACCGCAAAAGAATTGATTTGGCAAAAGGAGCCTTGTTCAACTACGAAGGAAGCGGATATATTCAATATTTACTGGCAGTGCCGGTTTTAGGTCTTCCTTTTCTTATTTATGCTCCTTTTTATTTTTTGGGAAAAGAACAAGCAGGTGTCTATACTTTGATGGCTTTTGGCATTGCCGGATTAATTTTGCATAAGCCCATTTTTAAAATTCTATTGAAACAATTCAAAAACCAGAAATACAAAATGGCAGCTGGTTTTAGAAAAAAATAAGCATGATAATTATTAAGGATCTTCAAAAAAAGCAAGGCAGATATTTCCAACTTTCCATTGAACACCTTCAGATAAATCAAGGTGAAAGTTTTGGACTGCTAGGAAACAACGGGGCTGGCAAAACAACCCTTTTTCGCTTGATTTTGGATTTGATAGAATCAAATTCGGGTACCATTTCTATACAGGGAAAACCAGTACATACCACCGAGGATTGGAAATTTATAACGGGTTCATTTTTGGATGAGAGCTTTTTAATAGATTATTTAAGTGCTTTGGAATATTTTGAAATGCTTGGAAAATTAAAAGGCGTTTCAAAGGAAAAATTGCTAGAGCTTATTGAAACCTACCGAAGCTTTTTAGGGGATGATATGTTTGTGAAGGGAAAATTTATTCGGGATCTTTCCAAAGGGAATAAATCAAAGGTTGGAATTTTTTCTGCAATTATTGGTACTCCTAAACTCATCATTTTGGATGAGCCCTTTGCAAATCTGGACCCTTCCAGTCAAATAAAACTCAAGGAAATTTTAAAAAAGAAACAAAGAGAGGAGGGTACCACACTCCTAATTTCCAGCCATGACCTCAAACATATGTCTGAGGTAAGTTCGCGTATCGTTATTCTTCACAATGGCGAAATTGTTAAAGACGAAAATACGAATGAAAATACACTGAAGGAATTGGAAACCTATTTTGCAAAATTTGTAGATTAAGCAAATGTAAGGCTCAAACCGCTCTTCTCAACCCCGCATTTCAAGGCGGTGGTAAGGAAGTATCCAGGTCACACCCAACGGTTTTAACCGTTTCAGATTGATGCCAAACTCAAATCTTAAAAACCAGGATTCCTACAAATGTGTCTGTCCAGGTTCCAGATACTCTTATTCCTTTCTTTCCCTTTGAAATTTTAAATTTGCCTTTTCTTTAAAAAATAAAAACTCCAACCATTATCCAACCTGCCATTTCAATCAAAACCAACCCCAAACGACGAATCATTGGCCACAAAGCCATGGTGTTGTTACAGTCGGACGAGACCTCCATGCTTTGGAGAGGTTTCAAACCAAAAGTGAAGGAAATTGAAGGAAGAAAGAATGATGGATTTGTCTCCATCTCTGTTTATCCACCAAATTTTCATCCGGCTTTACGATTGGAAAAATGGGCTGGGGTAGAGGTTGAAGCCGGATACGAAATCCCTCAGGGAATGGATGAGTTTATTATTCCGGAAGGGAAGTATGCTGTATTTAGCTACAAGGGAACCATTGAAACCTTCTTTAAAATGTACGGATATTTCATGGATACCTGGCTTCCTAAAAATGGTTACGGACTGGATAGCCGTCCCCATTTCGAATTGTTGGATGACCGATACCTTGGTCCTTTGAATCCTGATTCAGAGGAAGAAGTTTGGATTCCAATAAAAAGTATTCTGGTGTGATTTTTAGGGGGATTGAAAGCAAATTTTTTAATTACTCCTTACATTCGTCCCATTATTTTAAAAATAACCAAATATGAAATATTCAATTTTATTGATAGCAATAAGCATTTTGTTTGCCGCATGTACCGGCGATCAAAAATCTGAAGAAAAGAAAGATCCCAATGCCGGAAAGATGATCGATTTTTCCGGTACAGATGCCAAAAAAGAAACCCAACCCAAAGAATTGGAAGTCCTGGATCTTGGCACCGTTCGTTTTGAAATGGGAGAGGAAGAGGTTGAGCTTGACGAGTTTGTTATGGAACAATATTCCGTAATGGCATGGTACCTTCCTCAAAATGGCAATCCCGGTATTGTTAGTGTTGCATTAGCAGGAGAAGACCCCGAATCAATGGTTTCAGTAACAGTAACCGGAAAAGATGTAACCGGCAAAAAACTTTCCGGTACCTATCCGATGGATGGCGTAAGTCCTACCAATATCCAAATTGCACTTTCCTGGGGCCCGCAAAAAGAAAATAATTTCTCTTTTAATAAAGGAAATGGCATAATAACACTTATTGACCAGGAAGGTAACCTCAAACTTTCTGCTACTGGTTCTGGTATTTACACCAACACCAAAGACCACACAAAAATGAAGCAAAACGTCCCTGCTTCTTTCGAAATAGATGTCGAAATGCCGGATGTGGTGGTGGACAATGAATATGTGAAGAGCAGGAAGGGCTAGGTGCTGGGTGTTGGGTGCTAGGTTCTGGGTACTGGGTTCTGGGCGCTAGGTTCTAGGTGCTAGTTGCTGGTGGTGTGAACTGAAGCCAAGCCAATCAATCTAGTACCCAGTACCTAGTACCTAGTACCCAGCACCTAGCACTAAAATGACACAAAACAAACCGAGAGAAACCGAAAAAACGGCAACGAGCTAACGAGTCATCGAGAAAACGAGCTACGAGCCACCGAGCTAACGAGAAAAACGAGCATCATGCATCTCAATTGTCATAGTCATTTTAGTTTGAATTACGGGGTGTTGTCACCCAGGGCACTGGTAGAAGCTGCCGTGGAAGCTGGGATAAAAGCTTTGGCACTTACCGACATCAACAATGTGTCGGGAGCGTTCGAGTTTGTACGAGCCTGTGACCGGCACGATATCAAACCCATTATCGGTATTGAATTCAGGGACGCCGATCAGCGACTTTTGTACATCGGCCTGGCCCAAAACGAAGAGGGTTTTGCTACCCTCAACCGTTTGTTGTCAGATGCTTCGCTACCGGGGAAATCATTGCCGGAGTTTCCGCCGTCTATGAAAAATGTATACATCATTTATCCGGATGCCGTCAAACCGATAGAGCATTTTCGGGATTACGAATACGTGGGCATCCGTCCGGAAAACATCAATGCACTCTTTAGTTCCCCCCTCCGCAAACATCCGGAAAAGCTGGTAGCCTGGTGCCCGGTAACCTTCCTCGATGAAGAAGGATATGAAGTGCATCTGGTACTGAGAGCCATTGGAAAGAATGAGGTCATCACCAAACTGGCAAATGAGGACCAAGCACATCACAACGAACGTCTACTATCGGTCA
>JAWKLG010000062.1:0-20460 GCA_041392845.1 Saprospiraceae bacterium | reverse complement strand
AATCAATCCCTTCGTAAATCGTAAACGTAATTCGTAAATTTTCACCCAGCACCCAGCACCCAGCACCCAGATCATTTCTTCTTATTCTTCTCTGCCTGGATTCGCTGCTGTTCCTTCATTGCCTTTTCAAGGCGCTCCTGGAATCCACTTTTCTTTTTGGGTTTGGCTTTGTTTTTATGCAATTCTGCCAGGATTTTATCCTTGTCGATGATGACGTCTTTGGTAATGATGGTCTGAGCAATATTCAGGATGTTGGACAAACATAAATAAGCTGTCAAACCTGATGCGAAATTGTTGAAGAAGAAGATGAAAAATACCGGCATGGCAAATTGCATGTACTTCATCATAGGATTAGCGGAGTAATCCATCAATTTAGAGTTGTAATAAGTGTAGATAATGGTAGTTACAACCCAAATCAATGTAAACAATGAAACATGGGAGCCATAGAATGGGATTTCAAATGGTAGCCTCATGAACACATCATATGATGAAAGGTCAGTTGCCCAAAGGAAACTTTCCTGACGGAATTCAATAGAGGCCGGGAAGAATCGATAGAGGGCAAACCAGATTGGCATTTGTAACACAACCGGAAGACAGCCTCCCAATGGATTCACCCCAAACTCCCGATACATTTTCATGGTTTCTACCTGTACGGTTTGGGTATCATCCTTGTGTTTTTCCTTCAATTTAGCCAATTCCGGCTTCAAAGCAGCCATCTTTGACTGCGAATAAATCATGCGATAGGTCAAGGGATACAAAGCAGCCTTTACGATCAAGGTCAACAGCAAAATGACAATCCCTCTTGAACCTATAAATTGAGAAAGGAAATTGAAAATTGGACGAATGATCCATCTGTTGATGGTTCCAAAAATACTCCAACCAAAAGGTATCACATCCTCCAGGTTGAATCCTATTTCACGTAATCTGTTGAACTCATTAGGACCTACATACATAGACATTTCAAAGGGGTTGGAACCTTCTAATGCAATATCCATGGTAGATGTAACTTCTTTCAGATCTTCAGAATCTTCTCCCATCAAAATAGTCTCAAAAGTCCCATCCTGAAATGATTTTTCAGCAATCAGGGATGAATTGAAAAACTGATTACTATGAGATGTCCATTTAAGGGGTTTTTCAATGGTCTCTTTATCATCTCCCGTACAAGAACAATAATCAGGATCTTCCTCTAATTCTTTAAAATAAACTGAAGTGTAACGCATTTCATATTGATCGTTCAATTCCAGTTTGTCAAGGTAATTTACCCAATTAAGACGAATGGTAGGGTTATTCAATCCGTTTTCAAAGCCTTTGAGGCGGATGTCATAATCCATTAGATAATTGCCGTCTGCTAGGCTGTATTTCTGCTCGAAGAATTGTCCCGGACCTGCATTGGCTCTTAAAGTAATGGTATTGCCCTGGCTTTCTCCGGTAAAATATAGATCATTGGTATTAACTACATTTCCGGCCGCACCATTGATGGGTAGTAAATATTCAAACTTGTTTTTAGCATCTTCCAATAATTTCAAAGGTACTTTGGTCTGATTGCCTTCAGCATCTTCCAATACTTTGAAATGTTCTTTTAAAGTTACTTCTTTAATCTTTCCACCTTTGTTGGAAATTTCAACCACCATCAGGTCATTTTCCAATTTAAAGGTTCTTTCTACTCCTTTCCCTGAAGCAGCAAATGGGCCAAGCTTTCCGGATAATTGTGCATTTGCCAAAGAATCTTGCATTTGTACTGCAGCAGTATCCTTGGTGGCTGCCTCAGATTGGTCTATTGCTACCTGATTTAAGCTGTCCTGAATGAATTCTACTCTGGCAATTGAATCCTGAATTCTTCTTTCTGCTTCAATAGCTTCCTGGGAAGGAGCTGACAACCACTGCCAAACTACCAAAATTCCAAATATCAGGGTGATGCCAATTACTGTATTACGATCCATTTATTTATTTATTAGTCCCGAATGAAATCGGGGCAAAGATTATAAAGCCTTTTTTCTAAAAGGATAAGTTTGGACGAAACCTAGCAAAAATGCCATAAAATTCGTCCAGTATTTCAAAAGCGGCGCAAAGGTACAATTTTGATTATTTTAGAAAGCCTTTGTTTGCCTTCAATTTTTAAATTTCTATTTGATGGAAATCATGAAAAAAAAGCTAAAATGTGGAAAACTCTGCCCTGTTATAATTCATAAATCCCCATTGGTTTTTGCTAAATTTGCGGGTCATTCAAAAAGGAATCTTTTTGAGGCCTTTTTGTATTTATTAAACCAACAAATCTTACATGTCTGATTCTAAAATAATTCCCATTAACATAGAGGAGGAGATGAAGTCAGCCTACATCGATTATTCGATGTCGGTTATCGTGGCTCGTGCCTTACCGGATGTCAGGGATGGTTTGAAACCTGTTCACCGTCGTGTTCTCTTTGGAATGCACGATATGGGACTTACTTTCGGAAAATCACATAAAAAATCTGCCAGAATCGTAGGGGAGGTATTGGGTAAATACCACCCGCATGGTGATTCTTCAGTTTACGATACCATGGTACGTATGGCCCAAAACTGGTCCTTGCGTTATCCATTGGTAGATGGTCAGGGTAACTTTGGTTCAATGGATGGTGATAGTCCAGCGGCCATGCGTTATACTGAGGCAAGACTTACCAAAATCGCTGAAGAGCTTTTAGCTGATATCAATAAGGATACCGTTGATTTCCAGTTGAACTTTGACGATTCTTTAAAAGAGCCTACTGTTTTACCCACAAAATTGCCAAACCTCCTAATTAATGGTGCTTCCGGTATTGCGGTAGGTATGGCAACCAACATGCTTCCTCATAATCTTACGGAGGTTTGTAATGGAATCATTGCTTTTATTGACAATCCTCAAATCACTACCACTGAAATAATGGAGCATATCAAAGCTCCTGATTTTCCTACCGGTGGGATTATTTATGGAATGTCAGGTGTTAAAGAAGCTTTTGAGACAGGAAGAGGTCGTGTGGTAGTACGAGGTAAAGCTGAAATTGAAACAGAAGCCAATGGTAGAGAAACCATCATCGTTACAGAGATTCCTTACCAGGTAAACAAAGCCATGTTGATGGTGAAGATTGCAGACCTGGTGAATGAGAAGAAAATCGAAGGTATCTCAGATGTTCGTGACGAATCCGATAGAAACGGGGTTAGGATAGTGGTAGAAGTAAAGCGTGATGCGATGGCCAGTGTGGTTTTGAGTCACCTTTATAAATATACACCCTTCAAACTTCTTATGGCGTAAACAACGTAGCCTTGGTGAAAGGACGCCCTCGTACCCTGGGTCTACTTGAAATTATCCATGAATTCATCGAGTTCCGTTTGGAAGTTATCCAAAGAAGAACGGCTTATGACCTTAAAAAGGCGCTTGAAAGAGCACACCTCTTAATTGGATTGTTGGCTGCTTTGGATTACATCGACCAAGTGGTGGATTTGATTCGTAAGTCTTCTACACCAGATGAGGCCAAAGAAGGTTTGATGAAAGGAGCTTTTATTGATGACCTAAATAAGTTTTGGGAAAAATTCCGTCCGCTAATTGATATCCAGTCTGATGATTTAAAACCTGAGGATGGTTATGTCTTGACAGAGGTTCAGGCAAAAGCAATCCTGGAATTGAGGTTGCAGCGTCTGACCGGTCTGGAAAGAGATAAGATTAAAGGGGAGTATGAAGATTTGCAAGTTGCTATCCAGGATTATAGAGACATTCTTGCCAGTGAAGAGCGCCAGAGAAATATCATCAAAGATGAATTGGCAGAGATTGTAGATAAATATGGTGATGCACGTCGTACTCAAATTGAATTCCAGGAAGTGGAAATCAATATGGAGGATATGATTCCGGATGATGAGGTAGTGATTTCTATTTCTCATTTAGGATACATCAAACGTACACCGGTTGCTGAGTACCGTACTCAAAGCCGTGGTGGTAGAGGTTCCATAGGAGCGAAAACCAGGAATGAAGATTGGGTGGAACACATGTTTGTTGCTTCCAATCACAATTACCTCCTGCTCTTTACAGAAAGCGGAAGGGTTCATTGGATGCGTGTGTATGAAATTCCAGAGGCAAGTAAGACTTCTTCAGGAAGGGTAATCCAAAATATTTTACCTATTCCGAAGGACGACAAGGTTCGTGCCTATATCAAAATCAAGGACTTGAATGATCAGGAATTCCTTGAAAACCACTTTATCCTTTTCTGTACCAAGAAGGGTATTGTAAAGAAAACGCCAGTAGAAGCTTATTCTCGTCCAAGATCGAATGGTATTCAGGCTATCACCATCAATGAAGGTGATCAGTTGTTTGAGGTTAAAATGACCAATGGAAGCAGTGAAATCTTTAGTGCATCCAGCAGTGGAAATGCTATTAGATTTGACGAAGGAAAAGTCAGATCTATGGGTAGAACTGCCGCAGGTGTGAGAGGTATTTCTTTGGATGATAAAGATGAAGTTGTTAGGTCTGGTTTCTCTGAACCCTGAAGATAAAGACGCCACCATCCTGGTTATTTCTGAAAAAGGTAACGGTAAAAGGACACTTTTTGAAGAGTACCGTAAAACAAACAGAGGTGGAAAAGGTGTTAAAACCATGCAGGTTACCGATAAGACCGGAAGCGTGATAGCCATCAAAGCAGTTTTGGAAACGAATGATATCATGATTACTACCAAAAATGGAATCATCATTCGTATGAAAGTAGCTGATTTGAGAGTCATGGGTCGTGCAACTCAGGGCGTTCGAGTAATCCGTCTGGGTAAAAACGATGAAATTGCTGACGTTGCTGTTTTGGCTGAATCTGAAGAAGAGGAAATCATTGAATTGAACGAGGATGGTACTCCAATTGAAAATATTGGAGATGAAAATGAGGCGGAAGGAACCAATGACGCAGGAAATGATTCCGAAGAAGAAGAGTAGTTAAGGGGTTTAACTTTTTAATAGCTTTTTTTAACAAATAAATGGGAATATTCAATCCCTGGCCTTCGTCCTAAAGTTGAATTTTAGAATAAATTTTTAATTAAAAATATAATTGACCATGAGAAAATTGATGCTCGGATTATTGTCTTTAGCTTTGTTCGCGTTTACAGCACAAGCTCAGGAGGCTGAAAAAGACGTCAAAAAAGCAGGAAGAGCACTTTCAAGTTTTAACCTGGACCCGGGTAATAACCAGGACAAATTAAAAGAAGCCATCGATCTAATAGAGTCTGCCGTAAAATCTCCGGAAATGGCAAACAATTATGATGCATGGCAACAAAGAGGTGAAATTTACAATGCGGCATGTGCCAATCAGGAAAGTAAAAAAGCCCTGGCTGAATTGAAAGGAGAAACTTTTAATTATTCAAATTACGATGCTCCGGTAAAAGCATTGGAGTCTTTCAAAAAATCAATCAGTTTATCAGAAAAGAAATGGCAAACAAAAGGTGCATTGAAATCTCTAAGAGAAACTGTTTCTTACCTTAATGCCTATTCCAATAAAAAGCTTCAAGCCAATAAATATGCTGAAGCTTATCCATTGCTTGACGGATTATTGACTGCCAGAAATTTATTGATTGAAAACGGGGAGGACGATATCTTTACAGAGCCGGGTACCGAAAAAGACCATATGTATTTGGTAGCAGTAACTGCCAATCTTGCCGGAGAAAATGCAAGAGCAAAAGAGCTTTTCAAGAAGCTGTATGAAATGAAAGATACCAAACCGGAAGTATATGCTAATTATTACAGAATTCTTTCGGAAGAAGGCAGTGATGAAGCAATGACAGTTCTAAAAGAAGGTCGCGAAAAATTCCCTGATAATTCTGAAATTTTATTCGCTGAAATCAATGAATACATCAAACAAGAGAAGTTTGATGCATTGGAAGCAAGCTTGAAAAAAGCAATCGAAAGAGAGCCGGATAATCCTTCAGTTTATTCTGCACTGGGTAATGTTTACATGAACCTTATGCAACAAGAGTCTGAGGCTGGAAATCCTGAGCAAGCAGATAAATACCAGAATCAATCTGTTGAATATTATGAGAAGGCATTGGAACTTGATCCAAATCTTTTCGAAGCAGTTTATAGTATCGGTTCTGTTTATTTCAACAAAGCAGTAGGTATTGTACAGCAAATGACTCAGCTTGGTATTTCAAAAGAAGACCAAAAGAAATATGAGGCTATGGACAAAGAAGCGAAGATGTTGTTTGACAAGGCGCTTCCTTACTTCAAAAAAAGTGAGATGATGAGTCCTGGCGATATCAATACTTTGATAGCATTAAAAGAAATTTACGCTAGAAATTCTGATTTTGAAAAGTCCAACGAATTCAAAAAAAGATTGGATAAAGTTCAAAATGGTGAGGAGTTGGAATCTTACTTTAAGAACAACTAAGGATTAATTTTATTCTAAAAAAAGGCACTGCAGGATTCTGTAGTGCCTTTTTTTGTTGTAATTTTTAATGAAATATCCCTTTTCGAATTGAAATTTAAAATCCGAATCTTACCTTTCAGTAATAAAATGTATATCTGAAACCGGCCTATGAATTTCGTTTATTTACTTGAAAAAACAAATGTAGTAATTGGGAAAGCTGTTTCCTGGTTGACTTTGGTTTTGGTGCTTTTATTCACCTACGATGTACTTACCCGGTATTTCTTCAACTTTACCAAAGTGTGGGTTTCTGAAATGGAATGGCACCTTTATGCTCTTATCTTTTTATTGGCTGCCGGATACACTTTAAAGGAAGACCGCCATGTTCGGGTTGATCTTTGGTACGCTAAACAAACAGAAATCAAAAAGGCCTGGGTAAATCTAATAGGCGGGATCCTTTTTTTACTTCCATGGTGTTCGATAATCATTTGGACCTCTCTGGATTATGCTTCTACTTCCTTTCTTCAAAATGAAGGTTCTCCTAATCCGGGTGGATTGCCATACAGATTTATTATAAAAGGTGCTATAACTGTAGGGTTCATTCTGGTATTGCTACAGGGAATGGCGCAAATTATTCAGTCGGCTCATCTTATTTTTAACAATAAAACCCGGGAAAACTAATCGTTATGGAATGGATGGCTTTGGTTTTATTTGGATTGGTTTTCTTTCTGATTTTGAGCGGTTATCCGGTAGCAATTACGCTGGGTGGATTGTCTGTAATTTTCGGCTCCATTTTCCTCGGTCCTGAATTCTTCGAATTGCTCCCTTTGCGAATGAAGGGAATTATGGAAAATGTGGTTTTAATTGCAGTCCCGCTTTTCATCTTTATGGGGATTATGCTGGAAAAGTCCGGACTCGCAGAGTCTATGCTTTCCACCATGGCTCGATTATTTGGGCGATTTCGGGGAGGACTTGCCATTTCTGTAATTATTGTCGGCGCTTTACTTGCTGCGTCCACCGGAATCGTAGGAGCCACAGTAGTTACCATGGGACTTATCAGTTTGCCCATCATGTTGAAAAAAGGATATTCAGCTCCACTTGCAACCGGTACCATCGCCGCTTCCGGAACCTTGGGGCAAATCATTCCTCCTTCCATAGTTTTGGTCTTGTTGGCTGATACCCTTAGCAATTATTCAGGTGCTCAGGTGGTGGATGTTGGTGCAATGTTTTCTGCTGCTATTGGTCCCGGCATTTTATTGGTAGCAATTTATATTCTCTATGTAATAGGCTTTAGCATAATAAAACCGGAGGCAGTTCCGGTTCATCAATTTGATTTGAAAGAAAGTGAACAGGGCAGAAGTCTGTTTATCCAAACTATTAAGGCTTTCGTATTGCCCTTTGTATTAATAATTGCCGTGTTGGGATCCATATTTAAAGGTATTGCATCGCCTACCGAAGCGGCGGCAATTGGTGCTTTTGGAGCAACAATTCTAACTGTAGGTCAGGGAAAATTTAATTTTCAGGTTTTGAAAGATGTTATGAAAGAAACCACACTGCTCACCAGTATGGTTTTCTTTATCCTACTTGGAGCTACTACTTTTTCTCTGGTATTTCGGGGAATGGGAGGCGACAGGTTTTTGGTGGATTTAATTCTTGATTCCGAATTGTCACCATATGTCTTTCTCGGCGTTGTAATGGTCGTAATTTTCATAGCCGGATTTTTTATAGATTTTATAGAAATTATCTTCATCATAGTGCCGGTGGTCGCCCCTGTTTTCGCCGGTATGCAAATGGATTTGATCTGGATTGGAGTTTTGATTGCCCTGAATTTGCAAACTTCCTTCCTTACACCTCCATTTGGATTTTCTCTTTTCTATTTAAAAGGTGTGGCACCGAAAGATGTTAGTACCAAAGACATTTACAAAGGAATTATCCCCTTTGTTATTATTCAGCTTGTATTTTTGTTCTTAGTAATCGTATTTCCTGAATTGTTGAATATATTTTCCTTTTAAAAAATAGGAATGAACTTCCCCAAAAAGCATTTCTTACCTGTTTTCCTTTCGGTTTTTTTCCTACACCTTCACTGGATTGCTATGACAGCCCAGGTGGGAGTAAAACAGGAAAACTTAAGCTTTTTTGAAAAAGCAGATACCTTCCATAAAACAAGATTTTATACCATAGCAGGAATTGGTGCGGTCATCTACGGCTCGGCCTCTGTTGGATTATGGAATGAATGGTATAAAAATTATCCCATCTCTGATTTTCATACTTTTGATGATTGGGGGGAGTGGAAACAGGTGGACAAGGCAGGTCATTTTTTTACTTCCTACATCTATGCTAATTATTGCTTTGAAGGGGCTCTGTGGACCGGTATGAACCGCAAAAAAGCGGCTTTAACGGGAGCTCTGGTAGGAACAGGACTTCAAATGACCGTAGAAGTAATGGATGGATTTTCTGATAAGTGGGGATTCAGTTGGGGGGATGTTGCCTTTAATACCGGTGGGACCCTGCTTTTCCTGGGTCAGGAATGGGCCTGGAAAGAGCAAAGGATAATTACCAAGGTTTCTTCTCATTCGGTCAATTATCCGGACTATTTAATTATTTCAGAAAACGAAAAGGCGACCACTACCATCGAAAGTAGGGTAAATGACCTGTACGGAACCAGTTTTGCTGAATTGTTTTTAAAAGATTACAATGCTCAGACCAATTGGCTATCTGTCAATCCCTGGTCATTTATTCGAAAAGGGATAAATCTTCTTTCCCAAAATGGTTAAACATTGCGGTAGGATATGGTGCTGGAAATCTATTTGGTGGTTATGCCAATGAATGGACAGACGATACCGGAAACAGGTTTGTTTTAAATGCAAATGAATTCCCCAGATACCGCAGATACATGCTTAGTCTGGATATTGATTTGTCCAAAATAAGGACCAACAAAAAATGGCTCAACACCCTGTTCAAAACATTGAATTGGATAAAAATTCCCGCACCTGCTTTGGAATTCCGATCAACCGGAGGTGTAAGGGGCCATTGGATTTACTGGTAAGTGCTGGGTGCTGGGTGCTGGTTGCTGGGTACTGGGTACTGGGTGCTAGGTTCTGGGTTCTGGGTTCTGGGTACTGGGCGCTAGGTGCTAGGTACTGGGTTCTGGTGGAGACATTAAGGTTGGCTGCGCCAACCCTGGAACGCCCAAATGAATAAAAATATGCAAAGAGTTCCTTTGAACGCTTGATTTTCAAAAAGCCAATGGCCAACAGCCAAAAGCCAGATTGTGGCTGCGCCAACCCTGGAACGATAAAATGATTGCAAATTTGTAGCATATTTTTAAATCGGGTGATCTATCATATAACAGCTCGAATAAACTCCTGATTGTCTGGAGGTTACGCTGTTCGCCATTCGGAGTTCGCTTTTCGTTTAAAGGCCTCGTAAATCGTAAACCGTAAACCGTAAATCCCACAAATACCAGTTGAAAAGCTCCTCCACCTGTTATTCTAATTGTAATATGGGAAATTCCCATGAAGGATCTAACTGCCAAAAGCCAATGGCCAACAGCCAATGGCCAAAGCCAACAGCCAACAGCCGTTGCGTGAACCAAAAAATCAGGAATTGAAATACAAAAGAGTTTGAATATCAGAAAATTACACTTTTTAAAATAAAAAACCAGAACCTAGTACCCAGTACCCAGAACCCAGAACCCAGACCCTAGAACCCAGACCCCAGAACCCAGCACCTAGCACCCAGCCCCCGCACCTAGCCCCCAGCACCCATTTCCAAAATCAATTCAAACTCTTCTTTTTCTAAGGCATTACAGAAAGTCGTCCATTTCTAACCAATTGAATATTTTGTAAGGCTTCAGTGGCTATGATCTCAGCAAGACTAACCGGCTTGTTCAATGTCTTGTACGGTGCAAATCGACGGCGGACCAATCACCTTTTTCGGCAGTTGGATCCGGATAATGTTCTTTTACGACTTTGGCGATTCCAACTACTTCCAGTCCTTCCCGGCTGTGGTAAAACAGGGCCAGATCTCCGATTTTCATTGCACGCAGATGATTCCTGGCGGCATAATTTCGGACACCTTCCCAGGCAGTTTTGCCATCTTTTTCAAGATGATGGTAACCATATTCAAATGGTTCGGATTTAATGAGCCAGTAATTCATAATACGGACATTAAATGATTGAAAAATGTTTTTGAAGTTCCCAAAGGACGATGCCGGTACAAACCGAAACATTCAAACTGTGTTTGGTTCCATATTGTGGAATCTCAATGGTACCATCAGCCAATTCAAGCGCAGCTTCACTTACACCGCCCACTTCATTTCCTAGGATGATGGCAACCTTGCAATCATTTGGAAGAGAAAACGACTCCAGAGAATGGCTGTTTTCGGTTTGCTCTATCCCATAGATTAGGTATTCTTTTTCTTTTAAATTCTTTAAAACTTCGGTGATCTCCTTTTCATAAGACCAATCTACCGATTCTGTGGCTCCGATGGCAGTTTTTAATATTTCACGATGCGGAGGGGTAGCAGTTATCCCACAAAGGAAAATCTTTTCAATCCTGAAGGCATCTGAGGTACGGAAAATGGAACCCACATTTAAGGCAGATCTGATATCGTCCAAAATAACTGTAACCGGAATCTTGGCGGCTTTTTTAAATTCTTCTACTTCCAGTCTGTTCAATTCTTCCAGACTCAATTTCCTCCATTCCATGCATTGGGATTTTTGTATAAAGTCATATGTACAGTCGGTGAACTCCAGGTCTTCAGTGGTTCCCAACTGGATTTAAATGTTATGATTTGCTCGTCAGAATATTGGTTGATGATGTTGGTAAACAAAGCAAAGGTTGATTTTTCAGGATCAAAAGTAGAAAAACCTTCACTTTCTCCATTCAAATCATGGATTTCAAATGGGCCAATCAATGGGAACTCGACACCAACTTCTGAAGGTTTAATATTATTTTCTTTTAAATGTTGAATCAACTTTTGCCTTAACTCATAATAGGGTACATGCCCCAGCGTAGCATCCCAGCCTTGAGCCATTTTATCAGGGTACACCCACCAGTTTCCGCCAATCAAACTCGCCAGCACAATGATATTTACCAGGATGAAATCTTTCAGACTATAAGGTTCCAACGTTTTTAAAAATATCAGGGAGAGGGAAAGCATGAGGGGTAAGAGGTAGCGATGTCCGGTCAACTTTGTACATTAAAAGCTGGGCAAGAGGAAAAGGCAAAGTGCAATCAACAAAGGAAATAAGTCGGACTGCAGGGCTATTTTACCCGCCTTTTGCTTGAAAATATACCAAGCGAAAATACTTCCAATAACCAATAACAAGGCAACCCGTCCAAAATCAGCAATCCTCCACATTAGAATAATGGCATTCTTTGGAATCTGAGCAAGACCTTCACCGGTGAAACTATTTGCCCAGGGTGATTCAGGATGAAATCCTATCCAATTGGTATGCAAATAATGATAAACAAGGAATCCGATTCCAATAAAACCACCGGGTAAAAATGGAAGGACTTTTTTAAAAAGGGTTTTTAAACTTGGGAAAGACTGAAAGTTTGGAAACAAGGAAAAGAAAAACAATCCAGCAGCACACATCATTCCGCGCATACTTATCAGTCCTAATAAAATAACGCCAGTAATAATGAGCAAGGATTTACGCTTCCTAATTCCAAGCCAGGTAAGCAAGAAGCCAAACACCAGTATGACGTCAGGGCTTACCATGATAGATTGACTTCCCAAAACCGGATCTGTCAGAAGGAGTAATGGAAAGAACAAAGCTCTGATTTCATTTTCCAAATAGGATTTTCCTAATTGAAATGCCAGAAAAAGACTTCCTATTACAAAGGGCAGGATGATAAGGTGCGATACCACCATTGACTTGCCAAATATCGACCAGGCAAGGGAAAGTAAAACACCAAAAAATGGCGGGTGCCCGCTGTCTATTTCCTTGGGAAGGATAAAAGATTGATAGCCATTTTCATAAAAGAAATGAGCCTGTTTGGAAGCCAATTGCACGCTGTCCCAAAAGAAAGGGACGTCCAAAAAATATAAGGATACCATTAATTGTATCAGAATGATGATTCCAAATAAAATGGTAGTCAACCTCATGCAATTGATTTTCAAACAGGCTCTACAGCTATTAACCTCCTACCTTGTTTTCAAGGCTGGCTTTGATAAATGCTACAAATAAAGGATGCGGTTCTTCCACTGTAGATTTAAGTTCCGGTGAAACTGCACCCCAACAAACCATGGATGATCCTTTATTTCAACAATCTCTACCAATCCTGAATCCGGATTAATCCCGGAAGCTACCAATCCTGCTTTTTCAATCTGCTCTAAATAAGCATTGTTGAACTCGTAGCGGTGACGGTGGCGTTCCTTGATTTTTAAGGATTTATACGCTTTTGGGCTTTAGATCCACGTTTGAGTTCGCAATTGTAAGCGCCCAAACGCATGGTACCTCCCTTTTTGGTTATTTTTTCTTGGTCAGGCATCAGGTCGATCACAGGATGCTCTGTTTTTGATTCACCTCGGTAGAGAAGCCTCTTTCAAACCAAGAACATTCTTTGCATATTCTACCACTGCGCATTGCATTCCCAGGCAAATTCCAAAGAAAGGAATCTTGTTTTCGCGGCAATAACGGATGGCCAATATTTTACCATCGATGCCACGCTCACCAAATCCCGGTGCTACCAAAATTCCATCGTAACCTTTCAATAAATCGCAGTCCTTTTCGTAGCTGATTCCTTCCAGCTTTTCAGAATGGATAGGAGTGACATTTACCTTGCACTCATTGACTGCGCCGGCATGAACAAAAGACTCATGGATCGATTTATAGGCATCCTGCAGTTCATTGTATTTTCCGACCAGGGCGATTTTTACTTCGCCGGTTGGATTTTTTAATTTACCAAGGAATTCTTTCCATTTGCGGAGATCCGGCTCCTTTCGATCCGGTAGGCGCATTTTGGTGAGGACAACTGTGTCCAATTTTTCCTTGAGCATCAGGATGGGCACATCGTAAATACTTTCTGCATCCAGTGCTTCGATAACAGAACCTACATCGACATTGCAGAAAAGTGCCAGCTTACGGCGTATTTCCATAGAAATGCTGTGCTCGGTTCTACATACCAGGATATCCGGCTGTATACCGGTGTTCAACATTTCCTTTACAGAATGCTGGGTTGGTTTTGTTTTCAATTCCTTGGCTGCACGCAGGTAAGGAATCAAGGTCAGGTGAATTACCAGGCAGTTGTCCACACCCAGTTCCCAGCGCATTTGACGAAGGGTTTCGAGGTAGGGTAGGGATTCGATATCGCCTACTGTACCACCCAATTCTGTGATGATGATGTCGTAATTTTCTCCTTCACCCAGCAGTTGAACCCTACGTTTAATTTCGTCGGTAATATGAGGAATTACCTGAACGGTTTTGCCCAGGTAAGCACCGTCTCTTTCTTTATTGATTACCGTTTGATAAATTCTTCCTGTAGTGACATTATTTGCCTGCGAGGTCGAAGTATTGAGGAATCGCTCATAGTGTCCGAGGTCAAGATCGGTTTCTGCTCCATCGTCGGTTACAAAGCACTCACCATGTTCGTAAGGATTCAGGGTTCCCGGATCGACATTGATGTAAGGGTCAAATTTTTGAATGGTTACTTTGAAACCTCTGGCTTGCAGTAGTTTAGCCAAAGAAGCAGAAATGATACCTTTTCCAAGGGATGATGTTACGCCGCCCGTAACGAAGATGTATTTGGTCATTGATTTCGTTTGTGTCGTTACGGGGCGCTAAGGTAAGTAGTTGTATTTTAAAAAAGGGTAATTTGGAAAGAAAGAAAAAATGAATTTTTGATTTTGGATGGTGGGTTTGGGGGATGGGGTGAATGGGGGAGGGTTGTCTTGTCAGTTAAAAAAGAAAAAGCTACCGTCTAAGGCGGGTCTCTCGGAGAGGACCCGCCGACTCCGGAAGAGTTATTTGTTCTAAAAAACGTAATTGTCTTATTTTCAAATACTGTTGTATTTCAATTCCTGGTTTTTTTGTTTCACGCTACGGCCGCGAAGGTTAAGCGCGACGGGCGCAACTCAGGTATTTTAAGGGATTTTATCTTTCATCCTTTCACCTTATATTTGGTATTAGTAAAATTGAGCTAGTTAAATATTTTGCTATGAAAAAGAATGCTGTCTATCTTTTATTTTTCACGCTTTTCTCAGTTGGATGTGGTCCCAAAGAATGTTCGCATTTGTTTCCTGATGATAGTGGTTTTTATTTTACGATTGTTGATTCATCTGGAAAAAGCGTAATAGCTGCTTATGGGGCATTTTATAATAAAGAAGATATTCAATTTGTAAGTGAAGAAGGAGAAATTCCAAATAATTATTCTTTATTAGGGGATGGTAGTTTTTCCTTCATTATACATGATTTTCCTAGCATAGCTAGTGATACGTTTTTCGAAAAGAACTTCTATTTAGGTTTTCCGTATTCGTTAAATAGCTCCAATGTTGATATCGATACCTTAAAATTTACCTATTTTCTAATTGAAAATGAATGCCCTGAGGTTTGGTTTAAAGAATTTTCAGTTTTCTACAATGACAGTCTTTACCATTCTGGCCAGTATTCCGAATATTTTGAATTTTTAAAAAGTTAAACAAAGATGGAATTCTCCAAGCAGACTTGATTTTAAGGGTGACTTTGCTGGAATTGTTTGGAGGTGCTAGGAAGGAAGCTGTGTAGGCGCTGGAGAAAAGAAAGGGGGTGATGGGGATGATTTGCCGTTTTAGGGGTAGGCCCAAAGTGCCATTATTTTATATGACGAATTTTTTTTCCTAATATAGATTTAACATTTTTATATATTATTTGCTCAAAATTTTTTGGCCCTTCCAAAAAAAGAAAATTATCAGAACTTAAATCGAATTGCCAACCTAAAAAAGATATATTGTTTATAAGATTATTTTTTTCTTCATTTGAAATTGCATCATTTAAATAAAATCCAAAGGTTGAAATACTAGAAGTATTGTTAGATTCACTAATGATTTTGTTTTTTTGAAGATTTTTCAACTCTCTTAGTTCTTCTAAAACAAACTCCTCGAACTCTACATTTTTTGAATCAATTGAAGGTATTTTAAAAGGGCCAAAATGCTTAATGAATATTTTATAGTTTTCCCCCTCTTCGATTGATCTCGCATAAGTCTTTATAATTGCAGTTTTAAGTTCATTAATGAATAATTCGATTTTATTATGTCTTAAATCTCTTGGATACTCAATATGCTTTAATGGTGAAGTGTCGAATGAATAATCAGTATGATCATCTTTAATAATAACTGTGGGCTTTTCAAATGTTAACCTAATCCCCAATTCAAACATCACATTGGCGTTTTTTCCACTTACGTCACAAACTACTATTTCATTTGAAAAAATATTTTCAACAATTGATTTATGGATCATTCCAATATCCTCGCTTTCACTTACTAATTTTGGGGTTGAATTCACATTCAATTGCGGCTCTTGAAATTATATTTCCTGACATCCTGCCAATGTTCGCTTGAACATCCAGCAATAGATGAAATGGGCATAATTATTCCACAAGTTTTTTGAGAAATTTCACTCATCGATAATAGTTAAGAATTAAATTATATCTATTTGAAGGAAAAATCCTTACTTTTAAATGATTTTGAACAGATTTATTAAAATTTGAATCTTGCAGTCTTTCTAATGATTTAATATTCACCAGAAGAGGCAGTTTCCAAAAAAGATTTACTTAATCCTAATGCATTCAAACTATTGTAAATCTTGTCAACTAATGCAAATGATGAATTCAACTTTATATATTCATTTATTTGAATCTTTAATTGCTTGTTCATAGAATTAATTGCACTATTCGAAATTGATAGAATTTCTTCATTTTCCATCTTTATAATCCCAATATTAGTAATAGCTTTATCTATTACAACTGTTATTTCATTGCACAATTTTTTTCCTTTTGAAAAGTCATCATTTGTTATTAGAGTATTGTGAGCAATCTTATTTCTGATTTTGTAAATCTCATTAAGCTGATTTTTTAATTTCGATTCATCAACTTTTACAAATTTTGAAAAGTATCGAGCCCAATTGTTCTTTGGTATGAAATCTTCAATTAGATTTAAAATTTGACTTTTGCTTTTTTTATCAATTCCATCCTTTAATGCATTTAAATTTGTTTGAAAAGGGTATTCATCAAACAAAAACCTTGTTAGACCATCAAAATTTAATTCGTAAAGAATATTCAGCGTCTTACCATTGGAATCTAGCCTATTCGACCTTTCAATTTTAGATGACAAAGTTTTATTATACCAGTCTAACCCTACATTAAGAAGCATGAATTTACTAATTAATTTTCTGAGTTTGTTTTCAAGGTTATATAAAAAGGGGTAGAGTTCAATACTCCTATTTCTTGAAACATCGTCCCATATTAACTGAATTTCAAAACCAACAGCTTTAACAATTTTTCTAATTTCTCTTCTTAATTTTTGGAAATTCTGGTCATCATTTTCTGAACGAATAATCAGATGAAAAATAACTAATGAAGGATTTTGAACATTATAATCCTCTATTGAAAAATCAAAGCTCGAAGATTCATACCAGATTTTGTTTTCTTTAAAACTGATTTTTGAATGGGAAGAAATTAAGGAAATAAAAAGATTTTTATCCGAACTAAATCCATCCTTTGGATCTTTGGCAATTAAGTATTCAACTGTCTCCATAGATAAATTTCAAATCAATACGATTGTGTAAATCGTTTGTTTCATTTAGAAATTTGAAATTAGGAATTATGGGGCTAAATTTCCTTCAAAACCCCTTTCCCCGCTAAACTCCTCTCATCAATCTCCATCCTTGTTTCCTGATTAATAACCCAAATGTTTCCTTTCCTACAACTTTCACGATATAATCGTTATCAAGATAAAAAACACGCTCGATATTCTGAATTTCCTCACCCGGCATTCCTTTGTTGCATGACCACCCTAAAGTCAACACCTACCAAAACCCATGCAAATCTATCCCCTCTAAAACCTCTGCCTAAACAAATTCTTAGCCTTTATAGTGCTTGCAGGATTGTCTTTTAAATAATACATGGTGTTGTTGTAGACTTCCAGTTTTCCCAGGGAGAGGCGGTCGGCGTCAATGATGGCGTATAGGGAGGACTTGCCGGTTTCGGGAGAAATTTCTTCGAGGCTGAGGCCGTTTTTGTGCTTGAAAAGGGCGTAAATTTTTTCGGATTTATGATCCTGGGTTAGTCTTTCGAGCCAGTTTTTATTTTCATAAATATCTAATGGAAGGGAAGTTTGAAGTTGTCCTTCAAGATAGGAAGCCAGTTCTTTTTCGAAAGGGTCAAATACTAAAAGGTGGTTTGCTTTTTTAAAAAGAAAAGAGGGAAATTCCGGTTTGTAAACGACCTTGAAAAGGAAATCACTTTGACTTTGCAGGTTGCGGATGATTTCATTTTCAAAACGATTGTTTGCCAGAATATTGCTGGTTTCCTGGCCTCTGGTAATCTTTGATAAGTCAGCAAAATAGCTTTCAACCTGGGCAGGGTCCATCATCATCCTCAGTCGTTTGATTTCGTTGGTGGGTTTAAAGACTGAAAAAATGGTTTGAATTTGCTCATTTTGAGTGGAATACATCAATATGAGTTCATCACCAAAACTCAATTTACAAGGGAAAATAAACTTTTGAAAAGTATCGATGGGGGAGAATTCCTGCTCCGTAAGGCTTTCGAGGCCCCATTCGATAGACACTGCTCCATCTTCTCCAAGTACATACCAATTGTTTTGGCAGGACCGAAAAATGCTTCGCGGTCTTTTTACTTTTTCTAAAAAAATAGAATGTTCCTGGTCTCCTTTGAGATTCCAAATGCTTAATTCCTTTTTATCGAAGGTGCCATAGTCTTCCAAAAGAAGGATTTTGTCATTGTAAATTGTAAAATCCAACACGGAGGTGTTTCTTTCCTCTGTAAGGTTTTCTCGCTTTGATTTGGATGATACGATGATTTCCTGAAGGGTAGTAATTTGAGGTTTAAGACTGATTTCAAGGAATTCAGGATTGTTTTTTAGAACGATAATGGTATCAGAATACGCAATATGAGAAATGGCTATTTCTATTGGAAATTGTGCAGGAAATAAAATGGTTTCACCCTCCTTGTTGGTAATGTCTCCGGTTTGAGCTTCTATTTCATAAACTGAAGCACCTTCAATTGGAATACCTTCACGGGCATCCAAAATTCGAATGGTAAGTGAAGATTGACTCCAAACAACACTGCCTGAAAACAATACTATCAATATGTTTAGAATGAAGATTTTCATAGGCGAATCAAACAACCGTCTACTGAGTGTGGAATCCAAGTTATCATTTTTAGTAATGAAAGGGTTGAAATTTTTTTAAAATAAATGTTGGAATTCCGTCAATTCTAAACTTTTCATCTCCAGGAATTTAAAAAATCTGCATGAATTCAAAAATGTATTGTTATATTAGACCACCGAATACACCTAAATGCCCTGTTATGAAAAAGTTCTTCCGCTGGTTTCGACTTGAATCCTATAAAATCATCCATCAATTTATTCGTATAACCTGGAAATGTGGTTGGAGTGTTGCGGTTTGTATTGTGTTGATTTTGGCACTTTGGTTTATGGATCAAGGCTCCGACATTCTCATAGGTTTGGTCGGTAATACAGATGGTTTTCTTAAAGGACATTTATATGTAGGCCTTGGTTACGCTTTTGCCACTTTACTGGCTTTTTTTATTTGGTACATGCCCAAACTTATCATCACAGACGATAGTAATAAATCAGGTGATGTGGGAATCGGGCAAGTAAGTACCTTTAAAAAATTAAAAATCAGGGTTAAGGATAACCTGCAACGCAGCAAAAACATCCCAACGCCTGATAAAAACAAGGTGCATTGGATGTTTTCCTTTTTGGAAGACTATCAATTTCCTCGTCTATTAGGTATTTCTGTATTTTTTATAATTGGTATCGCTTGTCTTAACATCCATTACCAAAGCTTCGCAAAATCAGACTCTCTGCTTAAAATCGTTTTTGAGAATCGGGTTTCAATTTTATTTCTGCTTATCATCGTTTTTGGGTTTTTCCTAAGTTGGTTGGAGCGCAAGTACAAAACCAGGGAAAAACTTTCTTTAAAACTAAAATACCTGCCTGCGGATATTCTGATGTTGATTGTTTTAGGTGTTATCGTTTACCTGGCCTATTATTTAAGTCTTCAAAATAGACTAATGATGCTGGGAATCGGAATGATGTTGATGGCTTTTCCGTTTTCTGCATTTGTTGTGCTGAGAAGAAAAATCACCAGCTTTCCAAGGCTGCATCGATTAAAATTGTACCACCTGGTGCTCATTTTGGCATTATTACTTTTGTTGACTTTCGTATATTTCAACTTAGGTTTTTATTCACCCGGTCTTTTGTTTGAGTATCCCTTTGGTGTATTGTTTGGATTGCTTTCATTATTGGTTTTTAGTCTCACGTTTTTCACCTATTTGACCAGGAAATGGAATTTTACTTTCCAGGCATTTATTATAATTTTCCTGTTGTCCATGTACATGCCCTCTGCCAGGCATTATGAGGTAAGAAAAGTGGAGCAAAATTCAGCATTGTCCAAGGTAGATTTGGATTCTTATTTCACTAAATGGTTATCCGACAGGAATTTACTGGGCGATGCTGATAGCAGCATGTCAACAACTGACAGTTTTCATGTATTTCTGGTAGCAGCCGAAGGAGGCGGCTCGACACTTGGTTTGTGGTCCAGTCTGGTATTGTCTGAATTGAACATGAACCCTAAATTTTATGAGCATTGTTTCATGATGACAGGCGCATCGGGGGGTATGGCTGGAGCAACCCATTTTGTTTCTTTGAAAAATCACCTTTTTGAAGATACCACCAGACTTCCTGCTGAAAAATTTCCGGAGATTTTTTCGAAAACATTTACCAACGATTTTCTTTCCGGTAGCCTTTGTTATATGTTTGGCAGGGATGTCTTGAATGCAATTATTCCATTAGGAGGAATAGATGACAGGGCTGCACTATTGGAAAAAGAATGGAGCCTGGAACTTTACAAAAACCTATACGATCAAAAAG
>JAWKLG010000061.1:0-24343 GCA_041392845.1 Saprospiraceae bacterium | reverse complement strand
GACCTTTTCTCTTAAGGCTTTATCAAAAGCGTGTTTGTACCTTACACAAGCTTCTCTGGTCTCCGCTACCACCTGTGCTTTGAATCCGTTGGGAAAGACATGCTCAGTAAAGTGTTTGACCATGTCTTTGGCCTTTTCTTCTATGATGGGTTGCGCCTCCAGATATGCCCTTCTCGTGGCGTATCCTAATATTTCCTGTTGCTGATCTTTTTCATAGTCTTTGAATACATCAACAAATTTGGCATTCATGCTGGACTCATCCGTGATTTCAGTGTTACTGGTTCTTCCTTCATAGACGATTTCTAGTGTTACACCATCGTCAATGGCCTGACGCATGGTGTATTTGTCGATATAATCTCCATAGCGCTTTTCTGTTTTTTTCTATTGGTGTTCCGGTAAATCCAATATGAGTGGCATTGGGCATTGCCTTTTGTAAATTGGCCGCCATAATGGAATATTGCGTCCTATGCGCCTCATCGGTCATGATCAAAATCTTATGGCTGGCATTCAATTCTTCCATAATGCCATAGTTTACCTCAGCCTTTTCCTGGAACTTATGAATCATCGCCATAATTAAATCGGCTGAATCCCCAGGTAAATAGGTCTTCAATTTGCGAATGCGGTCCGCAACCTTGACCGAGTAGCCAATGGTGTCACTTGTACCACTCAACTGCTCTTCCAGGTCAGTACGATCTGTAACAAAGAGGATTTTCCATTGCTTCAATTCTTCATCTTGTTTCATCTCACGTACCAGAAACATCATGGTGAGTGATTTCCCACTACCTTGGGTATGCCATACGATACCACCTCTTTCTTTTGGGGATTGCCCGTTTTTCAGGCGCTGCAATATCATCTTTACAGCTCTGAACTGTTGGTATCTTCCTACTACCTTGATGGTATTGGAACCCAAAGTCATAAACAAAGTGAAAGACTTAAGAATGTCCAACAGGTTTTGTTGGCTAAACATACCGGCTACCAGACGCTGTTGGTCATTGGGTGCTGATGAACCGGTGGTAAGATCATCGACCGTTAGGGGATAAGGGTCCGTCCAACGATAGAAATGCTTTTCTGCACGAGTGGTGATGGTTCCAAATTTGGCGGTATCTCTACAGGTGGCCACCATGATTTGGTTGAAGTAAAACAGCTCTTTATTTCCTTCCAGCACCTCATCTGTCCTTTGCTGACTGTATCTCATGAGCTGCTCGATGGCTTCGCCCATTGGATCTTTTACCTTTGGAGATTTGGCCTCGATAATGGCTACGGGAAGCCCATTCAGAAAAAGTGTAATATCGGGATAGATGTGATTTTCGGTACCGAGTATCCTTACTTTGAATTGTGAGACGGCTATAAAACTGTTATTCTCCAGATTTTCAAAGTCTATGTACTTTACAGTAGGAGACTTTTGCCCGGTTTGACGGTTTTCGTGCACACTGGTATTGTGTAGCAAAAGCTCCAGGATGTTCTTGTTGTTTTCCAGCAGGTTTCCGGCTGAGTAGGTCGTAAGCGTTCTGATAGCCTCCTCTATTTGATCAGGCTCCATCCACGGATTTATCTTTTGCAGTGCCTCTACCAACTTTGGTTTGAGGATCACCTGGCTAAAGTTATCTCTCCAACTATCTTCCGGATATTGTACACCTTCCGAAGAGATTTGAGGCGTAGCACCTGCCAGCCTAGTCCTTCCAGTTGGTTTAAAAAGGTTCTTCTACAAGGTGCGTTCATCTATCCAGTGGCGGTTTTGTCTCTTAAGCTTATCATTAGGTTTTAAAGGGTTGCTTCTGCGTTTTCCATCAAGGTGCAACGGATACTTTTCCTGTTAGGAGGTCTTGCATTAGTGCTGTTTTTTGCACTATCAATTTTTAGTTTGGTTTTATAAATTTGATTTGTTTTCTAATTTTTCCAATACTGTTTTAAATCCTTTTTTGTTCTTCAATAGTCTTAGATAAAACATTTTTTTGCAAGTTTTATATAAATATGTTTAATTTTGGACCTCCCTGTCATGAATAATTAATTTTTTGAAAAACTGCTTTCACATCAAAAATACTTTGAATTACTTTCTTTTGCTTTCAATACTGAAGATTGATTATACAAATTTTCTTTATCGAATTGAGGTTACCAGTTAACCATCTTTTGTAATCAATATATTCCAATCTTAGGTTTTACTTTTTTTTTTTTTTAGTTAACTGAATAATGTTTAAGACATAAGGTAGGGTAATTGGTTATTTCTTATGGTTTGATATTCAGGAGTAGTTTTTTCAGATTGATCACAAATCCCTGAGATGAGATTATTCAAAAAGCGAAGATCTGATGCCGGGTATGTTCAATGGGAAAATGTTTTTTAATTCGTCATAAACTGACTCGATGAAGATCTTTTTCTTAGGAACTTTATAGAATCTGAGATTTTTTGTTCTTCAGTTTTCTTAATTTATAAACAGGTGATACCATCATTCCATAAATAATCTGAAAGATTTTGAAATTCCTCTACTGCATAAATTTTTCCAAAAAATATTTTCTCAAAAGGGTGATGATATCCCTATTCCAATCGTCTTTATTGCTTTTGAAATAAAAAGAGGATTTACCTTTTATTTAATGAGATGTAGTTGCCAAAAAAGCATAGTAGATTTACCTTTTGTAGATATGCTTAAAGACTTTGTGCTGTTTTCTCTCTTTATATGACATATTGAGTACATAGTCAATGAATTTTTCTTTACATTTACCCAAACAACATTTTTAAAGAGGCAATAAACAAGCAACCTTTTGCAGTGTATTAAAACTCTCAAGAAGTAAATTTGGAAAAAACCTGTTAATGTACACAAACATATTCTTTGTAAAAAGCTTTGAAATTTTGTAGTGGCTTGATGAGAATGTAAATTCATCATTTCAGACCAGAAACTTGATTTTTTCGATTTCTAATAACTTGAGTCCTTTCTAGCCGTTTTTTGAATTTCCTGGTCAAATTGGATAAAAAAGTATCCACCCATAAAATTGGTATATTACATTCATGTCTAGAAGAGAATTTGTTGTAATTATTTGATTGTCAGTCTTTAAATATAACACAACTCTATTTTTTTATAATTTAAATATGGATTTTTATCCATTATTCACTTGAATTAGTATACTTTTCAATCCTTTTGTGATTTAAGCACGACAGGTAATTGAAGTGGTTTTTAAAATTTTTCAGTAGTTGGCTGGTTAGTAAATCCATAATATTGAAATTTATTTTTCAACTCTTCCACCTCCCACTCCAGGAATCCCTCCCAAAGGACTATCCTTGAAAGCATGGGTGGTTTCGCTGCGGATGTTGCCGCTTGCTCATCTATACCTTTGGTGAGCAAGTCTTGCATAAGTCCGGTTTTTATCCTCTTTCGTATTTGGCGATAAGTTTTCCGTTTGGTCGATGGCTTTATCGACTGTGGAAAGGACAGTGGCGATGGTAGATTGTTCTTTTTTGGATTTGGGGATTTTGAATGAGATTTTTTAACTTTAAATTCCGATTATTCAAAGTTCCTTAACCTTGATACACCTGAACCAAATTAAAAGTGTAATCCATGATATAAAAAAGATATCAATGTCTTTTGATGTTAATGCTGTAACTTCTTCGTATACAAATTTACACTGGATCCCAATTTCCAATTGAAGCTAAACTTACTAAAAAGCCTTTTAATTTAGCATTTGAATTCTTTATTTTTGACATTATCCTTTCTTTGGAAACTGTTTTCAAATTTTCTGATTAAGATCACTTATTGATACCCAATAATTATTGAACGAAAAGTCATTGTCCCAATATTCTGGTTTAGAGCGTGATGGAGTACCACCAATTGATATATCACAAACCTCATCTAATTTTTTTTCTATCCACTCTCCCATACTATTGATAATTTAAAGCAGTCAAAAAAGTATTCAATTGGCTCAAGGTATCCTCACGGTCGGATTCCAGATCATTTCTACTTACGGCATACTTATCCCACAGCTTTTCCACCAAGCTGACCAATGCACGTTTTTCACGATTGAGGTAACGTTCCAGTTGTTCTTGCATAGTATCGTGGTGCTTTTTGAGTATTAAAGCTTGCGCCTCTTCGTCATTTATTGGCTGCCCAATGGCTTCCACCAGGTCGGCTACCAATTCTTTTTTAGCTTTTAAGGCATCTATTTTCTTTTGTACGCCTTTTTTCTTGCTGTCCTTTTCTTCTGCTGCCTTTTCAGCTTCTCTCAATATGATGAGGTCATCTATATATTTGATCATCCCTTCTCTTCCATACTTTTTCGCATCTACCAGATCCTCCAATCTGTAGCTCTTTTCTTTGACCTCTTTTTTGTACTTCTTCAGGTCACTATCCAGTTTTGCTATTTGGTGCGCTTGTAATAGGTAAGAGATAGTTTCCTTCTTGGCACCTTCGGGTAGTGTTTTAGGCAAAGTTCCTTCCGGCTTAGCGCTCGCTTTCAACTTAGGTGGATTATCTACATAATTCCCAATCAAATCGTGAGCTGCTGCAATCAGACTTTCAACAACATATTTTGGTGTCAGGCTTTTTTCATTACCATCATCATCTGTTTCAGGCTCAATTTCTGCCGCTTCTATAGCTTCCTGCAATTGATTTTCTGTATCTGCAATGGTATTTTCCAGGCTTTCAATTTCATCCATTTCTGATTGGAAAAAAGCTTCTTTGATATAGGTATCCGGTATCAAATTCACGCTCCAACCATACGAAGCAATGGTCTTCAAATCGGTATGAATATGCTGCCACCAGTTCACAAAAATTCCTGCTACCTGAAACTGGTCAAACAGCTCCAGCGGTATCAATTTATCCTTGAAGCTATTCAATAAATTAGCCCTGATTTCCGGTATGTCATGTCTGGTGTCAAGCCTTGTGATATTGTCTTTTGCTTCGTTCCACCAACCGTTAGTTGCTTGCTGAAATCTATCTATGGTACGGTTGACACCTTCGTGTTCGTCTATTACTGACTTTATAGCAGCTTTTTCACTTATACTTTCCAGAAAGTCAAAATAACGCTCATCACGCTCCTTGAAAAACACATCCCGTTTCAAACCAAACGTATAGTAGGTTTTTTTCTTGCGTGGCAACTTCTGACTTTTGGCACACCACCCAATAGATGTGCTCTAACGTCTTCCGGCTCAGGGTCTGGCGTATTATCTACATAACGACGTATGTTGAGATTGAAATCATTGGCCTCAATCTCCTCCAAGTCCACCAGTTTAGAATATTTATCTATTTCTAGTGTATTCGTAAATACAGTATCTATCTTCTCTATGTCTTCCGGGCGCAGTAGATTTTGGGCTTTTCCTTCCCCATACTCAGCATCAGCATTGATAAAAAGTATCTTATCACGCAAAGCGTCCGGTTTGTTTTTGTTGATGTAAATAATACAAGCAGGAATACCTGTACCATAAAACAAAGAAGGTGGTAAAGCAATGATAGCTTCTACAATATTGTCTTTTACCATCCCTTCACGAATCACCTTTTCAGCTCCTCCACGAAACAATACACCATGCGGAATAACACATGCCAACTTCCCGTTTTCTTTCAAAGAAGCCACCATGTGTTGCACAAACATAAGGTCTCCTTTTTTACCCGTTTCAGGTGCATAACCATAGCGGAAACGGTGTGAATGTTTGATGTCCTTCTTCGTATAATTTTGTGAAAAAGGTGGATTGGCTAGTATGCGGTCAAACTTTTTCAGCGTACCTCCTTCTGTATGTTGCGGGTCTTCGATGGTATCTCCCAACTTAATATCAGCATCCAGCACGTTGTGCAAGATCATATTCATCTTACAGATTGACCAGACAGTCCCGTTGGTGTCCTGTCCTGCCAGCGAAAGATTGCGGGCATCTTGTCCTTGTTCTTCTACATATTGGGCAGATTGTATCAACATACCCCCACTCCCCACCGTTGGATCGTATATGCTCATACCCATTTTAGGTTTAAGCAATTGGACGAGTAAACGCACCACTTGAGCAGGGGTGTAGAATTCTCCACCTTTCTTTCCGGCACTATCAGCAAAAAACTTGATTAGGTATTCGTAAGCTGCACCTAGCAAGTCAGGAAACTCAAAATTATCGTTGGTCAACCTTATTTTATCAAAATGATCAATCAGGTCTTTTGCTTTATTGTCCGGTATTACCCTTTTGTTTCCTTTGGTCTTGTTGAAGTCGATATTGTCTTTGAGTACTCCTCTCAACGCATCGTTGCTATCTTCCAAAGCAGCAAGCGCTTGGTTAAGTAACTCACCGGCATTGGCATGAAAGTATCTTATTTTGCTCCATCTGGCCTCTTCCGGCACATAAAATGTTTCGCCATAAGAGCTGGCATCATCAGCCACCAGCGTGTTAAAGGTTTCATCATCGAGATGAGCATACTCCTCTTCTCTCATTTTACCCTTTCGTTCTTCAAACTGGTCGCTCATCCTTTTCAAAAACAGCATCCCAAAGATGTATTCTTTAAATTCGGAAGCATCCATACTTCCTCTAAGTATGTCAGCCGCTTTCAAAAGGAAAGATTCCAGTTGGGCCAGGGTTAGTTTGGTGTTTTGCATGTGTTGTTTTCCTGCTAAATTTTTTGACGATATTACTGTATCTACGGCAAAAATAAAGGTTAAGTTGTATTGTGGTAAAAAAGACACCAATTTGCACCAGATTCCCTTGACAATTCATGTCCATATCCATAATATTAAAACACAAACGTCCTTCGGGATCCGCCTCCGGCTTAGGCCGGAGAGAAAAAAGACTTACAGAATCAATGCTGTAAGTTTTTCTTTTATGATTGAAAAAATTGGTTTTTCCACCACTCCGATTTTTTCAATGAATCTGGATTTGTCCAACATCCTAATTTGAGACAAGATTACACTGGAAGGTTTATTGAAATATTCATCCGGCAACCTGTAATAAAGTCGATTGTCTTTTCCATTGGTTGTCATGGCCAACGTTACAAAAAGGTTTCACACCTTTTTCAAAACCAGTACCGGCCTTATGAAATCCTCTCATTTGCCATCTTCCTCAAAACCAATATTCACACCCAAATAAGTGTATCGAATTTCCCTCTTGTTGATATAGAATAGCTCATTCCTTTCATTTACAAGCTTTTTGAGGTCGTTCCAAGCATCAAAATTTTTCATTTTTTAAAAATAATTAAGCTAAATCCTGCAAATACTTCAACCACTGCCCTTGTATGATGGGATGGTCAAATCCTTTACTATCTAATACTTTTTTCATAAATTCTTTAGTGCTTAGTTCCATCAAAAAGCTTTGTTGGATGATGCTGAGTTCTTCCGCATCAAGTGTTTTGGTCAGCTGTGCAATTTGATCTTGTATGCTGACTTCCGGCCCTTGAGCCTGCTCTTCACCATGAGGTAGTCTGTCAATAGGCGCATTGGTATCACCATTTTGTAACGGTCTGTAATCATTCTGTAAGGCTTTCAAAAGATAGCCGGTCGGATTGCTGATGGTTTGTTTTTGGGTTTGTTCCAATACCACCTCAGTATTGGCCAACAGGTATTCCAGATCATGTTTATTTTTCAATTGAGCAATCATTTGTGACTTGATTCAAAGCTGTTTCAATCTTTCAGTAACCTTTCCATCCAGTTGGTCGGAGTGGGAGGTCAGCTTTTTAGGTTTGTTTTTCACATTGAAAGTCAAAGCAGTTACTTTCCTACCTTCCCTTTCCAAATCAAAAGATAATTGGATGTCCGTTTTTTCATTGATTTCGGCAACAGCTTTGTCTACTACTCTCTTTTTAAACATGGTAAAAATGGAATACTGCCCATCTTCAACCCCCATCAGCTTTCTGAAATTTCCAATCTCACAACGGTAGCGGTTCAGATTTTGGTAGTCTTTCATCAGTTCATACAAAGCAACGCTATGTTTACTTTCCAATCCTCTGATGATAATCAAGTCAAGCTTCACATAGATTCTTGGATTCTTAATCACATTGAGCACCGTGGTTGGAAATTCAAATGTTACGATGGTATTTTTACCTCTTCACTGCTCTCTTATGTTTGCCTCAGCAAGGAAACTGAAAATCCCCCAATTCTTTTCATCCTTGTTTAGGACATTGTATTCAATCTCATTTCTCTTGAGATTTCTCAAAGCTTTTTTCAGGTCTTTGTTGCTGGTATCATTGATTCCGGCCAAACGCCTGATGAGTCCAATATCACATTGAAATACTCTGGCACTTTCATACCTTTTGAGCATATCTTTTGCAATTCGGATTAAAGCGTTCATGGTTTTCCTCTCCTGAAGGCTGGCGATATTTCACATTTGAACCAAGGAACTGTGCTTTTTGATTTCTATCACCGCATCCTTGTCCTGTAACTTGATGGTATTTTTCGCAGTCATGGGTATTTTGGAAAATAAATACCTGCTTTTTACATAACAGAACACCAAAGTCAAGTTCTGTTATAATTAGGGTCACCAAATATTGAAAATGTTATGATAGCTCAAATATTGAATTTGTTATGAATGGACCGTTTGAAATATTGAATTTGTTATGTTCAAATGTTGAATCCGTTATATCAAATATTGAATTTGTTATGATAAATATTGAAAATGTTATGATAGCATCTTGTAAAGCTGCTTGAATAGAGCAGTATAGCTACCCGAAACATTTAAACAATGAAACTATAGTAAACAATGACCGAAGTACTTTCTTAATTTTTGATATAATCAACCGCAAAAAATCCTGTTCAGGAAAATCGTTTTGAGTCGTACCCCCTTTT
The DNA here is from genome assembly GCA_041392845.1 of Saprospiraceae bacterium. Classification (GTDB taxonomy): domain Bacteria; phylum Bacteroidota; class Bacteroidia; order Chitinophagales; family Saprospiraceae; genus JAGQWW01. Next base: position 15,616 of record JAWKLG010000061.1, on the reverse strand, counting down.
GTACTTAGAAGTGATTTTTAATCCTTATTTCTTATTTGACAACCATTTTATGCGGGTTTTCACCCGATATTGAACGGCTTACAATCCGGAAAAGTCCGAAAACCTGAAAAGCAGCACTAGGAAAATGGCCATTACAACCAATACCCATATGAAAATGAGAAGCCTGTCGTACTTTTTTACATAGCGGATTCTTTCATTTCCAAAAGCTTCGATTTTTTCCATGTGCTCCTTTTGCAAATGGTCGAATTTGGCCTGGATTTCCTTTTTCTCGTCCTTTTCATCCTTCAGCATGATGGCATATTTCTGCACCTGGTCTTCCAGATTCCTGTTTACCTTTTCCAGGTTTTCATTTTTAGAAAGGATATATTCATAATCTGAATTTTTAGCTTCTGTAGCCTTTCACACTGTTTCAAAATTGCTTCACACCGATTCAGAAGGCGCTTTTTTATTGGCTTCATCCAATTCACTAGGTATTTGAGTGTAAACTTTTTGTAAAACGGTTTGAAAGTCTTCAACACTTACATAAGTCTTTCAATATTCTCTTTTAGAGGTGATTTTGTCACTATACTTTGTAAGGTAATTGTACACGGTTTTTTGAGACACATTAAATTGGTGTGCAATATCCTTTGGCAACTTGAACTTCATTGTATTTTGTAATAGTGTGTAAATCTGAGTAAGACTTTTGTAATTATTCTGAATATATACAAAACCATTTCACTGTCAAGTTAAATACTGCCTTATCAGCTACTGAAAGCATACTGAATTAATTTCTGCAATTGACATCGGGGCCGAGATTATTATTTTGGATTCAAAATATAGTAAATTGACTTTCAAAATGATTACAAAAACCTTGTAATAAAAGGGTTTGTAAAGTGCAACAGTGCACAGGCTAAATCCCGGTATTTTACGATTTAAAATGCAGTGATGATTGAGCAACTTTTGTATAAGACAGCTAAGAAAATTTGTTTGGGAATCCGGGAACTCCTGGAAGCTATTTTATTGAAAATAAGATTTTATGCCAGGTACCAGATCCTTCAACTAATTGACAAAACCCCTCATAAAGACTTAGAATCTCATTGCTACATCACTGGGAAAACCGGATCCTGAAAATCTTCCTATATATTAAATCTGGTCTATGGACGACGGTATCAGTCCAAAAAAAAGGAGCATATTTCCATAGTTGTACTTGACCCCCATGGAGATATGGTCGACACCATCAAGAGGTTCGACCTAGCCAATAAGTACTTTGAAAGGATGCAATATATCTCACCCTTTCTCAGAAAGGACATGATACCTTGTATCAATCCGCTAGAGGTCCGGGACAATTCAAAAGAGGGGATTGAATTGACTACTCAGCAGCTGGTCAGGGTATTTGGTGAAATGATACCGGAGGCAAGATTGACCAATTATATGAAAGCACTTTTAAAGCCATGTATTTATACTCTTTTAAAAATGAAAACCTGTACCCTGCAAGACCTGCAGGACTTCATGAGTAAATACAGATATGAAAGACGGCTCAATGAAGGGAAGAGGAGTGCCGTAAAAACCCACAAAAGATTTTTCAAATATGAGTTTGAAAACAAAATTTACGATGGTACCAAATGATCCATTTACACCAAGCTTTTGAGTTTGCTGAACAGCGAAGTATTTTACAATATTACTTCCTCCGGTATCAGCACTATCAACCTGGAAGATTCCGTCAACCAAGGCAAGGTGGTCCTTTTCAATCTCAGTAAAGGGAAGTTAGGAGAGGATGTCAGCGAAACCTTTGGACGTTTCATAATAGCACAACTTCAAAGCATAGCCATCAGGAGAGCAAAATTGCCGCCCCAGTTTAGGAAAAAGATCTACCTGGTCATTGATGAGGCAGATACCTTTTTGAGTGGGAACAGTCTGAATGTAATATTGAAGGAGACCAGAAAATATGGTTTGCACCTGGTATTGTGTACACAAAATCTGATCTCCGGTAGAGATCAGGAAGCTTTGAAACGCAATATCCTTAACAATACCAATGTAAAAATATTAGGAGCCAATGGACAATCCACTTTGTACCCAATGAGCAAGGAGGTGGATATCCCGGTAGAGGAACTGATGAGAACCAGAAAACATGAATTCCGGATAAAGAGCGGAGACAAGAAAACCATCAAAATAAAGACAAAAGATACCTTGTGAAAAGGAAGTCCATTATTACTATCCCCAAGAAAGGTAGCCTCTATCAACAACCGCATAATCAAAGATTCCGGATGCTACAAACCTGTTTTACCGGACAATAAAGACATGGAACGACTCGATGACTTACCGGAGGACCGAAGAGAAAGAGAGCTGGAGGAAGCGTGTCCAACACCTAGATTTAGTTTATAAAAGGAAGGTATGAACGACAAGTATGTTTTCATTTTAGAACAATTGGCTAAACACAAGTATTTGACCAGATCCCTGTTTGATAAAGTAGGCCTGGATGTAAGCAGGAACCATTTTACAAATTTGATGAAGGCTTTAACGTGAAAACAGATGAATCTGGTGGGTCAGAAAAAATTTGGTTACAGTCCTACTTACGGCAAAGTGGAGGATATTTATTACCTCAAACAAAAGGGAAAAAGATATTTGATCAGAGAGCATGACTTACTTGAAGAAGAAGTAAATCTTCCCATTGGAGGCAGAATTTTCAGTTCTGACTATTTCCATAGAATTGAGACTATCAGGATCAGAATAGACATTGAGCAGGACTTGGAAAGTAGAGGCTATCAGGTTCTTTTTTATGATCAGTATTTCGCCGGTAAAAAAGTAGAGTTAAAAAGAAGTAGAGAAGCAGCTACAAAAATAGCTACAGAAAGAGGCTACTTAAAAGCGGATAGTATCTTTTTGGTTAAGGCGCCAAATGGAAAACAATTTTTATTCTGCCTTGAATATCATAATGGCCATGAAGTGAAAAGAATTGAAGAACAAATGAGAGCATATGTAGAGGCTATGAAGATTGGCTCACCTTCCATCAAATATGACTTGGAAATTGGCAACCGCGTTATTAATATTTTCAAAAAAGAACAAGTCATGAGAACCCTAAAGGAGAGGATGGAGCATGATGTTTATTTTCAGAATATGATGGATAGGTTTGTATTTTGTGAGGTTTGAGATTTAAGTGAATTTTACAAACTACTCACGAGATAATTCATCGAAAACATCCTTTTTGCTTGCTTTAGTAGAGGCTTCTCGGTTTTCTCTTGGGTTAGGATTTTCAGCTTTTCGTTTTAGGATTTTTTCAGCTTCCAAATAAAAATTGAACACGCCATCTGGGTCTGAGTCTTCATTAGGATTATCATTTAAGGCCTTCAGCAATCTTTGATAATAGTGCAATGAATTTTGAATTTTCTTTGCCTCAGTCACTTCATCCATAGATCTGGAAAGTGTGGCGAACTCATTACTAATCAATATTCAACAATCGTCAAAATTACCTTTTTCCAATTTCAGGCGAGCCGTTTTTATACCTACCCCAAGAGTTTTTGATTGGGTTTCGTTGATATTAAAACTTGTTTGCAATGACTCAGTTAAATTTGCCATTCTCTCTGTAATAAACTCCTTCATTTTTTCATTCCTTTCAAAGGAATCCAGCCGGACCTTATTCTCTTCTAAACCCATTGATATTTACAAAAAAATATAAATAGCTGAGTATAGATTTTTTGGGACAAAAAGCAAATTTCAGATTGACAAGAAAAATAAAAAGGATAGGATGGTGGGTACTTTATTATTAAATACAAACACAATGATTACAAAAATCCTTGACCTGGCTATTTGAGAAGAAGTAGCACAAGAAGAAATCAATCAAGATGGAATCTATAAGATTACTATCTATCATTCTTAAATCAAAAGAAGCCTCGAGGAGGCTTCTTGTTTTGCGGTTTATAAAGGAATGTTAACACACTCGTGGCTGTCCCGGATAGTTCTCTGATCATAAAAACTACCTAAGGCCTTTGCAATGGTCCAGTCGTCAGTCGTCGTACCGATGTCGATGTACACTACACCCGTTTCAGGTTTCCTTCGTCCACCTAAAGTGAGTGTTGAATACAACTTGTCAAAACACTTCGCCTGGGCGACCAGCATTTCCAAGTTCCGTACTGAGTTGTTAGTTAATCAAACAACATAACGTCCAGGAACGCCCTTGAGGGGTTTCGTAAACCCTCATAAATCAGCAGAAGATAAAATCTCCTCGAATGCTTCAATGGTATAAACCATGATTTAATTAATAAGATAATAAAGCACGTTTCACCAGTTCCAAAGATAAAATATCTGGCTGAAATTTGCTTGAATTGGATGCAGAATACATTTTAAAACAAGTGGAAAAACAAGGAATTAATTGATCTCCTGCTTTATTTGGAAGGGGATTTTTTGATTGTTCAGGCAATAATTAAGGTATAATTTGCCCATAATTGGGCTTACAAGTTAAGTTGTTGATTTCCAGGAGCCTATGTTGAGTTTTGTTACTCAACTTTCTACATCGTTAGATGAAATTTTTCTTTGGGGGTTTGGAAAGAGAGAATTAAAAAATCAGGAGATGGTAATCAAAAATTATGATTCAAAAAATCTTAATTAAATCAGCAGGCTTTTTTGTGTGAAGGAGGAAAAATAATTCTATTGACATTAGGCAAAAAATAAACTTTTCGAAATTGATTAGGTTTACTTCTTTGTAGTCAAAGATGTATTTAATTTTTTGATTGTTGCCACTATGTTGCCACCACAAAAACAAAAGGGGCTCCGGAAAAAACCGAAACCCCTTTACTTTTTAAGTGTGGGCGCAGAAGGATTCGAACCTCCGACCCCCTGCTTGTAAGTCAGTTTTCCTTTTCTATTCTTATTTTTCTTTCATTATTATTTATCACATTAAGTATTGAAATAGAATAAATTAGGTCATTTTATTCTATTTTCTCCTATTTTTATTTATAAATAATTTGTTAGTTTTGCTTACACCATAGCTTACACTAATAAATTAACCTAAAGATGGCTACGTTTAAAATAGTCCTATACAAATCTAAAACTTTAAAGGATGGATCACACCCAGTTATGCTTCAAATTGTAGAGGATAGAAAGCCATTTCGCATTTCTTTAGGTTATAATGCACATCTAAATGAATGGGATGAAGCAAAATGCAGATTCAAAAGAAATAAAGAGAATTACAAGGCTAAAAATGAAATCCTCAGGGAAAAGGAAATCCAAGCTGAAAAAACCTTAGACACCATTCAACTTCAAAACAAACCTGTAACACCCACCTATTTCAAAGAAATCTTTTTAAAAGATAAAAAGAATACTAACGTCTTTGAATTCATAGATGAATTATGCCAGGATTTTAATTCTAAGGGCAAAGCGGGCACAAGCAATACGTATAGAGACACTAGAAATGCCCTTTTAAAATTTACCAGTGGCAAAAAGAATCTTTACTTCACTGATATTGATTACACCTTCCTTGACAAGTTTGAAACACATCTCTTTTCAAGGGGTTGCACAGGTGGTGGTATTTCAGTTTATATGCGCACCTTAAAAGCAATAATAAACAAGGCAATTAAACAAGGTTACTTGGATAATAATCTTTATCCTTTCCGTTCTAGCATAAATCGAAATGGTTATTCCCCAGAACACTTGAAATCAAAAGCATCTCCTAGAGCACTTTCATTGGAAGATATTGAAAAGTTTAAAAATTTTGAATCTAGCCAATATCCTCACTTGCAGTTTTCCCATACCCTTTTCCTATTTAGCTATTATGCAAGAGGAATGAATTTCAAGGATATGGCTCAATTAAAATGGAGTGATTTGTATGACAATAAAATACACTATACGAGAGATAAAACAGGAGCTTTTTTTTCAATTGGTATTTCAGAGAATATCAAATCAATATTTGAGGGTTTTCAAAAAGATAGCCCATATATATTTCCTATTCTCTCAGACTTCCATAAAACCCCAATTCAGATAAAAAACAGGCTAAAGAAATGTCTTAGAAAATTTAATTCAGACTTAAAGGAAATTGCAGAAACCCTTGATATATCTACCAATGTTACATCTTATGTAGCTCGCCATACCTTTGCAAATACTTTGAAAAAAAACAAGGCTAATATTGGATTAATTAGTCAGGCTATGGGGCATTCTGACATTAAAATAACTAATGCATATTTGAAAAACTTCGAAGATTCTGAATTGGACGAGTTAGATAAATTACTTTAAAAGCTAATAATTCAAATAGTAAATATCAAACTAAAAATAAATACGTCACTTTTCAACTATAAAAGACTTAGCGCCCAAAAGAAAATTATTTTCAAATATTTGCAATTGATAAGTGCCATTCGGCCAATAACTTACAGGAACTACATAAGTTATATCAGATTTTATTGTTTCATTTCTATACATGACCTTCCCTTCTAAATTTGTTATTCTATAAATTAAATTTTTGCCTGCTTGTTCCCTAATAAGAAAATTTAAAAAATTAGAAGTCGGATTCGGGTAAATCGAAAGGTCAACTTCAAATTTTGAATCAGGCTCTTCTGTACTTGATATTTGGCATCCTGGAATTAAACATCCAAAAGAATCAACTTTAACTGCCCATCCATATTGATATTTTGGCGGTGTTCCATCTTGGGTTTGGCCAGTAAACACGAATCCTCCATCACTTGTCATTTCTAAATCATTAAGCATATGGCCGTAACAGTAAACTGAGTCTGTTTCAAACATAAAAGATCTCATCCAAAGACTATCACCCGAATGGCTCACCTTGCCTAAAACACCTAAAAACCCAACAGTTTCATCATTTAAATGACCACAATAAACTATACCTCCTTTCGTATCAATAACCTTTTCTAAATTATTAAATTCATGCAAATAGGAATTCCGCATCAACCTACTCCATTCTACATTATGATTTTTGTCAAGCTTAATTATCAAATGCTGAATTTGGAATAAATCTACACTTGAATTTACGTATAACGGAATCCCTTTTCTTGCCCCTATAATTTGTCCGCCATCATTTGATAATTCTATACTTTCTGCTGAAGACCATCCGGGTTGAGATTCAAATTTCCATTTTAATTGTCCATCCATTCCAAACTTTAAAATAACTGTTTGATCATGCTGATTTTGTAAAACGTAATCTAAATTCCCTTTACCTCCGCCAATCAAAAAACCTGAAGAGTCTATTTTAATTGATCTTGGTCTAAATGAAAAAAAGGAATCCGCGTATTTGGTTTCCCATAGAATATTACCATCTATATCAAGGTGTAAAACCCTTGCTTCGAGCCTATTTCTATCTAAGTTCCTAAATTGTTCAACTAATAGCCATCCACCTTGAAAAGGAGTCATTGCCCTAGGAGAAGGATATGAAAATGAGTAGGTTGCTTTTGGAATCCATTTATGGAATTCGACTTCACCTTGTGCACTGAGTTTAATAAAACAGGTTTGCCTTCCATTTATACCATTTCCTCTGCCTGCTACATAAAAAGAATTCCCCGATCGATTTAGCGTTTCATCCCAAAGCTCAAAATCAATTGAGTCATTTGTAATTTGCTTAAAGTTTATAGGATTTCCATTTAAATCAAGCTTTCCAAAAAAGGATCTAAGCACTTGACTTGAATCAACCATAATGCCACAAATAAAATAACAAGAATCTGAAACTTCAACATTTGTTGCTATAGTACCGAAGGCTTCAGAAACGTCCAACCTTGTATTAAATGTTCCTTGAGAAAATATATATACATGAGTGTTCAATATAAAAAATAAAAGTACTAATTGAATTTTCATGTAAAAGATTTTTAATTGGAAGTAAAAGGGAGTGTGGTATCACACTCCCTGAAGTTAAACTTACTTATTTCAAAATCAAAATTTTCTCGACTTCAAGAATCTTCTTGTCGGCAATTAGGTAAATAATATACGTACCGTCTGGTAAATCTTCAGTTTGATAGGTAAAATGACCTTCACCAGCGCTAATAGGAAAACTTTTAATATTTTTTCCTAATATGGATTTCAAAAGTATTGTTCCTTTTAAAATTGATTCCGGAGTTTTATAATTTATAGTAATCGATTGAGATGCTGGGTTAGGAGATACATTTAAATTTTTTGGACCAGAAATTTGACTGATTTCTAAATCATTAGGAGTTTTTTGATCAATTCTATTCCCTGTCCTACTAATTTCGTCTGGGTATTCAATCTCAACCATCAATTTGTAATTGTAACCATGGGCAAAGTTTAGAATATTTCTTGCTGAAAGATTTCCCAATAATGAATCTGACTCAGCGTAATCTACAAGTTCTATAACTTCCATTGAATCTAATTCAAAAAATGATTTGTTTGAATTTATTAATTCTTTTTCCAAATTAAAAAGAATTTCATATCCCTCATATTCTTCATTTAGACTAGAATCCAAGGAAAAAACAATAGGAATGCTATCAAAAACTAAATTCGCGCTAATTGTATCCTTTTCTGCCAACCATAAATCAATTAATTCATAATAAGAATTAAGTGTCCCATTTCTGTATAACCACATGGAGATACTATCGACATTGTAAAGGCTGGAATCTGTTTTAATAAAATGAAGAGCTTCAGTACTAGCTTTTTGCATCTCTAACTTATACAAATTCATTTCAAGTTCAGCATTTAATCTAATTGAAGGAATAAAAAGGAGAGAATCAACATAATCTAGTTGAGATGAAGAAAAATATTCCATTCCTTGAGCTAATTCATAAAGTGAATATCTAAAGGTTGCTTCTGGATTTAAGGCTAATAATTCGGTAATTTGATTAGAAGAAAATTGAAAAGTATCCTTCAATACTTCGTTTAAAACTAATCCTGACAACCATGGAGAAATTTGTAATAAAGTATCATAAACTCCAATTTGTTGATGAGATATATAATCTAAAAGAGTTTGAGAATTACCATTATCAATTAGATTATTGAACTGATTTGTTTTAACATTATAAATATCAAGAAAAGTGTTAAACCTTGTTGTTCTTATATTTACATCTTCTTGATTAGGATTATCAGGAAAATCTGGTTGTTCTATAAAATCACATCCAGAACTATCCATTTCGACTGGCCTTAACCTTGAGTAGTAAATTGGTTCTTCTGAAGGGATTAATTTTGCATAACCATACTGAATTGGATAATTATTGTTTTCAAAATCAAAAGCAGATGAAAGTTGAGTAAAAGAATTTCCTGCAGAATAATCTGGAGATAATGATTGGTATGGATCTATACCCTTTGTCTTGTCTAATCCTTGCACCTGAAAATCAGCTAATCTTACTGAATCATTTTTATTACATAAATATTTTAAACCACGAGACAGTAGTTGTCCATTAAAACCTTCAGCGAGATTACCAATGTCTAAATAAATAAACATATTATCTCGGATAGTATTTGGATCATCTTTTGAATCTTTAATTAATATTCCAACTTTTTCTTCAACACCACTTCCTCCTAAAAAGTAATTTTCAAAAATACTATACCTAGTGCTATTAGAAACAATAATTCCATGGCTCATCTCGGGAAGTCCGGGAAGGTTCACTTTTGCAATGTTAAATGTATCTTTGGTAATCTTATAATCTGTTATTTTATCAACTCTTATTCCTGATTCATTATCAGTAAATGTTGAGCCCGTTACTTGGAAAGTATTTGGAGTACTAGATTTAGTAAAGGCTTCAATTCCATTTAATAATCCTTCAAAATAAGACGAGGATACTTTAAAATCTGCATTCCAACTATAAATGCCATTACCTGGTGTATCTGGTTTACTCCTAATATCTAAAAAAGTATCTTTTGAGAAATGCAATCCTCTAATATTATAAGCAGTTACATGGCTTAAAAAATCGCCTGGCAAATCATCATCGATATAAAATTTGGTTTTAGTAATTAATTGAAACCCTGTCCCTGGGCATTGAAGAAATCCAATTCCTTTAGAGTTATTATAAAAAATAGCTTGATTACAATTTACAACTCCTCCGTTTATTGATGTTATTCCTAATCTTGAATATTCAATTCTTCCTTCATTTTTTACCGTTACTCTTCCGCTTGTTGTGAAAAGTCCTGTACCTTCAACATTAATACCAGCCCATGTAGATTCACTTCCGCAAAGATGAGTAACAATTCCTCCATCTATAATCAAATTACCACCGGGATTAACAGTAATAATTTTACTTTCTCCCATTCTGACTTCGCATTGAATTGTTAAAGTAGCACCTCCTTCAACAATTACATCTCTATTTAAAAATTTTGGGCTTGTCCAAGTAATGCTAGTTCCTGATTCTATGATTAAATTGGTATCGGGCACTTCACAATACCTAAAATAATTCCTAGAATCAAATGGCACTGCAAGAAGTCTATTCCACATTGTTTCTGTTTGACATGGAGTAAGAGCAATTTGTTCCCCTCCATATCCCATTAGATTATTTGTAGCTCCAGATGTACAATAGCAACATTCCAAAGCACCACCTCCAGTGTCCGTACAATCTAATGTATCACCATTACTTTTATCTATTTCTATAAGGTCAACACAACTCATTTTAATGTTTGTACCTGGATATTTTTTAACGTTTGATGAATCGCAACTTTGCCCGCCACATTCTACTGAATAGTCCATATCATAACAGTCATTGTAACAGCTAAAAGCATGAACTAATCCAAGATTGTGTCCTAATTCATGGCACAAAACTCTCGACCAATTATGTGGAAAAAAATCAAAGTATCTAGAGGTTTGATTTATATAAAAACTCAATAAATTAACAACATAAATTGGGTTCCCAGCATATCCTCCAATATTTCCTGGATTAGAATTATCATTTATAAAAACAAAATGCAAAACAGTTTCATCTGAAGTATTAGGTGCAACTCCTGGAGGATATATAAAAATAGACTCTCCACATGGGCTTGAATTATCACCATCTAATGTAAATCTGAGCCGTGTATCATTGACTATACCAGGATTTCCAACGTTATTCTCGCGCGGCTCTTCAAAATACTCATTTGCTTGTCCAAGCAATTTTTGTACAACTAATGGTGCATAAAGATTAGTATCTCCACCCATATTACAATGAAAACTTAGCGTATCCCCATTACTGTTAGTATCTGAGATAAAATGAAATCTTGTAGGGATTTTTACAATTGACATTAAAGAAAGATCTTCATTTGTAATTTGGTTAAATGGACAGTTAACGGTAAGTAAAGCCTCTGTTGAGCTTTCTTCTGATTCACAATAAAATCCTTGTCCAAATAAATTTAAAACTGTAATGAATTGGAAAATTCCCAAAATGAAAATTCGTGTTAAATAATTCATAGTAATCGGTTTTAGGGTTAATGAATATCCTAAAATTACTATTTGCAATGTTATAACACAAAAATAAAAGTGTTAAATTATTGAATTACAGGAGATAACGAACAATATCTATAAACTAAGAAATGCTTGAACTCAAGATTAAAGCAAAAATTAATTTAAACGAATGAAATTGGAAGAAGCCGTAGAATTAGATATTTAAAAACTTTAAAAAGATTGGTTAGAATGATTTAGATGAATTAATTTCAAAATTTCATTTTCTAGCCCTTATAGTCCTTACCCAAAAATCGGGAAAAGAATTCTGGAAAAGAATCTTCTATTAATAGGTTTTTATAAACTTCTAATAAGGATATCTTTTCTTCAGACCATGAAAATGGTTTGCTTACATCAATTTTAATAGTTGTTTTTAATGTTCCAGAATAAATTCCTACTCTTTTAAAATGATCATCATATTCCACAAAAGAAATTAAATCTTTCATTAATTCATACGCAGGAATTTCCATTTCTTTATTAGCTTCATCCTTAGTCATTGCAGCCAAAACCTTGCATCTCAAGTCAACCATAACAGGAAAAAATAAATAATTCTCTTGGTGTAACCTGGCCTTATCATAATCAATTTCAACATAATTAAAGTGTAAAACCTCACTTATAGAGTCATTAATCTTTTTCTTTTCCCCATTCCTATTAATAACCTCAAGTGGCAGGCTTGATAAAAACTGTTTTTTAACCCAAGTTTTTAAAAAATCATCATAACCTTTGATGATTTTAAAAGCATTTTCAAATTCACCTAATTGTTGAAGGTAAGTAATCGATTTAACTAGATGAGGTATTTCAAACAATTCTTCTAAGGACCGAAAAAAATGAAAAAAATCATCATTTTCGGCACAACTCATAATTCCATTATCATCACAAACTAAGTGGAAGGTCCCAATATTTAGATTTTTTAATGAATTTATGATTATTGCATCAGGAATATCATTCCTACTCTTTTTACCCCTAAATGGAGGCAGACCCTCAATATAATCCTCAACTACATTTCCAAGATTAACTGAATGAAAGCCTACTAGCTTAATATTGTATTGAATTCTGAAATCTTTCCATTTAAGATTGATTAATTCTAAGCTATCTTCTAATTTCTTTTTAAACTTATCAAACTCAATATTGTAGGTATTTTCATCTAATATGTTTTTCCTTTTGAGATTTTTTAAACTTCCAAAAATCTTGTTAAACTCAGTTTGAATTTCATCCTTTTCTTGAGAAATAATTTCAGATAATACCATTTTTGAAAGATAAAAATTGATTTCGCCGATCCTCGAAAGTTCTGCTAGTAAAAGTATTTCGTTTGATTTCAATGACCTATGGCGTCTAAGTACACTTGTGTCTAAAGAAACGTTTAATTTCATCGCTAATTAATAAATTCTTTAATATGACATTTACTCAAATTGGAAAATGTAAATTATACCCTTTTTTTGAAAATAATGGTATTTATCACTTGCATAGAAATTCTACTAATTAAGTTTTTCTCAATAAATAAAACTTATTTGACATTACCTTATTTGCAAATCCCATAGAATACAAATAAATTTAAAATAAAATACGAGTCTTTCGAAAACTAAACCTTCATGAAAACATCTTTTATCATAGTATTGATTTTTCTTTCTATCTCCTGTTATTCTCAATGTTGGGAGGAAATAATTATCCCTGGATATGAAGATAGATCGTTCCAAGATGTTCAATTTGCAGATTCACTAAATGGTTGGATTATTGGAGAAGCGGTTGCATTGAGGACAACTGATGGAGGAAATACTTGGGAGCCTAAAAAGACCTTCCCAAAATTTGATTTTATACATTTAAGTGTTTTTAATAAAGACTCTCTCTGGATTTGGTCTCCTGGTGACACTCTATTTTATTCTTATAACAATGGAGATGATTGGGATTATTACCTACCAATTGATGAAAGAGGAAGACGGATAATTTACGGGCCATTTAAAATAGTTGATGGTAAAATAGGTTGGCACTCTGTACAACCTTTTGATGAAATTTGGAAGACTGAAGATGGAGGAAAAACATGGAGATCCCATTTTTCATTTTTCAATCCATTGAATGAGTTCAATTTTGATGTTTCATTTTTTGACACCCAAAATGTATGGCTCTTAGGAAAAAACGTCGCAAGAACAATTGATGGTGATATTTGGGATGATGTTACTCCTGGAACTCCAAATAATAACAGATATGGAGGAATTGATTATTTAGGACCTGATACTTGTATTTTAGTAGGAGGAATGAGTAGCACTGGCATTTGTTATAAATCAGTAAACAATGGAAATACCTGGGAAAATATTGAATTGCCAGATTCTACACTCGATTTTTGGGATGTTTCTTTTTTTAATCCAAGCTATGGTTGGAGCATTGGAAGAAAAGGGCAAATGTTATATACAGAAGATGGAGGAGAGCATTGGTCACATCAAGATTTTCCGACTGATAGGAGGATATTAGTAAAAATTGAAATTATAGATTATGATCGGGCATGGGTAGTTGGAGGAAATAGAAGTATTATCCTTAAGTACGCAGGAACTCCAACTTGCATAAATAATATAAATAATTATAGTTACAATGACACAATCCCATTAAACCTAGATACAATCACCTGGAAAAAGCTAAAAGGATGTTTCAAAGGATATACGTTAGATATAGGATTTTCACCTTCCGGTAAAGAAATCCTTGATCATTTGGATGTCGGACTTGATACATTTGCTGCTTTGAATTTAAAGCTGCCAGAAGATACAACCATTTATGTGACTATAATGCCATATGGATTAGGTGCAATTGGCAAGACTTGTTCTTCTATTCCCTTGCATACAGAAAAAGTTACTCAATCTAAGGATTTAAACAACGGTAAACAAAATGATGAAGTTTCCCTATACCCCAACCCCACATCCAACATCATCCATTTCCAATTTGCCGACCGTTTAAAACTTAACCAAATAGAAGTTTTTTCTTTGAATGGCAAGCTTCAATTCAAGCTTGAAGAAATCCAATCCCACAAAATAAATATGCAAAATTTACCTGCCGGAATGTATACGATTCGATTTGTTTTTGAGGATTGGGTGGTGAGTAGGAAGGTATTGAAGAATTAAATTAGAGCAATATGAAAATTATTAGTACCAGCCTTTTTATATTCCTTTTTCAATTTAACTCTTTCTCCCAATGTTGGGAGGAGATAAACCTAAATGTTGATCAGCAGCTTATTCCTAATGGAGACCTTTTTAAGGTTCATTTTTTCAATGATTCAATTGGATTAATATTCGGCCAGTTTTATAATTTAAAAACTACTAATGGAGGGAATTCTTGGATTGTAACCCATCAAGAAAATGTTGCACCAGCTAACTACTATTTTTTCAATGATACTGTTGGACTTTACGCAACTCAAAGAGATTTATATAAAACTATAGATGGGGGAGATAGTTGGTTTTGGATTTCAGATTTTTTCCTTCAAGATTCCATTCGATCCGTAGTAAGGGACATCACTTTTGTAAACGAGTTTGAAGGATTTGCTGTTGGAAATGAAAAAATGTTAATCAAAACAACTGATGGTGGATATTCATGGGAAAAGATTTTTCCATATGACACAAATTTTTACACATTGTGGGATATTGACTTTATTGATACTGAGAATGGCATTGCAGTTTGTGCATGTGGAGGTAGGAATATTTATTATCAAACTAGTGATGGAGGGAATACGTGGAAAAGTATCAGGAATAATTCTAATAGACCTTCATTGTTTAATATTGAGATGATTAATACTATAAGTGGTATTGGGCTTATTAAACAAAATGGTAATTCTGTTGCTATAACCAACGATGGCTGGGAAACTTTTAAGGTAGACTCTAATAATTATTTTCCAGTAAACCTATTAAAAACTTCTTCATCCAGGTTTTGGATGGCATCCTACCAGGGAATTTATAAGACTGAAAACCTCGGTAGAACATGGGAATCAACTTATTTCGGTAAATATGTTCAAGACATTCAATTTTCATCAATATCAAATGGTTGGGCAGTCGGTGATGATTATTTATTACTAAAATACAATCCTGAGGAGCCGGAATGCGTAAATACGCTTGAGTTTCCTCAAAACGCCTCCACCAACAACCCCATCCAACCTACAATAAAATGGTCAGCAGTTACTTCAGGTTGTTTGGAAGGATATTACATTTCTCTAGGAACCACACCAGATAGTAGTGATTTACTTTACCGTCATTTTGTAGGCTTGGATACTTCATTTACTCCAGGTTTTGAACTCCCATATGATACAGAAATCTACCTCAAAAT
>JAWKLG010000060.1:0-25230 GCA_041392845.1 Saprospiraceae bacterium | reverse complement strand
GGAAATTGAAATCCGTTCCCAAAAGGCGCTGCAATATTTCAAACAGGTATTACACAACTGGTATTTGGAAAATCCGGCCCAGGCGAATGTGGGAGTTGAGGAATTATTTCAATGGTTGAAGGAAAACGGTGTAAAAATCGCACTGACTACCGGATTTTACCGTGAAGTGACCGATTTACTTTTACGCCAATTGGGATGGGATGTCGGATTGAATGGAAATCATATCGGAAATGGGGCATCTATTATCCAGGTTTCCATTTCAAGCGATGAAGTTGAGAATGGAAGACCCGAACCGGACATGATTTATAAAGCCATGAAAACTTTCGGTATTGAAGATCCCAAAAAGGTTATTAAAATAGGTGACACTCCTTCTGATCTGATTGCAGGAAAAAAAGCAGGATGTTTATTAAGTTTAGGTATTACATCAGGAACCCATTCTGAGGAAGCACTAAGCCAATATCCTAATGATGGATTGATATTTGCAATGACCCAGTTCAAATCTACCATTCTCCAAAAGTTGGAATTAGAAAACTCGAGCCTTGTTTAATCAAAATACCTTTATCGGAAGATTTTGGATGATTATTATCGAAGGTTGGATTATTTTCTTTCTTTTGTAAAAAGAAAAGGACCTGAAATATTCAGGCCCTTTTTTAAGCAGTACAAGTTTGTGGGAAAATTGGGGTTTAAACTTTTCTTTAGCTGGTTTTCATTTCCTTTCCTATATTTACGAAATAACTGCACTACCCGGATTTAAGTTATCCTATTTTTTTACCACATGATATCTGACAGGCTTACATCTCAGGAAAACCAGATAATCAGCCTTCTCATTGCCGGGGATGAGTCGGGTATGTCTATTTTATATGATAATTACGGAGGTGCGTTGAATACCATAATTTTAAAAGTGATACCTGACAAGGAACTCGCCAGAGAGATTTTACAGGATGTGTTTGTTAAAATTTGGAAAAACATCGAAACCTATAGTGCTGAGAAAAGTAAATTTTTCACATGGATGGCCAGAATTGCTAAAAATTCTGCTATCGATGCTACCCGTTCAAAAAGATTTAAGAAAAATACCAAAACCGATTCGCTTGATAATTCCGTAAGTATGTTTGAAAGCGGGTCGGAAGATATCCCGGTTGAGAATATCGGTCTCAAAGAGCTTCTCAAGCATTTGGACGAAGATCACCGGAAAATAATTGACCTGCCATATTTTCAGGATTACACTCAAACCGAAGTTGAAAAAGAACTTGGCATTCCTCTCGGAACCGTTAAAACCAGAGCAAGGAGGGCTATCCAAAAACTTAGGGACCACCTTAGGGGTGATATTTTTATAAGTGTAGTACTGTTTATAGGTACATTATTTTTAATATTATCAAACTATTTGTAAGGTT
Organism: Saprospiraceae bacterium; assembly: GCA_041392845.1. Lineage (GTDB taxonomy): Bacteria > Bacteroidota > Bacteroidia > Chitinophagales > Saprospiraceae > JAGQWW01. Next base: position 23,839 of record JAWKLG010000060.1, on the reverse strand, counting down.
TGGATATACAAGCATACATATCATCAGGTATTCTGGAACTATATGTTCTGGATCAGTTGGATGCCCAGCAAACCAAAGAGGTTGAGCAGATGGCAGCCCAACATCCTGAAATCAAATCTGAAATTGCTTCCATTGAGGACGCCCTTCAGAGGTATGCCCTATTACATCAAACACCACCACCTCAAGGAACGCTTACCAACATTTTGGAAAGTATCAGAAACCATCCAAAAGCGTCAGCTGGTAAAGTTGGAACACCAACTTCAGCTGTAAGTTCATGGATGTGGTTATTATTAATTGGAGCTTTGGCAGGTGCAGCTTTCTTCTGGTATAAATGGAACGATGAAAATAAGCAACGGATGAATACCGTAGCTGAATTGGAAGAATTGAAAAAGAACTGCAATCAGACTGATTCGACGAATCAGTTATTGTATGCAAAGCTGGATCAAATTCAATCTTCTGATAATAAAGTAATTCCTTTGGAATCGACCGGATTGGTAGCCAGTGCCAAAGCAGTCGTATATTACAACGAAAAGGATCAGAAGACTTATTTAAATCCGGATAAATTGCCCGAACCTCCAAGTGGTAAACAGTACCAACTCTGGGCGATTGTAGCAGGTGCGCCTGTCAGTATGGGAGTTTTTGATTTAAATGAAGGATTGGAAAAAGTGGTTGAAGTTCCTTTCATAGAAGAACCTCAGGCATTTGCAATTACACTTGAAGATGCTGGTGGAGTTCCAAGTCCAACAATGGATCAAATGTATGTAATGGGCCAAATTTAGGCTTCCATTTTTGAAGTTACCCAATCAATAAGTTCGGTTCTTAATTCAGACTCCTTATAGGTCCAGGCAACGGCATCGAGATGGGTTCCATTTTTCATTTCTTTGTATTTTAATTCCTGATCCTGGGTTTCTTTAAATTGCTTTACAAATGAGACCACATTTCTCCATTGGACAAGTCCGTCTTTTGTACCTTGTATTATAAAAAATGGACCATTGGTGCCGTTTTTTAATTTCTCTACCGGGTTTGCATCTTTGAATAAGGCAGAATTGCTTTTTCCTGCAAAAAATCTCAGGACCGGGCTCTTGTTCATGAAATTTAAATCGACAGGCGGACCACACAAAAAGGTGCCTTTGAAATCATCCAGTGGTCTTCCTATTTTGGTAAGCAGATTTTTTTCCAGAGATAGGTTTGCTGCTAAATTGGCGCCGGCAGACATTCCTCCGACCATCCAGGCAAATTCAGCCTTTGCTTCCAACTCAAGTCTTTCTTTAAGCACAATCAATGATTGAGAAACATCCTCCTTCATATGACTGTAATTAAATCGTGGAACCTTTCTATAAGTAGGTAAGAAAACAGCATAGCCTTTTTCTAAAAAAGGATAACCATTCGCTAAAAACATTCCGGGATTGCCAAAAATCCACCCTCCACCATGGAGATAATACACCAGTCGATTTGGAGAAGGATTTTCCAAAGGAGTACAAAGAAGCCCATACTGAGATGCATGGGCTCCAAATTTTATCTTTTCAATTTTTGCAGGAACAGAAGCTATACCGGCAATATTTCTCCAGTATTTGATAATTTCTAAAACCTCATAAGCCAAAGTCCCTTTCAAAATCTTCTATTTTTCTCTCCGCATCTGTGGGAAGAACAATACTTCCTGAATGCTGGATTGGTTGGTAAATAACATGGCCAACCTGTCGATTCCGAATCCGATACCTGAAGTAGGAGGCATTCCGTATTCCAATGCCCTTAAGAAGTCATGATCGATATACATCGCTTCATCATCACCTCTTTCCATCAATTTGACCTGCTCTTCAAACCTTTCGCGCTGGTCAATTGGATCGTTCAACTCCGTATAAGCATTGGCAACTTCTTTTCCGTTTACCATCAACTCAAATCGCTCTACCAATCCTGGTTTGCTACGGTGTTTTTTGGTTAGCGGACTCATTTCCACAGGGTAGTCAATAATAAAAGTAGGTTGAATGAAATGTTGTTCAGCCTTTTCGCCGAAAATTTCATCAATCAACTTCCCACGCCCCATTGAAGGATCTGTCTCAATATGCAAGTCTTTACAAACCTTTCTCAACTCCTCTTCATTCATTTCACTTACATCGATACCTGTATATTCCTTAATGGCATCGTAAATTGAAATCCTTTTATAAGGAGCTTTGAAGTCTATAATATTGGCACCAACCTGGACTTTGGTTGAACCGCAAGTATCGTTGGCAGCTTTCTCCAACAACTGCTCGGTGGTTTCCATCATCCAGAAATAATCTTTGTAGGCAACATAAAATTCCAGGACAGTAAATTCAGGATTGTGGGTTCGATCCATCCCTTCATTCCTAAAGTTCCTGCTGAATTCATATACCCAGTCAAATCCTCCGACAATCAAACGCTTCAAATACAATTCATTTGCAATACGAAGATAAAGTTCGGCATCAAGCGTATTGTGGTGCGTGATAAAAGGTCTGGCTGCTGCTCCACCCGGAATGGGTTGCAAAACGGGCGTATCTACTTCAATTGCTCCGTGGTTATTTAAGAATTCACGGATAGAATTGACCATTTTGGTCCTTTTTAAAAAGGTCTCCTTAACGCCTGAATTTACAACAAGATCGACATAGCGCTGACGATAGCGTAATTCCGGATCTGTAAAGGCATCGTGTACATTTCCTTCCGCATCTGTTTTTACGATTGGAAGAGGCTTCAAAGATTTTGCAAGCAAGGTAAATTCCGTAACGTGTACGGAAATCTCTCCAACCTTTGTTTTAAAAGCATATCCTTTAACACCTATGAAGTCTCCAATATCCAAAAGCTTTTTGAAAAGCTCGTTGTAAAGTGTTTTATCCTCATCAGGACAAATGTCATCCCGACGAACATAAATTTGAATTTTTCCACTATCGTCTTGCAGCTCAGCAAAAGAAGCTTTACCCATATTTCTGACCATCATCATTCGTCCGGCAAGAGAAACCTCCTGATAATTCAGACGATTTTTAGTACCATCTTCAAGTTCTTCTTCTTTATAATTTTCCTTTATTTCCTTCGCTTTATGGGTAACTTCATACAATTCAGGTGGATAAGGGTTGATTCCCAAATCAATAATCTTTTGCAGGTTATCCCTGCGCACAATTTCCTGTTCGCTGAGCATCTTTTCTTTTTTGTTTTAAAAATGAAGCGGCAAAAATAGCTGTTTTGACCTAAAACCATCATTTCAAAGGAAAGGTTTCCGCAAAAAAGGATATTTAAGTATCACGACAAGTTTTTTTAAATTATTTTTAACTAGGATTAAACTTTAAAGGATAGGCTTAGTCTTATCTCAAGTTCATTCATTTTGCCTTTTCAATAAAAATCTTCATTATGGATAGAAGAGCAAGCCTTGCCACTCTTTTTGGTAAAAAAAATACAGGTTCAAAAACCGGTAAGATAGATAAATCTAATTCCGGGTTTTTCTCTCCTCTGGTAGTTCAAAGCGGACTTGAGGCTTATAACGGTCCATGGGAATTTGCGCAAGCAGCCCATTTATTGCGCAGAGCTACTTTCGGACCTAAATACAGCGAGATAAAAGATGCGGTTGCCTTAGGATACCAAGCCAGTTTAGATAAAATATTTACCGTCTCCTACCCTACCGAAGGCCCCGTAAATCCAGGTTTTATTCCTAACCGAAATGGGAATGTACCTATCAATGACCCAAACATTCCGGCCGGTTCTCCATGGGTTTATAAGGAAAACGGTGAATGGAAAATGGGAGAATTTGATCCTTCCGATCCCGTAAATTTTCAGGCTTTAAATTTATATCGAAGACTTTCTTTACGTGCCTGGAAAATGGAACGAATTCTAAACGATACCACCATTTTAGAAAAAATGACCCTTTTTTGGCACAATCATTTTGTAACTGCCGATATCAATGACCCTGGATTTGAATTCAGATACATTACCACCTTACAGGAAAATGCACTAGGTAATTTCAAGGATCTGGCAACTAAGATGACCTTAGACCTTTCCATGATGATTTATTTAAATGGAAATGAAAATACCAATAGAGCACCTAATGAAAATTATGCCAGGGAATTATTTGAACTATTCACCATAGGAAAAGGTCCATTAGCCGGGCCTGGTGATTACACCTATTATACAGAGCAGGATGTGCAAGAAGCAGCCAAAGTACTCACCGGATGGAGGATTGTTCGTTTTCCCAGGTCCAATAACGGAATCGTAACATTAGAAAGTAGTGTTATGACGACTTTCAGATCTGCTTTGCATGAAACTGGAGATAAGACCTTCTCATCAAGATTTAATGGAGCTATTATTTCTAACAATGGTGAAGACGAATACAAAGATTTGATTGATATGATATTCAATCAGGACCAATGTGCCAGGTTCCTGGCCAGAAAGCTTTACCGGTGGTTTGTATATTATGAAATCGATGATACCATCGAACAAAATGTCATAGAACCACTGGCTCAAATCATCATTGACAACAATTATGAAGTTGAACCGGCTCTAAGAACACTACTAGGAAGTCAACACTTCTTTGACCATATCAATACGGGTCCAATGATCAAAAACCCGATTGATTTTGTATCCAGCACTCTTAGGCCATTTGATTTTGAACAAAAAGCTCCTCAGGATATAACCCAAAGACAAATTTACTTCCTGAATGCAGCCTCTTATTTCGATGATATGCAAATGGTGTATTTCAGTCCTCCAGATGTGGCAGGATGGAAAGCATATTATCAGGAGCCTTCTTTCTACAGGATATGGATCAATTCATCTACGCTGGTAGCAAGGTCCAAATTCACCAATCAAGTCGTTATGGGGGTGAATGATCGAGGAAGGCCGTCACCCTATGCATTGGACATCCTTGAATTTGTTGCAAGCCTTGACAATCCGATGGATGTGAATTTAATGCTGGATGAATTCGTCCAAATTTTATATCCAAGAGATATCAGCCAGGAACAAAAAGATTATTTGAAAGGTGTTTTGCTTCCCGGTCTGCCAGATTATGAATGGCCATTGGAGTATGGTGATTATTTAAACAATCCTGACGATCCGGATTTACGAGACGGAGTTTTGACCAAACTAAGAGCATTACTGGACGTGATGCTCGGTCTTCCAGAATTCTATCTCAGCTAAATTCCCATTCTGTTTAAAATTCAAATTTTTTGAAAATGAAAAGAAGAGACTTTTTAAAAGCCGGATCGGCCTCAGCTATATCTGTACCTGTTTTACTCAATGGATTGAGTTTAAATATTCTTCCAAAAGCAGGTCTGCTCAACTATTTCAATCTGGATACTGACAAAGTTTTGGTTCTAATCCAGCTTCAGGGAGGAAATGATGGTTTGAATACTGTAATTCCCTTGACAGAATATGACAAACTTGCCAACGTCCGTTCAAATATCATCATACCTGACAATCAGGTTTTAAAATTGAATGATGATGTAGGTCTTCACCCATCCATGACAGGTTTGAAATCCTTGTGGGACAATGCCAGGCTAAGTTTAATTCACAGTGCCGGATATCCTAATCAGAATCGTTCTCACTTCCGCTCAACAGATATCTGGACTTCTGCCTCAGATGCCAATGAATTTGAATCAAGAGGTTGGTTGGGAAGATATTTTGATACTCAATATGACAATTATCCGGATGGATATCCAAATAGTGAAAATCCGGATCCAATTGCCATTACCATGGGATACATACTATCAGAAACCTGTCAGGGGATAGCTGCTAATTACAGTTTGTCTGTGACGGATCCATTTGGCATTTCACCACTGCTACAAGGACAGGGATCGAATACTCCGGATGAGCCATATGGATGGGAATTGGAGTTTTTACGTCAAGCGATTGCCTCGACCAATGCTTATGGTGATGTGATAAAGGATGCGGCCAATTTAGGAAGCAATATGGTTACCTATCCTGATGGAAACAACCTTGCTGCACAATTGAAAAATGTTGCTTTGTTGATATCAGGAGGACTACAGACCAAGGTATATGTCTGCAGCATTGGTGGTTTTGATACCCACTCAGCGCAAGTAGTAAGTGGTGATACTTCAACCGGAATTCATGCAAACCTGCTTGAACAACTATCTTCAGCCATTACAGCTTTCCAGCAGGATCTTCAGGCTCATGGATTAGAAGAGAGAGTGGTCGGCATGACATTCTCCGAGTTTGGACGCCAGATTGCATCCAATTTCAGTGACGGAACGGATCATGGAACTGCTGCACCTATGTTTGTTTTTGGAAGTTGCATCAGTGAGAGTATTCACGGTAGCAATCCTGAAATTCCTGAAATGCCTGAAAATCAGGAAGGTGTTGCTATGCAGAATGACTTTAGAAATATTTATGGTTCTATTTTACAGGACTGGTTCCAGGTTCCGGAAGAGGAAATAAGAAGTTTGATTTTTGCGGATTATGTGCACATGGATATCGTCAAAGATTGTAACAAGCCGTTATCAACTACAAATGCAGAAAATTTGAATTTTGAAGTCCAGGCTTATCCCAATCCTTTTGTTTCAGAAGTAGTTTTAAAATTTACCACCAAAAAAGAAAGAGTACAACTTGCATTGTATGGAACATTGGGTGAAAAGATTGAAACCATTTTTGATCGAACGCTTAGTGAAGGAAGTCATGAAATCAGACACAATGGAAGTAAGCTTCCTCCCGGCAATTATTATTACAGATTACAAGTAGGAGACCAACAAGTGACCAAACTGGTAATCAAACAATAGATTTTTATTAAATGCTTCTCTTGAAGGCGTTTGGTGTAAAACACCGGACGCCTTTTTTATTATCTTGTTGAAAATCATGGGATTAGTGAACCTTAATTTGGTTTCTTTCTTTTAGTTTTGGTTTGCCTTATTATCTAACCGAATAAAACACAAATATGAACGTGAGAAAAAACACTCCCATGGAGGAGTTTATGACCAAACTTAAAACAAGGAATCCAAACGAACCAGAATTCCATCAGGCAGTTGAAGAATTCGTAGAAGTCATCCTTCCCTTTATTCAAAGTGAAAAAAAATATCAAAATTTCGCGCTTCTTGAACGAATGACTGAACCGGATCGGGTAATCTCTTTCCGGGTTACCTGGATGGATGACAAGGGAGATATTCAGGTAAACCGAGGATACAGAGTTCAATTTAATAATGCAATTGGTCCTTACAAAGGAGGATTACGCTTCCATCCTAGTGTCAATCTATCAGTTTTGAAGTTCCTGGGCTTTGAACAAATTTTTAAAAACAGTTTGACTACTTTACCTATGGGAGGTGGAAAAGGTGGTTCTGATTTTGATCCGAAAGGAAAATCAGATAGAGAGGTTATGCGCTTTTTTCAGGCTTTCATGATAGAACTTTATCGTCACATTGGAGCAGATGTAGATGTTCCTGCCGGCGATATAGGAGTTGGTGGTCGAGAAGTAGGTTTCCTTTATGGTACTTATAAAAAACTAAAAAATGAACATACCGGTGTATTAACCGGTAAAGGTGTTTCCTTTGGAGGTAGCTTGATACGTCCGGAAGCAACAGGATACGGCAGTGTATATTTTGCAAGGGAGATGCTCAAAACCAGACATGAAGACATCGAAGGAAAGGAATGTCTGGTTTCCGGTTCAGGAAATGTAGCTCAATACACAACTGAAAAATTAATTGCCTTGGGTGGAAAGGTACTTACCCTTTCCGATTCAAGTGGCGTTGTATATGATAAAAATGGCATTGATGCTGAGAAGCTGGAGTATGTTAAAGACCTTAAAAACGTAAGAAGAGGAAGAATAAAAGAATTTGCAAATGAATTTGGTCTTGAATATTTTGAAAATGGAAAACCCTGGAATATCAAGTGTGACATGGCTTTTCCTTCTGCAACCCAGAATGAATTGGACGAATCTGATGCAAAAGAATTGATTAAAAATGGTTGCATTGCCGTAACGGAAGGTGCCAACATGCCTTCCACCATAAAAGCTATCAACGTCTTCCAGGAAGCAGGAATCTTGTATGCCCCAGGAAAAGCTTCCAATGCAGGTGGAGTTGCCACCTCCGGATTGGAAATGACTCAAAACAGTTTGAGGATGTCCTGGTCGAGAGAAGAAGTTGACGAAGAACTTCATACCATCATGCAAAACATTCATGAAAAATGTAAAAATTACGGAAGTAAAGAAGATGGCAGCATCGATTATGTGAAAGGCGCTAATATTGCAGGCTTTGTGAAAGTGGCCGATGCGATGATCGCAACCGGAGTGATATAAAAAACAAAAGCCCGTCTTTACCGGACGGGCTTTCTTTTTAGTTGATTATTTTCTTTTTCAGAATTTCGAATTCTTCCTCGGTAATAATTCCGGAAGTTTTAAGTTCTCCAAGTTCTTTTAACTGTGTTATCGGGTCTTTGACATTGTCAGCAGCTTTTGTTGCTGAAGTTTTAAAGCCCGGAGGATTCGGTTCAAATTCTTCTGGCTGAGCATCTTTATCTTTTTGTTGTTTTCTCCATTCCTCGGCAATCTTCTTCCCTTTTTCGAATTTTTCCTTGTACAATTTTTTAACTCTTTCGGGGTCAAAATCAAGGATGGTTCCGCCTGATTCAAAATGGCGTTTGAAAACTTCTCCCAAGGCATAAGTGGATGCTCCCGCAAAAACTGATACAGTTACACCTCCTAACCAAGTCCCAATTCCGGGAATTAATTTTACTACAGAACCTGCAGTAATTCGGGCAATGGTTGAACTTGTTAGGGCAGTTACGATAGCTTTTCCCTGCAATTCATTGAACTCTGTGTCATACACTTTGGACATTTGTCTTATCATGTCCAATTGGATGGCGCTTACCGCAAAAATATCTGCAACCAACACTGGAATCATTCCTGCACCCATACTCCAGATAACGTGATTTCTTACAATGGTATCGGCATGACTTGATCTGCCGCTGCTTTTTTCTTCTGACATTTTTTGAATAATTTGATTCGAAAACGAATTAACAGACAGTCTTTAAAAATAGCGAATAAATCCGTCAAGTTGCCTGAAAAAATCTATGAAAGTTTCAGGATTATTGGTTCTGATATTTTTGTCTGATTTTTTCTGCCTGATCTTCAGCCTCCTTTATCACTTTATCTGCCTGCTGATCTGTTTCCTTTTTCATCCTTGCTACTTTTTCATCCGTTTCTTTCCTTAATTTATCGGCAGCAAGTTTGGCTCCTGCTTTTTTCAATGGATTATTTCCGGCTTCTTTTTCCAATTTTGCTGCTTGCTCGTAGCCCAATTTTTTGGCATCTTCAGCCAACTTGTATCCTTTTGTCCGTACAGTTTCTGCAGTCTTATTTGCCTGCTCCATCAATTTGGCAATTTCAGCATCAGCTTTTACCTTCAAATCCTCTTTCGTGTTATCTATCTCTTCTTTAATTTCTTCTTTTACCTCTTCAACTTTTTTCTCAACTTCTTCTTTAGCCTTTTCTTTGACTTCATCTACTAAATTAGAAGGCTCTCCATCTGCTCCTAAAAGACTAATTTTCACCTTTGGATCAGAGATGCTTCCGGTTAAATTAATTCCAAGATTAATAAACGGACTGTTGGCAATATCAATTCCAAGTTTACCCGCCTGATCCGACAATGCACTCATTCCTGAACCCAGTGAGTTGCTGATAACATTGTTACCCAATAGATTCTTAGGAACTTTAGCTTTTATGAGGTAATCCATTTCCTGTGTCAAACTATGGCTACCTTTTACTTTCATGTCAATATTTGCAGCTTTCACCGGGAATTCCTCTACTTCCACTTTACCGTCCTTGATTTCAAACCAGGTTTTCATGTCAGCTATCTCCAGCGTATTGAAAGCATCCATTTTTAAAAGTCCGGCAACTTTCTCCAGCGGTTTAAATCCTTTCAAAACACCATTTATAGTCGCTAAAAATCCTTCTGCATTCAAATTGGTGAATTGTGGTGTCATATCCTGATCCAGGGTTCCTTCCATGCTCATGTTTGAAGTAAAATTACCTCTGATGAATTTTCCGATGGGCGCAAGTTTTTCAAAAGTGTTTACCGTAGTAAATGCTTCCTGGAAACTCAATCTGGAAAGATCATATTTCAAAGCAAATTTTGGTTCATCCGGATTGCTGGTATCATATCCTCCTGACATAGCCATTTGTCCACCAAGACCGTTTGCTGTTACGTTTTTTAGACTGACCCTTTCGTTAGCAACTTTTATTGCTCCTGATACATTGTCCAAAGTGATATTTGAATAGATAACTCGTTTCAAATCTGCATTTACATTGATGTCCATATTTTCCGGAACCATAACAGGGCCAGAAGACTCCGTTGATGTTGTACTACCCTCTTGAGCTTCCGGTGTTTCTCCCATTAATTCATTTAGGTTGAAATAATTGCTTCGCAGATTCAAATCTCCTCGAAGTGTTTCATTTTCAAATAAATAATTAAAAACGTTTTTGACATCTCCGCTAGCAGCAATATCATTTTTGCCAATATTAGTAGAGAAATCTCTAATCACGATGTGGTCCGGTGAAACTGTACCGTCCAAATTGGTATTCAATAACTTATAAGTGTCATACTCTACAATATCTGCCTGACCTTTCAAAGAGATTTTGAATCGATCAAATATTTCACTTGAACTGGTATCAACCGGACTTGAATTGGCATTGTCAGGAGTTTCGGTCATCCATTCGTTTAAATCCAATTGTCTGGCCTTCAAATCAAAGTTTCCCTCCATGGTTTTCTCGGGCGAGAAATAGGCCAGATAATTTTGTATGGAACCATTTCCACTTAAGTCACTTTTACCCAACTTCATATTCAAATTGCTCAATGCAATTGCTCTTGGGCTGATATCCGTATTCAAGCTTGAAATCTTGATAGCCGGCATACCTGAAGCCTGGTACAAAAAGTCTTTAAAGTTTAAATATCCTTTTGCATTGATTTGATCATAATTGCCGGATTCCATTTGGCTCAACCTGGCTTTCACAGCAAAATCAGCATCAATCAATCCGCCCATCTGCTGGATGCCTTCCATAGGCATAGCTTTGGCAAGGTTGTCCAAATTGATCATACCTTTTACTTCGGTATCGATGTCAGGATCTGACAGAGGGGTCTTTAAATTAAATCTACCTTTAAAAGGTTCTGAACCAAGTCTCAAATTAAAAGTCGGAATATCCAATACCATTTTATTCAAATCAGAAGACGGACTGTTGACATCTATTTTAGCATTGATAGCACTGATGCCTACCGGGGCACCCGGATATTGAACATTCCCGTTGTCTACATTTATTTTGAAGCCAAAGGCAGGCATGGCCTCCCTTTCACCATTATATGTTCCTTTTACAAATCCATCCAACGTGAATGCACCATTAACTTTTACATTTTCGTAGCCTTCCATATACGCTTGAGGTATTATGGAAAAAAGCTCGCCGAAGCTGTTAGAAGGAGCTTTGAAACTTAGATCCATATCAATATCTTCCTCCTTTAATTGAATCCAGCCATCAGCAAGGATGTGAAGCGCATTCAACACCAGGTCATTGTCTTTTAGCAAGTATATTTAGAATTATCGAGATCTATGTTAAAAATGGCATCCAAATCAGTTTTCACATTGCTCAGGTACTCAATTCCACCATAGCCAAGTGTCAGGTATTTGATTTTTGTTTCAGTGTCCAAATCAAAGACTGAGGCTGTGAAATTTCCGGAACCAGAGTGGTTCATTTCCTCCGCTTTGAAAAGAAAATCAAGGCTTTTGTCGTCATAGACGATGATCCCGTCATTGATTTCATAATGGTCAAGATTGATCACGAAGCCTGAACTCTCTGAAGTTGTTTCTTCAGCTGTACCAGTATCCTTAGTTATGTCATAATTCGCCGTTCCATCCTTTAAAACGTGGACATTAACTTCAGGTCTATCCAGATAAACACCATTGATTTTTAAAGGATCTCCCCCACCTACTACTGACCAAAAATCCAAAGCGATATCAAATCGTTTTGCACGAATCAATGGAACACCTTCAAATTGTTGTTGACCGATTACAGAAAGGTCGTCAATCCCAAGAGCCAGGCTTGGAAAATGTCGAAATAAAGAAAGCGATACATCTGAAAAATCAACAGTAGCATTTAAGTTTTCATTTGCCTGATCTCTGACCGCTTTTACCAGGTCGTCTTTAAAAATAAAAGGCAAAGCAATGGCAGTTCCAAGCAGTAAAACGATTAAAACTACGAGTCCGATAAAAATTTTCTTTAGCATAATTGTTTAATGTTGATATACTTCTTTGAAAGGAGGAACGAAAAAAATGGCACTTAAGTTTACCAGCCGAAACTTAGTACCTATAATTGAAATTGTTATAAAATTTTTATAAAAAAAGATTTTCTACCTTCGCAAAAATTGACCCCTGACTTCCTTTAAAAACAATGGTATGTCCAGACCCGCTAAATACACCTTAATTGAAACCAATGAAGACCTTCGAAAGATAATCGATGAGCAAGCCAATGCTCATTGGGTTAGTTTCGATACGGAATTTATAGGCGAAAGAAGGTTTCATGTTCAGCTTTGTCTTATTCAATTGGCTTTTGAGTCAGGAACTTTTATTGTAGATCCTTTGAAGGTTAAAGACCTTCAACCACTTCTGGATTTGATCCAAAATCCAAATATTACCAAAATTACCCATGCCGGTGAAAATGATTATAGAATTTTATTCAATCATTATGGAATTGTACCAAAGAATGTGGTAGATACCCAGGTAGCAGCAGCTTTTGTGGGGTATCGTTATCCGGTATCTTATAGAAAATTAGGTGAAAATGAACTCAATCTTCGTCTGGATAAAGGATTTACAGTGGCCAAATGGGATCAACGTCCTTTACCTGAAAAGGCATTGATTTATGGCGCCAAGGATGTAGAATACCTAATTCGCCTTTGGCATAGCTTGAAGTCAAAACTAGAAACACTTAACAGGGTTGAATGGGTAATGGATGAATGTAAGTTTTTGGAAAATCCTGAATATTATGTAGTAGACCCGGACAGAGAAACCATTGAATCGAGCATCATCAAAAACATCACTCCTAAAGAGCAAATCTTTTTATTGAGGCTCAATAGATGGAGACGAGATCTGGCTGAAAAGAAGAATTATTCCAAGGATATGATTCTTCCGAATAAATATATCAGTCAATTGGTGAAAACAGTTAGTGGCGGAATGGATGCCTTAAACAATCACCGTCGATTGCATAATAACCTTGTAGATGAATACGGAGAACTTTTTATCTCTTTTTATAAAGAACCTGCCCTACCGGAAGAGCTTGAAAAATTAGCTGAAATTCCTGAAGAAAACCAGGAAGATCCGAAGCATGAGCTTTTGACCGAAATGCTGGATCTGATCATCAAATACAGAAGTTTGGACGAGCAAATCGCTCATGAAATTGTAATGCCAAGGTATGTATTAAAAAGATTGAAGGCAGATGCAGAATTCTTTGAGCCCTTAATCTCAAATGGTTGGAGAAAAGAATTTCTGGGTGATGATTTGGTCAATTGGTTACAAAACCGAACCCATCTCGATCTGTTCTTATCTGAAGGAAAGATTGAACTAAAAATGCACGGTGACCGATAAGCCTGCTGACATTTTTTCCTATCCATTTCCAAGACATCTTGTCAATTTGACAATTAAGCTGTCAAATAAAAACCTTTTTTTGTCAAAAAGGCAGTAAAAATGGTATGGCACAACATGTGATGAATATGGGCAAAAATTAACTTTAAATATTAAAATAAAACCTAGTAGTGTTATGAAGCCAATCAATGACCGCGTTGTTATCAAACCGGCCCCGGCAGATGAGAAAACCAAAGGGGGCATTATCATTCCAGATACCGCTAAAGAAAAACCACAGCGTGGAGAGGTAGTAGCTGTTGGCCCTGGCAAAGAGGACAAAAAGCTTACAGTTAAAAAAGGTGACATCGTACTTTATGGCAAGTATTCCGGACAGGAATTGAACTATGAAGGTCAGGATTACCTAATCATGAGAGAGGATGACATTCTGGTTATTCTGGACTAATCCTTTTTTATTTTTTTTCATTTAAACCACTTTAAAAAAAACCATAAAACTTCTGAAAAATGGCAAAAGAAATTCACTTTAATAGTGAGGCAAGAGAAAAACTCAAAGCAGGTGTAGATGCGCTTGCCAACGCCGTGAAAGTAACCCTCGGACCAAAAGGTCGCAACGTCGTAATTCAGAAAAGCTTTGGTGCTCCGGCTGTAACAAAAGACGGTGTATCAGTTGCGAAAGAAATTGAATTGGAAGATCCGGTTATGAATATGGGAGCTCAAATGGTAAAAGAAGTTGCTTCTAAAACTGCTGATGCAGCAGGTGACGGAACAACTACAGCAACCATTTTGGCTCAGGCAATGATCACTGCAGGATTGAAAAATGTTACTGCAGGTGCCAACCCTATGGATTTGAAAAGAGGTATCGACAAAGCTGTAAAAGCAATCGTTGGAAACCTTAAAGACCAATCTGAAGTAATCGGCAACGATTATGAGAAAGTTAAGCAGGTAGCTACAATCTCTGCTAACAACGACGAAGAAATCGGTGGTTTGATTGCAGATGCAATGAAAAGAGTAACCAAAGACGGTGTAATTACTGTTGAGGAAGCAAAAGGTACTGATACATATGTAGATGAGGTTATCGGTATGCAGTTTGACCGTGGTTACCTTTCTCCATATTTCGTTACCGACACCGAAAATATGGTGGTTGAGTACGAAAATCCTTACATCCTAATTTACGATAAGAAAATCAGCAACATGCAGGAGTTGTTGCCTATCCTTGAAAAAGTGGTAAGCACCAATCGTCCTTTGTTGATGATTGCTGAAGATGTAGAATCTCAGGCATTGGGAGTATTGGTTGTAAACCGTTTGAGAGCACAGTTGAAAGTTGTAGCTGTCAAAGCTCCAGGTTTCGGTGACCGCAGAAAAGCAATGTTGGAAGACATCGCAATTCTTACAGGCGGTACTGTAATCAGCGAAGAAAAAGGTTACAAACTTGAAAATGCTGATTTGGAATACCTTGGTACTTGTGAGAAAGTAGTAATCGACAAAGACAATACTACTGTTGTAAACGGTAATGGTGACAATGAGCAAATACAGGCTCGTATCAACCAAATCAAAGCTCAAATCGAGACCACTACTTCAGATTACGATAAAGAAAAACTTCAGGAGCGTTTGGCTAAATTGGCTGGCGGTGTTGCAGTTCTTTATGTAGGTGCGCCTACTGAAGTAGAAATGAAAGAAAAGAAAGACCGCGTTGACGATGCATTGCATGCAACCAGAGCTGCAATCGAAGAAGGAATTGTTACAGGTGGTGGTGTAGCCCTTGTAAGAGCAATTGCTACTTTGAAAAACATGAAAGGCCTCAACGAAGACGAAACCATTGGTATCGCCATCGTTCGCAAAGCCCTGGAAGCTCCATTGCGTACCATCGCTGAAAATGCCGGTGTTGAAGGCTCGGTAGTTCTTCAAAGAGTAGCCAACAGCAAAGGCGACAGCGGTTACAACGCTCGCACTGATAAATTCGAAAATCTTAAGAAAGCAGGAGTAATCGACCCAACCAAAGTAACCCGTATCGCATTGGAAAATGCCGGTTCAATCTCTGGTATGGTCCTTACTACCGAATGTGTTATCAACGACATCAAAGAAGATGAACCTGCCCACTCACATGCCCCAGGCATGGGAGGAATGGGAGGAATGATGTAAGATGAGATGAGATTATAATTTAAAAAGAGCTTCGGAGGTAACTTCGAGGCTCTTTTTTATTTTTGAATTTTGAGTTTTGAATTTTGAATTTGGATTTAATTAGTTCTACCCTTCGAATCTAATGATTTTGTACTTGCAACGAATATTGATATGAGCTCATTAGATTCTTTAAGGAGTTCGTTTAGCTCATTGGAATTATCAATTAAACCATGAAAAATCCTTAAAATTATGTTTGTCTCTCTTAATTCCTTAAGTACGATTTTCAATTTATGAACAAAATCCCTTCTCGACTCAGCTCCTCTAGATTCACCATAATTCATAGCTGGTGAGGTACAAGACCTTATCAATTGCTTTTTTAAAGGAATAAAGACGATGTCATTAGGTTGGCGACGCAAAAATTTAATAATTGATATTGCAAACTTAATCAACCTTAATTCTAGTTCATTAGCATTCATATTCCTTAGTACCAAAAACCATCAAAAGGTATCAGCCAAAAACAAAAAAAATCTTAAAATCAAAATCAAACATCAAAAATCAAAAATCTAAAATCTAAAATCAATACGCCTCCTCTTTCCACTCACCAAACCAATTCCAGAACTCGAGTTTGGGGGTGGAGGCAGTGATGGTGATTTTTTCGTCTTTGACAGGGTGGACGAAGCTCATGCTACGGCAGTGGAGGTAGATGGAACCGTCGTGGTTGGGAGTTGGGTGGCCGTACTTGACGTCGCCGATGATGGGGCAGCCCATTTTGGATAGTTGGACGCGGATTTGGTGGGAGCGCCCGGTGATAGGATTTACCTTGATAAGGTAGTGTTTGTCAATTTCAGAGAGGAGCTTGTAATTGAGTACGGATTTTTTTGCATCCGGATGGCGCCTGCTTGGTCGATCCAGTGCTTTTACTACATTTTTGGTGCTATCTTTCCAAAGGTAGTCTTCAAGGGTACCTTGTAAGGGGTCAGGGCGCTGGTCGGTAATCGCCCAATAGGTTTTTTCAACTTCTCTTTTCTTGAAAAGGTTGTTCATGCGCTCCAGTGCTTTGCTGGTACGTGCGAACAAAACAACACCACTAACCGGGCGATCTAATCGATGGATTACTCCAAGGAAAACATCGCCTGGTTTGCGGTATCTTACTTTTATATACGATTTAGCCCAATCCAACAGGGTTTCATCTCCGGTTTCGTCGCCATGTATCAGCCAGCCGGCAGGTTTGGTAACCGCCAGAATGTGATTGTCTTCATATAAAACCTTGATGGTGGGTGTCATCATTTTTAATATCGATTATTGCTTGCTTAATTTAATTGAATAGGTTTCATCACCTTTGGTAAGACTTAAAACCAATAGTCCGTTTGGCAAATCAGATACAAGAATTTCCATGTTCTCGCCATTCACCGGAATATTTCGGCAAAGTTGACCAATTTGATTGAATATCCTAAGCTTTTCTACACCTTTCAATCCGCGTAAGTGAATAACATTTGAAACCGGATTGGGGAACACCTGAATATCTGTTGCCCAATAAGGAGTCTCAACTCCGATTTGAATGTCAATATCTTCCATATAACGCGGTAAAATCTGATAACCCGAGGTATAAGGATTAGAAGAGTCAAATTGTCCTCCGATTCCTGTTAACTCAAAAGTACCACTAGGCGGGTTGGCGCTAACCAAATCAACGTCATTGTCGATTCTCATGGTAAAAGTGTCTGTCAAATTATGCACACGCACATTGAATCCATTGCTGTTGTTGTTCCAATCAGCCGGATCAACCAGTTGGAGGTTGACAATTTTAATTAGCTGAGATTCTGTGCTTTCATCCAAAGAAGTAACAATCGTCGCCTGATCTAAAACATTATTGGAACTAAGCAGCCAGGCAGTGTCCAGGGCAATCTGAGTCAATCCGTTAAATTGATCCACTTCTCCTTGAACGGTTACCATATCTCCTTCTCTTAAGCTAAGACCGTAATTATCAAAGCTGAATACTCCAATTCCCTCACCTGTATTATCAATCAATGTAAATTGGATTCCGGATGGGCGAAGATTTTCACCATATAGTATCCCGGTAAGCTCACACGTTTTACCCAAGGAGTCTGCAACACCATTTGCATCCACATTGTCTACCTGATCTACTGTATACTGTGGATATGTAGGAGGGCAAATTACATCTACAAAAATCCAGGCCGTATCACAGTTGTTTACATCACAAACGGTGTAACTCATAGAATCAGCTCCACAAAAGCCAGCAGCAGGTACGTAGTCAATGGTTCCATTTGAATTTGCTGTAGCAGTTCCGGTAACCGGATTTACATTAAGCGTAAATACATCAAAGGAACCGGTTGGAATGATATCATTTGCAATTGCATTGATGGTTACCGGTTCGTCGATTCCTGTTTGCACAAAATCATTATAAGTAATTAATACTTGAACCGCATTGGGCTCGTAGGTTCCCAAAGGAAAAGGAGAAGGGGAAGTTGCATTGGTGGTTTGATTATCATAAACATCTATCCCACTAAAATTCCAGTTGTCCGGATTAAAGGTAGAACCATCCGGTCCTGTGCCGTTCAATCTATAGGCCCAACCATCGAGATATTCCCAAACCTCACCGGTACCATCTACATCAATTACACCATAAATATCAACTACAGTTCCATTTAAGAATAATTCCATGGCATCGTCTCCATTGATATTTACTGCAGACATGTTTCCTTCATTGGGAAAATCAGGTGAAAAGCCAAAAAATGCAACAAAAGCAGCTGAATCGTTGGTTACATAAATGTAATCACCTGCTGTTGCAGAAACAGCCGGAAAAGTATATTCTTCTCCATCGGTTCCTCCACCATTGCTGGCAGAGCCAAGACCATAGATACTAAGATCTGCTATGTCATTGACAACATACAATTCTACTCCTTTTGGGACTCCACC
This sequence comes from Saprospiraceae bacterium, assembly GCA_041392845.1. Taxonomy (GTDB): domain Bacteria; phylum Bacteroidota; class Bacteroidia; order Chitinophagales; family Saprospiraceae; genus JAGQWW01. The sequence continues at coordinate 5,233 of JAWKLG010000060.1, read as the reverse complement.
TGTTAGTGGACCATCAAATACACCTGTCATAATCAAATCGCTTTGGGCGAAAAGACTAAGTGTGAAAATTGAAAGACAAAAAGTCAAAATCTTTTTCATAGTTGAGTGTTTTTACCATTATTATTTAAGAATCAAGTCTAATCACATCCAAGTCATCCTTACAATTCCAAAAAAGTTCTTCGATAGAAAGTTCAAGAGCAGGATGAATTAATTCCGGAGCAAGCTCCATCAGTGGTATCAAAGCGAAATTACGCTTATGCATACTGGCATGAGGAATATTCAATCCTTCCTGATGAATTATCTTTTTGCCAAATAACAAAATGTCAATATCCAGCACCCTGGGATGCCATTTTTCATTACTTACCCTACCCACTTCCTCTTCTATTTCCTTGGAAATTTTTAAAACTTCTGAAGGAGACCGATCGGTTTTAACTTCCAGGGCCTGATTGTAAAAATCATCCTGGTCCTGGAATCCCCAGGGAGCTGTTTCATAAACATGGGAGGTTTTGGAAATCTTTCCGATTCTTTCTGCAATCAGAGTCCTTCCATCTGCTAAATGCTTAGACCTGTCACCTACATTGGACCCCAGCAAAAGGTAAATTATTTCCATTTAATACGTTTTAAAATAAGCTTTAATATTTCTACCGGTGAAATTAGCCAATGAGACACAAAAACAAAATGATTTGGAAGCAGACTTTTTCACTTATTTATCGATTTATTTTAAAAAACCGACCGGTTGGTTTATTTTTGTGAAAAATTTACGATGAAGAAAGCAGATCAAACCCGGCAAATGATTGTTTCCAAGGCTGCTGTGCTTTTCAATCGCCAAGGCGTTTCAGGTACTTCGATGAGTGACATCATGGAAGTAACCGGATTGACCAAAGGGGGCTTGTACGGGAATTTCAAAAGCAAAGAAGAATTAGCAGAAGCTGCTTTTGAGTATGCAGTCAATCAGGTTTGGGATGAAATTTCCCTTCGTACTAAAGAAATTGAAAGGGTCCCGGATAAATTAAAAGCAGTGGTATATTTTTATAAAGAACATGCCCTCAGTCCACCCATCGAAGGAGGGTGCCCACTACTCAATGCAGGGGCAGAATTTGACTACAACCACCCTACCCTTTTACCAAAGGTGAAATCTTCCATGGAAAAATGGCATCAAAGATTGATTAAAAGCCTGGAAAAAGGAATTGAGAGAAAAGAGCTTAAAGCCGAACTCGATAAAGAACAATTTGCCTCTGTATTTATTGCTTGTATAGAAGGAGGCTTATTGCTTTCACAGGTTCAAAAATCAAAGGAAGCTTTCAGCAGAATTGCAAATCACCTCATTCAACAGATTGAATCTATTCAATCCTAAAAAACCAAAACATGGCTACCACTACCAATCAGGTATCTTACCTTAATATCGATCCTGAATACAAAAGACAAGACCCAAAGAAAAAATACCCTCCAACCTTAGGCCTGGTTCGAATTATGCTTCAAACTTTTGGTAGAATTTTTCCGGGATTCACCTCCAATATCGCTTTCAAACTCTTTGCAACTCCAATGGTCAGAGCCAAACATAAAAGCTCGGATAAGTTATTGGAAAGTGCCAAAATCTTTGATTTTTTATATGCAGGTGAATTATTAAAAGGATACGAATGGGGAGAAGGCGAGAAAATTGCGATCCTCGTTCACGGTTGGGAGTCAAGAGGAACTGCACTTCGCTCCATGGTGCCAATTCTGTTAAATGATGGCTATAAAGTGGTAGCCTTTGACGGTCCAGCTCATGGGAATTCAACCGGAAAACGGACACACTTAATTCATTTTTCCGGAGCATTAAAAGCTTTAATTACCCGCCTTGGTACTGTCGATCTTGTGATTACACATTCTTTCGGAGGTGCAGCTATAACCTATACGATGCAGAGATATCTTAAGGAATTGTATTTGGATAAATTGATAATGATAGCAGTGCCATCTACCATGCGAAGTATATATGAAGAAGTAGTAGATGTAATGAAAATGCCTTCGGCTGTTGCAAAAAGAGTTTTGAAAAAAATGGAAAAATTGGCTGGAGAGCCGATTGATGATCTGGGTTTGCCTTTGCTTGGAAAAGGATTAAAAGTCGGAGAAGTTTTAATTATTCACGACAAGGAAGACAATGTTGTTCCATTTTCATTTGCCGAGAACATTTTCAATTCCTGGGAAAATGCTGAATTAGCAGTAACAGAAGGATTGGGCCATTATCGCATTTTAAAAAATGAAGCTGTTTTGGATAAAGTACACCAGTTTTTAAAGGGTTAATTTCAACCTTCTCTAAGCATACGATCCGTTTCTTCTGCAAGTTCCTGCAAATAATGAGAAGGATATTCATGCAATCCGGGGGCAAATTTCTGAGCAGCCTCCACCATTGCTTTCGCAACTACATCTGCTTCAACAGGTTTGTATTTGTTTAAAAGGCCTCCGGTGATTTTGTTGATGAATTTTCCCAAAACTCCTGCAGCTTCTTCCCCCCATCTATTTTCATTCCTTTCGCCAAGCAAAACAGAAGGACGGAAAATATGAGTTGACCAAAATGGTAAAGCCTTGATGGCATTTTCGAGTTTTCCTTTTACTTCTGAATAATAAAAAATGGAATCTTCATCTGCACCTACACTCGAAACCAATAAACATTGGCTGACATCATTTTGAGCGGCATGTTTGGCAGCATTGAAATTGATCCCAAAGTCAACCTCATAAAATGCATCTTTTGAACCGGCTTTTGCCATAGTGGTTCCTACGCAAAGAAATAGATCATTGCCTTTTATTAAGTGCCTAAACTTGTCGAAATCAGAGAAATCGACCAAATGGTTTTCAAGTTTGGGATGACTTACTTCCAATTCAGATCTTCCAAAAGTTTTTACTTTTTTATAAGAGGGGTGTATCAGTAAAAAATCCAACAAATGATGTCCTACCAATCCGGTTGCACCAAACACCACAGCAGTTTTATCTCCTTTAGAAAGTTCCATGTAAAAAGTAATTTCCGTGAATTTAGATAATCAAGAGTGTATCCTATCATTTAATCGACAATTAAACCTTTTTGCTCAATTGCAACCCAATTATTTTCGATAGGAGGTGATAAAAATCCTAAATTCGCTCCGCACTAAATAATAAAACCATTATGAAAAATAGCATTAAGTTAATACTTGGACTCTTTCTATTGAGTTCAATTCAATTGTTTGGACAAGACAAAGGAAAAAAAGACAACTCAAAATGGGATGTTTCTAACCCTCCCGGTGATTGGAATTGGAAAGAGGTGAATTTTACTACGGATGAAGGAACCTGGATGAATCTCGATGTAAGTCCGGATGGTAAATCCATCGTTTTTGACATGTTGGGAGATATTTATATCCTTCCAATAGCAGGCGGCGAGGCCAAAGCAATAAGAACCGGATTACCCTGGGAGTGTCAACCTCGTTTTTCTCCTGATGGAAAGAGGATTTTATTTACATCAGATGCGGGTGGTGGAGACAACATTTGGGTGATGAATTCGGACGGTGAAGAAGCAAAGCAATTGACCAAAGAAGATTTCAGGTTATTGAGCAATCCATATTGGACACCTGATGGCAACTATTTTGTAGCAAGAAAACATTTTACTTCCTCCCGTTCTCTAGGCGCAGGTGAGATGTGGTTGTATCACATTACAGGTGGTGCCGGAATTCAACTTACCGAAAGAAAGAACGACCAACAGGATGTAAATGAACCATGCGTTAGTCCGGATGGAAAATATGTTTATTTCAGTGAAGACATGTATCCGGGCGGAAACTTCCAATACAACAAAGATCCAAACAATCAGATTTATGTTGTAAAAAGGTATGATCGTGAAAAAGGAAAAGTTGAAAACGTTGTAACCGGACCAGGTGGAGCTTGCAGGCCTCAGGTTTCCAACAATGGTAAGCATTTAGCTTATGTAAGAAGAGTTCGCACCAAATCTGCCTTGTTCGTGCAGGATTTGGAAACCGGAATTGAAAGGATGTTGACAAATAACCTAAGCAAAGATCAGCAAGAGGCATGGGCAATCTTCGGAGTTTATACCGGATTTGACTGGAGTCCGGATGATAAAGAGATCATTATTTGGGCCAATGGAAAAATCAATAAAGTAAATGTTGAGGATGGAAGCATGAAAACCATACCTTTTACGGCCGATGTCAAACAGAAAGTAGCAGAGACCATTCGTTTTAAAAACAATGCATTTGAGGAAAATGTGGATGTAAAGGTCCTTAGAAACCTTCAAACCGGACCTGATAACAAGACACTAGTTTTCAATGCTGTTGGACATTTATGGAAGGCAACCTTACCAGACACCAAAGCATCAAGAATTACCAAGGATTCCAATTTAGAATTTGAACCAGCCTTTTCAAAGGATGGAAAGAAGCTGGTTTACGTTACCTGGGAAGATGAAAAAATGGGACAGGTTGTAGTCCTGGATTTGGCAACCGGCAACAAATCAAATATAACCTCCGAAAAAGGTATTTATAGAAATCCATCATTTTCTCCTGATGGTAAAATGGTGGTATTTGAAAAAGACGGAGGAAACAATCACCAGGGATATATCTATTGTAAAGAACCAGGGCTTTATTTGAGCAATGTAAGTAATCCACAACCCAAAAGGATTTTGGAACATGGTGAGTTTCCTGTATTTAGTGAAGATGGAAAACGAATATATTTTCAAACCGGTGGATTTATTTTCGGAAGCATTACCAAATCTTACGGAAGTATAAAAACAGATGGAACGGATGAACAAAAGCATTTCGAAGGTAAATACGCTCAAAAATTCTCTGTTTCACCCGACAACAATTGGGTCGCCTGGTCTGAATTGTACAAAGTATATATCGCTCCTTTTCCTAAAACAGGCAAAACCTTTGGACTCGACCACAATACCAAAGCAGTCCCGGTAGCACAAGTTGCCAAAGATGCAGGTATCAATCTTCATTGGAGCGCAGATAGCAAGCGTTTACATTGGACTTTAGGAAATGAATATTTCACGGATGACCTGACAGAAAGATTTTTATTCCTTGATGGTGCCAGAGACAGTGTACCTCCGATGGATAGCACCGGAATTCGAATCCAAGTAGACTTAAAAGCTGACAAACCGGAAGGGCAAATTGCTTTTACCAATGCCAGGATCATCACTATGGAAGGAGATCAGGTCCTGGAAAATGCAACTTTATTGGTGGAAGGAAATACCATTAAAGCCCTTGGATCTGATGTTAAATAT
>JAWKLG010000006.1:167500-231157 GCA_041392845.1 Saprospiraceae bacterium | reverse complement strand
CGATACTCTCCTGCAGGGTCATCGAAGAAGGATCCGCTTTCCTTGTTTGAAAATATCCAAAAGCTGCAATGCCCAGATTCACAACATTCCAACCTACATTCATTTGATGGAAATGCTTTGCAGAACCATCTGAGCTGCCAGCCAATGCAGCTCCTACTCCGATGTTTGCTACTGCCCATGAGCCTAAAACCGTCATAGCCGTTTTATTGACTTTGAGTCGCTCCTGGTTGAATTGAAGCAAATCAGAATTTTGAGCAACTGATGAAAAAGATGCCAAACAAATACCAACTAAAAGAAGTAGAAATCTGGTTTTCATAAATTTGATTTTGGTATGAAACATGAAAGTTAAAGAAAGGATTAAACTTTGATGTTCAAATGATCGCCGATTAACGGTGGAAATAGCACCTTTGCTTCCATGACTGACCATTATTTTACCATTAAAGAACCTTCTTTAGGCGAATTTAGAGACAGAGGCTCAAAGTTCCTGGCTTATGCTTTTCCGGTTTTTTCAGAAAAAGATTGGCAGGCTGCACTCGAAGAAGTGAAAAAAGAACACTCCAAAGCAAGGCATCATTGTTACGCTTACAGACTCGGACTGGATAAAAATAATTTTCGCGCCAACGACGACGGCGAACCATCAGGAACAGCAGGCCGACCCATCCTTGGACAAATCGACAGCTTCGAATTGACCAATGTTTTTGTAGTAGTGGTTCGATATTTTGGTGGAACCCTGCTTGGAACTTCCGGACTGATAAATGCATATAAGGAAAGTACCATCGAAGCACTAAAAAATGCCGAGAAGATTGAAAAAATCATTGAAGACCGGATAAAAGTCAGCTTTGATTATAGCATCATGGGAGATGTTATGAATGCCTTGAAAAGGCTGGACTTGGAAATGGTCGATCAGGATTTTGGATTGCATCCTAATCTCCATATTCAAATAAGGAAAAGCGATACAGAAAAGACTTTGCAATTATTCAAATCTTACGTCGCCAATGTCCCTCTCGAGCAAGCCATTGCTATGGAGAAAGTCGAAGGTCTGGAAATAGAAATCGAAGAATAATTACAACTTATTATCTACCAGGTGTTTAACAGCATCAACTAATTTCGGATGTTCAAACTTAAATCCGGCCTTTTCTATTTTTGAACTATCTACCTTATTGGAATTAAAAATGGTATCAGCCATTTCTCCTAAGACCAACCTCAAAGCAAATTCAGGTCCGGGAATCATCAACGATTTTTTTCCAATGGCATCTCCTATTGCTTCAGTAAAAGGTTTGTTTCTTTCAGGATTGGGTGAAACCGCATTGTAAACTCCATTCATTTCCTGGTTTTCAAGAGCATGAATAAACATCCTGCACAAGTCATCCAAATGTATCCAGGAGTACCATTGTTTTCCATTTCCAAAATAACCGCCAATATGAAATTTCACCGGCAACATGATTTTTTCAAGTGCTCCTCCTTTTGTGCTTAACACAATCCCGATTCGAAACCAAACTGTTCTTATTCCTGAAGCTTCTACCTTTTTTATAGCTTCTTCCCATAAAACACATGATTCCGAAAGGAAACCATCATTTCCAGGATCTGATTCTTCCGTTAGATTTTGATCGCCACGATTCCCATAATACCCAATCGCTGCTGCCGAGATAAAAGCCTCAGGTTTTTTACCTGCCAATTCAAAGGCAGTCTTCAACATCAATGTACTGTCTACCCTACTGTCGATGATCAGTTTTTTCCTTGAAGGCGTCCAGGGCTTATCTGCAATTCCAGCTCCTGCAAGATTGATTACAGCATCAGCCTTTGCTATTGCCTCCGGATCTACTTCCCCATTTTTTAAATCCCATTTATATGCAGGAAATCTGGCATCCAGATTCCTGGATCGGCTCAAGTGCAAAACCTGGTAGCCTTTTGCTTCTAACATTTCGCTCAGTCTTTCTCCAACGAGCCCGGTTCCACCTCCTATTAATATGGTTTTCATTTTGTATCGACAGTTTATTAGAAATGTATCGGTTTAACAGCCTATTTCTACATTTGTTGAAAAATCGGCCTTTGGCCGTTAGCTTTTGGCCGTTGGCTGTTGGCGTTGTTTATAATCGTTGAATATATGAGTCTCCGCTATTCGCTTTTCGTTTTAAGACCCCGTAAACCGTAAACCGCAAACCGTAAATCCAACATATCCCAGTTGAAAACCTCCTTCACCCATGTTATTCAACTTGTATTATGGTAATTCCAGCCAATAGCAAACAGCCAAAGGCCAAAAGCTAATGGCCAACAGCCAACAGCCGATCCACATAGTAAAAAAAATCGTCACCATTTAAATACCGCTTTTCTGCCAAAAATTTGGAACTTTTTCCTTCCCTAAAACCGTTTCGTTTCCCGTACCTTCGCCCCTTGAGTTAACAATTCCAAAAACTGACAAGACCAAACTCTAAGACAGCACTATACTATGACAGAACCCAAAAGATACCTGGTGACCTCCGCCTTGCCCTATGCCAACGGTCCGCTACATATTGGACATTTGGCAGGAGCTTACCTCCCGGCCGATATTTATGTTCGATTACAAAGATTAATGGGAAAGGATGTAGTTTTCATTTGTGGAAGTGACGAACATGGCGCAGCTATTACCATCAGAGCTAAAAAGGACGGAGTAACACCAAAAGAGGTAGTTGACAAATACCACAATCTTTTTGAAGATACTTTTAGAAAAATAGGCATTTCATTCGATGTTTATCACCGGACATCTTCTGAACTTCACCACGAAACTTCTCAAGACTTTTTTAGGACCTTGTATAAAAAAGGTGAATTCACCGAGCAGGAATCAGAACAGTACTATGATGAAGAAGCTGACCAATTCCTGGCTGACCGCTACATCATAGGTACCTGTCCAAAATGTGGAAACCCGGATGCTTATGGCGACCAATGTGAAAAATGTGGTTCCACTTTAAGTCCTACTGAATTAATTGACCCTAGGTCAACCCTTACAGGAAATACGCCAATCCTAAAGTCAACCAAACATTGGTACCTGCCACTTGACAAACATGAAAATTGGCTAAGAGACTGGATAGAAACCGGCAAACTGGAAGGTGAACAACATCATGACCCTGCAGATTGGAAAAATCATGTTTTGGGACAATGTAAAAGTTGGTTGGATCAGGGTTTGCAGCCTCGTGCCATGACACGTGATTTAGAATGGGGAGTCGATGTTCCTGAGGAAATTCCCGGATCAAAAGGCAAGAAATTATATGTCTGGCTGGATGCTCCCATCGGATACATTTCTGCTACCAAACAATGGGCTCAGAATACCGGTAAAGACTGGAAACCTTATTGGAAAGACAAGGAGACAGGTTTGATTCATTTTATTGGAAAAGACAACATCGTTTTCCATTGCCTGATTTTCCCTGTTATTCTAAAAACACATGGTGACTACAATCTACCCATAAATGTTCCTGCCAACCAGTTCATGAACCTGGAAGACCGCAAAATCTCCACTTCCAAAAACTGGGCTGTTTGGGTACATGAATATGTAGATGAATTTGAAGGCATGGAAGATGAGCTTCGCTACAATATGGTGAAGAACATGCCAGAACTTCGAGACAGTGAATTCACCTGGAAAGGATTTCAGGACACCAACAACAATGAATTGGTAAACAACTTTGCGAACTTCGTTCAAAGGGTAATGGTTTTGACCAATAAATACTACGAAGGTGTAGTTCCTGAATTTGATGAAAATACACCCTTCAATTCAAGCCAAAGCGAGGCGGAGACAACCTTTTTCGATGCTGAGATGATCGACTTGCACGATCGTTTGCTGGAATTGGTACAAAGTGTTCATACCTATGATTTCAGAGGTGGATTGAAAGCTTTGATGGACATATCCAGCTCCGGAAATCAACTTTTACAGTTCAACCAACCTTGGACGCTTTACAAAACCGACCCTGAAAGCGTGCAGGCTATCATGAATGCAGCTATTCAGATCGTTGCTGCTTTGAGCATTGCTTGCAGACCTTTCATGCCATTCACTTCCGACAAACTTCGCAAGATGTTGAACCTTCCCGGAATTAAAGAAGAAGGTGAATTGCAGGATATTCTTGAGAAATTGGCTGAAGGAGAATCCATCCTGCCTGCCGGACATCAGGTTGGTAAGGCAGAACACTTGTTCAGTCGGATTTCCGATGAAGTCATCGAAGCTCAAATTGAAAAGCTGAAAGCCAGCGAAGCAAATTCCCAAACCGATTCTTCTATAAATTACGAACCATTGAAAGAGACCATCACTTTCGACGATTTTTTAAAATTAGACATCCGTACCGGAAAAATAACCGAAGCGGAAAAAGTCCCAAAAGCAGACAAATTATTAAAACTTTCCGTTGACCTTGGCTTTGAAACCCGTACTATCGTCAGTGGTATCGCTGAACACTTTCAGCCGGAAGAAGTCATCGGCAAAAGTGTAGTTGTCCTGGCCAATCTTGCTCCCCGAAAACTCCGCGGAGTCGAATCTCAAGGAATGATCCTAATGGCCGAAGACCATGAAGGAAAACTTGAATTCGTCAGCCCAAGCGATAGCTTTGGACCTGGGATGGTGGTGAGGTAGGTGCTAGGTACTAGGTACTGGGTACTGGGTACTAGGTACTGGGAGCTGGGAGCTGGGAGCTGGGAGCTGGGTTTCGAGGAAGATTTAGAAAATTGAATTTTCCTGATAAAAATAAAAAGGTCTTTGTTATTCAACAAAGACCTTTTTACATATCAAATAGCCAATGGCCAAAAGCTAACGGCCAATAGCCATTACACAGTCACCACTTCCTTAAAATACTCATAAGTCATTTTCAATCCTTCAGCGCGGGAAACTTTTGGTTCCCAGCCTAAGATTTCTCTGGCGCGGGTAATGTCTGGCTGACGTACTTTTGGATCATCGACCGGAAGAGGGCGGTAATCAACAAAGGCCTTGTCGTTGCCAACCAAATCCAATATCTCGTGGGCAAATTCAAGGATGGTTGTTTCATCCGGATTTCCGATGTTTACCGGGTCTGATGTATCGCTCAACAGCAATCTATAAATGCCTTCTACCAAGTCATCCACATAACAGAAAGACCTTGTTTGTGAACCATCGCCGAAAACGGTCAATCCTTCACCACGGATTGCCTGAGAAAAGAATGCAGGCAACACTCGACCGTCTTCCACGCGCATCCTTGGACCGTAAGTATTGAAGATTCTGATGATTCTGGTTTCAACCTTATGATAAGTATGATATGCCATCGTGATGGCTTCCAAAAATCTTTTTGCTTCGTCGTACACTCCCCTTGGACCTACCGGATTCACATTTCCCCAATAACTTTCCTTTTGTGGGTGTACCAATGGATCTCCATACACCTCAGAAGTCGAAGCAACCAAAATTCTTGCTCCTTTTTCTTTCGCCAAACCAAGACAGTTGTGGGTACCATGTGCTCCCACCTTCAAAGTCTGAATCGGCATTTTTAAATAATCGATTGGACTGGCAGGTGAAGCAAAATGAAGGATATAATCCAATTTACCCGGAACATGGATAAACTTGGATACGTCGTGATAATAAAATTCAAATTCTGGAAGCGGAAATAAATGTTCAATATTTGCCAGGTTTCCTGTCAACAAGTTATCCATTCCAATTACATGATAACCTTCTTTGATAAAACGATCACTAAGGTGTGATCCCAGGAAACCGGCAGCCCCGGTAATAAGTACTCTTTTTTTCAAAATAGTGTTTTTTAGTAGTTCCTGAGCGTATTTGCTCTTTTAATTATTAATACGGGGGATTGAATTTGATTATGCAATATTAAGCCCTTCCTCTAACTTTTCAATAATAAATTTTTGTAAACTCTCATCCAACTCTGTATGCATGGGAAGGCTCAACACCTTTTCTGCTAACGTCTCCGAAACTGGAAAATCTCCGGCTTTGTATCCATATCCGTCGTAGGCTTTCTGAACATGCAAAGGCACCGGATAATAAATTCCATGCGGAATTCCGCTTTCCTGGAGGTGCTTTGCAACCTGATCACGCTTGCCTTCTATTTTTAAAGTATACTGGTGGAAAACATGAGAAGAAAAAACAGAACGGACAGGAGTTTGAACATCAGGTTTATCCATCAAAAGAGAATCGTAAAAATTAGCAGCTTCTCTTCTTGCTTCATTGTAAGTTTCAAGATGCTTCAATTTCACATTCAACACTGCAGCCTGCATGGCATCCAATCTTGAATTTACTCCGATATCGTCATGATAATAGCGAACCTTCATTCCATGATTGACAATCATACGAAGACGATCTGCCAATGCATCATCATTGGTAAACATCGCTCCGCCATCGCCAAAGGCACCTAAATTTTTAGAAGGGAAAAAGGAGGTACAACCAATTTTACCAATAGTACCAAGTTTCTGACTTTTTCCATCTTTAAAATAATAATCAGCACCAATTGCTTGTGCATTGTCTTCCACTACCGGAATCCCATGCTCATCTGCAATTTTCATGATGGGTTCCATATCGGCTCCTTGTCCAAATAAATGGATTGGAATAATAGCCTTGGTTTTTTCTGTGATTGCAGCTTTTAATTTTTGTACATCCATATTATAGGTGTCCGGATCTACATCGACAAAAACTGGTTTCAATCCCAAAAGTGCGATAACCTCAACGGTAGCTACAAAGGTAAAAGGACAGGTTATCACTTCATCACCAGGCTTCAGGTCCAAAGCCATCAATGCAATTTGCAATGCATCCGTACCATTGGCACAGGGAATTACATGTTTTACATCCAGAAAGGAAGCCAGATTGTCACAAAATTCTTTTACCGCAGGTCCGTTTACAAACATGCCGGTATCCATAACTTCCTGGATTGCGGCATCAACTTCCTTCTTTATTTTCTGATATTGGGTTTGCAAATCCACCATTTGGATTTGCCTGGTCTCAATTGCCATTCGGATAATATGTTTTAAAATGTTCTATAACTGATTTTGGCATAATGGATTCTAGAATAAAACGCTGTTCAGGATTGTTTTCAATTACCTTCCAGCCGTCCAATTCCGGATCCTCTATTGCAAAAAGTGACTTATGGGTAATGATATCAAGACTCCCCTTTTCCTTGTTAAGGGTCACATTTTTTTCGCCAAAAACATTTTTAAAATTGCTTTCCATGACCTCTGCCATGGACTTATCTTTAAATGCCATGGTCATCTCAAATTGATAAAAAACAAGGGAAAAGTAACGTTTACCCACTCTTACCAAATCTGAAACATCCTTAATGGTAGCATTGCCGAAACTGATTTTCATGTTTTCGTCGCTATCCATTTTTTTAAATTCCTGAAGTAATACCTCTTTAGAAACTATATCATACAACTTAGGATGGATGTAGTCCAGTAATTTTTCGTAATTCTTGGTTTTGGTATAGTTGAGATAGGAATTAAGCGTACTTTTTATAGCTTCTTTTTTCTTAGGTTCAGAAAGCATTAAAAGCTTTTCCTGTCCGATTGCATTATTTTGTAAAAAGAACGCCAAAAGACAGAAAAGGAAAGTGTACTTCATTTGATTTTTTTAAAGTTTGTGCAAAGATAAGTTTTTGTCTTTGGGAATTTAGGTATTGACCACAAGGGTTTTAATTTTGTCACCTCTAAACAGTTACAATTTTGAAAAATTATATCCTTACACTTTTTACCACGCTTTTAACGCTGACTTTGTTTGCACAAGGTCCCCGTGACAACAGCATGGGTGTTTTTCTGGTCACCCTGTCAGGTGGTGGACAAGCTCCCGGTGGAGATTTGGCCGACCGATATGGCGGAAATTACAATATAGGAGGTGGCATGGAATACATCCTGCCAAATTCCAACATCATACTAGGAGTAGAAAGCGATTTCTATTTTGGGAATACGGTCAAGGAAGATGTGCTTGAAAACATCAGAACTCCTGAAGGACTCCTTGTAGCCAATAATCGCACCCTGGCAACCAATCCACTCAAACAAAGAGGCTTTTATGCCGGTGTAACGATTGGAAAACTATTCACCCTCAGTTCTGTAAATCCCAAATCTGGTATCAGAGTTACAGTCGGTGGTGGTTTGATGCAACACCATATTAGGATTCAGGACGATCCTATGGCTCCTGTTGCCGCTTTGCGTGATGATTATAAAAAAGGTTATGACCGTCTTACAAACGGATTTGCCCTCAATGAATTTGTTGGATATCAATACCTGGCCAGAGACAGAAGATTGAACTTTTATGTCGGATTCGAATTTACACAGGGATTCACACAAAGCCGCCGTTCTTATAATTTTGATACCATGACGGCAGACACAGAAAAACGATTGGATTTACTTTACGGATTTAAAATTGGCTGGTCTCTTCCTTTTTATTCTGGCGATACCGGCGATGAAATCCTTTATTAAAAACAAATCTGCTTGGCCATTTTATATTTCCTTCTAAGTCAAATTGCTTATTTCTTCATTCGCATTGCTTCGCTTTGGAACAAAAAGCTGGCTTTGGGTATTCAGGGTCGAAAGGTTCAAAAAGCTGCCTTTGAAAAAGAACCCTTTAATGGAGAATGGATTTGGATGCATTGTTCCTCCCTGGGCGAATTTGAACAAGGAAGACCGGTCTTGGAAGCTATCAGACATCGCTATCCTGAAATAAAAATCGCGCTTACCTTCTTTTCTCCTTCCGGATATGAAATCCGTAAAAATTATGAAGGAGCCGATTACATTGCCTATTTACCTTTTGACAGTCCTGGAAATGCAAAAAAATGGCTGGACAAAATCAGACCTCGCCTGGCCATTTTTGTAAAATATGATTTGTGGTATTATTATTTAAAAAGTCTGGCTTACCGCCAAACGCCAAGGATTCTAATCAGTGCCAGGTTTTCTCCTAAACATCGTTTTTTTAAATGGTATGGTGGTTTCTCCCGAAAGATGCTCTTGTCCTTTTCTACCATCTTTGTTCAGGATGATCTTTCTAAAAAATTACTTTTAAAAAGAGGCTATAAGGATGTAATTATTGCAGGAGACAATCGTATTGACCGGGTGGCTCAAATAGCCAACACATCAGACACCTATCCAATTTTAGAAAGATTTGTAGGCAATCAGCCTGTCTTGGTATGCGGCAGTACCTGGCCTCCGGATGAAGATGTCTTAATGGCTCTTTTGCAATCTGAAAAATTCAAAAACTGGAAAGCTATCCTTGCACCTCATGATATCTCTCTGGCTCACATTCAACAAATTACAGAAAAGCTAACCGTAAGCAATGTCAAATATTCACAGGTAAAAGATGCCCACGACATTCCGCAAAAAGTCATGGTAATCGACAACATCGGAATGCTTTCTTCTTTGTATCAATATGGGAAAATTGCATACATCGGAGGCGGTTTTGGAACAGGTTTACACAATACCTTAGAACCAATCGCCTTTGGCTTGCCGGTTGTCTTTGGACCCAAGTATCATAAATTTGAAGAGTCGGTACATTTGGTACAAAATGGTGGAGGTTTCAGCATCCAAAACAAAGAAGAATTGCTTCAAACTTTTGAAAAACTTCAAAATCCTGAAGTGTATAAAAAAGCATCCACCGTCGCGAAAGACTTTCTCGAAAATAATAAAGGCGCTACCGAAATGGTCATGAAATGGATTGCCATCAAAGTTCCTGCCCTGAAACCTTACATTGAATAAGCCTCTTTTTTAAAAAAGGCTGTATCCTTGCAGTATAATTCTTCACATGGAAAATTTCAGATCCATCTTCGAACAGTTTAACCACCTCAACATCATGGTGGTAGGCGATATCATGATCGACCGCTACCTAAGCGGTAAGGTCACCAGAATCTCGCCCGAAGCACCTGTTCCGGTTGTGGCTTTGGAATCCAGAGAAAACAGACTCGGTGGAGCGGCCAATGTCGCCCTCAACATCAAAGCACTGGGCGCCAATCCAATTTTAATTAGCGTGGTTGGAAATGACAATGAAGGTGCTATTTTTAAAAAAATCTTACCCGAAAACGGAATTTCTTCAGACTTCCTGCATACCTCAAACTCAAGAAAAACAACTGTAAAAACTCGGGTACTCGCTGCAAGTCAACAATTATTAAGAGTGGATGCAGAAGATACCCACTCGCTTTCCGGTGAGGAAACCAAGGAGCTTAAATCCATCATTTCAAATCAATTGGATTCGAAAAAGGTGGATGCCATACTTTTGCAGGATTACAATAAAGGAGTGCTAACCCAGGAACTCATTGAATTTGTAATTAAAGAAGCCCAAAAAAGACAAATCCCGACGGCTGTCGATCCTAAAAAAGATAATTTCTGGGCTTACAAAGGTGTAACCTTGTTCAAACCCAATCTGAAAGAAATTAGGGAAAGTATGGAAAAGCCTGTCCAAACAAATTCCGAATCTTTGCTGCTGGCCGGAAAGCATATTCGCCACATTCTTTCCAACACTTTTTCCATGATTACCCTTTCGGAAAAAGGTGTTTTTTATGATGAAGAAAATCAAAGCGGGATCATTCCCACCATTCCAAGAAGTATCGCAGATGTGAGCGGTGCCGGAGATACCGTTATCAGTGTTGCAACCCTAGGACTTGCCTGCAATCTGGATATACGCACAATTGCCATCCTTTCAAATTTGGCAGGAGGTCAGGTTTGTGAAAAAGTCGGAGTGGTGCCGGTTGATAAAAAACTCCTTTTGGAGGAAGCTTTGGAGCTATTGGTTCAAAAGGCATAAAATTTATCCTTGTATTTCAACTGACCATTGCCGGTTTTGCAGTTTCATTTCCTTCTATTAGTTTTTATTTTAGTTGAAAATTAAATCAAGTGCCAAAGTTTTTCCCTCTAATATTATTCTTGCTTTCAGGCCACCTCCTAATGAGCCAGGCCTTTTACGAAGAGCATTTTGACAATGCTGATCTTCCGTCAGACTGGACACAAGAAGACCAATCAGGACAAGGATTTGAATGGGAATATTGTAAAAACGGAGCACCCTGTTTACCTGCAGGAACCAGGTTTTCTTCCAGCACAGCTTCCGACGGATTTGTCATTATGGTTTCAGCACCCGATCAAACCCTTGCCAATCCGCATATCAGTAGTTTATATTCTCCTGTTTTTGATTTTTCTGATAAAAACGAGGTCATTCTTGAATTCGAAACCTTGATAAGGACTTTCAATTACAATGCCGCCGATCATGCAAAACTTTGGATAAAAGTGAACAATGGTTTTTGGAATCCCTATACCCTGTTTCATGAAATGAATAAAGATTATCAATTTGAAACCAGCAGGAATCCAAGGACCATCACTGTAAACATTAGTGATCTTGCAGCTGGAAAAAATGAAGTCCAGCTAAAATGGGAATGGGTAGGAACCGATGAAGAATTTTGGTGTATTGACGATGTGAAATTGTATGATTATGACCCATTTTATCGTGATGCGGTTTGGGGACAGTTACCCGGTCAGGGAGATTTCAAAGGAGGTTGGAATGGTTGGGTAGAAAATACGATTGAAGCAAATGACAAAGACACGGACAAATGGATCTGGGACAGCATTGGGTACATAGGTAATGCCCTTGCTGCAAAGTCGAGTTTGTTTGGCGACAATGCTTATTATCCTTACCTCGATTCTCGCACCAATCAAAATGGTGCTGCAGTATTCAATGCGGATTTTTTCCTGACAGGTGGCACCACCCCTGTCATGGCTCCCTACCCTTACAACCATGCTGAACTCATTTCTCCCAATATCGACCTATCAAATGTAAATGAGGAAGTAGCACTTCAGTTCTCTCAATTTGCAATGCGATTGAATTATAATTCGCCACAATTTCTCTCCACCTTCAATGTTGCTTTCTCACTGGATGGAGGCAGAAACTGGCAACCCTCTATACCTGTAAATCTTGGTTTGGATGCCAATCAACCAATCAATAGCACTGTGAAAGTCAACTTACCCGGTGCTGCCGGCAAGGCAAATCTGAGGGTGAAGTTTATCTATGGTGGCGACCAGTACTTTTGGGTAATTGATGATGTTTTAATCGTAAAAAGAAAAGAAAATGACCTTAGACTCGCTTCCAATTTCTTTGGAATCGCTCCAAATTATGCGACTCCCAAATCGCAGGTTGAACAGGTCAGATTCTTATGCGATGTAGAAAATGCAGGTACAGAATCCCAACAAGGCGTAAAAGCAAAAGTAACGGTAAGAACCAAGGAACAAGGCATCCTGGTATTTTCTGACAGCCTCGAATTAGGAAATCTTGCTCCTGATTCTGCCTATACCGATGCATTTTTCAACAACAGCTTTTTACCGCCTGCGGAAGCCCAAAAATATGAGGTGGTTTACCAAACTTATAGCAACCAGGCAGATGAAGCTCCGGAAGACAACTTCCTTAGCTGGTCATTTGAAATTACCGAAAACACCTATCAGAAAGAACGCGGTCCGACGACCCAAATTCGCCCTATCAGCCGTCCCTACAATTTTGAATATGGAAACTGTTTTTACATTCCTAAAGGAAGAGATTACAAAGCGCATGAAGTAACCTTTGGAATTTCAAATACCGATCAGCTTTCAGGTCAAAAGGTTACCGTCCTCGTTTACAAATTTTATAGCAATGATGACAACAACTCTTTTATCGATCCACAGGAATACGAAATTGTAGGCCTGGGAGAATATCAAATTCAGGGAAACGAATATCTAACCAATGGTGGAATCATTACAACCAAGGTTTATAATTTAGACAGTGAACCCGGTATCGCACTGGAAGACAATACTTATTATATTATAAGTTTAGAATATGTTGATTTCTCCGGCTTCGCATGCCTTGTTTATGCCAGCCAGGAATTTGATTATTATCCCATGTTTTACCAACAGGAAAAATTGGGATTGCATCGTTATGCTGCAGTAGAAGACATCAACGACAATTTTGAATTGTACAGCCTTGGATTTGACCTGATTCCCTTGATTCGTTTGCATATTATTCATAAAAATACGCCTACAAAAAACCTTTCTAATACAAACACTCCAATCGTATATCCAAATCCGGCAAGTGACTATTTCATTGTAAATAAATTTGAAGGAACCGGCAAGCTGGACTTATTTGATTCTTCAGGTAAAAAAGTTAAATCCTGGGACACTGATTATTGGAAAGGGTTCTTTCCTATAAATGAAGTTCCGGCAGGAAATTATTTTTTAAAATTCACTTTGAATGGAGATACACTTCCCGCCTGGACCCAAAACCTAAGTAAACAATGAACATTCCATTAAATTTCCCTTTTTAAAAGAGTTCCTTAAACATTGGGTAGATTAAATATTTCCGAATTTTTTAATGTAAAAATTTTAACATTTAAGAAATTCCCTTATTTTTGGATCCCCGACAAACAAAACTACCAAAGAAAACATTAAAAACTGTGTGTTATGTTCCTATTCAAATTTGATGCTATGAGGAGGCAGAAAAAGTCCATCAGTGAGTTGGAGCGAGAATTTCAAAAAGAATCGCTCATCATCGACGACGCTGACATGGCTAAAATCCTCGGTGGAAAAATGATAAAGAAAAACAAATGGAACAAGGGTTGCGGAACCATTACACCGCAATAAGATTCACTTGTTAAAAATTAAATGAGGGCTATTCCGATTACATTACGGAATAGCCCTCAAATATTTCAGGACAAAAGGCTTTTAAGGAAGAAAAAATTATACCCATGGATTCCTTCCTGTTATCCGGCGAACAAATTGAAAGTCTGCAATCCAGACTCGATCAAAACCAAACTCCGCTTGGCAAAATCAATGACCTGCTAAGCCTGTCCTCCTATCTCGCTTTTACCGATGCTGCCAAATCAAAAGAATACCTCCAGCAATTAGGCTTACTCTTACAAAAAGAAGCCCTTCCGGATCAAAAATCCAGTTTCTTTCTCATCTCAGGATTCGTTGAAAATCAACTTTACAATTATCAGGCATCCCATGATTTTTATTTGGCTGCCCTGGATATCCTGGATGAACGTGGGGACATTGAAGAAAGAGTGGCTGCTTATATTGATCATGCAGGTACCCTTATCAATCTCGATAAACTCAAAGAAGCTTCCTTACATCTTGAAAAAGCATCCACCATGCTGGAATCCTTTCCAAACAATCAACTTTTGAGTCGATTGTTTACAAGGAGAGGATACATCCATTTGCATATCGGTGATCAAAAATCAGCTGTTGAGTCTTTCATGGAAGCGGAAAAGTGCCTGATTCCGGCACCGAAGAAACAATCCTTAAAAGACGCTTATTTCATTAGCCTCATTTACAGTGGTCTTGGGAATGTATTTGCAGCCAATGATGAAGGAACAAAAAGTGTCGATGCCTATTTGAAAGCACTAAAGGTATCACAGGACAATGGATTGCAAACAAGACTTGCCTGGCATCTCACCAATGTGGGATCCGCTTACATGAGCCTTGGTGATTTGGAAAAGGCAGAAGCTTATTTTCAAAAAGCGATTTCAAGTCCTGAAGATCCAAGTGAATTGTCACGAGCCAATGCAATGGCAAACCTGGGTCAGGTTCATTTGCAAAAAGCCAATTTCAAGGAAGCAGCCACTCTATTTGACAAAGCAGAAGCCCTTTATCGCGAGAAATCCGGTGACGGCATCGCCAATTTTGCTCAAATAAATCGATACCGCGGACAAATGTACCAGGGATTGAACCAGGCAGAAAAAGCATTGTCTTCTTTTCAAGTGGCTTATAAGTTTGCCATGGAGACCAAAGACACTTATCTCCTGTGTGGCATAAGTAAGGACATGACCAATTTCTTTGCCAGCCAAAAAGATTACAAGAATGCCTTTGTCCATCAGAACATTTATGAAAATTTCTATGAAAAATATCTCGAAGAGGTAAAGGAGCGGAAAATCCTGGAACTGGAAATTCGCTATGATTTAGAAAAGAAAAGACAGGAGGCCGAGTTATTGAAATTGCAATCTTCAAAGCTCCAAATGAAAGCCTTGCGTGCGCAAATGAATCCACATTTCATGCACAATGCCCTGAATTCCATTCAATTGTATATTTCCTCCGGCGACCCAACCAATGCTTCCAAATACCTTGCTCAATTTGGTGATCTGATGCGCCAAAGCCTCGATTATTCAGAAAGCGAATTGATTTCTCTTGAAAAAGAATTGGAATTCTTAAGAAACTACCTGGAGCTCAACAAAATGCTTCGATTTGAAAACAAGATGAATTATACCATCGAAGTAGACGAAGAAATCGAAGAAGACATTTTCGGAGTTCCAACCATGATAGTCCAACCTTACGTTGAAAATGCCATCGAACACGGCATCCGAAGCAAATCCAACGGACACATCCTCCTAAAATTCGACCTTTTTGACGACGACACCCTATTGTGCATCATCCAGGATGATGGAATAGGACGCGAAGCAGCCAGAAAAAAGAATGAAAACGATCCGAGAAAGAAAGGCCACAAATCCATGGGTACCAAAATCACCCACGAACGACTCGCCATTTTAAACAATCAAAAAGACACAGAAGAAGCCGATTTCGTAAAAATCATCGACCTAAGAGACGATTTCAGCGGAAAAGCCTGTGGCACCAGAGTGGAGATTAAAATTCCAATTACAGAACTGTAGGTAGCCGGGGTTCGGCGTTCGCTTTTCGCGGTTCGCGGTTCAAGGTTCGCGGTTCGGGATTCGGTATTCACTTTTGGGGGGTTCATCCCAACCATTCCACCAAGCAAAATCTCTTTGCGCCCTTCCTTACCTTACCCATCCTTTGCGATTCATTGAATGAATGAGTGAATAGCTTTTTTTTAATTTCAGACTTCATACCCAGCAGAATCCCTTTGCGCACTTCTAACCTTACCCATCCTCTGCGATTTCATCTTTGCGCTCTTTTCACCTTACCTATTCCATTTCGCCTTTCGCAGTTCGATATTCGCAATTCGACATTGGATATTCACTTTCAGGAGTTCATCCCAACCATTCCACCAAGCAGAATCTCTTTGCGCTCTTCCTTACCTTACCCATCCTCTGCGATTTCATCTTTGCGCTCTTCTCACCTTCCCCATTCTTTGCGAATGATTGAATGAATAACTCTATTTTGGATTTCAAACTTTAAGACAAGCAGAATCCCTTTGCGCCCTTTTGAACCTTACCCATTCTTTGCGTTACACTCCTTTGCGATTATTACCGTTTAATAACCCACACCTACCGGATCCTAAATCCAGCTTGGAGGCGATGGAGACCCGCCTTATCTTGGCATCAGTTTTCTCATAGTATGTTTGTTTGTCTTCCTGCATCTTACTCCCTCCTTTAGATGCAGGAATTTTTTTTTAAGGCAATTTATAATCCCCTTTTTTACATTATAATCCCTGAATCTAAATAGAAGGTACCGTTTCCTCGACAGGAAGTACCGTTTCATAAATGTCACTATCTAATAGATAATACTGGCATTACCTTTAGAAAGTTTTCTCATAGTATGTTTTAAGTCCTACATCCTTTTTTCACAGTTAAGGGTGTAGGAATTTTTTTTTCAGGCCCCTTCATTTCACGAGCCCATCCTCCCTAGTCTAATTCTGTGCCAAGTATAGAAATTTCTTTAATCTGATTTTAAGTTTATTCCTTTCCAATTGACCGTTTTCTTTTAAAATAATCCTGTTTCTAAATTCGATTGACCGTTTCCTAAAACAATCCTACCGTATCCTAAAGACAGCATTTTTTTGGCACCGAATGCCTTTATCTTCGCATCGTGTAGTTTTCTCATAGTATGTTTAGTGCTCCTACATCAAATTGCCTCCCGATGTAGGAGTTTTTTTTTGTTCGGATTTTTCCTTCTCCCTTTTATCTTTGGGCTACACCAAAATCCGGATTTCATTATGGATGTTTTGACCATTATCGCCGCACTCATTACCTTATCAGCTCTTTTTGGATATATCAATGCCAGATTCCTCAAATTACCCGACACCATTGGTTTGATGGTGGTGGCAATTTTATTTACTTTATTTACTGTACTGACTGGCACCATTGATCCCAGCATCCTCGAGTTTGAAAAAACACTCATCCATGAAATCGACTTTAAAAAGGTCTTGTTAGACGGATTTCTAAGCATCCTTCTTTTTGCAGGTGCCTTGCATACCGACTTTGACCGGCTCAAAAAACTCCGGTGGCCAATTATTATGTTTTCGACTTTGGGAGTATTGGTTTCTACTTTTTTAATTGGAGGAGGCACCTACCTGATTATTGGAATGTTGGGTTTCAGTATTCCGTTTATACATTGTCTTCTATTTGGTGCACTCATCTCCCCTACAGACCCGATTGCTGTTTTAGGTATTTTAAAAAAAGCGGGAGTACCCAAAGGGTTGGAGACCAAAATTGTAGGCGAAAGTTTGTTCAATGATGGAGTTGGTGTAGTTGTTTTTGCCACGATTTATGGCATTGCAGAGGGCGGCGGAGATCTTTCCTTTCAACATATTGGATTTTTATTTTTAGAAGAAGTTGGAGGCGGAATCCTTTTGGGATTTGCTTTAGGCTGGGTCACCTATCAGTTGATGAAATCGATTGACAACTACCAAATAGAAGTTCTGATTACACTGGCTATGGTCCTGGGAGGTTATTGGTTGGCCAGTTCCCTTCACTTTAGTGGTCCGCTGGCTATGGTTGTTGCCGGCCTTATGGTCGGTCACGAACGTTTCCGCACCACCACCATGTCTGAAATAACAGAGTTATATGTAGATAAATTTTGGGAACTACTGGATGTACTTTTCAATGCCATCCTTTTTGTTTTAATAGGCATGGAACTACTCATCATAACTTTCAACACAAGCTTAGTGGTTGCAGGAATGATATCAGTGGTATTGGTCCTGGTCTGCCGTTATTTGGCCCTGGCTTTACCTTTAGCCATCTTTAAAAAGAAATTGGACTTTGCTCCCCACACAGGACTCATAATGACCTGGGGAGGCCTGCGAGGCGGGATATCCATCGCACTGGCACTTTCCCTTACCCCCGAAATGTCAAGAGATGTACTTCTAACTATCACCTATGTGGTTGTAGTCTTCTCCATAGTCGTACAAGGCCTTACCGTAGGAAATCTGGTAAAAAAACTAGGATTGTCGGTGGAGAGGGCGCCGGATGAAGCGCATTGATGGCTATTGGCTGTTAGCTATTGGCCGTTAGCTGTTGGCTTTTGGCTGGAAGGCTCATATTACAAGTTGTGTAACATGGTTGGAGGAACTTTTCAAATGGTATTTGTGGAATTTACGGTTTACGGTTTACGATTTATGAGGCCTTTTAAAAAACGAAAAACGAACGTCGAACGTCGAATAGCGAACAGCGAAAAACATAACCTTCAGACTATCAATAATTCATTCTAGCTGTCATATGATGGCCATTGGCTATTTATCTATTTTCTTGAAACTTTGGATATGGTCGATTAAATAATTTCTTGGAAAGAAAATCCGAGGGGACATATATTCACATTCTATATTTATAGACCTTTAATATTGAATACCCATTGATTTTGCATTTTTGTTAAGTTCCGGGTAACAAACTATTCGTTCATTTCACCTGGTAGAGCCGCCAAGCATGGCGGCTCTACCAGATTGTATTTTCTATATAACATCCACTAATTCAAAATTACTAAAAGCCAATAGCCAACGGCCAACGGCCAATAGCCAACAGCCAATCACTCCATTGACATATTATGAAACACATTCACCACATCCTCATCTTCTTCCATCTTCTCGATTAATTTGATGACCTCATCTACTTGGTCGTCTGTAAGTTCTTTGGTGTGGGTTGGAATGCGGACCAATTCGGCACTGGTTACTTCGATTCCTTTTTCTTCCAAACCTTTTTGAAGGGAACCGAAATCGGTGAAAGAAGAGTAGAACAAAAATTCGTCTTCTTCTTTTTTAACCTCATCCAATCCAAAGTCGATCAACTCTAGTTCCAATTCCTCCAGATCAAGGCCTTCAGATTTTACTTTGAATACTCCTTTACGGTCGAACATAAATTCAACAGAACCTGAAGTTCCTAGAGATCCACCGTATTTATTGAATACGTGACGTACGTTGGCTACTGTACGATTGGTGTTATCGGTAGCAGTTTCAACGATAAGGGCGATACCGTGTGGTGCATAACCTTCGTATACCACCTCATCATAACTCTCCGCATCTTTGGAAGAAGCTTTTTTGATGGCATTTTCAACGTTGGTCTTGGGCATGTTTGCAGTCTTCGCGTTTTGAATCGCGATACGCAAACGAGGATTATAATCAGGTTCAGCACCTCCTTCTTTTACTGCAATGGCGATTTCTCGTCCGATGCGGGTAAAAGTTTTGGCCATATTCGCCCATCTTTTGAATTTCTTTTCCTTGCGGTATTCAAAGGCACGTCCCATGTTATCTGGTATTCAGTTAGTTATGAATTTAAATTTGAGGCTTTTTCTAAAAGCGGTGCAAAAATAAGCTTCTATGCTTTTTGAAACCACAAAATTTAAAGACTTTTAAAAGAATTTCGAAATCTTTCCAGATTTAATGCCACCACCACCTAAACCCAACCTATGACAAAACTCAAAAAAGCATTGACTTTATATGGTTTAACCATGGTGGCTGTTGGCTCTTGTATTGGTAGTGGAATTTTCCTCACTCCTTCACTTATTGCTTTAGAACTTCCCTCCGCATTCAATATTCTTTTGGTTTGGACCATTGGAGGAATTTGGGCTTTGACAGGGGCACTCACCTTTTCTGAGTTAGGAGGATTATTTACCAAAACAGG
The DNA here is from genome assembly GCA_041392845.1 of Saprospiraceae bacterium. Taxonomy (GTDB): domain Bacteria; phylum Bacteroidota; class Bacteroidia; order Chitinophagales; family Saprospiraceae; genus JAGQWW01. The sequence continues at coordinate 211,442 of JAWKLG010000006.1, read as the reverse complement.
TGGTGTATACGTTTATTTGCAGGAAGCTTATGGCAAATTCACCGCCTTTCTTTATGGTTGGACCATCCTGACCGTAGTCACATCAGGTGCGATTGCTGCATTGTCATTAGCCTTTGCAAGGTATTTGGATGTCCTAATCCCCCTTGGTCCACAAGGAATACAAATCGCAGGTATCCTTGCCATAGTAATCGTAACGGTAGTCAATATTTTTGGTGTCAAACTGGCGGAAGCATTTGCTTCCTTGTTCACGAGCTTGAAATTATTGGGAATAGCTTTTATCGTCCTGGTTGGGATTTGGTTTTATTTCTCCACTGATACCATTTCCGTAGATTTCACTCCGAGCTCTGCTCCGGCCACTTCCTTTGCCGTCGCACTCATCGGAGTTATGTGGTCATTTGGAGGATGGCATCATGCCAGCTATTTGGCAGGCGAAACGCTTCATCCTCAAAAGACCATTCCAAGAGCGATGGTAATCGGAGCCTTGATAGTTACGCTGACTTATTTGCTTGCGAATCTTGCCTACATATTCCTGCTTCCTGTACAAGAGATAGGAGCCTCGACTGCAGTGGCTTCCGATGCCATTGGGCAACTTTTTGGATGGGGAAGCATCCTTGTAGCAGTACTTATTGCCATTTCAACATTTGGCACCGCTGGAATTTATACACTATCTGCTCCCAGAATTTATTTTGCGATGGCAAAAGATGGCGTATTCTTTAAATTTTTATCGGAAGTTCACCCCAAGTGGCAAACACCGGTGTGGGCAATTGTTTTGCAAAGCACCTGGTCCATTTTCCTTTTGAAATTTTGGAGCACTTTTGAAAACCTGATTGCCTACGTGGTTTTTATGGACATCCTGTTTATGACCCTGGCTGGTTTGTCCGTTTTTATTTTTAGAAAAAAAATGAAAGAAGCTGAGCGTCCCTATAAAGTGTTTGGCTACCCATTCATTCCGCTCATTTTCGCCCTTATTTCAATTTGGTTTATGCTGTACACCCTGGTGGGACGTCCCGAACAAGCTATCGGAGGATTGGTGCTGGTAGCAATTGGAGGAGCGCTTTATCTATTGCTATATGGAAAGAAAAAATGAATTTTACGATTTACGGTTTACGATTTACGTAAAAATTCAACGTAGACCGCAAACCGCTAATCGTAAATCGAGCATTTAGTTATTCCTATTCGCAACAACATTTATCGTCAACTCAATATCGTCGTTGATAATTTTATCAGCAACGGTACCTAAGATACCGGAATTATAATTGATACCCCACTCTGTACGGTTGATCGTGAATGGAGGGCTTTTGATGGTCACTTTCTCTGGAGTAATGCTAACTGAGCATGGAATGGTAACAGGCTTGCTAACATCCTTAACCCTCAAATCGCCCCTTAAGGTAAAATTATAACCTTCAGAACCATCGAAAGGCTGAATTTGCACGATTTGAAACGTAGAAAAAGGATATTTTTCTACATCAAAAAAGTCAGGACTTTTCAAGTGACCTGTAAGGTTTTCAGTGGTGCTGGCATCTTCATCTTCCACAGTAATGGTTGCCATATCGATGGTTGTTTCTCCACCATATATGTTACCACCATCGACAGCTACTCTTCCATCACTTACCAGGACTTTACCGTGATGAGATCCACCAACAGCCTTAGAAGCTTTCCATGTTACATATGAATTGTTGCGATCGAAATTGTAAATCGCAACTTTGCCGGTTTCTTCCGGAAATTCAGTTTGCTCTGCTCCTTCAGTTTCCTGCTCAGCAGATTTGGTTTCATTGTTACAAGCCACGAAACTCAGAGTTCCAACTGCAAAAAGTAAAAAAAATAGTTTCTTCATCTGGAAATACAATTTGAGTGAGTTATTAAAAAGAACTGTAAAAGTATAAAATCTATGCAGGATCGGGACTATCATTTTTTTACAGGTTTAATTCCCTGTTTTCAGGTCCATAATAAGCCCTTTCTACTTTGCAAACCCTCGTTACGTAACTTTCATACCACTGTTGCATTCCCTTTGATTGAGCAACCATATGTCTTTCATGTCGCTTCCATTGTGCAATCGCTGCTTCAGACTCCCAATAAGAAATAGTTATCCCTAAGCCATTCCTTACAGATTCAAATCCCAGGAATCCAACTTGCTGCTTTGCCAACTCGACCATTTGCTTAGCCATCTCTTCATAACCTTCGGTTTGTTCTGTCAAAACATTGGAAAATATGACGGCATAATAAGGAGGTTCCGGAGTCTGAGCTATCATTTTTTGATTGGTAATTTTGATAACAATTCTTTAAGACTATGATTTTGAACTATTTATACAATATAATGGTTTATGTAGTAGTTATTAGAACATATAGTTCATGGGATTATAATTTGAAAGCCGGTTAATCACCCTTAGATTAACCGGCTTTTTTTATATCAGAAATCCTGCAAGCTTATTCAGCAGCATGATTATCGCAACAAAACCTGCAACCATAAGCAATCCTCCAATCGCATAAATCAAAGGTTGCGAATGCCTGCCTTCTACAGCAGGTTCTACCATTCTCGGAGCTGGACGTTCTCCATACCAGGCATAATAAGCATATAATTTTACCCTGTTTCCTATCATCAATAAAGAGGGCAGCAGTACCAAAATAACGATGGTTGCAGCTACCAGACCAAATGACACACTTATCGCCATCGGAATCAAAAACTGAGCTTGTGTACTTTTATCTGCAATGATTGGAGCCAATCCTAAAACCGTAGTTGCTGTGGTAAGGAAAATTGCCCGAAAACGACTCATCCCGGTTTGGAACAAAGCTCTGTCCTGCTCCATTCCCATCTCAAGATGATTGTTATAAGTGGTAACAAAGACCAATCCGTCGTTGACCATAATCCCTACAAGTGCAATAATTCCTAAAAACGAAAACAAACTTATAGGAGCTTCCATCATCCAATGTCCCCACCCTACTCCAATAAAACCAAATGGGATGGTAGCCAACAAAATGAAGGCCTGTGAAATGGAATTAAAAGTTAAAGCAATGACGATAAACATCAACAATAATACAATAGGGAAAATCTTTTGTATCGATTCCTGCGACCGCTGTTGCTCCCTGTTTTGCCCTTCATACAAAGCGCTGACAGAAGGGTAATTTTTCAATACGGCTGGAACAATTTCTTCTTTGATATTACTGGTCAAATCACTCACAGACACTTTATCATTGGCTACGTCTGCCTCAATTTTTATCTCCCTTCTACCATCAATGTGATTGATAGAAATCACACCTCGTGCCTGCTCCAAATCTACCAATTCACCAACCGGATACTCCGAACCATCTGCCAATTTGATACGCATGTTAGACAACTGGGTAATGTCATTTCGATTCTCCAAATCATATCTTACCCAAACCCTAACTTCATCTTGTCCTCTCTGTAAACGTTGCGCTTCTGCACCAAAAAATCCTTGTCTTACCTGACTCAAAACATCTGTCACCTGAAGACCAAGGTATTTGGCTTTTTCTTTCAAAGTGATTTGAATCTCCTGCAATCCTTCCAAATTATCATCCACAACATCCTGCAATTCTGCCAATTGCTTTAATTCATGTTTTACTTCCTCCGTTGCAGACGCCAATGCTTCCTTATCCGAACCTACCAAAGAAATAGAAATCGGCTTACCAAAAGGAGAAAAGGACCCAAAGGTCAATTGTTCTGCTTCATAAACCGGACCCGTCAGTTCTCTTATTTTATTAATGATTTCCCTTGTGGTAAGTGGATCTCTCGCCTCTCCGTCCAACAAAGTTATGTTGACATTACCGACATAAGTACTTGGACCAATTTTCTTTTCTACATTTAAAATGGCCTGTTTTTCATCATTGTAATATTCCTTACTTAAAATGGCATTTGCCTCCCAGGCAGATTTCTCCAATCTGTCCAGGACTTCCATCGTAATGTAATCTCTGGTACCTGCAGGCATTTTCAATTCGACACTAATATTGTCCCTTTCAATATTAGGGAAGAAGGTACTTTGTATAATTCCACCGGTAAACGAACCGAAGGTAATCCAAAGCAAAGCCACCATTCCCGTAAGGGTAATCCATTTGTTTTTTATGACAAATTTTAAAATAGGAGCATACATTCTGTCCCTCATAAATGCCATCGTAGCATCAAAAGCTTTCATTACCTTATTGGGCTCCTTCACCTTTACCAGAGAATGTGAAATATGCGTAGGCAGCGTCAAGGCAGCTTCTATCAATGAAAATACCAGCGTTACAATTACCACAATCGACAACTCACCAAATATATCTCCCAACCTTCCTTCTATGAAAAAGAAGGTAGAAAAGGCAATAACTGTAGTCAAAATAGCTGAAAAAACTGCCGGCAAAACCATCATGGTTCCATTGGTGGCAGCAACGACCGGTTCATCCCCCATTTCATATCGTTGGTAAATATTTTCACTTACCACAATTCCATCGTCGACCAGGATACCAATCACTACGATCATCCCAAAAAGGGAAATCACATTGATACTGATTCCCAACATGGGCGCAATGGCAAACATACCGGCAAAACAAATCGGAATCGCAAGGGCCACCCAAAAAGCAAGTCTCCAATGCAAAAACATCGCAAGCGATAAAATCACAAGAAAGAATCCGATGATTCCGTTGTCTGATAGCACCTTCATCCTTTGCCTCAAAACGATTGAACCATCCCGGATCACCGTTGCTTTGATGATGGATTCCCGACTATTAAAGGTTTCGATGTATTCATTTACCTTGTCGGTAATGGTAATCATGTCTTCCTCCAGGGTATTGGAAACGGTAATCGTGACCGAAGGCTGATCATTCAAATAAGTCCTGTCCGGATTATCTGCCCATCGATCTCTCACTTCAGCAACCTGATACAAATACACAATACCACCATCAGGACTCTTTTTTACGATGATATCTTTTAATCCTTGTGCATAATAAGACTTATTCCGCGCCCTTATTAAATATTCTTCCCGGTCTCCTTTGATACTACCACCTGTAATATCCAAATTAGCCCCACGCACTGCTGCTGCTGCCTGGCTAAAGGTCAAATCATAGGCACGGAGTTTATCTTCATTGAAGGCTATTTCAATCTCTTCTTCCGGAAATCCACTCAAAGCAACCTTTGAGATTTCGTCCATTGCCAACAAATCATCTTCTATCTTCCTTGCTTCTGCTTTCAAAGTGCGGAGATCTACCTCCCCACTCAAGGCAAAGGAAATTGCAAAACCAATATTCTCCTGTTTAAAAATGACCAAAGGTTCCATTCCTACCGGAAAAGAATTGATTCGATCTATGGAGTTTTTGACATCTTGTAAAATCAAATCGGTGTCGTATCCTCTCTGAACTTCAATGGTGATATTTCCTGAATTTTCAGAGGAAGAGGAGGTAACCTGTTCTAAACCGGTAAGGCCTTTCAGGTTATCTTCAATTTTGTTTACAATTCCTTCTTCCACCTCTTCTGGCGAGGCTCCGGGATAAATTGCCTGAACAGTGATAATCCTGCTGGGCCGTTCCGGAAAAAAGGTGGTTTTCAACTCCCTATACCCAAAAAGACCCAAAATCAACAGGGTCACAATAAGCAGATTGGCTGCAATCGGGTATTTTATAAAATATTGAATAACGGATCTCATAAAAATAGCTTCTGGTCAGAAAATGGGATTACTGGTTGAAAATGACTTTCTCCCCCGGATAAGCCCCAATGGGACTTTGATTTAAAATCAGGGTTCCATTTTCCAGGCCTTTTATCACTACTTCATTGGCCGTTAATTTTTCTATTTCCACTTCCTTCAATGTAAGAGTTGAGTCAGTTTGAACGACGTAAATTTCATTTTCATTGACCAACAATTTCCTTGGTAAAGAATACGAATCAGCGATATTGGTAGAGGCTACTTTACCACTCAGGTACATCCCCTCTTTCAGGTTTGAACCGGAAACACCGATGTAAACTTTGATACTTTGGGTAGCAGGGTCTATCTGGTCACTTACTCGTTTAACAGTGCCCGTCCAGGTACCTGCAATATCCGGTGAACTCAAAGTCACTTTATTTCCTACTCCCAGAAACTTCATATCGCTCAAAGGAACGGTAGCTTCCAATTCATATGAACCTGTGCTCATCAATTCTCCCAATTTCTGTCCCTGACGAACCAAGGCTCCGTGCTGAATGGAAGTCGCAGTCAATACACCACTGAAGGGAGCATAAATTTTATACTTGGAAAGACGTTCTTCTGCACTTTTAATGCTGTAAAATTGACTAAGCAGATTTCTGCTTGCGACCAGGTACTTTTCTCTTTTGGATTTTGGTTCAGGGAAAGACTTGATACTTCCTTCGATATCAAAGTTTTCAATGTAAGATTGCCAATCCGGGAAACTCTCAGGATAATCAATCTTCAAATCCGGCATCATCTGACTTATCGCGTTGAGCAGATTGCTTTTTTGGGAATACAGATTCAACCTGGCTTCTTCCAAATCGAGCTGCAGCATTAATTCCCCTTTTTTAAAATAGCTACCTACCTTAAATGGTTTTCCGGTGCCAATCAAAGTCCCTCCTACTTCAGAAAACAAGTCAATTTTATCGTAAGCAATCACCTTACCCTGCACATCAACTGTGGTGTTCACCGTTCCATTTTCCACTTTTTTAACTTCGACTTTTCTGGTCGGAGTGACCGCTTCAGGCTTCTTGGCAGGAGGCGCTTTTTGTTGACTCAAATACCGACTGGCCATAATGCCACCAAATAATACCAATAAGGCACCAACCAGGCTTAATCTACGGGTAGTAAGATTCATCTAAACTATGTTTAAAAAATTGATTTTTAACGTATCGCCAACACCAAAACCAAAGGATTGTTGCAAGCCCCGACAAATTTGATTAACCCGCAGGTAATATTTTAGTTTTTATTGAAAAAAAGCATTTTATTGGCCTTTAGCTTTTGGCCATTGGCCATTGGCAAAATTTTTACACTTAGGAGGCTTTTAGGGGTTAAATAATAGGCTCCTAAATTTAAAAAATTCAAGAGAATCATTGTATCTTGTCTTTCTGATATTTTAACAGCCAACAGCCAACAGCCAACAGCCAACAGCCAACAGCCAACAGCCAACAGCCAACAGCCAACAGCCAACAGCCAACAGCCAACAGCCAACAGCCAACAGCCAACAGCCAATCAAAATTCTACCATCAATCCAATTGAAGGAATAACGGTTCCAGTTGCATCCTCAATGGTTTTCAACGCGTAGCGCTGTTGAGAAATAGGTTCATCCGGATTGACGATTACACCGTTACCGATGGGTGTACCGTTTTCGTCGGTTGGGCGATCAAGAATTAAAACAGGACGGCCAGCTGCATTCGCTGTAATATTTTCAATGTCCAGGTAAATGTTCAAGGACCATTTTTTGAAAAACCATTTTTTATCTACCCTAAAATCAATCGTATTGTTGGCATCAGCCCTCAAAGTATTTATCAAGTTGTAATCAGGAATACCGGCCCCACGGATGTCCCAATTGGCAACCAATGAAGAGCGATCATCAAACGGCGTAAATGGCAATCCGGATTGGAACCTCCAGTTGACTCCAACTTCCCAGTTTTTACCAAATTTTTTACCAAGGGTCAGGTTTACGATATGCCTTGCATCCCAGGAAGAAGCGACTTCCTGGTAATTTTTATCCTCAAACTCAGAAAACCCTAAGGTATAACTGGCTATCCCATAAAATCCCTTGTACAAGCGCTGCTGGAAAAGGAATTCGAGACCATAAGTTCTTCCTGCACTACGCGACACAGAAGGCTCATTTCCAATAATTCCAAAATCTCCACCGAGATTGGCAAGTGTCACACTGTCACGCGTCAGGAAGGGATAATTATTGTACAATTTCAGGTACCCTTCAATGGTAATTTTAGAATTACTGGCCGTATTAAATTCCAAACCTGCTACAAGATGATCTGAGCTTATATAAGTCGTTCTATCTTTGTTTAATAGTTCACCATCCCGTTCATATCCCATAACCGTGTAAGGTGGCAACTGATAATACCTTCCGGTATTGAAATTGAAGGAAAACCTATCTGTAATAGCGTATGCCAATGAAAACCTGGGAGACAGCTGGTCTAAAGGATTATTCATATTTGAAGAATAACTGTTGCCATCCATCCTGAATCCAAGCGACAAAATCAATTGGTCACTCAGGTATTTCCTGCTTACCTGACCAAATAAAGCATATTTGCTGATAGCAAAATCAGAATCAAAACTGATGGTCTGAGGACCTGCCGGAGTGGTAATTCGGTTAAAAGTAGAGTTGTTGTATTTCACATATTGATACCCAATCCCTGCATTGATTTTATAATCGCCAATTCGGGTCGTGTTTTCTATTCTTAGTTTGTTTTCAATTTCCTGAGACTTGTATTCCAACAGCAGATTGTCCGGATTGGAATCATCATTTTTAAAATATTTCCTCGCTTCGTTGTTCAGCATATTTCTGCTGAGCACAAATGTCCAATAGCCATTATCCTGATAATGTTTGTACACCAAACCATTGGTGTAGTTCCATTGAGGAGCTACCGGTAGATTATCCAAAAGATATTGCTGCTCTTCTGTTTCGTTGGCGTCCAAATTGAGTTCGAATTGATCAAGCGCACCCAATCCTATGAAATAGATTTCATTCTTTTGGTCGATCTTATATTTGATCTTGGTTTGGAAGTCATTGTAAGTCGGCAAAAAAGGAAGTCCCAGTGCCTTGAAAAGAAATTGTAAATAGGAGCGTCTGGCTGAAAATATGAAAGTGGTCTTTTCACTCATAGGTCCTTCTAAAGTCAGACCAATATCTGAGGCACCCACCATAAAAGTTCCCCCTACCCTGTCGTCACGACCATCGATTTGTTTGAAATTGAAAACTGAACTCAGTGCATTGCCTCTATTGGCCGGAAATGCTCCACTGTAAAAATCTACTTCGCGAATAAAATTGACATTGATCAAGCCAACCGGTCCTCCTGAAGCTCCTTGAGTAGCAAAGTGGTTGATATTGGGTACTTCTACATCATCCAGAAAAAATCGATTTTCATTGGGTGCACCTCCTCTGATAATAAGGTCATTTCTAAAAGAAGAAGGAGAAGCAACTCCGGGAAGGGTTTGGACTACCCTGGAAATATCACGATTGGCTCCTGGATTCCTTTGAATTTCCGCCACACCTATGGTCCGCAAACTTACAGGACTTTCTTCTGTCTTTTTAAAAGGAGAAGCTTTGACAACCACCTCTTCCAATTCTGTCGATTGTTCTTCCAGTTTGAAATTGACGGTAACAGGTTTGGCTGAAGTCACCTGGATTTCATATTGGGTCACTTCATTGTATCCTACAAAACTTGCTCTTACATTATAAAGTCCGGGCTCGAGACCGCTGATTTCATAATTTCCGGATTCATCTGTATTGGTACCAAAACTGGTGCCCATGACCAGGACATTGGCAAACATCACCGGTTCATTACTGATAGCATCGGTTATTTTACCTTTGATGATACCGTTTTGAGCCAGGGAAGTATTTAAAAACAGAATAGAAAGACAAAAAGATAAGGTGTATTGAATTTTCATCACGGAAATTTTGAGAGCCAAACAGCAAAGAGAAGAATTGGTTTTTTATTTTTAAAAAATAATGTAAAACCTTATGCTAAGGTACAAGTCCATTTTATTTCTTAGCATTGTGCCTCAATCATTTTGACTATGGATTTGGTAAAAAAATACTTTCCTGAACTGCCTGCAGCCACTCTTGAAAAACTGGAGGGATTGGAACCACTATATCGTGAGTGGAATGATAAAATCAATGTCATCTCCCGCAAGGATATCGACAATTTCCAGGAGCATCACCTGCTGCATTCTTTGGCTATCACCAAATACATACGTTTTCAACCGGGTACGGAAGTCATGGATTTAGGTACCGGAGGCGGGTTTCCCGGGATTCCATTGGCTATTGTGTTTCCAGAGGTCAAGTTTTATTTAATTGACGGAATCATGAAAAAAATCCGCGTGGTCAATGAAGTGGCTGAAGCTTTGGGTTTAAAAAATGTAGAAGCCCATCAAAAGCGTGCAGAAGAGTTGAAAGGTAAAACTTTTGATTTTGTAGTTTCCAGGGCAGTAGCACCTATTGATAAACTTTATGAATGGTCGTATCGTTTGATTCATGAAAATCATCGAAACAGCATGCCCAATGGGCTGATTGCTTTGAAAGGTGGAAACCTGGCCCCTGAACTAAAAGCATTAAAAAGGGGTATTTATAAAGAGAAGACCCATATTCATAGCTGGTTTGACAGGGAATTCTTCGAAGAAAAGTACGTGGTTTACGTTCAGAAATAGATTTTAAAAAAAAATATTTATCCTTTTTTAAAAAATATTTCGTGTACTTTTTACGATTATTAGTAAACCCGGCTTTGAAGCCGCATGTTTTAACGTTTGATTGTCAACTATTTATTAAACTAAAGTTAAAATAAGACGTTATTACTAGTGTTTTTACTTTAAAAATGAATTTATATTAAAAATTCAAATATTTTCTAATACTTGACACCTATTATAGTATAGTCTATTTTTGTAACCGCTTTACTCAACTACCCAAAACCAATCACTGAATTCCATAAAATTGAATCTAACTACTTGGTTTTCAGTACTAACCTCAACATCCCAAGGCATATACCCCCTATTACACGCAAAGGCGAGGATGTATTCTATTGTAAATATTTATCATAAATAGTTCGTTTGCATGAGACAACTTAAAATTACCAAGTCGATTACCAATCGCGAAAGTCAATCTTTAGAGAAGTACTTACAGGAAATTGGAAAAGTCGACTTGTTGACACCTGAGGAAGAAGTTGATTTAGCTAAGAAAATTAAACAAGGGAACCAATTGGCCCTGGAAAAACTTACCAAAGCAAACCTCCGTTTCGTAGTATCCGTAGCAAAACAGTACCAGAATCAAGGTCTATCATTAAGTGACCTGATCAATGAAGGTAATCTAGGCTTGATTAAAGCAGCTCAGCGATTTGACGAGACCCGTTGTTTCAAATTCATTTCCTATGCCGTTTGGTGGATTCGCCAGTCTATTTTGCAGGCTTTGGCCGAGCAATCTAGAATCGTGCGTTTGCCATTGAACAAAGTTGGTTCTTTGAACAAGATCAACAAAGCATTTTCTGAACTCGAACAAGAGTATGAAAGAGAACCATCACCAGAAGAGCTGGCCGGTATGCTTGAAATCCCAACTGAAGAAGTAGAAACTACTTTGGGAGTAGCAGCAAGGCACGTATCCATGGATGCTCCATTCGTAGATGGTGAAGACAACTCTTTGTTAGACGTTTTGGAAAACACCGGTACGCCAGGCACCGACACAGACCTTGAATACAAAGAGTCTCTTCGTCGTGAGATCGAGCGTTCCCTTTCAACTTTGACCGACAGGCAAATGGATGTAATCAAATTGTACTTCGGTATCGGAGTAGAACATCCAATGTCATTGGAAGACATCGGCGACAAGTTTGGATTGACCCGCGAAAGGGTTCGTCAAATTAAAGACAAGGCAATTAACAAACTACGTTCTCAAAACCGCAGTAAATTATTGAAGCACTACCTAGGTGCTTAATAATAAAAGGTTTTGGAAAAAATAAAATTCAGCCTCGGGTGTTTGCCCGGGGCTGTTTTGTTTTGGCGGTTGGCGGTTGGCTGTTGACCATTGGCCGTTAGCTATTGGCCGTTGGCCATTTGCAAAATGGCTGGTACAAGTTTTCAAACTTTTACCGCTGGTACAATTCTTCAGAATTGTTACCAGAGTACATGCAGGGCTTCAGACCAGTAAGATTCCGCAGGTAACGTGGAGCGTAAAATCAAAAACGCCGCGTCCTCCGCGCTCTCTGCGGTTAAAAAAATTCACCGCAACGGACGCCACGTTCGCAACGTCCTTTAAAACCAAAAGGCGAAGCCGCCCCAAAGACCAAAGTCCAAAGACCAATCCCCCCTACCTCACTAAACTGACATCACCCTTCAATCTTTCTTTACTTCCATCAGGCCAAATCAAACTTGCAGACCATACCAAAATGGAAAGATTCAATCTTTCACCTCTGAAACTGCCATCCCAAAAATCTTTGTCATTTAAACCGGGATTAAGGTTTTCTTTTTTAAAAAGTAAATTTCCCCAACGGTCAAAAATGAGCAACTCCTCAATCAGGATATTTTCATCACCATAGGGTCGAAAGAAATCATTGATGCCATCTGAGTTTGGAGAAAAAGCACTTGGAAAATAAATATCCCGGGTACATCTTTCTTCAAAAATCTCGAAAGATCTGACCTCCTCGCATGGGTCTTGGTTAATTACAATTTGATATAAACCAGGTTGGGAAATTAAAATTGAATCCAGATTAACTGAACCATTTTCAAATTTCCAGGTCAAAGGATTTGCACCGGAAAAACCAGCTACAATATGTGGATATCCACAATTGATTGTATCATTAGAAAGCTGAATTTCAAAAGAAGCTAAATTGGCTTGAAAAAAATCTACAATTATAGAATCCTTTACAAAACACCCATTATTAGAAGCACGACCAATGTAGGTTCCAGATGTTGAAACAGAGCGATTTTGCAAGAGACTATCTGGTTGATTTTCCCATACAAATGTAAGGGCGCCAGAAATTTCGGGATTTAAAATTAATTCTTCTCCGAAGCAAAGAAGGGTATCACTTCCTAAGGAAAGTCTGGGAGGTACTACAACTACAATTATTTTGGAAATTGAATCAGGACAACCATTGAACCAAATTTTTTGAGAAATTTCAAGTTGGCCTGGACTTCCTAATAAAAATCCGGCAGTATCGGTGAAAACAAAATTATTAAAAACAGAATCTTCTATCCTCCATTCTGTTTGATCAATCCATTTTGCAGTGGTATCAATCAGCGAAAGAAATTCATTTGTACAAAAAGTATCTTTAACTAAAAATCCTGGACTTGGTACATAATTAGAAGGTAGACAATCTTCCTTCCACTCAAACCCCACTGTATCTTTAACGATATAAGTTGGAGCCTCCACTTGAGGCGGACTGATAGGAACCATTTGAAAGATCTTTCCCTGGGGCTTGGCACCTTCTATTAATTCAAAACAAATTTCATTTCCCCGGCAATTAGGCAATAGACCATTTTTATCCAATATCGCAGCATAAGAAAGGTTCCTATTTGAACCATAAATAAATAAATGCTCATTTGGCAAGTTAAATGATGAGACATTCGCTATGTTAAATTCTACCGGAAATTGGTAGGCATAATCAAGGTCAAACCTTGGATCAAATTTTATTACAATGGTTCTATTAGCACTGAAACCTGCCATTAAAATACCATTTCCATTTTCATCAAACTTGAAATGTCCTCTAGGAAATGCAAATGGAATTTCAAGAACTCTACTTCCGGTAATTTCAAAAGAACCATTCAACTCTAGTAGTACTAATTTTCGATCACCAAAAAGAAAAGGATCTTTTGACCTTGAAGAGACTAAATAACCACCACCACTTAAAGTATCTACTGAATCAAAATTGAAGGACTCAAAATATTTGGACAAGATTGGATTTCCATTGGTATCATATCTTACTATAAAACCTCCGGATGAAAGGTTCCCAACGGTAATAAAATGACCATTCTTATCTTGAATGGTTTCACCGGCATTTAAATATTCCACATCAGGAATTTCATACATTTTCACAGAATCCAAGACTCCTAAGTTCTTATCAATAAATCCGATTCCAATTGTTGGATGATTGGTTCCGGGAAGAAAATTGTATTGAAATGTAATCACTTGATCCCTACGCTTGAATGATCTTCCTGCCAAAAAAGGAAGACTCACATTTAAATTCTCATTTAAATTATTATCAAAATGGAAAATGGTCGAATAGGGAGAATTTAAATTTGGGGTAGAAAACGGAAAGTATAAATACATGCCATTTTCCTCCATTTCAATACTGGAAAAATAGCTGGTTACATCTTTATTTTCAGGAGTTAAATACTTTGCAGTTCCAAGTCCGGATCTAAGATCATATTTATGAACCCCCTCACCATTCTCAGTTGGAAAGTCCAAATTTGAATATAAGGTAGAATCTCGCAAAATGCTTACGGATGGCCGATAAGGAGAATTTGCAAAATAGGATTGAGCAAGTAGAAAAATTGGTAATAAAAATAGGGTCAAAAAAAGGTACATCTGCCTTAGCTTCCAGCTCATCGCTTATAGTTTTAATTTCCAACTACTTTTAAATAACAAAAAAATTTCCAGGATATTTCTACCTGAAAAACTTTAAGAATAAGCTTACAAAAAGGATTGGCTTTCTAAACTTAGGAAGTATATACTTTCCTAAAACGACGCGTCCTCCGTGGCCATTAGCGGTAATAATATTTTTGGCTGTTGGCTATTGACCTTTTGACAAAAAGGCTGGTACAAGTTTTCAAACTTGTATCCAAGGTACATGCTGGTCTTCAGACCAGTAAGGTTCAGCACGTAAAATCAAAAACGTCGCGTCCTCCGCGCCCTTCTATGTGAAAAAAAAAGGATTCAAGGCAAAAATCTTTATTTTTTTAGTGTTTGTCGTGGGTTTTGGCGTTAGAATTTATGCCTAACACATGGCTATTGGGTGGGTTTAGCGGTGTTAGGAAGAAATTCTAATGTGATTTTCCTTTTGGAAAATCTGTATTCCTTTTTGGTTTCTTGCCTCTTTAATCAACCTTCTATCAGCAGTCCATTGGCTGCAGTGTGATTTTCATTTTAAAGAGGAGGGGGACGTAGCCTCTGCGTAGCGGTCTTCCTTTTCAGGTGCTGCAGTCGCAAAATATCGTTTATTCCCCCATCCAGATTTTAAGGCTTAAACCAATTATTTTATTACTCCCAATTCGTAAGGTTCCTTATAAATTAAAACACGTTTGATCCTGTTTAGCATTTTTCGTGCTATCCGGATTATCGCTTTATTTTTATTCATTCGGCAACTCAACTCAGTAAATTTATGCAATAGTGCCGGGTCTTTTCTTATGGCGATCCATGATGCTTCAATAAGCATTATTTTGAGTTGCTTTCGCCCTCTTTTGATTAGCTTTCCAGTCCTCATTTTCTCTCCGGAACCATGCATGCTTGGCACCAGACCAACAAAATTACATAGTTCGTCCAGTCGTTTGAATCTCTTCAAATCTCCCAAATGCGTCAAAAGTGTCATGGATACTATTAATCCAATTCCAGGGATTTTTATTAATAATTCATTCCCTTCTTTATATCGTTCTGTACGGCTTAATTCTCTAATTTGACGATTAATGTTCAGTAATTCTTTTCTTAATAGTAAGCCTATTTTTATATAGTTATCTAAGGTCGATTTAGTAGAGGCTTCTTTAATTGTTAGACATTGTAACCATTCGATATACCTCTTGGACCAATGTCTGGATTGAGCATTGTCAAATTCAAATGGAATTTCAATTCCAAACTGATACAGTAATGATTTAACTCTATTTTTATATCTGGCTATGTCTTTAACAACTGTAAATCTTTGCCGTATTAATGCACGATCTGCTTCTAATTCTTTGCTTGGAATATCAATTGGGTTTAATATCCCAGCACGTAAGGATTTAGCTAGGTTACGACTATCAATTTTATCCGTTTTCTGCTGTCTGTCCTTTAAACTGGTAGGCACATCGGCAGGATGAATTACCTGGCAGTCCAATCCATGGCTCAAAAACTCTCTACAAATATTAAAGCCGCAAAATCCAGCCTCATACACAAGTTTAAATTCACCCCCTGGGTAATTTTCATTTAGATATTTAACCAACTCCAAGGCATTTGCATTTTGACTAAAATTCTTGAGCTCATAATCTTTATTCAAAATGGTCACTTTCCAACTCTTTTTGTGGACGTCAATACCTATGAAAAAGGATTGGCCTTCAAAACTTTTAAATGTAACTTGGTCGCGCATAAGTAAAATCTTTTTGTTAGTGATTTTGGAAAATCTAAATTAAAGATTCTTACTTATGCTTTTTTATTTCAAACATACCACCTCTGCGGTGAAAAAAATTCACCGCCACGTTCGCAACGTCCTTTAAAACCAAAAGGCGAAGCCGCCCCAAAGACCAAAGCCAAAGACCAAAGACCACCCTAAAACCAATACCCCAATACCAAATACAACTCATCTCCCTCATTGGAATAACCGTAGGTCAAGGCGATAGGTCCCAGTCCCGTCCTAAGGCCATATCCGATGCCAAAACTTCGGATGGATTCCTGGAAAAATTCGGTGGCGTCGAGTTCGTTGGAGATGTAGGCGTAATTGATGGAACCGTAAAGGAAATGTGATTTAAAAATTCTTTGCTGGCCATAAAGTTGGCCGGAAAGCAGGTTGGTTCCTACTTCGCTGGCGAAAGGCAAACCGATGAAAGGTTTGAAATTATTGATGTAATTGCGGTTGTTTCCTCCAAGGAAATAATAAAACGGTGGAGCAGGTTCTCCATAAGTCAAACCTACATTGGCAAGAAATCCAAGGGTGAATCTTCCATTGAGCGGGACGTAAGTCTCCAGGTTCAGGTCAAAGTTGATACCCAACAGTTTTTCCCTGTTTTCAAAAATTTCTGTTTCCAAAGGCCAGGTTGCTCTGGACATTAAGGTTGCATTGGTACCACTCGTAGGGAAAACCCTGTAATCTCTGGAATCCCAATGGAAGGATAAAAAGCCGGTAGTATATAAGCCGTTTTCAACTACATATTTTTCATCATTGTTGAGATTGACCACCTGACTGGAGGAAGATTTAAAATATTTCAATTGCCCACCCAGATTAAACGAATGAAAATTTCCCGCACTCAGGCGTACATACATTTCATTGGTAAAATCAGTTTGATCAAAAGTGATATTGCTCAAGACCAATGTGCTATCAATAATAATATTACTAAATCGCTCTGAAGGTATGTGGTTGAAAAACAGGTAGGAATTAATTCCCAAATCCGGTTTAGCTGCTAAATCCCACAAGTAATTAAAAGAATAGCGAAACTCGTCTCCTAAAATCAGATTCAGTGACGCATTTGAATTTCGAAAACCCAGATTCAGAAAGGTCAGATTCAACAATAAACTACTTTTGTACACATCGTCAAAATGCAATCCCAATCGTAGCAAACGATCATAACCCTGCTTGGGATATGGACGCATTTCCAGACTCATGCAGCCATCCTCATCCTGCAAAAATTCATAATCAATGTATTGATAACAGCCCGTTCCGTAGAGATGTGTGATGGATTTATAAAAATCATCACTGGCAAAAGGGTCCTTCAATTTCTTAGGAAAATATTCAGCTATTATATCGGGGTCAAGTACCTTATTTTTTGCAATGTTATACGATTCAAATTGTATGGTATCAGGTACTTTCAGGTAAACATTTTTAAAAACATCACTCCCTTGTTTTGAAGCAATGGTTATTAAAGTATCCATATATTCTCTGGCAGCCATCTCTCCACTTTTAATAAGGGTATCAATGGCATCAAAACTCGTCACACTAAATCCATCTATTTTTGGGCGAATCAACACATCGCAATATTGCAACTGGTCTTCAGAGTTTTGTACCATCTGAAAAGAGCTGACTTGTTCTATGATTTTATCAATGGTAAAAAGATCCTCCTGACCGTAAAGTCCTTGTTCGACATTGACCCCGATGATGATATCAACTCCTTTTTCAAATAATTTCCTTGCCGGAAAATTATCTACAATTCCACCATCGGTTATCAGTTTATCACCCATTCGAAAAGGCGCCAACAATCCGGGAAAAGCTCCACTGGCACGCATGGCCGCAGCCAAGCTTCCATTTTCAAAATATACCGCTTCGCCGGTGGCAACATTGGTACCCACACAAAAGAAAGGAATTGGCAATTGACTAAAATCACGAATATGCGCTACCGGAAAAGTCAGGCGATTCAAAAAGTTGAAAATATTCTGCCCATTGGAAAGTGCCGAAGGCAAAAAGATTTTGAAGTCTTCAAAGGTCAAGGATAAGGCATATTTTTCCCCATATTCTTTTTCAAAAATAGGCTTCATCGACCGGGGCACCTTGTCAATCATCAGGTTAGCGATATCCGTATTTCTCAAAATGGAATCCAACTGATCTGCAGAATATCCTGCCGCATACAATCCACCGACTATCGCCCCCATACTGGTTCCTGCAATGTAATCAATATGCACCCCTGCCTCTTCCAATACTTTTAAAGCACCCACATGGGCATATCCTTTGGCGCCGCCACCGCTGAGTACGACACCAACCCTGGGAGCATCTTGTGCATCCATGGTATTTGTAAGACCAACATTTAAAAGAAAAAGAAAGAAAAAAATATACCGCATGGAGGTATGGTGAAACCGGTTCATTGAAATTTATTCGTATCGAAAACTATGTGATTATTATTCTTTTTAAACAGGTAATCTTTAAAAAAGGTGCCATTCTGATCACTTTTTTAAAATAAAAAACCGGTGACTTGAAAGCCACCGGAAAGCAAAAAATTTTTATACCAAAATATATAACATCAAATATCAATTCCCTTGTTCAAATTGCATATTAGCAGGCTGCATTTCTTTGACCGTAGGTTTATTTCTGATCACTTCAAAACGCTCATGGCCTTTTCTAACACATTTAACTTCCCAATCAAATTCGAAGCTCCCATTACCTCCTTTCAACTCTTTTACCCGGATTCCTTTTTCCGTTTTTTCACCAACAGCCAAACCATAAGTATCTATTGACAAAGGAGTAAGAATTACTGTCATCGACTCTGGAGTAGCCAGATAAGAAAAATGCTCTGGGAAAGGAACAAATGCTTCACCATTCTCAAGACTAGCGGTACCTCTGGTATAAGCACCTGCTTCAGGACCTTCCATTGCCACATACCAAATCTCCTTTTCCTTGTCTTCAGGATGATCCATTCTAAAGGGTTTCAAGTCGGCGAAAACAACCCCATTTCCGTCTTGGTCGATATAAAATCCTGCCTGCGCAACATCATTTTGGTCGTAAATCGCCGCATAACCCGCACCTTCCAAACCAAGAGGACTCGGATCCGGTCCTGCTGAAAAGTTCAAAGAACCTTCGCCATCATACAATTTCAAAATTCCATCTTGGGTGAAAATGTCTCTGTACATACTTGCTGAAAAACCTTCTACAGGATTGTGTACATTTACAGAAAAAGGATTCATTGAGGAAAATCGCGTTCCATCATCCTCTACTGCAACATCCCAATTGGACCAAAGGGTACCTAGATTGCTTGCATTGATTTTCATACCGGCGCCTGACTGACCGAGGTTATCCATTACTGTTACCAATCCTCCATTCAAATTGTCATCAATGTAGTTCGCTCCTATATCCACATTTGGAAAATTATTTTCACCATTGGTTCCCATATATCCTACTTGTGGACTGATGATATCCCTGGTCAAAGAAAGAGCTGAATTTCCGTTGGGTCCCAAAAGGGTATACCCCCAATAATCAGAGATCGATGCTTCATCACCATTTTCAAACAGTACCGAAAGGTTTCCTTTTGAAAAGACACGCGGTGAACCATTGTGAACATTGATTCCTGAAGACATTGCTCCGCTAGAGTCAATTATACCCAAATATCCATGATAATCCGGTCCATGGTCGATACCTATCATCACCCTTGGTCGCACGAAAAAGTTGGTACCGGGACCAAAGGCATTCTTGTCTCCTAATACGATCGTATTGTTATCAATCAAATTAGCCGTGGTATCTCCCACCAGGCTTACCCAACCGGCATCATCATTGGATTGAATTGCAGTTCTAAGGTTTTCATTGGAGTCATACAGGTAAATATTTCCGCCAGGGCTTGGGTTTGGATTAAAAGGATCCTGACCTGGAATTCCGGTTATTTCAACTACTTTTCTATCATTTAAACCTGAAAATAGTTTTATACCACCACTACCATTTGCTTCAGTACCCATCCAGGCATTTTTCCATTTGCTGTCATTCCACAAAGTCAGGCTGTCTTTTCCAAGGAAATACCTGGTAAACAAGGAACCTCCTATATTTTTTTGAGTACCTTCTAAAGCATAGGGTGTTAGATTAACTGCCATGTCGCCGGTCTCTACTTCCATTCCCCAAAAATTATATCCTGCACGGTCGGCTGTATTGTCAAAATGCAATCCGAAAGCATCCATCTTTGCACGATTGGGCAAAATCAAGCCTGCTCCGGGATGGTAAAAATGAAGGCTGTCTTTATCGAATTTGGCAAGAGTCTCGACAAAAGGGAGTCCTGGATTGTAAAAATGAGCACCTCTATATCCAAAATCTGCTACATGAGTTTCGTTTGAACTCTGGAATTTTGCCTGATAAGGATTCAAGAATGAATTTCTGGCCATTCCATCACTCACTCCGATAGCGTATGGGAAGATGTTTACATTCTCTCCACTTTGTTGGTTTTTAATTAAAACATTTCCTTCATCATAGTTTATTGTGCCTGGACTTCCCTGTACTTCTTTCCAAGGGGTAGCGAAGCTACTTAGGTCAACAGAATTACCGTTTTCTATACTTAAATCATTTCCATTAAGTGTCAGATTTTGATCATCTGTTCCTCCAGGAGGCAGAATGGGTGTCAAATCCACAGAATTTCCGTCAGTAATGATCAATTGTGTACCTGCTAAGGTTAGATTTTGCAACTCATTGAATGGATCTGAATCTGCATCCGGACCCGGTTTTGGCAATACAATCGTATTACCATTGCTTATGGTTAAAAAGCTGCTATCAGGATCATAATCCAGCATTTGGAGCTCATTGCTATTATCGCTATCACCATCTTGAAGACTTACAATTCCCCCATTTTCAGAAAGATGAAGTTCATCTCCTACTCTGGTAATTTGTTGAATCTCATTGGTCGGATCTGCGTCTGCATCAGCTCCAACGGTTGGAATGGCAATGCTGTTTCCATTACTAATGCTCAATTCATTGGTACTTACATCAAAAGATAAGGTCTGCAATTCATTCGTTATATCTGCATCCGCATCGTTTACTTCATCCGTAAAGCTTCCTCCATTTCCGGATAAACTTACCAAATTTCCATTTTTAGAAAGGGTCTGAATTTCATTTTGTGGATCTGCATCGGCATCATCTACCGCATCGGTAAAACTTCCTCCATTGTTAGAAAGGCTGACCAGATTTCCATTCTTAGAAAGTGTCTGAATCTCGTTGGTAGGATCCGGATCTGCATCAGCTCCACCTGAAGGAATGGTAATTGAGTTGCTATTAGAAATACTCAGCTCATTGGTATTCGGATCGAAAGAAAGGGATTGAATTTCATTGTTGGGGTCTGCGTCTGCATCATCAGTTTCATCGGTAAAGCTGCCTCCATTATTTGATAAAGAAACTGTATTGCCATTTTTAGAAAGCGTTTGAATTTCATTCATCGGGTTGGCATCACCATCGTCTACACTGATGGTTCCTCCATTTCTTGAAAGGGTAACAAGGTTCCCCATTTTGGAAAGCTGCTGCAATTCATTTTCCGGATCTGCATCGGCATCAGGACCACCCACTGGAATCGTAATTATATTGCCACCCGAAATGGACAACTCATTGGTGTTGGCATCAAAAGCAAGGTTTTGTAATTCATTCGATGGATCGGCATCTGCATCGTCTGTATTGTCAACTGTTGCTGCATGCATAGCGAAAGGAACCGAAACTAGCTGACTACTTCCCATCAATTGAAAATTATTTCCTCCGTTCATATCCAGTTCAATTTTCAACCAAAAATTTCCATTGGCCCAATTGATATTAGAAAAGGTGCCGGTTGTATTATTACCTGCTCCTATTTGCAGACTAACTATTCCATTATCGGTTGTAAAGGGTTTCTGAATTTCCTGGTAAAGTAAATTTCCATTGGCACTGTTTTCTACAATGGTAAATCTGAAGCTCACCTGAGAATTATTGATGGTCATTCCGGAACCGTCTCGAACAACTGCTTGGTAATTGAAATTTTGGGGAGTCTGAGAATAGGCTGAAACGACAGCTATTAAAACAAAAACGATACTAAACATTATATTTTTCATGACAAATAATTTTGTAATTAATAATGGTTTTAAAGGGTTTTAAAATTTTGAAAAGCGAATTGGATTAAACCCAAATTCTTCATGCTCGATTCGAATGAAATACAAACCAGAAGGCCAATCATGGCAATCGACAGTTATCCTATCCGAGGCCATTGGAATTTTTAAAAGGAGTCTGCCTGACTCATCGTAAAAATGAAGCTGGACTGCTTCCGGAAAATCTTTTTGAAGGAAGGCCTGATTGGATACCGGATTAGGGTACATGGCAAGGTTTAATGTCGGGCCTTGAGTATGTCTTTGTGAGGAAGAACGCTCAACCCCCTGTAACAATCCTTCAGTCAGACCTTGATAATGGTTGATGGCAATCTCTCCGATGGCTGTCTGAACTTTGGCATTATTAGTAGCAAGTTCAGCTCCGCTACTCCCGATTAATTGGAGGCTGAGTTCCTGTCCACTGACCAGGAAAGGAAGAGCAACCAGGAAAATTAAAATCACATTTTTCATTGCTGATAATTTTAGAGATAAATGAATTTTGGGCTTGTTTGAAATCGATGGTTCAAAGTTGCACCCAAACCCCTCCTACCCTGTTGCCCATATCGGACAGCCTCTTGCTCATTTCGGCAGTCACTGATTATCAGTTATTTACGCCTTGTTTTTTCCTTTAAAAAATTGTTGATTATTTTAGATGCATGAAATACCCTGTTTACCTAATCACCCTGTTCATTCTACCATTCAATCTCTTTTCACAGCAATCAATGGTCGATAGCTTAGAAAATGAGCTGACAAATGCTTCCAAGGATACTTTCAAAGTTCAATTGCTTGGCAATCTGGCCTATTATACATTCAATACCAATCCAGAAAAAAGCCTGGACTATGCAAACCAAACCCTGGCTCTTGCAACAGAATTAAATTACCTCGGCGGAAAAGTAAATGGACATTATAAAATTGCACTTGCGTTTATGTCCATGGGAAAAATGGATTCAGCAGCAATACAAATGGAAAAGTCAATTGAATATGCATTGGAGGATGGCATAAAATCCAGAATTTTGGGTGTCTACAATTTGGCAGGTGTTATTAGCGACAGAAGAGGAGATTTGGACCAGGCTATTGAATACATTTTTGAATCAGCGAAATTAAGTGAGGAAGTCAAGGATAGTATGGGTGCTGCCGGCGCCTACAATAATCTGGGAGAAATTTATCAAAGAAAAGGGGAGCGGGATTTGGCCTACAAATATTATTTAAAAGGATATGCCATTTCCAAAACAATCGGAGACACCCTTGGATTTGTTGCAGCAACCAACAATCTGGGTGGCCTTGAACCAGACCTACAGAAAAGATTGGAATTTTTAAATGAAGGCCTAAGAGTAGCCAATGCTGCAAATTTTGACAATGGGAAAGCATACCTCTCTGGTAGTCTGGCAGCCTACCATTGGGATCTCAAAAATGATCGTTTAAAAGCATTGGAAAACTATAGAAAAGGGATTTATTATGCTCTGAAATCAGGCGACCAATTCAACGCGCTTAATGCTTACACCGATATTGGAGAACTATTTTCTGAGTTGGGGATCAATGATTCCGCAGAGATTTATATTAAAAAAGGAATAGAACTTTCGGACGAATTTGGAGTGGAGGAACAGCAATATGAATCAAGGCTGGCCATTTCAAACCATTATTACCGAACCGGTTTGTACAAACAATCTTTTGATAATCTTTCTGCTGCGATGAATATAAAAGACACACTTTTTAGTAGAAACATCGCTGAAAAACTAGCTTTCGCAAATACTCGTTATGAAACCGAAAAAAAGGAAGCAAGGATTGCTGAACAGGAACTAAAAATTGAAAGAGAAATCAATACTCGTAATCAAATCATTTTCGGCTCCTTATTAGTCCTTTTGGTAACTGGCGGAATCTTCCAATGGTATTTCAATCGTCAAAAGATCAAGAAAAAGGAAGCAGAATTAGCATTGGAAAAAGAACTCGAAGAAGCAAAAAGGTTGCGTGAATTAGACAATTTAAAAACCAGCTTTTTTACAAACATTTCTCATGAATTGAGAACCCCCTTGACCTTAATATCTGGTCCATTGGAAGATGCACTGCAAAAAAAATCAACTGAAAATCAACGCGAAGACCTGGAATTGGCTCATTCAAACAGTAAAAAGCTCCTTGGATTGGTCAATGAGATTTTAGACCTTTCAAAACTGGAAGCAGGAAAACTCCAACTGAATCAGCACATACTTCATTTTTTGCCATTTTTAAAAAGAGTATTTTTTGCTTTTGACTCTTTGGCTTCTTTGAAAAAGGTTAAACTTGAAATGGAAGGTGAGCTACCCGAAAATTTATGGATTACTACTGATGCCGACAAACTTGAAAAAATCCTCAACAACCTGATATCAAACGCCATCAAACATAGTCCGGCTGATAATTATGTCTTTTTAAATCATCAAATCAACAAAGGAAGGATTGAAATCTCAGTGATGGATAATGGAGAAGGAATTCCAGAATCTGAAAGAGAAAAAGTCTTTGACAGGTTTTACCAGGTGGAACAACCCAATGCACTCCAACAAGGTGGAACAGGAATAGGACTTGCCCTTTCGAAAGAATTAAGTCATTTATTGGGAGGCAGCTTGATTGTAGAAAGTGTAGAAGGAACCGGTAGTACTTTTACCTTGAGTATTCCTTTGGTCGAGACAGAACCTCCGACAGTAGTAGTCGGAATTGAGGAGCAGGAAATTACAAAAGAAAAAGAAACCGAATCATACCAACCTATTTTAATAGAAGGTAAAAAGCCCAAAATACTGGTAGTTGAAGATAACCTTGAAATGGCAAGATATCTGGATAAAATCCTTAAAAAGGATTACCGGATCAGCATTGCTCCAAATGGCGTAGATGCTATTAAATTACTCCAAACGGAACACTTTGACCTGGTAACCTCAGATGTCATGATGCCACTGATGGATGGCTTTGAGTTGAGAGAGAAAGTAAACCGAATGGGCAAACATCAGGACACACCCTACATTTTCCTAACTGCCCGAGCTCTCGAAGAAGATAGATTGAAAGGACTTCAAATGGGAGTAGATGATTACATCACCAAACCTTTTAGTGCCAATGAGCTGAAGGTTAGAATTCAAAACCTTTTACAAAACAAAATAAACAGAAGTCAGGAAAACCAGGATGAAAATGCGGATCTTAATGCAGATCAAAGGCAACTCAAACAAGCAGAAATTATCGTGTTTGAAAACCTGTCCAATCCACAATTTAAGGTTACTGACCTGGCCACCCAGTTAGGCCTTGGAGAAAGACAACTCCGCAGGGTAATGCAAAGCCTCACCGGACTAAGCCCTGTTAACTTCATCCTGGAAATCAGGCTCCAAAAAGCCCGACACTTATTGGAAGAGAAAAAACACTTCACCGTCGCAGAAGTGATGTATGAAATCGGAATCGAATCGCCATCCTATTTTTCAAAGAAGTTTAAGGAAAGATTTGGAAGGAGTCCGAGTGGGTATTTATCTTAAAAACAGTAAAGGAGACCCCCAGCCCCGGGAGTCTCCTTCGAAACCTACTTAATACTCATTTTTTTAGTCTGCACCATCTGTGCGGGCAACATCAAGCGTGTAGTTAGCGACATTGATCCCCTGATCGGTTCCGATATAAGCATCGAAAGTCCAGTGGATGCCTCCATAAACCCGGGAGATGGCAGCTTCTTCGGCCCAGTTCATAAACAAATCTCCTTCTTGTGGAAACATGTAAGTCATTACCGTTGCACCTGCGGCAGAGAAAACACTATGACCTGATGTGTAACTAGGAAAGTTGGGTGTACCGGCTATCGTTTTGAAACCTTCGATCAGATTGATAGGCCTAGGATAATGATAATAATATTTGGCATCCCAACAGCTGATTCCACCGTCCATCATAGCCATATTCAAATAGGCGAAAACCCTGGCAGTGCGTAGTGGGTTCATTTTGTATTTGTAAGCAAATTCCTTAGCAAATCGATCCCAGTGACCGGGTGGAGTGTAGGTTCCCAAACCATCCTGCCAGAAATTGGCGATGGCTCTCCATTCTTCGGTCATGTTGTCGGCATAGTTTTTCAACTCAATTACATCTGCCTCGTAGGCAGCTGAGCCCGGAGCCGGAGGAGCAATCGGACGAACCTCTTCCACCGTTGGCACATTCCACATCTGTACTTTGCCATATAAAGGAGTTAAACCTACGGGCCTTACCGGAACTTCAACATTTTCCCATTTCCAGCCAAAACGATCATAGGCAGCCTGTGCAATGGAATCTGAAACCGGCTTCGGACATTGTGCCTTTTTCATACCATCATTGGCTGCTCTTGTCAATGCTTTTTGAGAAATTGCATTTCCAATCATTTCTCCGGCTGCAATATCACTGTCTACATTCACACCTGCCCATTTCAAACTTTGCATGTGCTCAGTAGCTCGTTCTGCCAGATATTCTTTTTCCAATGGAAACATAGCAGATAAAATCTCTCTCGCTGTAACTGCAATCACTGCACCATGCGATGGATAAGAAGGAATACCATTGTCCACATAGGCTGCTTCAATTCCGGAATCAGTGGCAGAAGGGGCCGGACGATTGTAATCAAACTTGTATTTCCAGGCAGCAATCAATCCGTCAAATTGCGCAACACTCAAATAAGCAAGCGCCCTGACCGCATACGGCGGATGGGAAAAAGGAAAATTTGGAGTAGCTCCCGGATCAGCAGGATTTGGAAGGGTATAGCTCCCATCAGCATTTGGTCCCGGAATCAAATTATATTTTGCAATCAATTCCAGTGCAATTTCATGCCATCGCATACTTGGATTATTTGTCCAGTATTGAACAGCTGATTGTTGCTCACTGCTTAAATTTTGCATGGATGATTTAAGATCTGCTAATTCAGCCTGATAAGCCGTAGAGGATGTTTCTTCCGGAGCTGGAATGCTTATCTCATCGGCTGAAGCCAAAAGTACAGGCTTCCAATTCCCTCCATTTTCATCTATACTTGAAAAGGTAATGGAATCATAATCCAACTGAGTTGGGAAGTCTTTGTCACAGGAAAATAGGAATAACATGCTGCCTAATAGCAGGCAATAAAATATATGGTTTCTCATGATAATTTTAATTTGAAAATTTCCTTTTAGGAAATAAGAAGATTAGAAAATGGATTAATAAACTTTGAACTGATAGGTGAATCCGCCACCCAAAGCAGTGGTTTTACCGATGTTCCTACCTGATAAAACCTGATTGGCAAAAGCCAAAACTCCCAGGCCTTTCAACTTTTTAAAATAATACTGAGCTGAAAATCCCAGCTGACCAAAATCAACCTTATTGGTTGGTTGAGCTGCGTTGTAAGCTCGAACATCATCACCGGAGGTTGAATTCAAGCCCTGATAATTTAATTCCAGTTTTAAAGAATTTTCAAGCATCCATTTTCCGGCAACTACATGATAATTCCAGGCACTTGGAACGTCCATCCAGGCAGTGTAAAAACTTCCGTTGTTGTAGTAATAATCTCTTTCCGCCTCTGTAGAGCCTCTTTGAAGGTAAGCCAATGCCCCGCGGAAGTACAATCCATTTTCTAATTGATATTGTAAAATACCCCTTACCGTCAACTGATCCGCACCAAATCCAATGGAATACGGACGATAATCTGAGAGGTAATTGGTTATCGGAGTAGAATATCCTACCACTCCAAAAGCAGATAGATTTCCCGTTCCGAGGGTTTTATTTAAAAATTCTGCTTTTAAGGCCAATCCCAAATCCTGGAAGCCGGAAGCTCCTTCAAATTTTCCACCATTGGGTTCGGTAGAGCGGGTGCTTACATATGGGCATGATGCCAAAAAGTTCAACCAATCGGTAAGGCCAAATGCAGCCATTGGATTTACCATATCTCGTTTTACGGTGGCAATGGTTCCATTGGTACGAAGGTAGGTCCCCTCCCAATAATGGTCAAACCAACTGTTCTCATAAACAGCCGCGATACAAATTTCTCCTTTCTTCATCATTATTGCATCCGAAGGAGTCTGGGCTTGAAGCATTCCGGAGCCCAAAAATAAAAGGCATAGTATAAAATAGGTTAGACGATTTTTCATGTCAATTCAATTTTTTAAAAAAGGTGTTCTATTTAATTTCATGTAGAAATCAAATACCATAAGGTAGATGTAAAATGACCTGACTTGACATACACAATGCAGATCAAAAAACTTACAGGCACTAAGAAGCCAGTTTAATCAGGAATAAATTGAATTAACAAAACCGGGGAGGAGGTCCGGAAGTTGGACAAGAATTGGACTCCTTCAATTGAGGATTCCCATTTTTTTGGTGGTTCAAAAATTCGGGGAGCAAAAATCTCCAGGTGATTTCGTTCAGATAGAAATCAGCGAACGAACGATTTTGGTTTTTTGCGGCTTGTTTTTGAGGATGGTTTTCGCCATCATCAGCCTTTTTAAATTGGGTATAATCTGAAAAAAGATGGGGGTCGTTTTCTAAAATAAAATGAATTTGTTGGTCATCTACCTGATCGGAAAATACAAAAGGAGCACCATAACCTTGCAAATAAATTTTTTCCAATTGCTCGGAAGTTTGTTCTAAAACAGTTTCCTTGATTCCAGTTTCAAAATGAATCTTATCAGCTATCCCCTGTTCTACCTCATTCATCTCAAACTCGATCTGTATCCAATGTACAATCTCAGGTTCAGCCAAACCAATAAAGCGTTGCAACATCAAGGTCACAAGTAGCATCCAGGCATAAAACCTTCTGATATTTTGTGCATTAGGTGATAACAAGGAATCGGGGGTTTTAGGAAATATTCCAAAATTCCGGCCAAAATAGCTGAAATACTCAATATTTTGCATTTCATCCTTTTTTATTCACCATCAATCACCCATTTTATTCATTTAATAATCAGTTTCGCCATGATTTATTTTAAAAAGTTCTGTCAGGAAACCACATACTAGATTCTTCTTTTTCCTTTAAAAACTCCCAAAGAAATCACAACTTTGTTGATTGAGTTAAAACAATAAACTATGCGCATATTTCAACCCCTTTTTGCATTCAGCTTTTGCTTGTTTGTCTCCATTCAACTGCAAGCACAAAGCGATTACTTCCAACAAAAAGTCAATTACAACATTGAGGTGAGCCTGGACGAT
The DNA here is from genome assembly GCA_041392845.1 of Saprospiraceae bacterium. Lineage (GTDB taxonomy): Bacteria > Bacteroidota > Bacteroidia > Chitinophagales > Saprospiraceae > JAGQWW01. The sequence continues at coordinate 182,270 of JAWKLG010000006.1, read as the reverse complement.
GAAAAACATCTGCTTTCAGGTAAAGAAACCATCGTTTATACCAATTATGCTCCTAATGCATTGGATACCATCTACTTTCACCTTTGGGGAAATGCTTATAAAAATAAAGAAACTGCATTCGCCAAGCAGCAAATCGTAAACCGCTCAACGCGGTTTTATTTTGCAGATGCCAAAGACCTCGGCGGATATCAATCCATCGATTTTCTTTCCAATGGAGAAAAACTTTCCTGGGGATACGACTCAAAACATATTGATATTGCCTGGATCGTTCTACCCAAACCGCTAGAGAACAATCAAAGCATAGAATTTGAAATTCCATTTTCTTTAAAAATTCCGGCTTCATTTTCCCGCCTTGGACATGTCGGCACCTCCTACCAAATGACGCAATGGTACCCTAAACCGGCAGTTTATGATAAAAATGGCTGGCATGCTATGCCTTATCTGGATCAGGGAGAGTTCTATTCTGAATTTGGCAATTTCGATGTGACCATCTCCTTACCTAAAAATTATGTTGTTGCTGCTTCAGGTACTTTGCAAACTGCTGAAGAACAGGCTTTTTTAATAGAAAAAAATAATGCCACCAAAAACCTGGTGGAAGCTGGTTTTGATTCAGACCTTTCCTTTCCTGAATCTTCTTCTGAAACAAAAACCATTAGATATACAGCTGAAAACGTACATGATTTTGCATGGTTTGCCGACAAACGTTTTCATGTGTTAAAAGAGCAAGTCAGACTTAATACAGGCAAATGGGTAGACACCTGGGCCTTCTTTACCAATCAGGAAGCCGACCTTTGGTCCAAAGGTGCATTTTATGTGGGTAGAGCTGTAGAGTTTTATTCCGAACATGTAGGCGAATATCCATGGCCCCAAGCTACCGCAGTACAATCTGCCCTAAGTGCAGGAGCTGGTATGGAATATCCCATGATCACCGTAATCGGAAAGTCAGGTTCAGCCAGTTCTCTGGATCGGGTCATTACCCATGAGGTTGGACACAACTGGTTTTATGGAATCCTGGCTTCCAACGAACGCATACACCCCTGGCAGGATGAAGGATTGAATTCCTACTATGAAAACAGGTACATGGAGGAATTTTATCCCGGGACCTCTGAGTTGGATATTCCAAAATTCCTGGAAAAAACCTCTCCCATGGGAATTGTAGATCTTGCGCATCTCATGCAGGAAAGAACCCATAGTGATCAGGCGCCAGAAACCCATTCGGCCGAATTGAAAAACATCAACTACGGTTTGGATGTCTATATGAAAACTGCCAAAGCCATGAAAGTGCTTGAAAAATACCTGGGAACTGAGCAGTTTGATAATCTGATGAACTACTATTATGAAAATTGGAAGTTCAAACATCCACAACCGGAAGATTTTGAAGCAGTAATCAAACAGGCGGACAAACCTACTGACTGGTTCTTCAACGATTTGATTTATTCCAATAAGACTACCAATTATGTATTGGAGGAAATGGAAAAAATTGATGGAGGATACCTTTTGGAAATTGAAAACAGAGGAGAAACCCAAATTCCATTTTCAATCTCAGGTGTAAAAGACGGCAAAGCAGTTTACACAGAATGGCACAATGGCTTTGATGATGAAAAGGACATTCCTTTTAAAGTTGGAGAGGTCGATCTGATTGCCATTGACTATGATTTTACCGGTTTTGATGTCAATTATAAAAACAACCAACTTAAAACCTCAGGTGCACTTCCTGCTTTTGAGCCTATTGATGCCCAATTTGGTTTGGGACTTGAAAACCCAAGGGTAAGCCGATTCAATTGGTTGCCAGCACTGGGCTGGAACAACTACGATAAATTCATGCTGGGACTGGCATTTTATTCATCTCCGGTCCCTTCGCATGCATTTGAATACAACCTTGTGCCAATGTTTGGATTTGGAAGCAAGGAGTTCGTCGGCATAGGAAATTTGAAATACCAAAAATATTTTAGAACCGGCTTTTTTGAAAGGATAGCTGTCGATTTGGATTTTAGAAGATTCAGTTTTGATTACCGGGAAGCTTACGATGCTAATGATTACTACGCTAAAGTGGCTCCAAAAATCACCTTCAATTTCCGAAAATCGTCTCCCAATAGTTTCATTAGTCAAAATGTGTCCTTCCGTTCTGTGAATATTTTCATGGACAATGTCCGTGGAATCGATGCTGAGCAGGGAATTTTTGAAAGAGAAAACACCAATTATGCCGTTCAGGAATTGAGCTATAAACTTAGAAATGAAAACATCATCTCTCCTTTCCTTTTAAAAACGAATTTTCAATTTGGAGAAGATTTCACCAAGATTTTCATCGACTGGGAACAATCTTTCCGTTTCAATGCAAAAGGCAAAAAATTCACTTATCGGGTATTTGCTGGTTGGATGAATGAAAACATCTCCGGATTTGATGGCCCATTTATTCCTTTCCAACTCAACGGAATCACCTCAGGTACTTTCCAAAGAGATTACATGTTTGATGAAGTCATGCTGGGAAGAAGTGAGACAGATGGATTTTTATCCCATCAAATTTTTGAACAGGATGCTGGTTTAAAAACCACAGCAGTTTTGCCTTCCAGTAGAGAATGGATGGTCGGAATTGGTTTGCGTTCCGGTATTCCAAATCCACTTCCTATAGATCCTTACATTGACTTTGGGATCATACCTCAACAGAATTTCATGGGAGAAACCGAGGTCAAATTATACTACAGCGGAGGATTGGCTCTAACGGTTATTCCGAATGTAATCGAGGTATATTTCCCGATTTTAGAAAGTGATAATATTACCGGTTCTGCTACCTACATCGACCGTCCCGGATTTTCCAAAGTCAGCTTCAAGTTCAATCTTAAGGGAATGAATCCGTCGAATGTAGCGGATAGTGTGATTCCGAATTAGAGGTAATGACAAATGACGAAGTACGAGTGACGAGTGACGAATGGGTCGCTCGTTGCTCGTTTGCTGGAGGCTAGACGCTGGATACTTGACTGGATTAAACCGTAAACCGTAAATCGTATTCCGTAAATTCACTCCACATTCTTCACTCCACACTTGTCATGATCTGCTTCGCACCCCCCATTCCTCCGATCCCAATCCTCCGTTCTCCGTGTAAGACAGGGCATGCCCTATCCCTACAGAATTGATACACTTTCCCCTTTTCCTGGCTTTTGGACACTGGATGTTAGACTGGATGATCCCGTAAGCCGTAATTTGTAAACTCGTCACTCGTACTTCGTCACTCGAACCTCGTCACTCCTAAAACCCTTAGCACCCTAAAGCGTTTATACTCCAAATAAATCTAATTTGGCAATACCCGCAACTCAAGAAGGACCCAAAAACTGGAAAGCTAATTTCCAGGCATTAAAATACCTGCCCAGGTTTTTTAAACTGGTTTGGAAAACCAATCCCGGACTTTTCCTCACCAATATGCTGCTCAGGCTGCTCAATTCCGTTCTTCCGGTTTTACAACTATGGATTGGAAAGTTGTTGATTGATGAGGTTATCCTGCAAATAGATGCAACCGATAAAGAATTCAACAAGATATGGCTGTATCTGGGCATGGAACTTGGCCTTGCCATCCTTTCCAACCTGAGTAACCGCCTTATTGGACTAACCGAAGGATTATTGGGCGATTTGTATGCCAACAAGTCCTCTATTGAACTCATTAAAAAATCAGCGCAAGTACAATTGAGTCAGTTGGAAGATCCTGATTTTTATGACAAGTTGGAACGGGCCCGGCGTCAAACCGTAAATCGGGTCACTTTGATGTCCAATGTACTGGGACAAGCGCAGGATATCATTACTGTGGTTTCGCTGATTACCGGTTTAATAGTGTTTGAACCCTGGCTTATTCTGCTGCTGCTTGTTTCCATTATTCCTTCTTTTTTAAATGAAATCAAATTTAGCCGGACTTCTTATTCTCTGGCCAGAAGTTGGACACCGGAAAGGAGAGAATTGGATTATCTGCGATACATTGGAGCGAGTGATGTGACAGCTAAAGAGGTTAAGCTATTTGGATTGTCTGATTTTATTGCCAATCGATTTGAGAAGGTAGCCCATCGTTATTACCTGGCCAATCGGGACCTTGCTATCAAAAGAACGACCTGGGGTAGCATTTTTAATATTTTGGGAGACCTGGCTTATTATGGCGCCTACGTTTTGATTATCATCAGAACAGTTGCCGGCGCATTGTCAGTTGGTGATATGACCTTCCTTTCAGGTTCTTTTAATCGTTTACGAAATCAATTGCAAGCCATCTTTACACGTTTTTCCAGAATTACAGAAAGCTCGCTTTATCTGCAGGACTATTTTGATTTTATTGACTTCAAATTTGAGGAAGATGAAAACAAAATCTACCTGCAGCTTCCTGATAAAATCGAAGAAGGATTTTATTTTAAAAATGTAAGTTTCAAATATCCTGAGTCGGATAAGTTTGTTTTGGAAAATGTAAGTTTTCATTTAAAAAAAGGAGAAAAACTAGCCCTTGTTGGTGAAAACGGAGCCGGGAAAACTACTTTGATAAAATTATTGCTAGGAATGTATCAGCCTACTTCCGGAGAGATTTTAATGGACGGTAAAAACATCCATGACTTTCAGCCGGGAGAATACCAGGAAAAATTTGGCGCTATTTTCCAGGATTATGTTCGATACAGTTTTACGGCAGGTGAAAATATTGGTGTTGGTAAAATAGAAATGCTTGAAGAAGAACCTGTAATCCAGGCGGCTGCAGAAAAGAGTATGGCCGATGAGGTAGTTAAAGGATTGCCGGAAGGATACCGACAACAATTGGGCAAAAGATTTTCTCAGGGTTTGGATTTATCCGGCGGTCAATGGCAGAAAATTGCATTGGCAAGGGCCTATATGAAAGATGCCGAAGTCATCATACTTGATGAGCCTACGGCTGCTTTGGATGCTCGAGCGGAATACGAAGCTTTTGAAAGATTTGTAGAATTGACCAAAGGAAAGACTTCGGTTATCATCAGTCATCGTTTCAGCACGGTTCGGATGGCAGACCGAATTTTGGTTTTAAAAAATGGAAAAGTTTTGGAACTGGGTACCCATGAAGAATTGGTGAACGGAGGTGGATTGTATGCAGAGTTGTTTAACTTACAAGCTCAGGGATATCAATAAAAATAGCATATGAATTTGCAAGAACGGCTTTTGATTTACGGTTGTATGCACCTGGGTGGTGCCTGGAACAATGAACCTGTAAATGCGGAAGAACAAAAAAAAGCCTTCAAAGCAATTGAAACTGCTTATGATTCAGGTTTTCGCTTTTTCGACCATGCGGATATTTATTGTCTAGGTAAATCAGAAGCAGTTTTTGGCGCTTTTTTAAAAGAAAACAAAGGACTCCGAGAAAACATCATCCTACAATCCAAAGCCGGAATTGAATTGGGCAAATCATATGACGGGTCCAACAGATATAATTTCTCAAAAGATTACCTCTGGCAACAATTGAATCATTCTTTGGAAAGATTGCAAACCGATTATCTGGATGTCTTCCTTTTACACCGCCCTGATCCTTTATGGGATGTGGAGGAAGTGGCAGCGATTTTCAGCAGGATGCATACTGAAGGATTGGTAAAAAACTTTGGCGTCAGCAATATGAATGTAGCCCAAATTTCCTTACTTCAGTCCAAAAGCGATGTTCCAATCATTGCAAATCAGATTCAGCTAAGCATAGGCCATTCCGGCATTTTAAATGAAGGTGTAGATCTCAACAGCGAAAAATATCAGGCAACGGGCATGGGCGGAATTTTAGAATTTGCTCAGGCGCAAAACATCGCACTTCAAATTTGGAGTCCCTTAGACAGGGGACGATTCGCCTCAACCGATCATTTCGAGCACCAAAATGACCAACTCGTAAAAGAAGCATTGGAAAAACTTGCTAAGAAATATAATGTCATGCCGGAAACCATTCAAACCTCATGGCTATTCAACATCCCCGGCATTGTTCAACCTGTTATTGGAACTACGAATCCCGAAAGAATTCAAGCTTGCTTCAAGGCTCTTGAAGTTTCCCTTACCAGAGAAGAATGGTATGACCTGTGGATTGCCGGAAGAGGAAAATTGTGCTAGGTGCTAGGTGCTGGGGGCTGGGTGCTAGGTTCTGGGGGCTGGGTACTGGGTGCTGGGTACTAGGTACTGGGTTTTGGATAATCTCTCCATCTCCCATTCCCCCAATCCCAATATCAAAATTCAAAATTCAAACCTCCCTAGATTTTAGCAATTACGGTTTTATTACCTTTCACCTTATCGCCGATCTGGACTTCTACTTTCGCATCAAGAGGGAGAAAAACATCCACTCGTGAACCGAATTTAATGAAACCCATTTCGCTACCTTGCTCTACTTCGTCTCCTACGTTCAAATAGGTAATAATTCTTTTTGCAACGGCGCCTGCAATCTGGCGAAGTAGAATTTCTTCTTTTCCATTGTCAATTACAACCGTCGTACGTTCATTTTCGGTACTTGATTTTGGATGCCAGGCAACCAGGTATTTGCCGGGATGGTATTTGAAATAATTCACTTTACCTGCTACAGGATTCCTGTTTACATGCACATTGGTAGGACTCATAAAAATAGAAACCTGGAGTCTTTTAGAATTAAAATATTCCGTCTCTTCCGTTTCTTCAATGGTTACAATTTTCCCATCAGCCGGAGCATAAACCAGATTGTTATCAGCTAATCTAATTTCCCTTTTAGGATTGCGAAAGAATTGTAAAACCAACAAAAATATAATGATAGAGGCAATCAAAGCAAAAATCCCTGCCGGCGGCCATGCAACATTGATGGCGAGATTAACACCGACCAAAACAACAACCAGCGTAATTAATATTTGATGCCCTTCTTTATGTATCAACATAGTAATGGTATTTCTAAAATAAAAACAGCCCGCAAAAATAGCAGGAAGATTCCTATTCAGGAAAAATTATTTTTTATGTTCTTTTTAAAAATAAACCCAACCATTCTTGGGAGTAATATCTGACTTTTTGTACCTCGTTTTAAAACGAACAATACCTTCCTCATCCAAAATACGAATTACACCACCATTATTTGGCAATTGAACCTTTTTTAAGATAAATCCTGTTCTTCTACCCGGTTGAATGGTTTTGGTTCGAAGAATTTCTTTTCTCTTTTTACCATCCTGAACAGCCCAGCCTTTGAGTTTCACAGTCTTGGTTCCTTTATTTTCTAAAACTACCCTTTCCCTTCCTTTATCCTTTCCTTTGGGATCTACCAATGCTTTAGAAACGATAATCCGGATCCCTGAATCTTCTTGAAAATCCAAAGCCATTTGTACTGCGACCGCAGCATCCGGTCTGCCAAAACCATAATATTTGCTATGCCCTTTGGAAGAATAATTACCTCCTTCAATATCGATCAACTGACAACTGTCTATCAAAATCTGCTTGGCTTCCTGCCAGGATAGCTTCGGTGCAGATTGCAGAATCAAGGCCATTATTCCCGCCACTCCGGGAGCCGAAGCTGAAGTTCCGGTAAAACTATCCGTAAAATCTTTTCCAGAATACCCAAGATAATCCAACCGGTCGGTTGTATAAATTCCCTTCGTATTTGGTTTGGGATGTTTGAAAGGCAGGTATTCAAAATCCCCGGAAGGAAAAGCACAAGTGATGTTTTTACCAAAATCACTATAAACCGAACGTTTTCCTGAATCATTACATGCAGAAACTGCTATCACTTTTTCAAAATTAGCATACCCATCCGTCCGGACATCCTCATTGCCATTTCCTGCTGCCCAGCAAATTACACAGCCCTTGCCATTTCGACCTTTTTCCAAGGCATATTCAATGGCCAAACGGGTACTATCAGGCAAAGGAACCATTTGTTTGTGGCCGGCATCTTCCGGATTGTACCAGGGGCCATCAACAGGTCCCCAACTGCATGAAATTACGTCCGCACCTTTATCAGCAGCCCAATAAAAAGCATCAGCTTCTGCCATCGATCCAATCACAGAAGACATCCGAATAGGCATTAATGAAGCATCGGGAGCCACGCCTGAAAGCTTCAAACCTGCAGCACAGGCAATTCCGGCACAAGCTGTCCCATGATTTTCATTGCCAAATTTGGGTCTTGGGTCGTTGGAGTTTTGAGAAACATCACGCCCTGAGACAACCTTGCCACTAAGTTTGAATTCTGGGTGGTCTATGTCAAACCCGTCGTCAATGACAGCTATTGTAATTCCCTTACCTGTAGCAAACTTATGCGCCTCGACTGCATTGATGTGTTGGTCAATTTTTTTATTTCCAATTTTGGCCGGCATTAAATGCCATTGGTCAGGATGAATATTTTTAAAACTTCTTTCACGGATCAATTCCGGATGACAAAGTTTTACCTGCGGCGATTTTAATAGTTTTTGGCAAAGGTCAAAAATAGCTAAGCCTGTACCTTCACTGGCCTCGACAAACCAGGCATTTTTTGCATAGTTCAGATGTTTTTTAATTTTCAAACCATTTTTATACAAAATCCGCTCACAGGTATCCACCCTAACTTTATCCCGAAATTGAATGAAAATATTTTCGGTGTAAAGGACCGGAGCTCCGGCTTTTTTATCTACAAGTACCCTTCCTGCAAATCTCAAGTCCGGTTCCTGTTTCAAAACCATTCGAGCCTCGTCTCGCATCGTTCGGGTATCGGGAATATCTCGTCTTGCTTTCAAAATACTGATATCAGACTCCGGCAGATGCATTTCTACATCAAACATATTCAAGACAAAGTTGCCAGGTTCGCTGAATACAGCATCTTGAAGGCTTCTCGCATTTTTAGTCCTTACAACTACGCGATCATCTGAAATAGAAAGGGGATATTTTTTGCCATTGAATTGGTAAAAATAGGTCATGAATTGTGTTTAGGTTTGGAATAGCAATTTAAAAAGTACCGGATGAAAACCAACCTCCATCCTGCTGATCTCTTTCCCGCTGACGCTGCTCCCTGGTTTTATCAAAAGCGTCTCGTGGCAGAAAAAAACTTCCTTCGGATTCAGGTTCTTCTTCCCAACTGTATCGTTTAGGAACTTCGTCGGTTTCAATTTTATCTTTAAACCAATAGGCTACAAAGATTCCGACAAGGCCACCTAAAAGGTGACTTTCCCATGAAATTCCTTCTTGATTAGGGAGAATTCCAAGGAACATACCACTATAATAAACGGCAACAATCAAGGAGAGTACTATAGATTTTACATTTTTTCTAAAAACGCCTGACCAAAAAACAAAGGAAACCATCGCATATACGACGCCACTTGCACCTATGTGAAATGCGACATAATCAGAGAAAACAAGGTTTCCAAACATCCACACCGCCATTCCGGTAAGGAAATACATCATTATAAATGAACGGAATGCAATCCTGGGATAGAAATACCAAATTATGAATCCCAAAGCAAAAAAGGGAATGGAATTATTGATCAAGTGTCCAAATCCACCGTGCAATAAAGGTGAAAAAATAATTCCTCTCAGGCCAAACACCTTGCGCGGATAAATTCCGTACTGGCCCAAATCCATTCCGGTAAACACCTGAAACAAATGAATTGCCCAAATCAATAAGACAAAATAAAGTGGGAATTTAATGGCGTTGGCCAGTTTCGAATTTGCCATTCCAAAGATTTATGTTCAAAAGGTAAAATACTACAAATAAATAATAGTATAACCTTGTTTTAGTTCAGTCGCTGGTCTAAATCCCAGCTTCTTTCATCTGATTTCAAATCAATTTAAGAAAGGATTTCCACCATTTCCATCAAAACAGGATTAATGGACTGATGATGTTTGATTGCTTTTTCAAAAGGCGTATAAACAATCTCCCTGCCTATCTGTCCTACCATCACATTCGATTTACCAATTAACAAAGCTTTGACTGCTTCAATTCCCAATCTGCTGGCCAATACTCTTTCCATGCAGGTAGGTCTTCCACCTCTTTGAACATGCCCAAGAATGGTCACCCGGATATCTGCATTATAATCCAATCTTGCTTTGACTTTTTCTGCAATCTCAAAAGCTCCACCTTCATCATCTCCCTCTGCCACCACCACTATATTCGCTTTCTTTTTATTCATATAATTTTGACGAAGAATACCTGCCAAATCATCCAGGTTTGTTCTGGTCTCAGGCACCAAAACTGCTTCAGCACCCGTGGCAATTCCACTTCGTAAGGCGATAAATCCGGCATCCCTTCCCATTACCTCAATAAAAAACAGACGGTTATGTGCATTCGCGGTATCCTTTACATTATCAATGGCATTCATAGCTGTATTAATGGCAGTATCATAGCCAATGGTAAAATCAGTACCATACAAATCGTTATCTATAGTGCCGGGAATTCCTACAATTTTAATATCCGGATATTCCTTCATAAAAATATTGGCCCCGGTAAAAGTTCCATCCCCTCCAATGGCTACGATTCCGTCGATTTCATTCTTTTTTAGATTGTCGTAGGCCATTTTCCTTCCTTCAGGAGTTCTAAACCTATCACTTCTTGCCGATAACAAAATGGTACCTCCTAATTGGATGATGTTGCTTACATCCGAACGGTGCAAAGGAATCATTTCATTTTCAATCATTCCTTCATAACCCATTCTAATGCCCATCACTTCATGTCCATAATGGAGGCCTGCCCTTACTACAGCACGAATACAAGCGTTCATACCCGGGGCATCTCCACCGGAAGTAAATACAGCAATTTTTTTCATAAGAATTAATTATACCTTCTTTTAACCAATTTGATAAACTCAATGGCCTTCTTCTTCTTATCAGGCGCAGACCATTCTTCTTTTACAGCAACCTCATCAATTAGATAGGTTTTAGCCTCTGAAAAATTATCCATGCCATTCAAGCGTTGTACCACTCTGGTAAACAATTCGGCATTTCCGCCAAAAAGTTCATTGATGGTAAAAATTTTCTCATTCAGTCCAAAGGCTTTGGTTAAATCTGGTATAGGCAGTTGGCTCAGCTTTTCGGAAAGTTCCTTGGCTGTTTTTATTTCAAAAATTTCCTCTATTTCAGGGTCTTTATAGGAATAACTCACTGTGGTTTTTACCTCTTTTTCAATTTCAACTTTTTCAGGCTCCCTTTCTTCCGTTTTAATTTCTTCAACCTTTACTTCTGGAACCTTTTCAATTTCCGGTTCCGGAGCTTTCACTTCGATAGGTGCAGGAGGTTCAGGCTTTTGTTCTACGGGAGGAGCAGGACGAGTTACTTCTTTCTGCGGAGTTTCGGATTTTGGAGTATCATCCAGGTCAAAAACAATTTCTGTCTTTTTAGGAGCGGGTTTTAAGGGCTCTTCAGATTGTTTTTGAATTTCTTTTTGAATAGGAGGAGGTACCGAGACTTGTTCTGGCGATTGAAACTGCTCGTACAAATCCCGCAAATAGGTCTTCATCAAGTCTAATTCAATGGAAGCCACCTGATCGGGCGACATGTCCATACTTTTCATTAGTGCAGAGATTTTTTCTAGAAGAACTTTGGCCTTTTCCAAATTCATGGTACGCGGTTTATTTAGGAAAATTTACATTTACATGCGAATATAACATTGGAGTCTTAGAACACCATTTTCGCTAAAAAATTTCGGTAAATGTAAAGAAATTTAGAGTCGATTACCGGAATAGTCCGATTAGGAAATGGTAAAATTTATGTGAGATGTTTTTAGAACCACATTTTAAAGGTCAGCGCAGCGGATGGATCGAAGTAATCTGCGGAAGTATGTTCTCCGGGAAAACCGAAGAACTCATCAGGAGATTGAAAAGAGCACAGTTTGCCAGACAAAAGGTTGAAATTTATAAACCAAGGATTGATACCCGATATGATGAAGTTAGCGTGGTTTCACACGATGAAAATTCCATCATAGCAACCCCAATTGATAAATCTGTACAATTATTGAATTTGGGAGAAGATGTGTCCGTGGTAGGGATCGATGAAGCTCAATTTTTTGATGACAAGTTGGTGGATGTTTGCCAGCAACTTGCTTTAAAAGGAATTCGTGTAATTGTAGCAGGTTTAGATATGGACTTCAGAGGAAAGCCTTTTGGACCGATGCCGGGTTTGCTGGCAGTAGCAGAATACCTAACGAAGGTTCATGCCATATGTTCTCATTGTGGCAATTTGGCAACCCATTCATATAGGCTTATCAGTGAAGGTGATACAGTATTATTAGGAGAAAAAGACATTTACGAGCCCAGGTGCAGAACATGTTTTAATATGGGTAACATTTTGGACTTAAGGACTAAAAAAAATCTGGAAAAAAAGGTTTGATTAGAATATTGCTTTGATCAATTCATCAAAATCATTCCCTCTCGTAAATTCATGTCCATTGTAACGAGTTGCCTGTAGCTTTAGGAAGAAAGCTTGTTCATTTCTAAAAAGTACCTCGAGTAAAATATTACCAAACTTTTGATCTGATTTTTGGTTTTCGGAAAATTCGATCTTGGTTTTAGATAATACCGTTCCAGTCTTTCTTCCTTGTCATTATTTAAATAAGCCTGATATCAGCGACCTGAACTTTATAATTCAACTTTAAAACCTGGTCTTTTAAAAATTCTAAATAATATAAGGGATTTGCCGGTAGGTTTTCCCATCTTCTAAAATAAAGCACCAGCCCTTTGGAAGAAGGCGTTTGTAAAAAAAGTCTATTCCTTCATCCATGGATTCCATATTATCATGAAACAAGAACCATTACACGTCCATGGAACCAGGCTATGACATCATCCAATTCACAAGTGGACAACCAGTCCTTACCTCGCTTTCCAACCAGACATTGTCCCTTTCAGTAGTTCATGGAGGTAAGAGTTATTTGCAGAACTCTCCTCAGCCCGGCCAAACCAGGATTGAATATGTTTCCAAATTTTTTCCAAGAAATTCAAGTGTGTTGTTTCTTCTGAAACACTGAAGGTAAGGAATGTTCTGAGAAACGGGATGCGGTTTGCGATATGCGGCTTACGAAAAAAAAACCAGCCCCAGAACCCAGCACCTAGCACCTAGTGCACCCAGAACCCAACTCCAGAACCTAGAACCTAGAACCCAGATCACAAAAGCCCCAGGATTATTCATCCTGAGGCTCTGTGTGTATGTTGAGGCTGGCGGCGACCTGCTCTCCACACCATGATGACGCAGTACCATCGGCGCTGAGGGGCTTAACGACTCTGTTCGGAATGGGAAGAGGTGTGTCCCCCTCGCTATAACCACCAACCATCTTTTATTAACAAGATTTGGGAGTAAAGATTAAGTAATCTTAAATTCGTCTAAGATTAAAATTTTGGGAAGCTGTCGGGTAATTAGTACGACTCGGCTCCATACGTCACCGCACTTCCACCTGTCTTATCAACGTAGTATTCTTCTACGACCCTTCTCCACCGAAGTGAATGGGGTTTACTCATCTTGGAGACGGCTTCGCGCTTAGATGCTTTCAGCGCTTATCCGTGCCATACATAGCTACCCGGCGGTGCAGCTGGCGCCACAACCGGTACACTAGCGGTATGTCCATCTCCGGTCCTCTCGTACTAGAGACAGATCTCTCCAGTATTCCTACGCCACCCAACAGATAGAGACCGAACTGTCTTGCGACGTTCTGAACCCAGCTCGCGTGCCACTTTAATGGGCGAACAACCCAACCCTTGGGACCTTCTCCAGCCCCAGGATGTGACGAGCCGACATCGAGGTGCCAAACCTCCCCGTCGATGTGAGCTCTTGGGGAGATCAGCCTGTTATCCCCCGGAGTACCTTTTATCCTTTGAGCGATAGCCCTTCCATACAGCGCTACCGGATCACTTGAGCCTGCTTTCGCACCTGATCAGAGACGTCTCTCTCTCAGTCAAGCACCCTTATACTCATACTCTGCGTACCATTACCAACGGTACTGAGGGTACCTTTGCGAGCCTCCGTTACTCTTTTGGAGGCGACCACCCCAGTCAAACTACCCACCATGCACTGTCTCCGCCGGTTGGCGAATTAGAACCTAAGTACAGGAGATTGGTATTTCAGCGTAACGACTCCACCACCACTAGCGTGACAGCTTCAGCGTCTCCCACCTATCCTACACATCCTGCACCCAAGCACAATGCAAAGCTATCGTAAAGGTTCACGGGGTCTTTTCGTCCCGTTGCGGGTAATCGGCATCTTCACCGATACTACAATTTCACCGAGCTCGCTGCATGGCTGAGACAGTGCCCAGATCGTTTACACCATTCGTGCAGGTCCGGAACTTACCCGACAAGGAATTTCGCTACCTTAGGACCGTTATAGTTACGGCCGCCGTTTACCGGGCTTCAGTCAATAGCTTCGGACAGATCCTAACTTTACCTTCCTTAACCTTCCGGCACCGGGCAGGTGTCAGACCCTATACTCATCTCTCGATTTGGCAGAGTCCTGTGTTTTTGCTAAACAGTCATATGGGCCTCTTCCTGCGGCCCGCCTCTCAGCTGAGCGACGCTTCTCCAGTTACGCGTCTATTTTGCTAGTTCCTTAGCCATAGATCACTCGAGCGCCTTAGGATACTCTCCTCGACTACCTGTGGCCGATACGGTTTACGGTACAGGCTGTATATACCCTAGCCTTAGAGGTTTTTCTTGGAAGTTCACTTGGGGACATTATCACCTCAACACGAATGTCTCAGTGTACTATCGCACTTTAGCTCCAGTCACGGATTTGCCTATGACCGTCAACGCCTTTATGCTTCAACGTACTATTCCGTCAGTACGCAGTCCTTACGTCGCTCCGTCACCATCGAAATATATACAGGTATCGGAATATTAACCGATTTCCCATCGGATTCGCCTCT
>JAWKLG010000006.1:0-162500 GCA_041392845.1 Saprospiraceae bacterium | reverse complement strand
GCACAAATGTTCCCATCATTATCCGTCTTTTCACCTCCGAACCGAAACCCTCTGCCCTACTCTTTCTATAAAAGTTTTCAAGATTTACGTTTTCTTTAGTTTGATGACCATACCTGACTCCATCATATCTTGACAAATTGGAAGATGATTCTCCGGCAGTCATTATATAATAGGTAGGAATAATATAATCCAATAAAGGGAAATCGAATGATTTCAACTCATAGCCTTCATCTTTCAACTTTTCCATCACTAAATCGGATTCATTTTTTATATCCGGATCCAAACCCGGATGATTCATGATTTCAGGAATCCAACCAATGATCTTTTCTTTTGAAGGAGTGTAGTTCATAAAAGCCGTGCTTGTTGCATCCATCTCATCTTCCCCTTCCATAATCTGCAACACCTTATATATGTCATCAGGAGAATTTCCAATGACTCCAATTTGGTCAAACGATGAGGCATAAGCTATCAAGCCATACCGTGAAATTCTTCCATAGCTCGGTTTAAATCCTGAAACTCCGCAAAAAGAAGCCGGTTGACGAACGGATCCACCTGTATCACTTCCCAAAGAAATCAGACAAGTATCTGCTGCAACAGCTGCAGCAGACCCTCCGGAAGAACCTCCAGGGATCCTTTCCGGATCTAAAGGATTTTTTACCGGTCCAAAAACTGAATTTTCATTGGCGGAGCCCATGGCAAACTCATCACAATTGACCATTCCGATTACTATGGCATCTTCATCCAATAATCTTTGAAGGGCAGTTGCAGTAAAAAGGCTTTGAAAACCTTCAAGCATTTTGGAAGCAGCACTTACTTCTTGCCCTTCAATGCAAATCACATCTTTTACGGATAATACAAGACCTGCTAATTTTCCAACTGGTTCACCATTCTGAATTTTATCATCCAAAGCGCTGGCTTTTTCAATTGCTTCTTTTTCAAATACCCTTACATAGATATTTAAATCACTGGTAGATGCTATCTGTTCAAGGTAGTGTTTTACGATGGACAAAACAGAAGTCTTTTTAGCTAGTAAAGCTTTTTGTAAATCAGCGATCGAACCGGGAGTCATCTTTTATTTTTATAAAAAGTATTATTCGACAAATATTTAAAAAAGATGCATTTAAACAAAAAAGGCAGCCGAAACGACTGCCTTTTTTGAAATTCTATCTAAAAATTGATTATTGTTTTCTTACATCAGCAACCTCATTTTGAATAAGGTCATGTAAAATATTCAAAGTCTCATACAAGGTCACATCTTTTTGAACATCTTTCAACCACTCATCATTTCTTGCTTTTTTAGATTCATCTGCTTTGATTGCAGTTTCATCTACAGAAAGATTTGCAATTTTCATTTGTTCGATTGGTACAAACATGTCCTTGTATTCTTTTGCTTCTTCTTCCAATTCCTGATTCCATTTCTGGAATTTTTCCAGATGAAGCGGATATACAGAAGCTTCTCTCTGTTCTTTCAAACGAACTGCATTTGATTCTACCTTTTGGAATACCGCGTTGTTTGCAACCCGCTGGCTACTTTTTGCTTTGATATTGGTAAGGTCAGGAAGCTCGTTTACTTTTTGGCTGTATTCTACAGGATCGATTTCAGACCAGGCAAGAGGATATTCATTTTCCTGCTCACCAGTTTCAAGGTAGTTATAACTATCCGGCAATTTTACATCCGGGATGACTCCTTTTAATTGTGTAGAACCACCATCTACACGGTAGAATTTTTGCATGGTCAATTTAATCTGACCTAGTGGTTTTACATCATTACCTGCTACGATGGCTCTGTCCAAATCAAAAAATCTCTGAACCGTACCTTTTCCAAAAGTAGCATTGGAACCAACAATGATAGCGCGATTGTAATCTTGAAGCGCGGCAGCCAAAATCTCTGAAGCAGATGCTGAAAATTCATTTACCATAATTACGAGAGGTCCATCATATTGTACTGAAGGATCATTGTCAGATAATACTTCCGGTTTACGACCTCTTGATTTCACCTGAACGATTGGTCCTTCTTCGATGAAAAAGCCGGCCATTTTAACAACATCTCTTAAAGAACCGCCACCATTGTTTCTCAAGTCCAGCACAATACCGTCCACAGATTCTTTTTTCAATTTAGCCAATTCAATTTCAATATCGTCCGAACAGAATCTACCACTAGCATCTTCAAAATCGGCGTAGAAACGAGGCAATTTGATATAACCTACTTTATCGCCAAGGTCTGATTCAATAATCAGGGATTTTGCGAATCCTTCTTCCAGGATTACCACATCTCTGATAATAGAGATTACCTTGATAAGACCATCCACTTTTTTAACTGTAAGTCTTACTTCGGTATCTTTTGGACCACGGATTAACGAAACCACATCATTGATTTGCATTCCGGTAATATCCACCGGTTCTTCATCACCCTGGGCCACTTTCATAATCACATCATTCTCTTCCAATTCTTTTCCTTTCCAGGCCGGCCCACCGGCTACTATATTTGAAACTTTGGTATAATCTCCGTCGGTTTGAAGTCTGGCTCCGATACCTTCCAATTTTCCGGACATTCCGATGTCAAAATTTTCTTTCTCAATCGGCTCATAATAATTGGTGTGGGGATCATAAACATTGGTAACTGAATTGAGGTAATCGCTCATGCGGTCGCTTCTTTTCAATTTCCTTAAACGATCATACCAATCATCATATACTTTCAAAACATCTTTGCGGGTCATTTCTTCCAACTCTTCGAAAGACTTACCTGCTAATTCTTCATCTTCTCCTTTCTCCTGGTCTTCGAGTTTGGTTTGGAGTCTGCGAAGTACTTCATACTTCATCATTTTTCTCCAATACTCTTTCAATTCAGTATCATTTCTTGCAAATTCTTTCTTATCACCATCCGTTTCCACTTCTTCATCTTTTGTAAATTCAAAAGGACTGGAAAGAATTTCACGGTAATAGGCCTGAGTTTTATCAATTGCCTTATCCATGCGCTCCATGCTCATATCAAAAAAAGCAAAAGTTCCCTGAAGGGCCTCGTCATCCAAATCATCTCTATAATTCTGAAGGGCATCGATATCTTCCTGGGTGTAAAATCTTTTTCCACCATCAATCCTGTCCAGGTATAAATCATACAGTTTTTCGGAGAATTGATCATCGATGGTTACCGGTTGGAAATGGAAACGCTGGAGACTGGAAAGGATGGTGTTGATTAGAACTGATTCTTTCTGTTGGTTGTTGGTGCTTGGATAATAGGCGCCAAATAAAATAGCTACTGCAACCAAAGAAAAAAACAAAGAACCTCTAAGCAATTTCATATGTATATTTTTGAAAGTAAATTCTAACGAAGCATTCAGCTTTAAAAATAGACTTTTTGTAAAAAAGTTCGTCCCGGATTTATGCCAGCGTCATGATTTAACGGATCAATAACAAGTCGGCATTTAAATTTGGGTTTTTCAAGCCTTTTGAATTTTGATTTTGTGTAAACGGCAAATTTCGATTAAAATTACATGGAATGCACCTTGGGTGCAAGGTTTATAGTTTTTATAAACCGAAATTGTGACCAAATGTTGCTTTGCCGCAAAATAAGATATTTTTAAACTCCCTTTTCCGACAGTTTAAACGTGAAATGTATCTCCTTGTCTAAACATTTTCAAAAGCTTTAGAATTTTGGACTTCACTATTCTTGTATTGCTTACATTTGCCACCGTTTAACAAATGGATTATGCTATCCCTCTTATTTTCAGGCAAGAAAAAAAATGAACCAGAGAAGCAGGAAGGAGAAATGACCTTCTTTGAGCATCTGGAAGAATTGCGCTCTCATTTAATGCGGAGTGCTTTTTGGATTGTAATTTTTGCAGCTGCTGCATTTTTTGCCAAGGACTTTATTTTTAAAGACCTGCTTTTTGCCCCAAGATATAGTGACTTCCTTTCTTACCAAAAGCTTTGTCAATTTTCTAACTGGTTGGGCTTTGGAGACAATCTTTGTTTCTTTCCCCCGGATTTTGAGGTGCAAGGTGTGGGTTTTGGAGAACTTTTTACCACCCATTTAAAAGTTTCCTTCTTTGTTGGACTGGCTGTCGCATTTCCTTTTATTCTTTGGGAAGTATGGCGTTTCATCAGTCCGGGTTTATACCAAAAGGAAAGAAAAGCTGCCAGAGGTTTTGTTTTCATTTGTTCGATCCTATTCATGATGGGGATGCTTTTTGGGTATTATGTTATTTCTCCATTTGCAATTACCTTTTTGGCAGGATATGAAATAGAAGGAGCCGTAGCGGTTCCAACGCTGGCTTCTTATGTAAACTATATGGTAATGTTTACCATCCCCGTGGGTTTGATTTTCGAATTACCGGTTCTGGTTTACTTTTTATCAAGAATTGGATTGGTTACCCCTACATTTATGCGGACCTACAGAAGGCATGCAGGAGTAATTATTTTGATATTGGCGGCCATCATCACCCCTCCGGATGTTATGACCCAATTTTTGGTAGGGCTACCATTATATGTTTTGTATGAAATTTCCATTTTCATTTCGGGAAGAGTGGTTCGAAAAATGGAAAAGGAAGAAAAAGCACTAAGTCAAAATCCGTAGGATTTTAAAATAAAAATGATATGATTCAGGTATCGACCAATTTGACCCTTTTTTTAAAAATATTCCTGCCGGTTTTTTACCTGGTATTTTTTGGGTCTTTTGTTGGCGCATTATGGATTCAAAACTATGAATATGTGGGGAGTATAGAAGGGGATTCCCTTCGATATGGAGCTACTTTCCTTTATTTGGCAATCATTGCAGTCCTTTACTTTTCTGTTTTTAAATTAAAGCGGGTTGAAATGGATTCGGAACAGGTTTATGTAACCAATTACGTGAAGCATTTCAAATACGGAAGACAGAATGTAGAGAAGATTACTGTTTCTCCGGTCCCATTTTTTAGATTGGTGACCATTACATTCGCTCAAAAAGGGCATTTTGGAAAGAGTGTAAAATTCATTCCAAGTATGGCACGATTCAATGAAGTACTGGCGGTTTGTCCGGAATGGCAGGAAAAAGTAGTTGAAAAAGCCTAGGCTTCATTTTCCAAAGCTTCCCAGTATTCTGCTGCTCTTCTTGTATGAGGAATACAAATGGAGCCTCCTACCAGGTTTGCTATTGCAAATACTTCAAAAACCTCTGCTTTGGTTACGCCCAATTCATAACAGGTTCCAAGGTGGTATTTTATACAATCATCACATCTCAACACCATAGAAGCAACTAAGCCAAGTAACTCTTTGGTTTTTTCCGGAAGTGCACCATCTTGATAAGCATTGGTGTCAAGGTTGAAGAAGCGCTTCAGCACTTTGTTGTCTTCAGCCAGCAATTTTTCGTTCATTTTTGAACGGTAGTCATTGAATTCCTTTACAAGAGACATATGGATGAATTGAAGGTGATTTAATCTTTCTTTTTATCAAACTTTCTTAAAAAATCCGGGAGACTGCGCAGTGCGGCCATTTCACGATAGGTAATTTTTCCTTCCTGTGCAGGATATCCAAAGTAGAATTTATCAGATTCCAAATCCTTCGATACTCCCGATTTGGCTCCAATCACTACATTGTCTCCAATGTGTAAACCGTGAGCGATTCCCGCCTGGCCGTAGATAGTCACGTTGTTTCCAATTATGGTTTTTCCGGCAATTCCTACTTGAGCTGTAATCAAACATTCTTTTCCAATTACTACTCCGTGTCCTATCTGGACCTGGCAATCCATTTTGGTTCCCTGGCCTATAATTGTGTCACCGGATACTCCTTTTGCAATCGTTGAACCTGCACCAATGTGTACATCGTTTTCAATAATCACCCTTCCTCCTGATCTCCATTTTTTCCTATGGTCAGGATATTTTTTATAATAAAAAGCATTGCTAGAAATTACACAATTGGGCTCGATGATAACATCATCACCAATAATAGTGTGCTCATAAATGGTTGTATTTGCCTGGATATAGCTTCTTGCACCAATTTTGACATTGGGTCCAATAACTACATTGGGTTCGATAATAGCGCTTGGATCTATTTCAGCTTCTTCACTGATGCTTGCTGTTAAAGGACGAAATGGCCTGTATTTTTTAATCAGTCCATCGTATGCTTCAAAGGGGTTTTCACAAACAAGGATGGCTTTGCCTTCCGGACAATCGGCCTCTTCGTTTAGTAAAATAATAGTAGCAGCAGATTGAATTGATTTTTGAAAATATTTGGCAACATCTGAGAAGGTAATGTCTCCGGCCTCTACTTTGTGAATTTCATTGATACCCGTTGCCAAAAGGCTGGTATCACCAATAAGTTTAGCTGAAAGTTCGGTTGCCAGTTCTGTTACAGGGATTGGTTTTGGAAACTTCATGTTCCTAAGCTGGTTAAGGTTATTTTTTTCTTTCTAAAATGCGGAAGGTGAAATCGTATTTGTGGCGATCGTCTTTTTCATGGTGTTCACAAAATGATTCCGTCCATTGGTCTTCATCCCATTCAGGGAACTTCACGTTGCCTTCAACTTCAGCATGGACTTCAGTAAGGTAAAATCGATCCCAAAGGTCCATCGTTTGTTTATAGATTTGGCCTCCTCCAACAATGAATGCTTCTTCTTCGCCATTTTTTCTAGCCAAATCAATGGCTTCTTCGATTGAATGCACCACCAAACAACCTGAAGCAGCATAAAACATGTCTCGGGTAATAACGATATGTGTTCTGTTTTTCAAAGGTTTGCCCAGGGATTCCAAAGTTGCACGCCCCATGATGATGTGGTGATTCAGGGTTTGTTTTTTGAACCATTTTAAATCATCGGGAAGGAACCAGGGAATATCCTGGTCCACTCCAATTACTCTATTTTCAGCTACTGCTGCTATGGCAGAAATAATCATATAATCTTCTTTATTTTACATCAACCGATTCGGTAGAAATTGGTTTTTCAATTCCATCAGAATTAGCCAGATGATTTCTTAATCTTTTAAAATAGGACTCCATTTTCAATTTTGCATCAGGTGTTAAAAGGCCTGGCTTTTCCAATTCATTATCTGTAAGAATTAAGTATTCCTTTTTCCCATTTTCAAGGGTACGAATATATCTCCAGATGGGAATAAAAGTATGCTCTTTTAAAATAGTCTCTTTGGAAGAAAGGTCTTTTTCTAAGGTAAGTTCAACCATTATCCCACCATCTGTATTGGTTTTGGTTTGACTGGAAATGTAATTTCCCATGCTATAAACAACCAATCCTTTTTTCTTTTTGCCATCCCTTTCCAGTTCAACTTCTTTGATGGGTTGAACTACATGCGGGTGTGCACCAATGATAAAATCTGCGCCTCCGTCAAATAACTTTTGGGTCAGGAAATCCTGTTCTGTACTTTGTTGTAATTGATACTCCAAACCCCAGTGCATGATAACGATGATTGCATCGGGCTTCAATGATTTTGCTTCCGCTAAATCTTTTTCCATTTGAGCAACATCAATTAAATTCACTATGGTTGGTTCACGCGTTGGAATGCCATTGGTACCGTAGGTATAATTTAAAAATGCGATTCTAAAATCATTTTTATAAACCAATAAGGGATAATACATCAGGCGCTCATCGGAATTTCTGAATGTGCCAGTATGTAGAAAATGGTAACCATCCAAAACATCCAAGGTATTGATAAGTCCACTTGCATAACTGTCATTGCTGTGATTGTTAGCTGTAACCAACAGGTCAAATCCCGCATCTTTTAGTGCGAGTGCCAGCTCATTTGGGCTTTTGAATTGTGGATATCCAGTGTAAGGTGGTTTACCTGGAAGGGTTAGTTCCAAGTTTGCAATGGCAAGATCTGCATCAGAAACCAAAGGTTTTACATATTGAAAGCAAGGAGTATAATCATATAATTCGCCAGTTTTGACTTCGGCAGATACGATTTGGCCGGAGTGCCCCATCACATCTCCTGCAAATATCAAACGTATACTTCTCTTTTGATCGTCCTGACCATTTGCCGTTAAGGCAATAAAGAATCCAAACAAACAAAAGATAACCGTATAAACGTTTTTCAAAACTTCAATTTTAAGGCAACAATTCCAACTGAACCATGCGGTCTTCCAGATATTGACGATAAGGGGAAATCTTACCATCTTCTCTTAGGTATTTTTCGATCATCAAACTGGCAATTGGTGCAGCATAGGAGGAGCCCCAACCTGCATTTTCAACGTAGACTGCAATGGCAATTTTTGGATTGTCTCTAGGTGCGAATCCAAAAAATACAGAGTGGTCTTCTCCATGGGGGTTTTGAGCTGTACCGGTTTTCCCACATATGGAAATATCACTGATGTAGGCTCCGGCAGCAGTACCTGATGTAACCACGCGCTCCATACCTTCTACGATGTACTCAAAATATTCTTTATTGATGTCAATTTGATGTTTGTTGGTATAAGCTGTATCGATATCGATTGAGAAATTTTTATACCCTTTTACAAGATGAGGTGTATAAAAATATCCCCGGTTAGCCATGATAGCTGCCAGGTTGGCCATTTGAAGGGAAGTCAGCTGTAACTCCCCCTGCCCGATTCCCAAAGACATTATAGTTGGAGATTTCCAACCGCCTTTTTTATAAACTTTATCGTAATAGGAAGAAGTTGGAACGTTACCGGCCTTTTCTCTTGGAAAGTCAATGCCTAGTTCGTATCCAAGTCCGAACTGATAAACATACTTGTTAAATAGATCCAGTCCTTCTTTGGGTTTGTAAAAATCTTCTTTATCAATAATTCTACGGAAAGTTTGCCAGAAATAACTGTTGCATGAATGCTGAATGGCAGTAGCAACATTTCCAGGATAAACGTGACCGTGACAACCATACAATCTGCCATTGTAATAATATCCATTGTTGCATGAAAACCCGGTTTGTGGGGTAATCACTCCTTCCTGCATAGCAACCAATCCTACTACGGTTTTAAAAATAGAACCTGGCGGGTATTTTGCCATTACTGTACGGTCGAAGAAAGGCAAACGTGGGTCTGCCAACAATTCTTGAAAGGCTTTACCTCTTTTAGAATTGATAGAAAGTTTATTCGGATCGTAAGTAGGGATACTAGCCATGGCCAGGATTTCCCCTGTTGAAGGTTCGATTGCTACAATACTTCCGGTTTTCCCTTGCATGAGGAACTCTCCGTAAGCCTGGAGGTCGATGTCGATGGTGGAAACCAAATCCCTTCCTGAAATAGGCAAGGTATCTAAAGTTCCCTCCTTGTAGCCTCCGACTTCACGTCCAAATTTATCTTTTAAAACAAACTTAATTCCTTTGGTTCCTTTGAGTTGGTCTTCATAAGATAATTCAAGTCCAGCTGCTCCTATGTAATCCCCCGGGATATAATTTCCGCGGCTGTTTTCAACTTCTTCCTGATTTACCTCACGTATGTATCCCAAAAGGTGGGCTGCATTTGGATAAGGATAAGCGCGAATATTACGAACCTGAGGATAGAACCCAGGGAACTCGTAAAGTCTTTCCTGAAATCGGGCAAAAGTATCGGCAGGAATCCGGCTTAAAAACACATAAGGAACAACTTTAGAATATCTTGGACTAGACCAGTCTTTTTCAATATTTTCTTTAAAAGTGGCTTTATCAATTCCAAGCAGTTTACAGAACTCCGTGGTATCCATTTCAGGATCCAGTCGATTGTAAGTCACCAGAAGATCGTAAACGGGAATATTATTGACCAGCAGATTTTGATTTCGGTCGTAAATCAGCCCTCTGGAGGGATAAACGGTTATTTTATCAATACCGGCGGTAGTTCCCCGTACACTGTAAGTGTCATCAAAAAGTTGAATGTACATGGCTTTGCCCAGCAGTGCCAAGGCACCTAACACGAAGAAAATGCGAATAGAGTATTTCCGTGTAATGAAATTATCTGCCACGTAATAAATTATTGAACCGGATCAAAAATCAACATGTAAATTAACACAAAGCCCATCGTTCCAAGAAAACTAAAGAAGGTATTTAACAGAATGTCACCTATATAAACAAAGGTAAAGGCCTCTACTGAAAAATAGAAAAACAAATAGGCCGTTATCACCACCGCTGCATAGCCCATAAACCTGCCGAGACCAA
The DNA here is from genome assembly GCA_041392845.1 of Saprospiraceae bacterium. Lineage (GTDB taxonomy): Bacteria > Bacteroidota > Bacteroidia > Chitinophagales > Saprospiraceae > JAGQWW01. The sequence continues at coordinate 152,436 of JAWKLG010000006.1, read as the reverse complement.
ATTGTTTTTTAGTTGGACTTAAATTCACACTGTAACCTTCCCTTGGTTCAAACAATCCAAGTGCCAATGGACGTATGAAAGCAGCAAAAACGCAAGCTGCCGCATGAACACCGACCGAATCATAAAAAAAATCTACGACCAGCCCGGAGAAAAAGGCAATTAAAAGCACGAATACGTTTGGAATTCGGATGGGCAAAAGGATAATGAAAAGAGGGTAAAGAATGATTTGCAAATAAGACAGCACACCTGACTCGGTATACATTTGCTTAAGGATGAACACCTGAATCAGGGTCAAGAGCAACCAGCGGGTGATATTTTGAAACAAAAGGTTATTCATTCTCTACTGATTCTTCAACCTCTTTTAGTTCTTCGAGATGGATGTTTTTCACAATATAACAATAGGACAAATTGCTTAAGTCCTGGCCAAGTACAATTTGTACTGAATAGGAATTGCTTCCCGGTTCCAATTGAAAGTCCTTAACCACTCCAACTTGTAGTCCGGAGGGAAATAATGAAGAGTATCCACTTGTTATAATGGTATCTCCCTTAGAAATATCCGCATGTTTTGGAATATCTTCAATTTCTGCTTCCAGAGGATTGGTTCCTTTCCAAACCAAGGTGCCGAAAAATCCATTTCTTTTCAAGGCGACGCTAATTCTGTTTTGTCTGTGCAGTACCGACATCACCCTTGAATAACCCGGAGATACTGCTCTTACAATTCCTACCAGTCCGTCCGGAGTAACTACTCCCATATCCGGACCAACGCCTGCCTCCGTTCCAACATTGAGCGTCAGAAAGTTGTGAAACTTATTGACTGAGTTGTTGACAACTCTTGCTGGAATAATTTCAAAAGTAGCTTTGGCTGTGCTGTCAATTTCCAGTGAAAGGGTATCCTTGAAAATCAATAGTGGCAATTCAGCCTCCAGGCTTACCTTTTTAAGAAGGATTGAATTTTCGTTGGCGAGACTGTCTGCTATGTCAGCGAGGTGTAGATAGTTTCTGGTTGATGAATAGGCATCCATCACTTTACCGGAAAACAATTTGCTGGAATGGGACAATATTTCTTTTTGCCCTTCATTGTAGCGAACTACCAACGAAAAGCAAATGATTTCTAGTAATAGAAAGGTGAAAAAAGTCCCGTACCGTGCAAAGTTTCCGAAGAAATCAAGCATTGTCTGCTAATTCTTTACTAAGAGGAATGAACGCGTTCGAATAATCCCAAAGGTAATAAGGTCTTCCCTATTGGAAAGAAAAAAATCACAAATCTGATAAAGTCCGGAAATTAGACGCTTTTGCGATCGATAAGAATAGGCATGTACCTGTCGATATCAGACAAGGCAATTCCTGTTCCTCTTACTACTGCTCTAAGTGGATCTTCGGCAATATGTACCTTCAACTTGGTTTTTGCAGATACACGTTTGTCAAGACCTCTAAGCAATGCTCCACCTCCAGTCAAATACAAACCGGTTTTGTAAATATCGGAAGCCAACTCAGGAGGAGTGGTTTCCAATGCTTTCAAAATCGCTTCTTCCACCTTTGCGATGGATTTGTCAAGAGAATGTGCAACCTCCTGATAAGAAATGGTAATCTGCTTTGGAATACCGGTCATAAGGTCACGTCCGTTCACAGCATAATCCGGTGGAGGATTTTCCAGTTCAGGAAGGGCTGAGCCAACGTTTATTTTTATTTGTTCGGCTGTACGTTCACCAATTAACATATTGTGTTGGCGGCGCATGTAGTTTACAATATCCATAGTAAACTCATCACCAGCAGTACGGATGGACTGGTCACAAACGATACCTGAAAGGGCGATTACAGCAATTTCTGTAGTACCACCTCCTATATCGATGATCATATTACCAATGGGCTCTTCTACATTCAATCCAATACCGAGTGCAGCTGCCATTGGCTCGTATACTAAATAAGTTTCTTTGGAATCCACATGATCTGCAGAATCAAAAACAGCTCGCTTCTCAACTTCTGTAATTCCGGAAGGAATACAAACAACCATTTTGAGGTGAGAAAAGAAACGTTTTCTTTTTCCTACCATATTGATCATTCCTTCCATCATTTTCTCAGCCGCCTGGAAATCTGCGATCACACCATCTTTTAATGGGCGGATGGTTTTGATATCTTCGTGGGTCTTTTCGTGCATTTGCATAGCCTTGTGGCCTACTGCAATTACATCTCCCGTTCTTCTATTGATGGCTACAATAGAAGGCTCATCAACTACTACGTCATTATCCTGAATGATCAGGGTATTAGCAGTACCTAAATCTATAGCTAACTCTTGATTAAAAAAGCTGAATAATTTCATTCAAGCAACCCGGTTTTCTTTGCAAAGTGCGGGAGCCCCCGCCGTTGGTCATTAACTTGTGTTCAATAAGAATGCAAAGCAAATCAAATTTTGCCGAAAAAAGAAGAAATGTTTTATTTGAATTCTGGATCTGAGAATCTGGACTCTGGACACCGGATGCTGGACTTCAAATCGGTGGTTTATAAGACTGATACAATGACACCTAAAGCCTAGGTTTTGAATGGAAGAATGTAGTATTTACGGTTTACGATTTACAATTTACGAAAATCTAAATTCTAGCATCTAGCACCCAGCGCCTAGTACCCAGCCCCTAGTACCCAGCACCAAGTGCCCAGTACCCAGCACCAAGCACCTAGTACCTAGTACCCAGCAATTTCCCATCCTCATCAACCACATGGGTTTCCATCCCCTGAATTCGATCTGTATTGTGGCCAAGGACACATTGAAATCCGCCTTTGAATTTTTGGACTACAAAAGAAAAAACGGTCATTCGTTTTCCGGGATTGGGTACATTCTCTTTGGGTGTTTGATTTTCTAAAACAAACCTTGCCTGAACTATAAGGATATCATTGGCGAGTTTTTTAGTTCTTTTTTCCCTTACTATCAGGTTTGAATCTTTAAAAATTACTTTCAAACCATAGTCATGAGCCTTAAAAATGGCTTGTCGATCATGCCACCATAATCCCACAACATTCACAAATTCTGCATCATCTGCAAAAAGTCCCGCTAAGGATTGAGCATCTCTTTGGTTCCAAAATTGGGCAAACAATTCCGGCATTTGTTCAGGTGAATCAAAAAATATGGCTTTTAAATCTTCCATGTACTTTTATATTTGAAGGCACATTCACCGAGTTTTAAAATTTGATTTTTTAAAAAAGTGAAATTACACTCTTCCCGAATATGAAAAGAATTTCCATCCTTGTTCCTGAATCTGCAGTGATAGAAGCCATAGCTGACCCAAGGTATATATTTTCTGCTGCCAATAATTTTTTAGCTGCTAGTGGCCGTCCTCCTTTGTTTGAAATTGAAATGGTTGCGGATAAAAAAGAAGTCCAGACCATGGATGGAATTGCTACCATAAAGGCTGACAAACTTTTATCGGATGTAGAAAAAACTGATTTGATTATTATACCAGCTTTGTTTGGGGATATGGGTGCAGCAATTGAAGCCAATTACAGGGCAATTCCATGGATAAAAAAACACTATGAAAAAGGAACAGAGGTTGCTTCTTTATGTGTAGGTGCCTTTTTACTTGCCTCTACCGGGTTATTGGATGGTAAAAAATGTAGTACCCACTGGGCATTTGAAAATGAATTCAAGAAACGATTTCCGAAAGTAGAGCTGGTAGGTGGCGGTATTATCACCCATGAAGACCGGTTGTACAGTAGTGGCGGTGCAAATTCATATTGGAACCTGTTAATTTATCTTTTAGAAAAATATACAGATCGGGAAACTGCAATTTTAGCAGCTAAATATTTTGCGATTGATATTGACAGGGAAAGTCAGGCAGCTTTTATGATGTTTAATGGACAAAAAGACCATGAGGATGAAACCATTCTCGAAGCACAAAAATACATTGAAGCGCATTTTTCTGATAAAATAGGAGTTGAAGAACTTAGCCAGCAATTTGCCATGAGCAGACGGACGTTTGAACGTCGATTTAAAAAAGCGACCAACAATACTGTTAATGAATACATTCAAAGAGTCCGCATAGAAGCAGGCAAACGTCTTTTAGAAAAAGGAGGAAAAAACGTAAGTGAGATTATGTTCGACATCGGCTATTCCGATCCCAAAACCTTCAGGAATCTTTTTAAAAAACTGGTTGGAATGAGCCCTTTGGAATACCGGAAGAAGTATCAAGGGAATTTGTTGGCGGTTGGCTTTTAGCTGTTGGCCATTGGCTGTTGGCTTTACAATTTACGGTTTACGGTTTACGGTTTACGGTTTACGAAGCTTTCTTTAAGGACAACATAGGATTCAGATAATCAATGATTTATCCTGGTATCTAATGTTGGATTTTGGCCGTTGTAGGGGTTGGCTGCGCCAACTCTGGAACGCCAAAATGACCAATAATTTCCAGCAGGTATTTGAATCGTAAAAATCACCTCATTTAAGGTTTACGTTGGCATAAACCAATAGCCAACAGCCAATAGCCAATGGCCAATAGCCAACAGCCCCAACCAACCTCGGCATACTCTTTGCAATCAAGGCTTAATGAATAAATAATTATTCCTTATTTCCTCCCCCCAACAGTGTTTTTCCCAATAAAAATTGTACGATTTGGGCTACCATTTTGTACACAAAATTCTGTGATGAAAACCCGAAACTGGTTTTTACTTTTTGCACTTGTGGCTTGCTTCCATGCTTCCCTTTTTGCACAACGCTCATTGGAGTTAGGCGGATATTATGGCATTTCCTTGTATCAAGGGGATGTAACGGAGAATTATGTCCAATACAATGGCCATAAAAAGTTTATGGGAGCCTTTTTCCGTTACAATATGACGCCTCATTTTTCTTTTAAAACCACCTACGTTCATGGAACTTTAGGTGCTTCAGATTTTTATTCCACATCGAGGTATGACAGGGGTTGGTCTTTTAGCGCCGAAGTAAATGAGTTTTCTACCGTAGGTGAATTGTATTTCCAAAATCAATTCTTAAAATCATTATCGGGCAGACCTACTTTTTTATTCAATCCATATTTATTTGCAGGTATAGGATATGCTCGGATTGATGCAAATTTTCATAATGAAAAAGAAGTACAATTATCCCTCATAGATGCTGATGATAGAGATTTGTTTTTAGTGGTTCCATTTGGTTTGGGTATAAAAGGAGAATTGTCACCCAATTTTAAAATAGGAGTCGAATTTGGTGCCAGGGCAACCTTCAGCGATCACATAGACGATATTGTTACTGTCACAAAAGCAAATGATTGGTATGGCTATGCAGGGGTGAATGTCTCTTTTATTATTTTAAAAGAAAGGTATGTGGACTATCGCCAGCGAACTGCCAACCGATATGGGTTTTAGGTTCTAAATGTAAATCCAGCGGTAAAACATGGGTAACGAGATCTGCCTGGATATTAGGGAAATTTACGGTTTACGGTTTACGATTTACGGATTATGTGGCTTTTATAAAGCGAATAGCGAAACCTTTAGATATTTTTTGAATTATCCACCTGGCTTTTAATGCTGGAGACTGGTTTCCAGATCAACTATTAATGCACTTGCCTTTTCGTAGGTCTCTTCCATTTTCCCTTGGTCTCCTTGACCGGCGAACAAGGCCAGTTCACAAGTTTTAACAAGGCTCATAAAAGTTTCAATTTGGTCACTGGAAGCTCCAGCCAAGTTTAATTTTTGTTCAGCGTTTTGTTTTGTGAGGTCCGCTAAAGGTATTTCAAGTTTGTGGCAGACATATCCAAATAAGGCCGTAGAAATAGACCGATAAAACAAGGTGCTATCACTTTCTGTTTTAGCCTTTTCCGCCTCAGAAAGTCGTTTTTTAGCTACCAAATCTGCTTCTCTTCTCTTTTTCTCAGCATTTGAAATTGAAGGTCCATTTTCTTTTTTCTTTTTTTGAAAATAAAGAAAAATCATTCCCAGAACCGGCAATGCCAGGATTGGCCAAATCCATGGTTTGACAAAAAATGCTTGCATGGACAAACTGGTGCCTAGTGAAGGATACCAGGGGTGAATATCTTTTAAACCTGCAATATCCGTATTGATATTTGCACCACCTTTTTGATTTCCCTGAGATATATTGAGGTGAATTGGTTGAGGATAAAGTGATATATACTTTAGCGAGTCCGTATCGAAATAAGAAAATTCAGGTTGTATGGTATAATGACCCGGTTTTTTGGCGACAGCCAAATATTCTATTTCTTTCACATGATTTATTTCACCAAGTGTTTCCTGGCTATTATCCCTAACACTTCTTGGTGGATAAGCTTCAAAATTTTCAGGAAACTGTAATGCAGGTGGTGAAACTCGTTTTTCATCTCCATTTCCTCTAATAATCAATCGAAGCATGAATGCATCATCCGTAGTTAGATCCGTACCTCCCATATTGGTATTAACTTCATATTTCCCAACTGCCCCGGAAAAACTTTCAGGAGCTCCATCAGGCAGCGATTTCACTTCAAGCTTTAGTCCATTAGAACCCAGGTTTTGATATTGCAAATCTCTTCTAAAGAAAAAGCTGCTCCTTGGCCGGGAACCCTCTATTTCCACTCCGATTTGGACCATCATTGGATCGATTTCAATGATCCCGGTTTGTTGTGGAAACAAGGCTACTCTTTTTATTATTTTGGAGGTATACTGTATACCGTTGATAACTTCCCTTACAGCTCTGGGATTAAACCGTTTGATTTCTTCAACAAAGAAACCTTCATAAACAGATTCTTTTAACAGGTTATAGCTTTCGACATTCTTGGTGGTATAGATGGTATAATCCAACAAAACCTGCTGCCCGACAAAGGCTACAGAATCTGAGACGGAAGCGACAAGGAAAATTTCCTGACCCGGATTTCCCAGATCCTTCTGTTTACCGGATTCTATGACTTCGATGGTAATGGCCTGGGTCGAATACAATTTGCCCTTAACACTAATGGAGGCAGGATTGACCCGCCATCTTCCAGGTTTTTCTGCTAATAAGGTATAAGAAATACTAGTTTCATGACTTACATTTCCATTGATGCTGGTGGTAGAAATGGAGCGATTGGGTCCACTTACCACAGTAAAAGGGCGAAAATCAGGTGGAGAAAAATTACTTCCGTTGGCATCATACAAAGTAAACCTTACTTCAAAGAAATTTCCGGAAACGATTTCCTTTGCATCCGTTGTAGCTTCGAATCTCGCCTGCCCCTTTCCAACGGTAGAAATGGCGATGAAAAAAAACAGCGATAGACCTAAAAATCGTAATGACATGATTTGCTGAAGCTTTTAATGGTTTCAAGCTGTGCAAATTTAGCATAAAGACAAAAACACAAAAATCAACACCCAAAATAGATGCTGATAGTTGTAAAAAGGTTTAAAAAAATCAAAAGTTTAAAAAAGAAGGGCAGCCTTCAATTCCCCCCGGATATGATAGCGGCTTAATTAACGGGAAAACCTCGGCTGCCCTTCGATAGTCAGGATAAGGGCAAGTAACCCTCAAAAACAAAAACGATGAACAAAAATTATAAGCTAATTAAAACTTCTGAACCATAACCGGCAGGCTATATGCCTTTCTATCGAATGCATTGATTCTCACATTGTATAATCCATCGACATTTTGACTCATGTCAATTTCTAAAATTTCAGACTGGACTTCGTCGATATCAAAGGTTCTAACTACTTTTCCTAGAGCATCCACCACGGTAACTAGGCAAGCCTGCCCCAGGTGTGGTCTAAGGTTAACAGTAAAGTGGCCGTTTGTAACCGGATTAGGGTATGCCATTGCGAAGTCAAGATTTCCTTCAAGGTAAACTGCTTCGATTCCTGAAACTGACTTCGTCCCATCTGCATGATTTGCTGAAATACGGTAGAATACTTCTCCTCCAAGTGGATTACCATCTGTGGCATTGTAGTATCTGGTTTGGTCGCCATCATGCTCGCTGGCTACTTTTGAAATGGTTTCAAAATGGATACCATCAAAAGAACGCTCAATTTCAAATTCCTCATTCTTGAAGCCGGTATTGTTTACCCAACCCAAATCGACTATGTTTCCTTTTGCCGTTGCTTTCAAATCAAGTATATCGCCGGCAACTTTGCCGAGGATGGTTCCGCAAGGCTCACTACAAGTAATCCAGAAATTCAATACCAGGCCAAGAGTAGCGTTGATATCTGCATACAAGGCTGCATCCGCATGACCTCCTAAGGCGTCGTTTGCCAAATTCAATAATGCAGCTACAGTAGCATCAGCATCTAAATGTGCTCTTAATGAAATAGGAATATCAATACAAAGTGCACTCAATTTAACATCGAGTTTTTTAATATCGATTCTGGTATTCAAGGCTAGCAATAAAGTATTGGAAAGCAATACATTATCTAACTTACCATAATGCAATGGCAGGATATTCAAAAGATTCAATCCATCGATAACATCTAAAGTTCCTATGGCAAGTTTATTTAACTTCAACGACCTGCAAGGGTATGAATTGATGATACTTCTGAAGGAGCGTTTTGTAAATTTCAATGCCCTACCCGGATGCCCGATAATCAAGGGATAGTCAGATCCATCTTGATGGGTTAGCGCAAGATCCAATATACTTTCTACATCAAGACCGGCAAATAACCCTGCATGGCCACTTAAGAAGTTGCCATCAAATGCACACAATGGTGGTACAGGGGGGTGATTATTTTCTTTACAATCCGGTGTACCATTTCCATTATCATCCGGACTAACATAAGCATTATAGACTCTAAGGTCTCCCAAAAGCCCAACTCCGCTAGATACAACTACCCTGATCCTGTCAAAGCTTTTTGAAGTCGTAAAACCAATCGCTCTGATTCTATTATCGTCCAATAATCCGACATTCAATAAGGCATTTCCTGAAACGGCTTCTCTGAAACGACTTCCTCTGTAAGTCATGATGGTTATTCTATCCAAGGCTTCTAAAGTCAATAAGCCTGCACCGTCCTGGACAATAAATCCTGCCTCATAACCAGCATCAAATTCTGTATTAGAACGAACTTCTATGTATTGGCTGCATCCTACAGATAACAAAGATCCGATGGTAGCAAAATCATTGGTATTGTCGTTTACAACTCTGCCTCTGTTATTGATATCTGCACCGATACATGACAAGCCGAAAGGCAAAGCGCTACTCGTTCCTTCAGAGGCTCGCGCATCAAAATTTCCTCTGGTAACCGGGGTAAAACATTCTGTTACCTGATTGCAGGCTTCAGAAGGTAAGACGTTAATTTTTACAGTAGTCGAAGATTTAAATCCGTTGTAGTCAATTACTTCCAAAGTAGCGATATTCAATCCTACATTGTCACAAGTAAATACCTTTGGAAATAGATTGATGGATTTGATGTAACATGGTCCATAACTTCCTCCGTTTACGAGGTCAGGATTGACAGTAATGGTACCATCGATGCCTAGGTTTACGCTTATATCTACACCAACTGCTGTCGGCGTTGGAGCATCCTGCATGTTGTTCATCATCATTCCACCGTCCATATTCATGTAATGGACATCTCCTTTTAAAAGGTAAAGCGCTCCATAATTCCAGAAATCGCCGCCCAGGTAAACATTTACATCATGGATGAAACGGGCACACTGATAATTTTCAAAGGTGCCGGAGTTGTAAACAATTCCTGCATTGTAGGTAAAATGATAATTAAAAACAGAAGAGTTGTTATTGATGTACCATTTTCCAAGGTTTTCGATTTGACCGGTGTTGTTAAAAAACGAGTTTGATTCGTTGATAAAAATACCGAGGGCAGTGTTTAGGAAGACTGCTGCAGAGTTGGGTCCTCCGTTGTCGATGGAACCATAGTTCCGTACAGTCCCTCTGTTTTCAAAAATCCCATCGTTGTCGAAAACGAGCGTACCGAGGTTGACCATTAGTCCGAGGTTGACCATGGCACCGGAAGCATAATTCAATAGCGTAGCCTGATTGTAGACCTCAGCATCGGCAGCTATTTCAATGTAATTAAAGTTTTGAAGGACAAAATCCAGATTCACTGTTCCACTGATAATGGGGTTTCTAACAACAAATGAGGGAATGGTTGCGGTCATCCCGGAGGTAGGGACACCATTTGTCCAATTGGCAGAAGTTGACCAGTTATTGTTAAACTGACCTGTCCAGATAGTCTCCTGTGCAAAAATCAGCACTTGTGTTTGGAGAAACAAAAAGGCTAGCAGCACTAAGCGAACCCGCTTGATTCGTAGTGAATTGTTCATATGTAAAGAGTTTGGTGATAAAATACACTTTGTTTGAAGGAGACCAGTATTTTACCTGCTCTTCACACGGGGGTCATGTGTGAAGAAATAAGGGACAAGGCCACCAAAAGCCATTTGGCGGCAATTTTTCGTTACCAATTATCAGTTCAATGGAAGTGTGTTGCAGATTTGATCCAGGATGGATCTGTTTGTGTTATTTGTTTGAAATGAATCGTAATGGAAAGTGTTTTTCAAAGATACGTAGGATCGACACAAGATGGATTTAAAAAATGGGTATTTGGATGAAATTAATTTTTAGAATCCAGCAATTACAGGGAGTTTGAAATGAAAAAAAATTAAAAAAAAAATTCTGTGATGTCACAAATCCCCTTCGATTGAGTAAAAAATCCCTGAATCGGAAAAATTAATGTTAGGTTGTATGCGTTTTTTAGGTGGTGAAAAATTAACGTGGTTGAAGAAAATAAGCTGCAGGCGTTGAAATCGTGTTTTTATTGTTAAGCAGAAGTCAGAGAGATTTAAGATATGTGCCCCCATCGGGGTCGCCCACCTCACCTCCCAATGTCATTAAGTTAAGAGAATTAAAGGTGAAATACATTCAAATCATTGAGTTGCGGCCGTTGCACTTAACCTTCGCGGCCGTTGCGTGAACCAAAAATATTAGGAATTGAAATACAAAGGTATTTGAATACCAGGAAATTATTCCCTTTGAAAACAAATGACTCTGCTGGAGTCGTCGGGTCCTCTCCGAGAGACCCGCCTTAGACGGTTGTCTTTTCTTTCTTAACTTAATGACATTGCCTCACCTCTCCCACCCCTTTTTTAAAACCCAATTTTAATAATAAGTCAAACCAATTATTTTTGCGGCCTCAAAAATTTGGCCTTTATGAGTAGGAGAAATAAACTTTTAAAATTTTCGCAATTGCATGCTTATCCCAATGTCTATGAAAACATTGAGATAGAGAATACTTTATTGCTGGGACCTGGAGAGGAAGAGGTAGAGATGAAAGGCCGCTGGAAAGAACATTTTGGAAATGACAATCCAATTACCCTGGAATTGGCTTGCGGAAGAGGAGAATATACACTGGACTTAAGTAGAAGGTATCCCAATCGTAATTTCATCGGAGTGGATATTAAAGGAGCCAGAATCTGGAAAGGAGCTACCAAGGCTTTGGAAGAAAATCTTACCAATGCCTGTTTCCTTCGTACTCGCATTGAATTCATTCACAGCTTTTTCGAACCTGGTGAAATAGAAGAAATTTGGATTACTTTCCCAGATCCATTCCTGCGGGAAAGCAAATCAAACAATCGCCTGACCTCTCAAAACTTTCTTGGTCGTTACAAGCAATTCCTGCTTCCCGGAAGTTTTATTCATTTAAAAACTGACTCCCCTGAATTATATGAATTTACCCTGGAAGAATTAAAATCCACTAAGGATTTTGAGCTGGTTTATGAAGAATCAGATATTTACAGCAAACCATTGATTATGGAAGAGCTGGAAACCAAGACCTATTATGAAAAAATGCACCTGGCCGGCGGAAAGACGATTAAGTATGTGAGGATGAGAAGAGGGTAGGATTTTAGATTTTTGATTTTAGGTTTTTGATTTTTGATTTTTGATTTTGGGGGCTGGATTTTGGAGGTCGGTTTTCTTGATAAAAAGAGCAACATACCGGGTGGCTGAGCTTGTCGAAGCTACCCGGATTAGGATTCCAAATATTTGAAGCTCGGTTGCTCGTTTGCTCGTTTCTGGACGCTGGATTCTGGATTGAATTCCAGGTTCGAGGGATTGATAAATTTTAGTAAGATGAATTTTCTCGATCCAACTATATTCTGCAAATTATTATTCAATTCGTCGTTCCAGGGTTGGCGCGGCCAAATTCTGGCTGTTAGCTATTGGCATTTGGCATTTGGCATATCACAAACGCCAATGGCCAAAGGCCAACAGCCAACAGCCAATTACAGTTTCGGTAGCTCTACAAAGAAATCTGTTCCTTTTTCGGGGACGGTTTTGAAGTAGATTTTTCCACCGCCCATTTCTACAATATCTTTACACATGGCAAGTCCGAGTCCCATACCGGAACTGCGGGTAGTGAAGTGCGGTGCAAAAACCTTTTCGTGCATATCGTCAGGAATTCCTATTCCATTATCACTAACCTTGATTACTACGTTTTCTCCTTTTTCAAAAACTGAAATTTCAATTTTACCTCTGCGCTCATCAGGGATAGCCTGAATGGCATTTGAAATGATGTTGTTTAACACACGCATCATCTGATTTTTGTCTGCAAAAACCTGATAGCGCTCTTCCGGCACGTAGATATTGATGTCGACTGTTTTATTTTCAGAGAAAAGCAGGTAAACCGACTCTACCAATTCATTGATCCAAAGTGGCTTGTTGTTTGGTTTTGGCATTTTGGCAAAATTGGAAAACGCTGTTGAAATCTGAACCAGATTTTCAATTTGCTCCGTGAGTGTATGCGCTACCTTGTCAAACAAGACCGGCGCATTTTCCGGATCATTCTTCAAGGCTCGTTGCAGGTATTGTATGCTCAACTTCATCGGAGTCAAAGGATTTTTGATCTCATGTGCAACTTGTTGCGCCATGATCCTCCAGGCACCTTCCCTTTCCGATTTTTTCAGTTTTTCGGTGTAATCCTCCACCTGGGCAATCATACGATTGTAATCATCGATCAATTCACCTAATTCGTCTTTAGTATTCCAAACCAGTGGCTCAGGACTTCCAAGCTTGAACCTTCTGAACCTTTCTCCGATGACTGAGATTGGTTTCGTGATATTATTGGCTACCAAAATGGCAATACCTGCAGCAATCAAAAGAAGGAATACATATACATTTAAAAGAGTACCCATGAATTCATAGACATCATCCCTCAAATTCCGCTGTTTGGAATAATAAGGCAAACCGATGTATCCCATTATTTTACCATTGGGTTGGCGAAGTGGAACGTAAGCTGATTTGTATTCCAACTTTCCAATTCTTTCTTCCTGTATTTTGTCATTCCTACCAAATCGATTGAAAGCCCAAAAAGCGACTGAACCCATTTTGGGTGCTACGATTCCTTTGTTGTAAATATCCAACTCGGTAGAGGTAATCAGATTCCCTTTTAAATCGTACACATTGATATCCATCCGATGAATGGGTGCCAGGGTTTGCACCAATTGTGAAAGGTCCATCTCGCGTTCTCCGGCTTCCAATCTGATCTGAATTTCATGCTCAGCATCGGCCAATACAGAACTTAATTTTCTGAGTAGACGATTTTCGTGGTAATCGTTGGATGTATTTCTAAAGTAAATGACCGTTACCCATCCAATCATTACAAATGATGTAACGATGGTCAGGATAATCGCTAACTGAATTTTATTTTTTAAAGAAGGTTTCTTCCAGACTGTAAGTTTTAAAACCTCAGGTAAAACCCGGGTAAATGTGTTGACAATGGCAATAAAAAAGACCGTAACTGCCAGTAAAACAAATAAATAGGAGAAGAGTGAAATTGCCTTTAATAAATTGCGGACCTGCCTTCCAATTACAATGGTCGTTTGATTTCCAGCCTCATAAATCAATTCTGAACGGCCTTCAATAATAAATACAGCATAGTCTTTTCCTTCCGGAACCTCAAATTCTTTTAAAGAATGTTCAAAAGCACGACCACTATATTCTACCAGCTTTTTATTCTCAAAAATAGAATAATCGTACAGGTCTATGCTTTTTAAATTTTTATAAAACTGAGTAAGGATCAACTCGGTATAAACCATGGAAGGTTCACGCAGTCTTTTTTGAATTTCAAAGTAAAGTTTGAAATTTTCAGTCGAGTTCGAATTCCCTTCAACTGAAAATTGAGATAGATAGGAGAACATTTTTCCAGAATCCCGGTAATACATGATCCCTGCCTCTTCCGTCTTCTCTGCTTTATTGTATAAAAATTGAATGGAAGGTTGCTCATTCTTAAATACGGAAGGCTCCGGATCAATTTCAAGGGAAGGAATTTCTTCCAACCTGTAAGAATAAATATTAAAAAGATAATTATAATCAGAATAAATATTATCGATCCGCCTGCGTAAAGCAACCGATTTTTCAAGTTCGGGCGGACCGTATAAAATTCTCTTTAGAATAGAATCGTTTTTCACCTCATTGGTAAACTTTTCAAACTCCTTTACCGCAGTACTATCCTCCCAATTTGCCAATTGTTTGGCATACTCCAAACGCGTGATTATATCCTTGTCTTCATTGTATTTGAAAAGTATGGCACTGGAAGCAGATGCGAAATACAACAACCAGATACCCAACCATACCAAAGAGGGATTTTTATTATCAATATATAAGTCAAAAAGTAAAATGTAAATCGATGCTCCCATCACCACACGAATGAATGGAAGGTTGAGGTCGGTCATATAAATAACCGGTAAAGCGAGAACGAGGGAGGTAACCAAGGATGCAAACCTCCATTTACGCGGCAACCCTGTTTTTTGAATGGTCAGCATCATCCGATGACTGAAAAGGAAGAGGGCAAACAGCAGAAAAATCACTCCGAAAATGGCAAAAATGCTGTAGATATTCAGCTGAAAAACATTGTCAAAATCGAAGGTAACTCCGGAATCCAGTACCAGACTTTTGAATACACTGGTTACCATCAAAATTCCCAGGATAACTGAAAAGTAATTCAGGGAGGTCAAAAGATATTGCCAGGTGCGGGAAATTTGCACCAGTTGCTTTACCTTAAATTCTCTGTGAAAAAAGACCATTAACCACAAAAGCAACAGGATATCCATCAACAAATCACCCAAAGAGTAATTTAAAACCGGAGTGTAAAATGCCCTGGAAAATATCTCCAGATTGCTGAATTTATCACTCAAATCCAGTTGCAAGGTGGTAAATCTTAAGAGCGCTATTGTTAAAATCAAAAACGCCGCTCCAAGCCATGGACGGTATCTTTGAACGATTGCTCTTGCAAAACTATTGATCAAGGTTGCCAGTGCCAGGAATGTAAGCACCATAAAAAACAAGAGCCATTTCTGGCGGGGTGCATCTTTGAAATCCTGATCTGCATATAAATAAAAAAGTGGTTGATCTTCAGTCCCAAACACCGGATAAGGTGTTTCCTCTTCCGAAATTTCAACTTCTACAGGGATTGGCTCGTCGGTCAAAAATCCATTTTCCAGGTAACTGCTTTCCAGGCGGAATGCATTTTTTATTGGAAGATAAGCGATTGCTACCCTGTCGTCATTTGGCCTATCATTAAATTTACTTTTATAAAAAAGGAAATAACCATTGTTTAACCTTGTCAAATAAGGTTTTTCATATTCAATAGCATACATCCCCTTCGGCGAGAGGGTCGGCAAAACACTGGAATTGGACCAAAAAACGAGGGAATCGTCCTGAAAAAAAGAAAGGGCAATGGGCAAGCTTGAAATCCTGTCCAATCGTGCCA
This sequence comes from Saprospiraceae bacterium, assembly GCA_041392845.1. GTDB lineage: Bacteria > Bacteroidota > Bacteroidia > Chitinophagales > Saprospiraceae > JAGQWW01. The sequence goes on along the minus strand of JAWKLG010000006.1, from coordinate 136,791 downwards.
AAATACTGTCTGTCTCACTTATAGACTCCGGATGAATTTCGATAATTTCATCCCAAATACTTTCTTTTTGGGCAAATGTCTTATCTACAAGCTCCTCCGAAGACAATACATATTCACTCAACACTTTTGCATAACCTTTCAAATGCGCTTCCTGGTTGTTGTAGGAATCGATGCCGATCGAGATGGCAAGGAAAACCAAAAAGGCCAATAAAGCTATGCGTTGGGTTTTGTTCATATCATGTTCACGGTTACGAAATTCAGGCGGTTCAATAGTTTATTTTTTAAAAAATGCCTGAAATCATGATGCTTCCTACGAAAAAAAAAGCGCTTGGTTTGCTTTGGAGGCTATTACTTCTTAAATATTTGAAAATTATGTATTAAAAATAATCGAAATACAAAAGTAGACGAAATTCTTAACAATTCAGACGGAAGACAGATTGGAATATCGAATTCTGAGTACAGATTGACTACCTTTGTCGCTGAACGACGAGTGCTCTATCGCGGCTGTGCTGATTTTATCAGGACAGATGAGGAAAGTCCGGACAACGTAGAGCACCACACCAGCTAACCGCTGGGTTCCAAATTCGTTTGGAAACAGAAAGTGTCACAGAAAACTATACCGCCACGACTTCGGTCGGGGTAAGGGTGAAATCGTGCGGTAAGAGCGCACGCCAGTTGCCGGCAACGGTAATCGGGGACAAACCTTGTGGGTTGAAATGCCATGTATATCGCAGAGGCCTTGGCGGCCGGGTCGCTCGCCCGGTTCCTTGTCTCAGACAGAGGGCTGCGAAGGGTAGGCAGATGGATTCCGATTGTGAAGTCGGAACTAGATAAATGATAGAGACTTTTCTTAGGAAAAGAACAGAATCCGGCTTATAGCTCGTCGTTTTATTTTTTTTATAAAAACAGGTTTTAAAACCAGTTAAATGGCAAAAAAGAATTTTAGAGATAAGAAAAACAAAGGTGCTTTTGGTCAAAAAGAAATCAGAAGGACGGTTACCAAAGGTCAATTGGAAGAGGCCATGGATTCTGAAGATGTGATTGGCATGAGGCTCAATAAATTTGTAGCGCATTGTGGTGTGGCATCCAGAAGAAATGCTGCCGAAATGGTCAAATCCGGGAAAATAATGGTAAACGATGAGGTAGTTACCGAACCATTTTACCAAATCAAAGAAAACGATGTGGTAAAACTGGACGGGAAGGTCATCAATCCGGAAAGTAAAAAAGTGTACCTGCTACTCAACAAACCTAAAAATGTCATCACGACCACTTCCGATGAAAAAGGACGTACCACTGTGATGGAAATTATCGGCGAGCGCGTTGCTGAACGCATTTTTCCGGTAGGCAGACTAGACCGCGACACCACTGGTCTACTCTTATTGACCAACGATGGTGATCTGGCTCAGAAACTTGCACATCCAAGCCATAAAATTCAAAAGGTTTATCTGGTTACCCTTGATAAAAATGTCAGTCCGGAACATATGGATGCCATTTCAAAAGGCCTAAAATTAGATGATGGTCTGGCACCGGTAGATAAAGTCGGATACAACAAACCCGACACCAAAAATGAAGTCCTGATTGAAATCCACATCGGAAGAAATCGCATCGTCCGTCGCATTTTTGAGACGCTGGGTTATGAGGTCAAAAAATTGGACAGACTATATTATGCAGGCTTGACGAAAAAGGAACTCCCTAGAGGCCAATTCCGATTTTTGACAGACAGAGAAGTAACGATGTTGAAGCATTTTGTGTAATCTGGGTGCTAGGTGCTGGGTACTAGGTTCTGGGTGCTGGTAGTTATCGCAAAGGAGGGGTAAGACTCGGAAGAACGCAAAGAGATTCAAAATCGCGAAGAATGGGGAAGGCAAAAAAGATCGCAAAGAGAGACTGTAGGTTAGAACCTTCGTAACCACCAAAGACCAAAATAACAACTGAAGTAGAACTTTTAACCATTCAATAATTCAACTATTCAACCCTTCAAAATTTAGGTTTTCGCAAAGAATGGGGAAGGCAAAAAAGAACGCAAAGAGAGACTGCTCTATCTCAAGCTTGAAAGTCACCAAAGACAAAAGACAAAAGACAAAAGACCAAAGACTACCTATGTCCAAACCACTAATCATAATACTACTGCTTACTCTTTGTGCAAACCTAAGCGCTCAGGATGACTCCGCTCCCAAATATTCACTATCCGGGTATATCAAGAATTTGCAGTCGGTTTATATAGTTGAAAATACTATTAATCCGTTTGGAGGGCCGAAGATTGCCATCTCGGATAATTTACTTCACAATCGCCTCAATTTTCGTTGGTTTCCGAATGAACATTGGAATTTTAGGGCTGATTTGAGGAATCGCTTTTTCTGGGGAGACCAGCCAAGGCTGCCTTTATCGGACTTTGCGGAAAACCTAAACATGGCCAATGATTATTTTGATTTGTCGATTGAGGGTGCAGATCAGATGGGGGTTGCAGCGCAAATGATGTTGGATAGGCTTTTTGTGCAGTATACCTACAAACAATTTGAAGCCAGATTGGGAAGACAAAGAATCAATTGGGGAATTAGTACCATCTGGAATCCGAATGACATCTTCAATGCCTATAATTTTTCGGATTTCGATTATGAAGAAAGACCGGGATCAGATGCTATGCTTTTGAAATACTACATAGGATATGCCGGGAGTATCCAATTGGCAGTTCGGTATTTTGAAAAACCGGAAGAAGCCATTATGGCCGGTTTGTTTAAATTCAACCAGTGGAACTACGACTTTCAAATATTGGCCGGCAAATTTCATGAAGATTTGGTTTTTGGAGGTGGATGGGCCGGAAATATTAAAAATGCAGGATTTAAAGGCGAGTTTAGTGTCTTTACTCCAATCGATACCGGAGTTACCTCTTTTTCCGGAACCTTTAATGTGGATTACCAATTTTCAAATTCCTTGTATTTAAATGGAGGTTTCCTTTACAATAGTGCAGGTGCAAGCGAAGGAGACCTAAGCGAAATATTCAGCTTTGAACTGTCTGCAAAGAATCTTTATCCCTTTAAAACTGCTGTTTTCGTACAAACAGCTTATCCCATTCATCCTCTTTTAAATGCCGGAGCGGCTATTATTTATAGTCCGGTGGAAGCCAATGCCTTGTTTGTCTCCCCCACCCTAACCTATTCCATCAAGACCAATTGGGATTTGGATTTGGTAGGGCAACTGGTGTGGAACAAAGATGGGTCAGTGTATTTAAGTCCGGTTCAGGCAGCTTTTTTGCGATTGAAATGGAGTTATTAAGGATTATCGAATTAGATTACCCAGCCCTTTGAACCCACTTTTCGCATGGACTTTCTTACTTCTTCAAATGTGGGAATTTCCCTTCCTGTAAAAAGAATCATCAAAGCGATTTGTGGACAATTTTCAGGAAGCGTTTTTAAGATGGTTTCCTTCTCCAGACGATAAGCCTCCCTTACCAGCCGTCTGATTCGATTTCGATCTACCGCTTTTTTAAAGTTCCTTTTTGAAACGGAGAGGGCGAACTGAATACGAGCATCGGTTTTGGGTTCAGAGTTAATAGTATACACCACTCGAATGGGATACAAAGAATAACTCTGTCCTTTTGAAAAGAGATTATCAATGACTGACTTATTCTTCAGTCTTTCTTTTCTGGGAAATTTAAGGTTTGCCTTATTCTCCATCTTTGAACCAACCGGAATACATTACATAATTGTTGGCAATGCGCTCAACCGTATCTTTAAATCGCTCAGGACTGATGGCCTTTACTTTTTTGGCAGGTACACCAGCATAAATATGTCCTGCTTCACAAACGGTATTTTCCAATACTATAGCTCCAGCTGCAATCAGGCAATTTTCTTCCACTACAGCATGATCCATCACGATGGCTCCCATGCCAATCAGCACATTATCGTGAATGGTACAGCCGTGCACGATTGCACGATGACCTATTGAAACATTATTTCCAATATTCAAAGGTGCTTTTTGATAAGTACAATGCAAAACAGCGCCATCCTGCACATTCACTTTATTGCCCATGCGGATAGAATGCACATCGCCGCGCACTACAGCCTGAAACCAAACACTGCAATCATTACCCATTTCTATATCCCCCACCAGTGTTGCATTTTCAGCCAGGTAGCAGTTTTTGCCCATTTTTGGCAACTTATTGTGAACCGGTAAAACCAATGCCATTTTAGAACCTTATTTAATTAGTCAATTCAATTTGCCAACTCGTAGAAATCATTTTTAAATGAAATGATTTTTAAATATCCTTACTAACTTGGCTTCCCAAAGGAACTATAAAATTATCAAATGATAAATTTTTTTAAAAAGGAGGAAGAGGAAAGCATCATAAAAGCCATCCAGGCTGCTGAAAAAAACACCTCTGGTGAAATCAGAGTACACCTTGAAAGAGAAACCGGTGGCACTCCTGTTTTAGATGTTGCTGTAGAGGTTTTTGATATTTTAAAAATGCATGAAACCGAACAAAGAAACGGCGTCCTCATTCTCTTGATTCCAAAGGAAAAGCAATTTGCCATTTTGGGCGATGAAGGAATCAATAAAGTAGTTCCCAATGGCTTTTGGGAGGACATTCGCGACCATATGAAAAGTCATTTTATAAAAGGCAATTTTTCTACGGGCCTTGTAGAAGGCATTGAAAAAATTGGCGAAAAACTCAAAGCATATTTTCCATATCAGACAGACGATACCAATGAATTACCAGACGATATTTCGTACGGTTCATAAAATATTAATTACAGGACTGGTGCTTTTGGCCGGAGCAGGACTGCTGGCTCAAAAGCAAATTCCCAATCCTCCCAACCCGCCGCGGCTGGTCAATGACTTTGCAGGGATGCTCTCTTCAAATGATGTACAGCGTCTTGAAAATAAATTGGTGGCCTACGATGACTCTACAGGAACCCAGATTGCCATTGTGATAGAAAAATCATTGGAAGGTGAGGATATTTTCGATTATTCTTATCGTCTGGCAGAAAAATGGGGCGTCGGCGGAAAAGAAGACGACAATGGATTGCTTATTTATGTCTCTCAAAATGACAGAAAAGTTCGCATCCAAACAGGCTATGGAGTGGAGCACTTCGTTCCCGATGTCATGGCCAAAAGGATTATAGAAAACATTATTGTTCCTTATTTTAAAAAGGGAGATTTTATGGGGGGTTGGACAGAGCGACCGGATGTAATCATACAACTTGGAAACGGCGAATATGAAAATACAGGAGGCGGCGAAAAGGAATTTCCTGTAGGCCTCATCATATTTCTTGTTATCTTTTTCATCATCATCTTTATTATCATTGCAAAAAATTCTGATTCCGGCGGCGGATATGGTGGTGGAGGCCGATATGAAAGAGATCGCGGAGGCTGGATTATTCTAGGCCCAGGAGTGGAGGATGGAACTGGTGGCGGCGGAGGTGGTGGCTTCGGCGGAGGAGGATTTGGCGGATTTGGAGGTGGTAGCTTTGGTGGTGGTGGAGCCGGAGGAAGCTGGTAAAAAAACAAATAAACGCTTAATACACTATTGACTGATTATGGGGGATGTAAACAAATATCTCGACAAGGTAATCGATTTGGCCATTGAATTTGGTCCAAAGTTGGTCATGGCTATTTTGGTATTGTTCATTGGATTCTGGCTTATCAAAAAAGTTAGAAAGATCACTCAACTTTCCTTAGAAAAGGCAAATTTCAATGTAGAAATTGTCTCCTTCCTGGTTTCGCTTTTGGACATTGCACTGAAAGTCTTCCTGCTACTTACAGTTGCCGGAATGGTTGGAATAGAAACTGCTTCCTTAATCGGTGTTTTAGCAGCTGCCGGATTTGCAGTCGGACTCGCCTTACAAGGTTCATTGAGTAATTTTGCTGCAGGAATTCTCATCCTGATTTTCAAACCGTACAAGGTAGGAGACTGGGTAGAAGTGCAGGAAAAATTTGGCAAGGTGGAAGAAGTCCAGATATTCAATACCATCATTGGGACGCCAGGTCAAAAAACCCTCATCATTCCCAACGGACAAGTAATTGATGGAATCGTTACCAATTTCTCCCAAAAAGGACACATCCGGGTGGAATTGGAAGTAACCATGCCTTACGAAGAGAGCTTCCCTAAAGTTGAAAAGATTCTAAAAGAAACCGTTCTCAAACATCCAATGGTTCTAAACAATCCGGAACCTGAAATCGGAATCCTTACTTTCGACTCCCACAGCATCATCCTCAGCGTCCGCCCCTATTGCGAACCTGATAATTACTGGACTGTGGTTTATGATGTTAACAAGGCCGTGAAACAAGCCTTCCACGAACAAAACATCAAGGTTGCCTACTCTGAAGGAGTGGAAATTGGTAATATTGGAGAATAATGGAGGCTGTTGGCCTTTGGCCTTTGGCTATTGGACGCTGGTACAAGTTTTCAAACTTGTACCTGGAGTACAGGCAGGTCTTCAGACCAGTAAGATTCCTCATTTCAAGTGACGAGTGAAATGGAGCTTGGAGATTTACAGATGCTGGACGCTGAACGCTGGAATTTCCCTTTTATTTAGAATTTTCTATTTCCCAAACCATTGCATCTTTTCCCAAATATTTGATCAGGAATTTTTCTGGAAGGCTATCCGGGAAGGTTAAAATTAATTCAGCTCCATTATTTAATTTTATTATTTCCCATGTACCGGATTTTTTATTTGATTTTTTTGATTGCGATTCGTGAGCATCTATAACAAAATGAAATTTCCCATCTGTAAAAAATTTGAATTCCCCATTTTCAGAGCATTCTTCTTTGGGTTTCGCAAATAGATATTTAATCGTTAAATAAGGGGAATTTGCTTTCATGAAGCTATATTTAGTTTCTTTACATACCACAAATTCTTTATTCAAAAACCATGAAATATTTTCTTTTATCAATTCATCGGTTGGAGAATAAATTCCTACAATTTTCCCATTGCTATAATTAAAGGAATGGACCTCTTCTTGGTTGGAACATCGCCAAAAACCTTCTCGCTTACCATTTAAATATTTTCCAGAACATCTATCTCCATTTGTTGATAATTCATTCCAATTTCCATTTTTGTACAATGAATGATTTACAATAATATCAATTTGTTCATCTTCTAAGGTTATAGGGTCAAAATAAACTATAGTATCAATCGAAACTTGATCGCCTAAATTCATTGTAAAGACTCCTTCCTCAATTATAATAGATTCATACGTTTTTCTGGAATGGAAACTGGAATCGGAAATCCTGAAATATTCTACCGTAAAGGAGTCCTCAGCCAAACGAAGGAAAATAACATTATTATTATCCAAAATACAATCTTGAACATTGGGATTATCTTTTGAAATATCAATATTCTTAATGCCATTAAAAACAGGTCTATGAAGATCAGTAATAGCTTGGCCAAAAACCACAACTGTTTTTAATAAATAAAGGAGTACAATTAATACTTTGAATTTCAACTTCATACCGCTTCTAAATATTCATTACAGAAGACACCTAAAATAAATATTCCATTGCTTATTATTAGAGTTCCAAAAACACTTTTTTCAAATTTCCTTAGGGCCAAAAAAATATTCAGCATTATTAATTTGAAGACAATACATGCCATTATTTATTAGCGAAAGGGGGTTTAATGGCCAGTTTCTAAATCTATGGTACAAGCACATGTTTTCACAATCCATACTGCTGAACATGGCAGATTCCGGCTCGGAGGCCGGAATGACGTGATTGGCTTTTGGCTGTTAGCTTTTGGCTATTAGTTCCTAGATGGGAACCTCACTCATTACAAGTAGAATAACAGGTTGGAGGAGCTTTAACCTAATATTTGTAGAATTTACGGTTTACGATTTACGGTTTACGAGGCCTTTAAAAACGAAAGCGAACTTCGAACAGCAAATAGCGTAACCTTCTGACAATCGAACTTATCGAACTGTTTGATGCTAGCAAAACGGTTTAGAGGATGCCAACGAGCCACGAGCCAACAGCCAAGGCCAAACGGCCAACGGCCAACAATAGCCAATAGCCAGCACCTAACAGCCAATCCCCAGCACATACTTCCCAACCACATCAATCTCACTGGCGGCTTCGGCGCCTTTGAAATCCCGGAGATCTATTCGTTTTTGAGGTTTTGGCGGGCGAATTCAGTTAGTTTAGGCGACGGGTTGGTAGGACCAATGCCAGTGTTCTTCGTTGTAACCGTGAGGTCTGGTTTCTCCTTTTGGTGTAGGGTTGGCAAAATCCCGTAGGCAGCAGCGTTGGCTTAGGCCAGGCGTAGATTTTGGCTCCTTCGCCAGATTTAAACCAGGAGGGTTCCAGGTTATTGAGGTCGATGTCGGTGCCCCAATGGTGACGGGAAGTTCCGGGCATGGAACTGTATTCCAATATTTTATAAGCACGTTTTCCTGCTTCCGATTGCTTTTGAAGGTCTTTTCCTTCAACCAGTCTTGCTCCGGTCCACTTGGCTTCCCAGATTTGTTTTTGACGATTGAAATTGCGGGCTGCGGAAATGATTTTTAGGTTGATTCCATCTTTTTTGGCGGCCTCGTACATTTTAAGAAAAGCTTCATATGCATCCTTACGCATCCACATTTCTGAGCCATCAGAATATTGGGTATCAATTTTTATAAATCCTGGTTGGGTCGAAGGCTCAAACTTTCCGGTCAGGTAATCGATATTTAAAAAGGAAGAATCCGAGTCCGCAACTTGGGTTGGTTCTTCTTTTACCACTATTTCAGTTTGATCCGTTGGGCTTTCCTGGGCAGTACCACAAGAGAAAATATTCAAAGCAATAATTATCCAATACATAGGTTTGACCTTCATACATTAAAATTGAGGATGCCAAGGTAAGTCATCCGTAAAAGATGCTTTATGTCGAAAAGGAATAAATTTCATTTTAACATTTTAGAATTTCGCAAAAAAGTCAAAAGTGACTTCGTAAATTGACCTAGGAAAGCATTTCAACTCAAATCTAAAAACCTGATATGCGTCTACCCAGCCTGAGCTTTTTGGCCAACACTGCCTGGAATACCATCAAAAGATTCCCTTTTGCGCTTTTTGCAATTACACTGACTACCATCCTTGCTGTTATCCTCACAGAATACCATCATGAGAAAGAGCAGGAAGCCATCATCATCAAGCTTTTGCTGACTTCTTTTCTAGCCTATCCCTTTTTTATAGGACTCAAAGTTTCAGAAGAGAAGTATCAATTATCGAAGGCAAGGGCTCTGCTGGTTAAATTTCTGGCAGTCGGATTCTTTGTAGTGTATTTTTTCTTTGGATTTGGTGAAAGCTTTGAAGAACCGGGTATTATGTTTCGATTTTTAGCAATGTGGCTGTTTGGTCATCTTTACATCAGTCTTTCTGCATTTCGTGCATACAAAGATTTACAGGATTTCTGGTCTTTCAATCAGAAGATATTTCTTTTCATTATCGAGGGAGCGGTAGTTTCTGCCATTATTTTTGGAGGATTGGCACTGGCGCTTTTGGCTTTGCAGGAGTTGTTCAAGGTCGATATCTCCAATTACCTTTACTTGGATCTATTCCTGATCATAGCCGGGATTTTTCACCCGCTGTATTTTCTTTCCAAATTACCCAATCCGGGCACTGGACTGGAGAGTACATACGAAAAATATACTGCTTTCACCAATGTGGTGAAATACGTTTTGATTCCCCTGGTTGGTTTGTATTTCATTATTCTGTATGCCTTTTCGGCAAAAATTCTCTTCACCTGGGAGCTTCCCGAAGGATGGGTTTCCAAAATGGTTTTGGGCTTTTCTGTCGCCGGAATATTTACCTATTTGGTCAACTATAGGATGGCTGAGCATGAAGACAGCAGCATCCTTTCCGGCTTCCGAAAATGGTATTTTCCGGTGCTGGCGCCTATGGTTTTGTTGATTATGGCAGCCATTTGGCGGAGGATTTCTGATTATGGATTTACAGAGCCTCGTTACATCGTTTTTGTCCTGGGCATTTGGGTTGGCTTGGTCAGTTTATATTTTATTTTTTCTAAAAAAGACGATATCCGGGTAATTCCATTTTCGCTGGCAATTTTCGCCCTTATTTCCATCACGGGTCCGTGGAGTGCTGAAAATGTTTCCTTTAATGACCAATTGAATCGGTTAAAAACCACTTTACAAAATGAAGGACTACTTGAGGGCACGACTTTTAAAGAAGCAAACAAGGTTGTTGAGCCGGAAGTGACGAAAGAAATCACAAGCATGTTGGAATATTTGACAGAAAGGGACACCGCTGCTTTGCGGTCTGAATTTGACCTGACTAAGGTTAAAGAAATGGACATTAGGAGCATCATGGATGAGATGGGATTGGAGCCAAATTATGCCCGCGGATTCAATCGAGATATAGAATACCGTCATTTCCTTTTAAGAAGCGACCTGCCAGTTTCGACGGAAGACTTTCAATATTTCAGAAGTTTTCAACTTTATAATTTTAACAAAGATTCCAAGAGAATCATCAATTTAGATGAAGAAGGTAAAACGGTGATTCTCAATATCTCAAACGGTGCTGAAATAGAGATTCCCCTGGAAAATTTCACCAAAGGAATATTCAAAAATTCGGATGGAGATTATGACCTTTCCATCCTGTCCTTTCCATTTGAAAAGGATCAGGTGAAAGGAAAAATCGTATTTGAAGAATTGAGCCTTGTTAAAGAAATCGAGGAATTTAAAATCCAATCTGCCAGAGGAACTATTCTTTGGTCGGATTAATTATTTTAAAAAGATTTTTTTAGAATAATTTCCTTCTTTCGAATGCATTTGAAGTATGTAAAAACCTGGGCTCAGACCATTTCTTTGCCATCGGTACTGTTGGCCTTGTATGTCTTTTTTATAAAAAACCATTTGACCAGTCTGGTTGAATATGGATACATCAAAAGAACCGGCAAAATCCTGTTCTAATAAAAATTCATCTTCAACCGGATTGGGTGAAATGGAAAATTGGTTTTCAGGATTCGGATTATTTGTACTTACCAAAATGTCATAAGGAATGACTTCGCAGATTCTGTCATTTTCCCTGTTGTTATCAAAATCATTCCGACTGAAAGGGAAATAACAAATATCAAATTGGGAAGGTAATTGATTGCCTACCTGTACCAATTGCCCGTAAGGATACCAATCAAAATACGCTGTATAAGTTTCTCCCGGAGCAAGCGAAGTATCCACTTTTAGTTCATTTCGATTATCCTGGCAAAGCACCTTCCAATATCGGTCGCTAATAATAAAAAAACCATATACAGTATCTTGTCCACTATTTAAAATGGTAACTCCTACCTGTACTTCATCAGGATTCAACCAATCGTAATAAATGGTATTTCCCGCTGTTGCTGCTACCTTAAGCTTGACAGTATTTGTATAGAAATAACCGGAAACCTGCAAATCGGTATTTGAATTTAAATCAACTTCATTTTTATCCAGTCTGCTAAAAAACGGCAAGGCATAATCCGGTTGTTGATCATAATTGGGTTCTGAATTTTGACCAAAACAAAAATTGATGGAATCGCCATCCAGAAATAAATCCCAATCGATAAATGGATCCTCCGTTCTCAACTCTTCGCTTAAGGTTTCTGCCTGCAAATCAAACTTCATTACGAGCTTGGTATCTTGCCGCTTTCCTATGATAACAATGTGGTTTTCCCGAATGTCTACACTTTTAATACTTGTAAAATCTAGCATTGCGAGGTTCTCCCAGGTCAAGGAATCAAAATCCCATTTTCTTAAATTATTATCAAAAATGGAATACAAATCACTTTGATTGGTTCCATAATAGGCATTGGTTTCAAGAGGAATCGTTGACAGGCTGTCACCTGTTAAGGATCTGGCAATTAAATCCGGTTTGTTGAAAGATTGAACCAGCATTTGTTCCTTTTCAGGAATCCATTCACATTTTCTGATATCTTTTTGAATAAACTTTTTATATCGGGGATTCAAATCCGGGGTCATGGAAAAAAGGGTATCTTTTTCCATCACGGAAATGGTTGAATCCTTAAGTATGGCCACGCCGGCGACCTCAGTATCGCCACGAAATCTTAACTCTTTAATAAAGTTACCATCCAGGTCCAGTTTTGCAGCAACTATTCGATCCAAATTAGTAGGATGATCGGTTTCTCTAAAGGAACCATAAACAACAATCAGATTACTGTCTGCATCCAACATTACATGACCAACCCCTCCTCTTGCAGAGGCAAAACCTTCAAACCAAATCAACTTTCCTGAAAAATCATAGGCCCTTACCACTGGGACTGCACATTCCTGATATGTACCCCCTACAATGATTTTATTATCAACAATGATGGCTGTTTCAACACCGGGAAAGCTTGGAAAATAATATTCCAACGCCTCCACCTGAGCATTGAGTTTGGAAACACTTAATGCAAAAATGACAAGGATTAAAAAATTCCATTTCATAATAGCTTGTTTTAGTTTATTCAAAAATTATTGTCTTCACTCCTCTACCCTCTTCAGATTTTACATGTAAAAAATACATCCCGGACGGTTCGTTTTTACGATTCCATTGCCATTGGGAACTTGATTGTACTTTTTCTCGATGAATAACTTGTCCAAGGGAGTTAAGCAGTTCTACTTCCAAAGGTTTGTTCCCATCAAATTGAAGGGTAAAATGATCTGAGACCGGATTGGGACTGATGGTAAAATGATGACTGATGTCAGGTTCCTTGGTTGAAACGATATAATCTGCTTCTGCACAAAATCCATCATCGGTATGATTATTATCAAAATAGCCATTGGGCAAAAAGGTCAAAAAGCAAAACTCAAAACTTGGAATATTTCCAGGTTGGAAATCATATTCATAATCAGGTCTCCACAAAATAGTATCTATGAATATTTCACCTGGCGGAACACTTAAACTTTCATAGTATTTTACGATTCTCGCATCTCCACAATAAATCAAAGACATACCTTGATTGGCTAACTCAAAACTTCGCAAAGTATCCTGTCCAAAATTTTGAATCACCACTTCTATGCGATGGTCACCCGAGAAAACCGGCCTATAAATTCCGGTATTCCCAACCATTCCCTCCAAACGTAAAACAGGAAAATCTAAAAAGTTAACTTCTTGTACTGAGGCGTTATGAATAGGAATGATTTCACTTTCGTTTGATTTTAATATAAATGGGACATCTGCATCAATATGGTGATCGGTCAATTCCGGTGAGTGATGAAATCCGGTAAATATTTTTAAAGTATCAAAATCTAAGATCCCATTCCATTCAATTAAGGGATTGGATATTTTACCTACCGTAGAAAGTGATTTATCATTAAGGTTTAATTTAAATATGGATTTATCGCCTCCCATTTCTCTTGCTGCGATTATCAAATTCTCTTCTTCCTGGTAGACTGATTCTATTTTTATATTTGAATCTTCATAAAAAAGCTCAAAAGCCTGGTTATCAAAATCAAGTTGATAAATGGAAGTTGAATCATACAAAAACACATTATCAGTTGATGTGGTCAACTCAAAACCAGACAGCAAAGGAACACTAAACAAGGAGTCAAAATTTCCATCGTAAAACCTGATTTGAGACCTGAACACGAGACCAATTTGGCTTTTTTCACGGAGTGTAAAAATCGACTTAAATTCTATCGGATATTTGATTCGCTCCAAGACTTCAAGGTCAGTATTCATTCGCCAAATTGAATCTATGGTTCCTACCAGGAAAATTGAATCTTCCAACATTCCATACGATGCACTTCCATAAGGATATACAAATGAGGTATGAGCGTATTCTGTTCCATCCGGATTCAATTTGACAGCCTCTACACCGGAATTTGGTTCAGGAATTTCGCCACAACAGGATAGATAGGCGAATAAAATACTGCTATCCGGTAAGATTTCCAGAAGTCTAACAACGGAATAGCCCGGCTGGCCATCCCATGACCATTTCCTTTTCAAATCTAAATCCCATCTACTTATAAATGGATTTACACAATAGCCATTTGTGCCGGCGACCAGAAAGTCGTCACCATATTTTTTAAGTTCTTCATTGCCTTGATAGCGATATCTGAGGCTTGCAATTAAACTATCCGATTGACAATAGGAAGAAAAAAAGAAGGTAAACTGTAAAAAAAGGACAAGAGTAATTTTCATTTTCATAATCAGGCTGTTTTAGTTAGCTCCAATTTACGACATATTATTCCTTTCTCACATTTTAACACTGAAATCGTAATCCAGCTTTCAAAACATGGAGGTTTGGCAAAAAAATGACTTGCAAAAATTTAAAATCTGCACCATCTTATTTTAAATCGTATTTTTCATTTTTAAAAATAAAATTTGCCTTAGCATACCTTCTTTTGAATGATACGGTTGAAGACTGCTCTACTTGCTCTCATAGTTTCTTTCCTGGCACTTCCTGCCATTTCTCAAATCGACAAATCGAATTATGCCCTGCTTTGGGAGATTAGCGGAAACGGATTGGAGAAATCTTCCTATCTCTTTGGTACCATGCATCTACGTGATGATCGCGTATTCGAATTTCCGGATTCCTTACTCCTCACACTCGACCAGTGCGAAGCTTTTGCCAATGAAACCAGGCTGGACTCTACTATCTGCAACTTGCTCCAGATGTATGAATTCGGCGACACCAGCAATTTTTTAAAAAATTACCTGCCTGAATACACTTATAATAAAGTAAATAAAGCCCTTTTTGAAAAGACCGGTTTGTACATTGAAATGCTCGACATCAAAGAGCCTCAGCGTATTGAAACCATTCTTTCCGACCACGATTTTGAATATTATAAAGATGACAGAGATGCCGAGTTGGATTATTTTCTTTTTCAACGTGCTTATGAGCAAGGCAAACCACTTTACGGGCTGGAACAGGAAATGGATTATAAAAAATTATCCCTGAGTTATTTTGATGAATTTGAATACAATTATCAGCCCCTCGGTGATACGACGGGAAAGAAGGAATTTATGGACAACCTGCTCGACCATTATCGAAGCGGAAACCTGGATTCCATCGGAAAATTTGCGGTAACAGAGACTTTTGTAAGTAACTACGATTATCAATTCATCAATGGACGCAACAAAGAAATGGTGCAATCTATGCTTCCTTTGATGCAAAAACATTCGGTTTTTGTGGCCATTGGAGCAGCGCATTTACCGGGTGAGGAAGGAGTTATTCAACTTTTAAAAAAAGAAGGATTTACCCTTCGAAAAGTAGAAGCGAAATTTTCTAATCTTCCGATTAGTCCACCTGAAAATAAGGTGAGTCCGGAATGGATGCTGACCACCAACAAAAAGGATGGCTACCAATTTGCCACTCCGGGAAAACCATTTAAAGTAGTTCCTGCCAAAGCCGGTGAAAAGATTACACAGGAAGCATTTTATTACTTCGACATACCTACCCAAAGCACATTTTCAGCAAGGACCCGATTGTATCCTTATATCAATTCCGGCATCAGCAAGGAGGAAGCAATGATGACTGAAGCCAGACTTTGGGCCTTCAAAAGAGCCATTAGCAAGGATCCGGCGGAAATGAATTTGAAATTGAAGGATTTCTATTCCGGTAGCCATACCGGCAAAGAAACCCTCATTGAAATAGATGAAAACACTGTCAATCGAATGGTTATTTTCCTTGAAAAAAACACCTTGTTTATGTTTGTGGCAGAGGGAAGCAGGGAAAATGTTTTCAACGAAAAGGCCAATCGATTTTTTGAATCCATTGTAATTCAGCCTGCCAAAGAGACCAATTGGCAAACTTTTACTTCTAAGGCCGGAGGATTTTCCATCGATATGCCCGAAGAGCCTAGTGAAGAGATTTTTGAAATCCCCTACGATATAGGAACGGATTTAAACATCAGGGCAAAGGTTTTTCTTTCTAAAGATCTTGAAAAAGGAGATACCTATATGGTGCGCTACCTCGACTATCCGGTAGGTATCGGAATTGTTGAAGATTCTTCCTTTTACCAAAGTCAGGTGGATGAAATCCTGGCCAGGTACCAACTTCCGGAAACGAAGCCGGAAATCGTATATCTGAGTGGTATCAAATTTTTAAAATTGGACATCCTTTACAATCAGCTTCGTCTTGTCTTTTGGGTGGGATACCAGGGAAACAGGAGTTATTTATTGATGGTGGTGCCTTCTATCGGACCGGAATCTCAAAATGAAGATTACAACAACTGGTACAAACCCTCAAAATAGAGCCTTTGAAATTGGCTCCGTTGACTCCAGTCAAACTTGAAAAATTGATTTGGAAATACCGCTGCAATGAAGCTGTTTTGATGGATGAAGAAGTAAATATTTTCTCCTATCCTATTGAAAGTGCCGTAAGTTATGGCTCCTGGATACCACTTCGAGTATCAGCTTTTATATTACAGGAGCTAGTTTTGGAAAATATACCTGGATGCCGGATTTGGACTCCATGAAAAGGTCCATCGCAAATGTGGATGCTTCGGAATATGAAATTGCTTATTCGCGAGACACAACTTTTCACGGATTTCCTACCATTAAAAGTCTTTTCATTTATCCCGGAACCGGGAATGCAAGTTTGTCAGAATTGGTTTTTACAGGTAAAGGTTACATTGAAATTTTGATCAATTTGCCGGAAAGAATGGTAAACGATGGAAGCCTGGATCCTTTTTATGAAGGAATCCGTTTTGAGCTAAGCAAATTTGATTCATCCATCTACATTCCAAAAGGAGATGTCTGGCTCGATGATTTGATGTCAGACAATGACTCCCTGGTGATGTATGCCAAGCAAACAGAAGACATCATCGTCCTTAAGGAAGAGAACCTTCCAAAAATTTACACAGCACTGTCTGCAAGAGTTGAAAATGACACCAATTATTATCGCACCAAAAAGCAAATTCTTTTTGAAAAGCTGGAAACCCTTCAAGATGTAAGCACTCTGGCTTATTTGGAAAGTCTTTTTGCGGACTTGCCTCCGCAGGAACAAATCTTCCTTTTGAGTACTCTTACATGGATGGAAGATGTCAGAGCCCTGCCTGTCTTTTTCCGCCTTGCTAATTCGTTTCCTAGAGAAGCAAATGAGGTTGAAAATTTATATACCGTCTTCAGACCATTCCGCGATTACCCTGAAAAAGTAACCAGTTATGTTTATGACATGGTCGAATTGTGGGAGCACCCGGTTTTTCAGGAAGAAATCAGTCAGGTTTTGTATCAGGCTTCTTTGCAGGAAGATACGGACCCCGGTTTTTTAAAGAAACATGAAAATAAATTCATCAACAAAGCTGCTGCACTCTCCAATGAAGTCGATTGGAATTTTGACAAGGAAGTTGAATACCCTTCCAATTACAATACCCTGTATGCCATCCTGGGTTTGATGGGACAATTTGAAAAGACAGACCTGTTGCTTTCGACCTTAAATGAAATAGAAACCAAAGCAAATCCTGAAACCAAAGCGATCATCCTGCTTTCAAAAGTTCAATTGGGCGAAAAGATTTCAAAAGATGAATGGGAAGGGGTTCATCAAGACACGGTGGAATGGATTTATTTATTGAAGGCGCTGCAGGCTGAAAACCATTTGGATTTGGTTCCTAAAAAATATAAAAAGCAGGAAAAATTCCTGCTCCACTACCTTAGCTATTTTGGGACGATTGAAGATGGCACCACTTATTCTGATATCCGCATTTTAAAAAAGGAAAAAAAGAACTTCGAAGGGCAGGATTTAAATATTTACTTATTTATCCTGACGGCAGATAACTACGGAATTGAAGAACAATATTTTGGAATCATTTCTCAACCAAAAGATAAAAAATCAATCAATGCCGGACCTGAATTGATTCATTTTATGGGTAGGGATCCAGAAACTCCCATTGATGTCAACAAACAGTTTGAAATCATGTGGGAGGATTTTTTGATGAATGGATATTGATTCATGTCCCCACACTCCCCTCTTCCAATGAATGTTTTTCATTGCTTAAAACATTCTCGAGGTTCCAGACTATCTTCTTTTCGAAGGGATGTTGGCGCACTTTGCAGTCAGGTTTATCACAAATGCGGCAGGAGAAATCCAGGCATCCGTCTGTATGTACAAAAACCTCTACACGGTCACCAAACTTTTCACGAATAATAGCTTCAAGGGCATCTACTTCGTCATGCGCCTGATGGACATTCAAAAACCAGGGCACGGTAAGGTGACAATCAACATGCAAAAAACTACCGTATTTGATGACGCGCACATTGTGCAAATCCACCCAGTTTTCCCTTCGATTTTCACCCAAATACTGTATCATCTCTTCCATCAACTCCATATCGGTTTCATCCATGATCCCGGCTACAGAAGAACGAAGGATTTTAAATCCGGTATAAATGATTACAAATGCAAAAATCAGGGCTGTGACGGAATCAATCCAGGGAATCCGGGTAAAATATAAAAGCCCTAATCCCACCAAAATTCCAATCGTCGTGTAAGTGTCGCTGATTAGGTGATGCCCACTTGCTTCAAGAGCCAGGGAACTGCTTTTTTTACCTCTTTTTACAGCATTTCTTCCTACAGCGAAGTTGATAATGGCGGTAATCGCAATTAAAATTATACCATAATCCAGTTTTTGAAAAGCATGTGGATGGCGAAGATTGTCGATGGCTTCGTAAATGATGAAAAATCCTGCCAGCACGATCAAGGTTCCTTCAATCGCCGCTGAAATAAATTCGACTTTGCCGTGACCGTAGGGGTGATTGGTATCTTTGGGTTGATTAGAAAGATAAATGCTATACAGTCCCACTCCACCGGCGATTACATTAACGGTGCTTTCAAGTGCATCGGTTAGAATGGCAACAGAACCAGTAAGATACCAAGCTGCCAATTTGATAACAAACAATACCAAAGCAGTAAAAAATACGAGTTGTTGTGCCTTGAGATTCTGGCGGCCGATGTTTTCCACTTTCTTTATTTTGGGCTAAAGTGAGAAATACTTTTTAGCTTCCAAAATTAAATTACGCCCCCAACCATTGTTTGAATCCCTTTACCCTCTCGCGGCTCACGATACAATCTTCTTCACCCGCCGGTTGCAGCCTCAAACTCAAGCGACTGTTAAAATAATCAGAAACCTTTTCGATGCCTTCAATGCCCACTATGGATTTTCTGTTCACACGAAAGAATTTCAGTGGGTCCAGCATTTCTTCCAGTTGCTCAAGTGTATAATCCAAATGGTGACGCTTCCTTTGGTGGGTCATAATGAAGGTGATGCCCTCTTCAGAACTAAACCAGGCGATGTCTTCGACCTGTACAAAAGAGATTCCCTGGCCGGATTTGATCAAAAACCGTTTTGGATATTCTTTCTTGGTTAGGCCATTCAAGAGTTGCTCAACCATTTTCATGTCAAAACCTTTGGTTTTCTTTCCAAATAGTTTGTCAAACTTTTCCAAGGCGCCTGGCAATTCAGTTTTATCTACTGGTTTTAAAAGATAATCCAAGCTGTTGGTTTTGAATGCATTTAAAGCATATTCATTAAACGCAGTAGTAAATATGACTGGCACTTCTACATTGGTCTTTTTAAAAATTTCAAAACTCAACCCATCTGCCAATTGGATGTCCATAAACACCAGATCGGGATGCTGGTTGTTTTCAAACCATTCCACCGCTTCTTCTACCGAATCGATGGTTTCCAAATGCTGCCCATCAGGAATCAGCTCGCTAATCAAGCCTCCTAATCTTTTGGCTGCATGAAATTCGTCTTCTATGATGAGGTAAGTCATTTTTGGCTGTTGGCTATTGGCTGTTGGCCGTTGGTGAATATTTGTTTAGATGCACGATGGGGAGGGTTACTTCCCAGTATCCGTTTTGATCATTTATCGTAACAGGCTCTTCGGTGAAAAAGGCATATCGTTTTTTGATGTTTTCAAGTCCGACTTTGGTGCCGGGCATTACGTTGTTTTTCAATTGAAGGTTGTTCCTTACAGCTAGTTTGCCTTCATTATTGATATACACTTCAATGGTTAATGGATTCTTTTTAGAAATGACATTGTGTTTGATGGCATTTTCAAAAAGAATTTGAAGGGAGAGGGGTACGATGAAACTGGATTTCTTCTCTTCCGGAATATCAATTTTCACCATCAGGTTTTCCTGGAATCTTTCTTTTTGAAGAAAAACATAATTGTCTATAAACTCCAATTCCGTTTCCAAAGGAATCAATTGTTCATCCCTGTTATCCAAAACGTAGCGAAACACCTTCGACATCTTCTGCACATAATGAATGGCCAGTTTTTGATCGTCGGCTACAATGCTCATCAGTGTATTCAAACTATTAAAAAGAAAATGAGGGTTGACCTGATTCCTCAATCCTTCCAGTTGAGACTTGATGTGTTCTTGTCTTACCCTTTCCTGCTCAAGCAAAGCTTTTCTCCATTGTACAAAAAGATATATCGCTTCATAAATTGCCATGACCAGAAAGACCAGTAAATAAGTCCCGGCAAGCCCGGTTATATGATTGAATTCTTTGTCAGTTTGAGGAAAGCAATCAAAAATTACCTTCATGATAAATTCAACACAAATCGCAAAAACAACAATAGTCAGTAATTGGGAAATCAATCTTTTGCGAGTGTCATCGATAGAGGTAAATTTCTTCCTCCAATAAATCAAAATCTGCCTGGAACCTTCCCAATAGGCAATGGTCATCATTGCACTCATTACCCAGGGAATCATCAATTCAGAAATCGGATCCGAAAAATCATGTCCGAAAAACAAATAAGGCATTGAAAACCCAATCAAAGGGATCCCGATGATTCGGTAAATCCGGTCATCAAACCCAAGGTAGTCGCTTATGCATTCTTTGTTTTTCATTCTAATTTATTTACGGTTTACGATTTACGAATTACGGGTAGAAACCGCATTCGTAAACCGCAAATCGTACTTCCTAAATTCAAAAATCCGCATCCATCAAACCGTACCCCGCAAACCGCGCTTAAAATTGCAATCTATACATAAAATCGGGGAAAAATCCGATTTGGTAAACTTCGTTCACACTGTTGGTTTGGCGATTATAGCGCGCTGCGAAGATATTCTGATTGTTGGTTACGTTTTGGATATCAAAATAAAACTGGTGTGACAATTTCCTCTTAGCACTGTTAAGGCGAATTCCAAATTTAACATCCCAGCGGAAATAAGGATCATACTGCTCAGAATATGCATTGGCATCGTCTTTCACTTCAAATCCTGCTGCTTGAGATGCTGCCAAGTCTGTTGGCGTATAATATCTTCCTCCGGCAGTGGTCAATTTGGTATCCAGCGTCAAGGCATTGCGTTTGTTTTTACCGATTTTAAATTCTTTTCCGGCAAGGATATTCACTACATATCCATTGTTGAAGGCGGTATTTCTTTCTACTCCGTCACTTCCTTTATAATTGCTATCGTAAATAGAAGCAGTGAATAATCCGTAGTATCCTTTACTGAAGAATTTCTCCAAAGTCAACTCCACTCCGTAATTGTTTCCGGTTCCTTCATTTACCAGGAAAAATTTATCTGATGGGAAGGCAAAGTCTGCTCCTGCATTCAAAATAGAGAATGTTCCCGGTTGAGATTCCACAGGCACCTGGTCGATGTATTGATAGTAAACTTCAGCTTTTCCTCTCCAGTCATTGCCCAATTTTACATCATAACCCAGTACAAAATGCTGGCTTCTGGTAAAATCAAGATCGAAATTGGAACGGAAATAATTTCCATTGGCATCGCGGTTTTCAACCAACAATAGCGGTAATGGCTGTACCTGATTGTGGATTCCATACCCCAGGTTCAAAGTATTTCCCGGTAAGAAATTCCAGTTCAAAGCTAGTCTTGGTTCAACTGCATAGGTTTCGTTCAAGGTCAAATATTGTGCATGCAAACCTGCATTGACTACCCATTTACTGCTCAATTTGTATTGAGTCTGAGCATAGGCTTGGAGCAAAAACATGTTATCATCAAACTGGTAAATGGTCTGCCAGTCAGGCACTCCGTCTCCGTCAAAATCCTCTAAGTCGTAACGATCATCCGTATTCAAATCATAGATATAATCTTCTATCAAAAGTCCTACCCTTGCAGTCCATCTTGCATTGATTTTTTTATTCAAATAGGAAGAAAGAGAGATGCGGTACTCTTTGTCATCTACATCTGTTACATGTAATTTTTCTTCTTCATCGGTATCAAGATTGAAATAACGATCATTGGTAAATTGGTTCTGAGAAGTAGAACCTGCAATCACCGTTCTTAAATAGGTATTGTCATCCAAAATAAAATTATGACGCAAACCCACTACTCCAAATCTCGACTTTGCAAAAGCATCCTCATCGGGTGCCGCGAACAAATCATCTTCGTCTACTTCATCGTGTAAGAAGTCAATATCACTCAATCCTCCTATTCCAAACAAGGTAAATTTACCTGCCTTACCATTGGCAAAATCCAATTTGAAAGCCAAATCCTGATAGTTTGGAGAAGCATTGGTACCAATTGGCAATCCTAGTTCAGAAGCCAGTCCTACAAAACTGTATCTTCCTGCCACGAGATAAGAACCACCATTCTTACCCATTGGACCTTCCGCCATGGCTTCCAAGCCACTGATGGCTCCCATTTGAACCATAAATTCATGTTCATCTTTGTTACCACTTCTAAATCCAAGATCAAAAACCCCGGCCAATGCATTTCCATATTCTGAAGGGAAAGCCGAGGTAAGGAAATCTGAATTGCGCAAAAGGTTAGGATTCAAGGCACTTACCGGACCTCCGGTCGTACCAAAAGTTGAAAAGTGATTAGGATTTGGAATTGGAATTCCCTCCAGTCTCCAAAGCACCCCGGTCGGTGAATTACCGCGAATAACGATATCATTTCTGCTATCGTCAGGAGTGGAGACTCCTGCAAAATTTCCGGCCAGGCGCGCCACATCACTTCGCCCACCTGAATAGCGATTTACTTCCTCTAAACTAAATTGCCTGGCCGAAATGGTTGCCAGTTCATTTTGGGTTCCATCTTTTTCAACCGATGCTGTCACCACCACTTCATCCAGCGATTCAATACTTTCTTCCAGGGAGATATTCAAAACGACTTCCTTACCCGCGGTAACTACCACGTTGGGAAGTGTAATAGGCAAGTAACCCAAATAAGATATTTTAAAAGCCTGTCTCCCTACCGGAATATTTTCAAGTCGGAAGGTCCCGTCAATATCTGTAACGGTTCCGATGTTTCCCTGCCCGTTGTCCCAAACAACAGACGCCCCAATCAATGGCATCTCAGACTGCTTGTCCAGGATGGTACCTTTTACGACCTGGGTTTGAGCGACAAGGCCACATAAGGCGATTAAAATAAAGAGAGGGAGTAGCAATAATTTTTTCATGATAAGAATTTAAGGTGATTCATTTTTTTTTAAATGATGCCTCAAATCTATGGTGACCCTTACCCTCAAAGCAGTTCATTTTGGTTGAATTGTAGAAATACAGGGGTGAATTGTAAATCACTAAACTTTCAGGTTAACATTGGGTTCTCAAAGGACAGATGGAAGGCATTTTTTAAAAAAATAAAGGTTTGGAAATTCAAAAGCAGGTCTGACCAAAGCAAGTTTGATTACCTTTACCGCCTACGAAACAGCGCAGCAGAAATGAACCTTAAACAAGTAGCGAAGGATATCCTCAATGTGCTCCCCTTTAGTATTACTAAAAACCAGCGATACGATAAGTGGACCATTAAAATCATGGAAAAAGTCATTCAACCCCATCACAATTGTGTGGACATTGGCTGCCATGAAGGTGAGTTTTTAGAAAAATTCCTGCAATTGGCACCCAAAGGATTCCATCATGGGTTCGAACCCATCCCTGCCATGTTTGAAGATTTGAATGAGAAGTTTGGGGGCATGAATTGCACCATTTACCCTTATGCCCTTAGTGATAAAAAAGGGAAAACTACCTTCAATTATGTGGTTTCCAATCCGGCTTATTCGGGTCTGCAAAAAAGGCGCTACGACCGTCCCAATGAGATAGATGAAAAAATCGAAGTAGAGACTGATTTGTTGGACAATGTGCTGGCAGAAGATACCCGAATCGATTTTATGAAAATCGACGTGGAAGGTGGTGAATTTTTTGTTTTAAAAGGTGCGCAAAAAATCCTCAATCGAGATAAGCCAGTTTTGATTTTCGAACATGGAAAAGGCGGCGCAGATTGTTATGGTGTTCAACCCGGAGATCTTTTCGATTTTTTAAAAAATAATGGAAACTATGATATCTTCATCCTAAACCGTTTCCTTCAAGGCAAGACTTCTCTCACACGTGGTGAATTCATTTACCAATTCGAATCCGGGAAAAACTATTACTTCGTTGCCAAAAGCAAGGATGCCTGATTACCTTCCAAAATCATCTTTCAATCTGATGATATCCTCTTCATTGGATGGATTGAAAGGGTCCGTATGTTGCCATATTTCCGCTACCACGCCATAATTTTCAAGACCAATCAAACGATGGCGTTCACCCGTACTTAGGGTAATGGATTCCCCTTCCAGGAATGTATGAACCGGTCTTTCTTCATTATCCGGACTTTGCACGATGCCTACCGGCCCTTCCAGAATTTTCCAAACTTCCGATCTACGATTATGGTATTGCCACGAAAGTCTTTTTTGCGGCGCAACCACCAATATTTTTGGACTAACCTTTCTGTTTCCGACAACCGTTGCCATGTCCAAATCAGGCATAAAGTATCGTACAAAATCCTTTGCCTGTGCTTCATCAATTACAAAAAAACCACCCCAGGGACGATTAAAATCATTAGAAGCAACTTTAAAATTTGCTTCCTCCAACATTTTTGCAATTCGGTCGAATACTTCTTGATTGTCCGTTGTGGCCATGGTCAATGATTTTTTAAAATGTTTTTTGTTAACAGGATTAAAAATCAGGCTACAAATAAGCGGCATTTTTCCCTTCTTTGCTAAATTAAATCCTGATTATCCTTCATTTCGAATGAAAATCATTCAAAAAAGCCATACATACATTTTATCTCTGACGACACAAACTTCTTTAAAAAATGTACCTTATTAAAAAAACAGGCCTTTTCATTACCGCCATAATTTACACCTTGAATTGCTTCTCGCAAAAAACTACCCTCAACCTTAATGGTGAATGGAAATTCAGAAAAGTGGGCGACGAAAAATGGATGCCTGCCACCGTTCCGGGCACCGTACATACCGATTTATATGACAATGGTGTCATTGAAAATCCATTTTACCGCACCAACGAATCCAAACTTCAGTGGATTGACAAAGAAGATTGGGAATACCAGTTGGAATTTGAACTTGACGAAGATTTTTTGGAACACGATTATTTATACCTCAATTGTGAAGGACTGGATACCTACGCAGATGTGTATGTGAATGACCTTTATCTTTTAAAGACCAACAACATGTTTCGCAGCTGGGGTCTGCGCATGAACAGACTTTTAAAAAGAGGAACCAATGTGATACGGGTATATTTTCACTCCCCTGCTATTCGCGGTTTACAAGCATTGCATGCCAACGGTTTTGGCCTTCCAGCTTCCAATGATCAGTCTGAGGTTGGGGGGTTGCAAGATAAAAAAGTCAGCATTTTCACCCGTAAAGCCCCATATCATTATGGTTGGGATTGGGGTCCACGATTGGTGACTTCCGGAATCTGGAAACCAATTACCCTCACTGCCTGGAACAAGGCGAGCCTGACAGATTATTATGTGCAAACCCAACAAATTGACAAGGACAAAGCCAAAATTGAGATAGGAATTGACTTGAAAGCTTACCAAACCGGTTTGTATGATTTGAAAATTGATATTCCGGGAGCACCGGAAGCTTCCATGGAAAAATCTGTTGAATTAGGAATTGGCCAAAATCATTTTGTTTTTAAAACAGAGGTAAAGAATCCCAAACTTTGGTGGAGTAATGGACTAGGAGATCCACATTTGTACGAAGTCAAATTTATTTTAAAAAAGAAAGAAACCCGGCTTGATTCTCTACATGGAAGATTTGGCATTCGAACCATAGAAGTTGTTAGAGAAAATGATGATTTAGGCCAAAGTTTTTATTTCAAATTGAATGGCGTGCCTGTTTTTATGAAAGGCGCCAATTACATTCCCAACGATGTTTTTGTGACAAGAGTTAGCAAGAGTGATTATGAAAAAGTGTTAGGCTCTGCCCGAAATGCCAACATGAACATGCTACGGGTTTGGGGCGGTGGTATTTATGAATATGACACTTTTTATAAATTATGCGATGAATATGGTTTGCTGGTTTGGCAGGACTTTATGTTTGCTTGCAGCATGTATCCAGGTGATGCTGATTTTTTAAAAAATGTAAAAGCCGAAGCGCAGGAGCAGGTGCTCAGGCTCAAAAAATATCCTTGTATAGCGCTATGGTGCGGCAACAATGAAATCGATGTGGCCTGGGCACAATACGAAGAAGACAGAGGCTGGGGATGGAAACAGCAATATGATTCGACCCAGAGAGCAGAAATATGGCAAGCTTACGATACTTTGTTTCATCACATCCTTGCAGATGTTGTAAAAAGTGCGGACCCTGAGAAGTTTTATTGGCCTTCATCTCCTATGGCTGATTTTGGTGAATTGGCCGGCAATAAAACCCAAAAGGGCGACATCCATTACTGGGGGGTCTGGCACGGCCAGGAACGTTTTGAAGCCTTTGCCGACAACATCGGCCGCTTCATGAGTGAATACGGATTTCAATCTTTCCCGGAGTTCAGTTCCGTAAAAAAATATACCATTGCTGAAGACTGGGACATTGAATCGGAAGTAATGGCTGCCCATCAAAGAAGTGGAATCGGCAACCTCCGCATACGTCAATACATGGAATGGTACCTTCCGGTGCCCAAAGATTTCGAAGGACAACTTTACATTGGGCAAGTGCTTCAGGCAGAAGCCATTAAATCGGCCATCGAAGCCCATCGAGGAGCCATGCCCGACAACATGGGCACCCTTTATTGGCAGTTAAATGATTGCTGGCCGGTAGCATCCTGGTCAGGCATGGACTATTACAAGCGGTGGAAGGCCATGCATTATTTTGTAAAAAAAGCCTACGAACCGGTTATGGTGAGAGCTTATGAAAAAGAAGGTCAAGTCATTTTTCAGGGTGTTTCTGATTTACTGGAAGATAAAAATGTTGAACTGCGGTACTCAGTTGCTACTTTCGATGGCAAGTTAATTACTGAAGGAGTTGAAAAATCCAAACTTGTTGCAAATACTGCCAGCTTGTTGAAAAAGGCACCCTTCACTCAAATCATCGACGATCAAAATCGCAACAACATCTACCTAAAAATGGAACTCTGGTCAGAGGGAAAACCATTAGCTGACAATATCTATTTCTTCAGCCCCGGCAAGGACTGGAACCTGTCAAAAGCAAAAATCAATTGGAAAGTGGAAGGCAAAACCATAAGTATAGAGTCAGATAAATTCGCTGCTTATGTTTATGTCGACACCCAGGGCAAAGGACATCTAAGCGATAATTTTTTCCACCTCCTGCCAGGCGAAAAAAAGACCCTGACTTTTGAAGGAGAACAATCAGGAGAAGAGTTGAAAAAATTAGTAAAAGTGATCAACTAGTGGATTATAAATAACCTACGTAGCGTCCTTCGCGTCCCTTCGCGGTGAGATTTTTTCACCACAACGGGCGCGGCGGACGCTACAACCTGAATCACTCCGAACCAGCTCAATCTTCCGCTCAAATCTTCCTTTCAGCCTTCCATCATGCGTCACGATTAAAAGATTGGCATTGACTGCATTGGCTTGTTCGGTGAGGAGTTTAACAACCTCTTCTGTATGTTTATCATCCAAAGCTGAAGTTGGTTCGTCCGCCAGGATGACTTCGGGTTGATTGATGATGGCGCGGGCAATGGCTACTCGCTGTTGTTCGCCCTGACTGAGCTGATGGGTATGTTTTTTCCTTTTGTTTTCTATTCCTAATCTCGAAAGCAGATCTCGAATCTGTTGATGATTGGCAGGATTACCGGCCAGGTTTTGGGCCAGGGCAAGATTTTCCTCTACAGTAAGTGCTGCTACAAAATTTGGTTTTTGAAATACGATGCCGATGTGTTTTCCTCGAAACTGATCCATCTGTGCACCGGATAGTTGGGTAATTTCCTGCGCTCCAACCCTGATGGAACCTTGTCCCGGTTTAAGCAGCCCAGCCAACAAATGTAAAAGTGTCGTTTTACCACTTCCGCTTTGTCCAAGTACCAACCAATGTTCTCCCCTTTTGCATTCAAAATCGGGAAGTTGGATGGTCGTTCCACCTTTGTAAGTGTATTGGAGATTTTGTGTTTTTAGCATGCTCAAATTTAGTCTAAATGCAGCATTTTTAAAGACTAACTTCATAAAACTTCATCACCCTTCCAGCCCGTAATGTATTCCAGCGGCTTTCTTTGCCTGCCTTTTCCATTTCAAAATGAACTTCGCCGGGATATCCTGAATTAATCTTCCATTTACCGTTTTTGGTTTGTTTGTCTTTTAAAAAAGTCAAAGCTTTTTCCATTCTGGAATCAAAGGGAATCCTAGCATATTGGAAATAATCCAGGGCTCTTAAGATGTCATATTTCCATCGACCGGGAAAGGGAAATTTTAAAAAATCTTTTTTGATAATTTCTCCTGTACGGTCAGAAAGGTAAAATTGGTGCAATAGTATAAATTCAATGGAAGAAGACTTAACCTTTTCCAATGCTTCTTTTTTATAGGAATATCCATTTTTAAAAAACTCTTCAATTCCTTCTAAAACAGAAAGGGTAGTATGAAGGGAACTGTGGCTAGCACCGCTCCGGTTGGACATGCAATTGAATCCTCCATCCGACATCAACTGACTTAAAATAAAATCTACGACTGAATGCAAATAAACTTCCTCTATTTGAAAGTAGGAAGCATAATTCAATGCCATCCCGTTAATGCAAACATCACTGTTTTGAATGGTCTTACCTGGATTGACTCCACCATCATTTGATTTATGATTTTTTAAAATATGTAAAATGGAAGATTGTAATAAAGGATGATCTTGAACCGGACAAAGATTACGGATATCAAGAATCGAATAATGGGAAGAAATCCATTTAGGCTGGTAAAATCCCTGCCCCCAATAACCTTGAGGATTTCTTCGGGAAAGAAAAGCGGCTCCCCAACCTTCGGTTAAAATCCTTTTTTGCAAGTCAGGTTTTTCCTTACCCAACAAATCACGCCACACCTGATACTGAATGGATACATCACCTTCCAACAACCAATTTATAACCTGGTCATCCATAATTCTGCATTTTATTCATGCCTTAAGGCCTCAATCGGATCCTGACTTGCTGCCTTAATAGCAGGATACAAACCGGAAAACAAACCAACAATGGTACAGGTTAAAAAAGCAACGGTGATCCACAACCAGGGCATGTGGAAGGAACCTCCCATCAGAGCAGACACTCCGAAGCCCATGAGAACACCCAGGATGATTCCAACTACTCCTCCCATCAATGAGATGATGATGGCTTCGACCAAAAATTGGGTCAATACATTCTGCTTGGTAGCACCAAGCGCTTTGATGATTCCAATTTCCCGGGTTCTTTCCGTTACAGAGACCAGCATGATGTTCATCAATCCGATGGCAGCGCCAATGAGTGTAATCAAGGCAATGGCAATGGCGCCCATCCTGATTTTCACCGTGTTTTCTTTGATGGAAGCAATGAGACCATCCGATTTAAAAATTTCGAAATCATTTTCTTCAGCAGCCTTGAGTCGTCGCACATTTCGCATCAGTCCGGTAGCATAGGCAGCAGCATCGTCTATATCGGTAGAATTATTTACCCCTACGGTTATCTTGTAAGAAGTTTGGGTAGTACCATAAAATCGCTTGCCGGTTTGGAGGGGAATCAAGACCCTGCGATCATCATTTTGATTCATGCTCGAACCCTTGGATTTGAGTACGCCGACTACTTTGTATTTTCCATTTCCTATGGAAATGCTTTTATTCATAGCCTTATCAGACTTACCGGCAAAAAGTTGGTCAACGATATCGTTTCCAATGATGGCCAGGTAAGCACCATTAGTCGCTTCGTTGTTGGTAAAATTTCTACCCTCTTCCAATTCATAGGCATTTAAAGCTAAAAAACTCTCGTCTACGCCATCCAGCATTACGTTTGGATTGGTCTTTTCCTCGTCGTGGGTCACTTCAGCATTCCTGGTACAAAACATGGATACTGAAACATTTCCTTTGTATTCGAAACGCTCCGAAAATTCCATGGCTTCATCGAAAGAAATGGGTTCAGACTCTTTAGCGGTTCGACCGTGTCGATTGCCTCTTACATTTTCATTTTTGGGAGAGATGGTAAAGGAATTGGCACCGAGTTTTGAAAAATTATCACTCAAAGCAAAAATTGCACTATCGATGGCTGTTAGAATACCTACCAGGGCCATGATTCCAAAGGCAATGATCATTAAGGTAAGAATGGCACGTAATAAATTGGCCCGGACTGCACTGAAGGCGAGACGTATACTTTCCTTTCTGTTCATCATAGTGGAAGAATTTTACCTGTTTGTCAAATGTAAGAAAGCCCTTTAAAATGCCCTACTGCAATAGATAAAACCCTTTATTATTTCGATAGGAATATTTTACTGCCAAAAGAACTTATCTGCAAGCCAATAGACCAAAGTCGAAACCAGTGCACAGGCAATAATTCCATAAGCAATATCCACCCAAACCAAAGTGTAGGGCCAATTTTTCAATAGCGCTCTGTTCACCAATTCATAGGTACCATAACTGACCAGCCCAAGTAAGGCACCAAGTGTCATGGCTTTGGTCCAACTTCCACTTTCAAGAGCTGGTACTACAGCAAACACTGTTATCCCTGCAGCAAAAATCAAGTAAAAAAGTATCCCTGCCTTCAAATCAGCATTTTCAGCCATAAGAGGACCAACCATTTTATGAATGAAATTTTTAGCAATAACCTGAATCCATAACATATCCAGTAGGATGTAAAGGAAAAAACTGCTTAGATAAATCAGGAAGTATTTCATAAAAATAAATTTTCTCAAAATCTAAGATAATTAACTGATTATCTGGTGGTTCCTATTCGCTTTCATGACGTTCGCTTTTCTTTTAAAAAACACGTAAACCGTAAATGTTAAACTTCACAAATATCAGGTTAGTCTACTACTCATATTATTTAGCAGAATTTATTTTAAAACTTAATAGTCTGATATTCAAATGCTATTGTATTCAATTCCTAATTTTGGTTCACGCAACGGACATAAGTTAACCGCAACGGACGCAACTCAGTCATTTTAGATTTCAACTTTCGGTCTCTTAATAATGACATTGTCTGAGGGGTTCGCTTTTCGCTATTCGACGTTCCCTTTCTTTTAAAAACTTCGTAAACCGTAAATCGTAATCCGTAAATTACAAATATCTGGTTAAGTCTACTACTCATATTTTTTAGCAGAGTCATTTATTTTCAAAACTTAATAATCTGATATTCAAATACTATTGTATTTCAATTCTAATATTTTGGTTCACGCAACGGACGCCAAGGTTAACCGCAACGGACGCAACTCAGTCATTTTATTATTTCAACTTTCGGTCTTAGCAATGACATTGTCTGGGGGCGCTATTCGCTATTCGACGTTCGCCTTTCGTTTTTAAAAGCCACGTAAACCGTAAATCGTAATCCGTAAACTTCACAAATATCAGGTTAAGTCCTTCTACTCATATTATTTAGCTTGTAACATAGCAGATCCACCACTGGAAAAAGTCTTTTCAATATATTTACCAGTAAAATACAAACAAATGGATGAGAAGACGGAGAATTATTGGAAAATCCTGGAAACGAATTTAGATTGGATTCGATATTCAGATGCCAAAGCAACCGGCATTCTGACCATTTACGGATTATTGGTCACCATCGCTTTTACCAACCTTAATCGGATTATCGAATTGGTAGGAGATTCTCCACTTTACATTACGGTGAGCAGTATCGCGGGAATTACTTCTCTTTTGGCTATCGTATATGGATTCAAAAGCATGAGCCCAAGAATCGTTAATGAAGAATACAATTCAATTATCTTTTTTGGCTCTGTAGTACAGAATCATACTTCCATGGAAGATTTCCGATTGCACAGCCACGAAGTAATGAATAGCAAGGTTGGATTGGATGATGACCTGGCAAGACAGATTTACATCAATGCCAAAATTGCCCAGCAAAAATTTAAGGATGTGAGTAATTCACTTCGATTCCTAATGGTGAGCATGGCCGCTTTGGTTGCTCAAATCATTATGGTGATTCTAAACAACTAGGCTTTAAATAACATGCTCGATGGTTCCGTCGGGCATCAATTCCATAGAGAACACCGTACTACCTTCCGCATCGTAATCAGCGTCTTCTCCTTCATTTTGACCGCTGGCTACATTTATCGTCCAATCTTCTTCAATGGTTGCTACCGAGAGTGTTACTTTTTCTCCGTCGCTATAGGTTCCGGCAATCACTTTATGGTCGATGTACTCACCTTGCTTGGTATAAGTCATCAGGATATAACGGTAATCCATCAAACCAGCTCTCCAATACACAACCGCATGAAATTCCTTAACCTTAGCAATCTGAAAACAAGCAATGTACTCGGTAAACTCATCCCTCAAGGTATCTTCCCAAGCCATGATAAACTGCTCAACCATCAAATCCGGTAGAGGATCATTCACCTTGCTAAATTCCAAATGGGTATTCTCACCCAAGGTAACCGGCATTTCAACTTCCGGAAACTTTTCTAAAAAATGAGGAAAACGAATTTTGGGTGGCGTATGATCGTGAGACATAAGTCGCTGTTTACGGTTTACGGTTTACGGTTTACGGTGGTTTACGGTTTACGGTTTACGGAAACTACAAATCCTGGCACAGATTGTTTCTGATTTAGGATTCTTTTTAAACGAAAATTAAGATCTCGCAAATAAAATCCAATTACAATCAAAATCAAAAACCTAAGATCTAAAACTTAAAATCTAAAATAAAAAAGGGAAGCCGGCCGGCTTCCCTTTTTTACTAGTTTTTCGGATTCCCTAAATTATAGGGTTCCAGTATGGCGCCAATTTCTTTGGCGAATTCTTCATCCTCCAAAGTTCGAAGGGCGTTGTTGATTTCTTCACGGGTACGGTTCATGAACTGGAGATCACGGGCAAATTCAGACCCGCCATCCAATTGATCCTGATCCAGTGAATATAGGAAATCAAGGTAATCTGCTACTTCGATGGCCAATTTCTTCAAATGAATTTTCGCCTTGTCTTTTGCACCCGCCTGCACATATACATTGATGAGCAACATGGTGTTGTAATCGTAAGGGAAATTCATTTCAGGGAAACCTTCGAAGTATTTATCTGCAAGATCGATTGCTTTGTCATTCTGACCTTTGGCCATGAAAGCTTCTGCAGCTCTTAGGATGGTAATCCTGTGACTCTGCACACTTGGGCCATAACTGTGATTGACAAAAAGGTCTTTCTTGTCGAAATTACCCCAGTTGAACTTGTTTTCTACATTGTCATAGAAAATATCGGTTGCAACTTTTCCATTGCCCATTACACTGTAACGCTTGTCAGAAGGGTTTTTCAAAGGAACAACTCTCAATGCCAAACCTTCCAGCTGCATGTAATCCTGAAGTCCAAACATATTATCAGGACGGCAAGTTACAGCAAAGTAGACCGGGCGATCATGAAGATTTGAATTGATGATATCCAAAATGGCGATATCGTCTTTCAAATAATAATCACGGGTAAAATTGAAATCAATTCTATCTACAATATTCGGTGCGTCTTCCGGCTGCACTACTCCATTGGAAACAATTTTCTGTTTGTCAATCGGAATAAATACATTTCTGGATGGGAAATAACTTTCAATGGTTCTTCCACCCTGTCCTCTCAACTGATGGTCTTCTCCAATAAAGGTCAACCAATCTGTCATGGTCATCGCTCGATCATTTCCACCCGGATTGTAGTACAAAACAGAATTACGTTTCTTACCACGAATCGCTTCAGCAGGAACGGTCATCTTAATAGCAGGTGAGTCGTTTACCTTTCTCCTCAACTGATTGATGTACCAATCAACCGCAATCAATGAAAGGTTTACTACCCTGACATCCGTTCTGATTCCTTCCACTTCCTGGGCATACCACAATGGATACGTATCATTATCACCATAGGTGAAAATGATGGCATTCTCCTCACAGGAATTTAGGAAATTGGTCGCATAATCCCTCGATGCTTTAATATCACTTCTATCGTGGTCATCAAAGTTTTGAGTTCCCATCAACAATGGAGCAGTGAAAACCAACAAAGTTGCTACTCCCGCAGAAGCCATCATATTCAAATTGGCTTTTTCCTTGAGGATTTCATACAAGGCGATGGCTCCCATACCTATCCACATACAGAAGGTAAAGAAGGATCCGACCAGTACATAATCACGCTCACGAGGTTCGTTTGGAGGCTGATTGGAATAAATGATGATACCCAAACCGGTAATGATAAACAAGGCCATGAGGGCTGTTGCCTCATTTTGTCGTTTTTTGAAATGATAAAACAATCCAAACAATCCAAAAATCAAAGGCAATCCGAAATAGAGATTTCTTGCCTTGTTATTTTTAAGTGATTCGGGTTCTTTATCCAAATTATACAAATGAGCTTCGTCTATCGGTTTGATTCCCGACATCCAGTTTCCGTTTTTCTTTTCCCATGCATACAATCCCTGGTCTCCGTTTTGTCGACCGACAAAGTTCCAGAAGAAGTAGCGGAAATACATCCATCCGACCTGGTAACGGAACAGGAATTTGAGGTTGTCCCCAAAGGTCATTTTCCCATTTTCTTTTCCTACCCAGGCCCGATAAAGATCGGGGCGTCCTTGAGAAGGATCTCCCATACGTGAAAAGAACATTTTATCTGAATCCTTGTACTTGTAGGAGATTTTCTCATCTACCACTTCGTATTTATCACCTACTCTACCGTATTTATCAGAAGTCTCTGTTCCGGAAGGACTAGCCTCAAAGGTAGGTCCGCTCAATAACGGACGCTCACCGTATTGCTCACGATTCAAATAAGGAAGCAAACGCATCGCATCTGACGGGTCGTTCATATTGATAGGAGGATTTGCATTCGCACGAATCACAACGATACCAATGGTTGAAAATCCTATCACTACCAACATCAGCGAAACTGCCAGCAATTCTACCAGGTGATTGCTTTTTTGATGTGCATAACGAAGCAAGAAGTAAAAAACTGCTCCTACAATCAAAAGCGTTGGAATCAAACCGGAATGGAATGGCAATCCAAAGCTGTTCACCATCAACAATTCCATTTTAGACCAAAGGGTCGGAATACCGATGATGACAAATATTTGTATAATACTAATCAATGCAACCCCAAGAACTGCAGATATAATCATGCCCTTGATGGTTGGATTTTTGTATTTTTTATAATAATAAAATAATGCAAGCGCAGGGAAAGTAAGAATAGACAACAAGTGAACCCCGATGGATAATCCCGCAGCGAAAACCGCAAATACCAACCAACGGTCAGAAGTCGGGTTGTCAGGAAGATTGTACCACTTCATTACTGCCCACATCACCATGGCAGTAAACATGGTAGACATGGCATACACCTCACCCTCGACAGCTGAAAACCAAATGGAAGTCGCAAAGGCAGTAGAAAGTCCTGCTATCAAACCAGCTCCGGCCAAAACATACATTTCTGCACCTTCCGGTTCTTCATCTCTGCCTTTCAAGGCAAGTTTGCCAAGAATGATGGTTGACCAGGCAACAAAGGCTGCTGCAAAAGCCGTACAAATCCCTGACATCAGGTTGACGGAAAAGGCAATGGACTCCGGATTATTGGAAAACATTTCGGCGAATACCGTAAAAATACGGCCTACCAACAAAAACAAGGGTGCTCCCGGAGGGTGAACAACTTCTAATTTATAGGCTCCGGATACGAATTCTCCACAATCCCACAAACTACCCACTCTTTCTGCAGACAGATAATAGACTATGGTGGCAATGGCAAAGGTCAGCCAGCCAGAAAGATTCACCAGTCGCTTAAACATATGCTTCTTTAATTTTTGAAGAATTTTTCGATTTGAGCATTAAAATGCAGCTTTATACGGCTTTTTTAAACCAGTATTGAGATGCACGGTGTACGTATAATGGTGTAATAAGTTTGAGATTTAACAGACTGAAAAAATTTCTTTAATCTGTTTTAACTTTCAGGTCAGTGAATTAGGTGATAATTTTCTAAATCCCTGGCACCAAAAGCACCTCGTTTACCATAAAACCTGACAAAGGTAAAAAAAAGGGTATTTGATGCTAATATCTGGGTGGTCTGACTATAAATAAAAGCCATATTTTTTCGTTGGGTACACGACTCCTAAATCTTTTCAAGATAGAATCCATTAAAATTTACCCTGTAATTTCAAATCCCTTGTTAACTTCCAAAATGCTACCTTTGGCAAAATCAATTCCGAATTCAAGAATCTGAGTATGAATTATAGAAAAACAATTTTCCTTTCGTTTGCAATACTTTTTTCAGTTTCAATATTTGCCCAGGCAGTACCCGACGCGGTAATGCAAACGTTTAAATCTACCTATCCCAATAGCGAAATTATAGAATGGGAAAATATAGAAGGAAACTATACAGCCAGCTTTTTCAACAGTCGAAAACAATATGCTGTTGCCATTTTCTCCCCATCAGGAAAATGGATAGAAACGAATACTCAAATTGAAGAATCCGGCCTTCCTTCCAAAGTGGTAAAATGTTGGAAAAAGGAATATACTGAGATCCGATCTGTAAGTGCGATTTTAAAAACTGAGGTTCCAAAGAAGAAACCAAAATACCAGGTAAGCTTCGAAACACCGACCTTATTGGTGAATTTGGTATTCAATCATAAAGGAAAAGTGAAGAAAAAATTCGAAGAACCTATTGCGACCGACAACTGAAATTAGTTATCTTTGCAATACTCCATCTTCAATCCAGGGCACACGGCAGAGCACCATTTTTTTTCCTTCCTTTCTG
This sequence comes from Saprospiraceae bacterium, assembly GCA_041392845.1. GTDB lineage: Bacteria > Bacteroidota > Bacteroidia > Chitinophagales > Saprospiraceae > JAGQWW01. The sequence goes on along the minus strand of JAWKLG010000006.1, from coordinate 99,828 downwards.
TCATGTGCCCTTTGTTTTTCTGGGTGCTAGGTGCTGGGTTCTGGGTGCTGGGTACTAGGCGCTAGGAGCTAGGAGCTAGGCGCTGGTAAGGGTGGAGGGATGCAACCTTTTTCCGCACTCTTTAAGGTCAAGAGAAGAATCCACCATTAATAAGTTAGTTTCAATCAGCTAATTAGGTTTTACTGCTATTTTCAAATAGCAAGCACCTTTTCAATACTTCAATAATCAAACGTCAAAAATCAAAAATTCAATTGATCATGTCAGAATTCTCACCCCCCTATTCTCCTCAAAAGCGATTTAATAATATGCAACCTTAACCCTAGAACCCAGTACCTAGCACCCAGCACCTAGAACCTAGCACCCAGCACCCAGCACCTAGAACCCAGCCCCCAGCTCCTCCAATCCCTTTCTTACTTCTTTCAGCTTTGCCAGGATTTCTTCTTTTTCCTTGTACCACTTTTTATTTTCGTCGAGTTCTTGTTGGGCACCCTGGATGGTGTAACCTTTTTCGCGAACGAGGATATAAATTTGTTCGAGGTGACGAACCTGGTCGGCGAGAAAACGGCGTTCGCCGTTTTTGAATTTTTGAGGTTCGATTTGTGGAAATTTCTCCTCCCAATAGCGCACCGTGGCCCTGGTGATTCCAAACATCTTGCACACTTCACCGGTGGTGTAGTAACGTTTGGTAAGATTGGGGAGCTTAATTGACATGGGCCTTTTTCTTGGTGCTGCAAACAAATATAACATTCTCCAGCATAAATAAACAGCCTCCTTGTTCATTATAACCTGATAATCAAGGTGTTTTTTGAAAAAAAAGTGATAAAAAACAAATTTTGATGGTCAGAATGTACTCCTTGCAACCACTTTTTATTCTATTTGTTGATTTCCATCATAGGATTGATTTTAAATTAAATCATTTAATTATAGTTCTCTTTCTTAAAAAAAGGGGCTTAAAATTCAGATTCAAACCATAACAAAAAGTACATAACATGAATCAGGGAAATCAGAAAATTGCAACATTTGGAGCGGGATGTTTTTGGTGTGTGGAAGCAGTTTTTCAAGATTTAAAAGGAGTTTACAAAGTAGTATCGGGTTATATGGGCGGTCATATCAAAAATCCGGCTTACAGGGAAGTTTGCAATGGCACTACAGGACATGCAGAAGTAATCCAAATCCAATTTAATCCTGATGTAATCTCTTATGAAACCTTGCTGGAAATCTTTTTTACAACCCACGATCCAACTACCCTAAATCGCCAGGGAGCAGACAGGGGAACCCAATATCGATCAGCTATTTTTTATCACAATGAAAATCAAAAGGCAGTAGCCGAAAAGGTAAAAAGTGAATTTGCACCTACGCTTTGGCCGGATCCTATTGTAACCGAAATTACTGCAGCCAGCGCCTTTTACATTGCAGAAGACTACCATCAAAATTATTATAAAGAAAACTCCACCCAGCCTTATTGTGAGATTGTAATCAATCCAAAGGTGCAAAAGTTAAGAGCGAAGTATGGAGCTTTGATTAAATGACGAATGACGAGTGTAGAGTGACGAGTTTTTAACTTACTATTCGTCACTCTACACTCGTCATTCGTCATTTAAAATACCCAGCGCAAGGTGTATCCAATCCCCATCCCTTCCCCTTACCTTTGTTTCCTGTTTTAGGCATTTCAACACTAAGTAAATGCCGCTCATCAGATACGAACTGTAGTCTCCTCCAACTTTTTACCTGATGGTTAACAAAAATTATGAACATGCTTTACCCTTACAAAAAGGGTGGGAGGAGCCTAGCTATGAATCTAATTGCTCTTTTCACACTCATCTGTTTTAGTGCTGCCAATGCTCAAACTGATCTTTCCGTTACAGTTTCAGGAGTCTCAGGTTCAGTAGGAATTTACACCAATACCCTGATTACCGTCCAGGTTGAAAACCTGGGGAGTACTGCCGTTTCCAGCGCTACTATTGAAATCCCAATCCCAAATAATCTTGCCTTTGTAGGTCAAACAGTTTCTGCAGGTAATTACAATTCCTGGACAACCTTTTGGAACCTTAGCAATATACAGCCGGGTGATGTTGAAACGGTAGAATTAACGCTGTTTTTATTATCAGAAGATCCTATTACCGTTTCTTCACAGTTAGGTTCAAGTAATCCTGTAGACGGTAACAATGCCAATAACAATGGCAGTTTCACCATCAATGGAACCGGTGACCCTGGCACTCCCTTGGCTGATTTAATACCACAAGGAATTTCTTTTCCAGCTTCATTGATGGCAGGAGAAAGTGGCTCTTTCTCTGCCAACATTAATAATATTGGAAATGCCGATGCGGGATCTTTTGTATACAGGATTTATTTATCCAATGATCAAACGGTTGATGCAGGTGATATTGAATTGGCTTCTGCCAATTCAAATGGCATCGTAAGTGGGTCAAATATTTCTATTTCCAATTTAAATCTGAATATTAACCCGAATACCAATCCCGGAAATTATTTTTTGATTTTAGCAGTTGACACTGATGGAGACATCAATGAGTCAAATGAAAATAACAACATTGGAACCAAACCGGTAAACATCACCGGGGTACCCAATCCAAATGGAGGTGTGGATCTTGAACTTTCGATGTCAGCGTCCAACCTCAACCCTCCGATCTATTCAAATGTTACCGTCTCACTCACACTTTTTAACAATGGCGGTGAAAATGCCAGCAACATTTTGGTACACCTACCTTTTCCAAACCAAATGGCTTATAGCGGTCAAACAGTACCCGCCGGTACGACCTATAACTTTTGGGATGGAATCTGGCAAGTGCCTGCTATAGGGGCAGGTCAAAGTATGACTTTAGACCTGCAACTTTTTACCTTAAATACCAATACGGTAACCATCTTTTCCCAGGAAACACAATGCAGCCAGCCTGACGATGATTCTACACCAAACAACAATAACAGCCTTACACCTGTAGAAGATGATGAGGCAGTAGTTATCTTAAATGCAGGTACAGGAGGGGGTCAGATGCCTGATTGTATAGTGGGAATTGTAAGTGTAGAACCACAAATAGAACCCGGTGACTTGTTGACCTTCGACATCAAAGCCAGGAATGTCGGCAATGCTCCTGCAGGCATGAACCATTTGAAATACTACCTTTCAACAGATAATAATTTAAGCGCAAATGATTTATTACTGGGTGTTGAGTCTTTCACCAGCATCCCGGCAATGGATTATATTCCCATCAACAAAGCGGTAATGATTCCCGGCAATGTACAGCCGGGTAATTATTACCTGATTTTTAAGGGAGATGCAGACAATGAAGTAGTTGAATCAAACGAAGGAAACAACTTGAATTCAAAACCTGTACAGGTAATATCAGGTGGAGGAATGGGAGGAAATGATTTGATAGACCTTGAATTGAATATTACAACCAACAAAACTTCTTTCAACCTTTATGAATACATTAATTTTGATCTTGTATTAACAAATTTCGGAACAGATGAGGCTACATCCATAACTGTTTCAGTTCCCTTCCCCCAAGGAGTGGCTTATGCTTCAAAAAGTGAATCTCTGGGAATTTACAATCAATACTTAGATAGATGGGATATTCCTGCTTTGGCTCCAGGAGAAACTGCTACCATGCGATTAACAGTTTTCACCCTTCAACCAACTGCATTTGATATTTTCGCTGAAGTGATTCTTGTAAGTCAGCAAGACGCTGATTCAAGTCCGGCAAATGGTATGAATCCTACTCCACAAGAAGATGATGAAGCCTATGCCCAGGTAGTTCCCAATCAATTTACGCCTCCCGGAGGTGTTCAAGACAGAAATGCAGCTGCAGACAGAATTATTTACAAAGACTTTACTCCTTATAATGTATATCCAAATCCTGTAGAGACCGAAGTAACCTTGAGTTATTTTTCCAACCTGGAATCTCTGCATTATGGTATTTTCAATGAAAGAGGACAAATGGTGAGAGAAGGAGACATTCAGGATGCTAAGGGATTCCATGCTGAAACTTTTAATGTATCAGACTTACCTTCAGGTATGTATTTCATCCTTGTGCAGAGCAGTGGAAAATCTGAACCTGTTCGGTTTTTGAAGATTAGAAGTTAGTTCCTTGACGGGAATTTCCCGTATTACAAGTAGAATAACGGGTTGGAGGAGCTTTCCAAATGGTATTTGTGGAATTTACGGTTTACGATTTACGAGGCCTTCAAAATAAAAATATCATAACCAACCAATTACATCTCTTGATATTCGATACAAACTATTAAAAAGGCGAAGATCAAAAACTCTTCGCCTATTTAATTGAATCAGGTTTTCAAAATCTTTGCTTTTAGTTCCTTGATGGGAATTTCCCATAATACAAGTAGAATAACAGGTTGGAGGAGCTTTCCAACTGGTATTTGTGGAATTTACGGTTTACGATTCACGAGGCCTTTAAAAACGAAAAGCGAACTTCGAATGGCGAATAGCCTAACCTTCAGACAATCAGGAAATTATTCGAGCTGTTATATGATAGTTGATAAAATCTAAAAAAGGAATGAAGTGAAATTACTTTTTTAATCAACAAATCAAGTACTCATTCAAATCCAATGAATTGAAAATCAGAAGATTTATAAATAAAGACCTTCAAATCACATTCAACAATTTCTAAATTTTAACCTGGAGGGACTTATGAAACTTATTTAGTTTTGAATGGTAAAATAAAAAGCGGGAATTACTTTCACGCTCTGCTATAATTCAAACTAAAATAAAAATCATGTCCCCAATCCGAAAACTAATTCTATCCTGCTCATTCTTTTTAGTACTGATGGCTGGTGCTAATGCACAGCTTCCGAATGTGAAACTCCACGCAAACAATTACTACGATCCTGTTTTGGACAAGGCAGTAATGGCAGTCTGGGTTGAAAACTTTGTGTCGATGGTTTCTTTCCAGTTTTCTATAAGTTATGACACCAGTATTATGACATATGATACTTTAATTGATTCTGGATTGGAGGCTTTTAGTGAGGATAATTTATTTTTTCCTCCCTGGCCGCCTGATGTCATTTCTGTAAACTGGTATCAAGCAGGAATTGCATTTGATGGTGAGACCCTTGAAAATGGTACATTATTATTTAAGCTTCTATTTGATTTAAAGACGAGTCAAATGGGTGAGGCCTGCCTGGATGACATTTCTTACAATGCTGAATTTATAAACAGCGATGGCAACCTAATTTTCCATGAGTTTTATTGCGAAAGCAATCAGGGAAGCATTTCCGGAAATTTGTTTGCAGACTTAAATCAAAATTGCAGTCTGGATGCAAATGAAAGTCCATTGAGAAATTGGTTAGTCAGAGGGATTTCCGGCCTGGATACTTTTTATACCAATACCAACAAAAATGGTGATTACCAGATATACCTGGACACCGGACTTTATGAAATTGATTTAATTCCGGATCGTGATATCTGGGAACCTTGTAATACCAATTCTACCCAGGTTTATTTGAGTCCGGGCTTACAGGAAAATGTTGATTTAGGTGCAAAAACAGATGAAATTTGCCCCATACCAGAAATAAGAATAGCAACTCCAAGGTTGAGGCGATGTGAAGAGGCCTTTTACATCGTAGAATATTGCAATCAAGGCTCGATTAGTTCTGCCGGAACCTATATTGAAGTAAAGCTGGATCCATACCTTGTATTTTTAGATGCCAGCATTCCGGTTTCCAATCAAAACGGCCAGCTGTTAACCTTTAACATGGGTGACTTACCTTCATTGGAATGCGGAGATTTCAAAATATTTGTTGAAGTTGATTGTGATAGTACTATTGTAGGACAAACCCATTGTACAGAAGCCAGAATTTATCCTCACCCACCCTGTGGAAATTACTTTAATCAACCGGAAATCAACATAGAGGTAAGGTGTACCGGAAGCGAAGCTTTATTCTTCGTCAAAAACTCCAGTACGCTTCCCATATCTGATTACAAAGTTTTAATTTTTCAGGATGAGACCTTGAGAAAAATTGAACCATTGGATCTGACATCCGGTGAGGAAAAGCTATTCAGACAAAACTCTGATGAGGAAACTGTTCTAATTCAAATTCAAAACAATGATGGTAAAATAATACAAGGGAGAGCCCTTGAATTTTGTGGTTTTACCGGAGCCATTCAACAGGTACCGGTGATTCAAAATTTCCCCTATTCTGATTTTGATTTATGGTATTCCACCAGTTGCGAAACCAACAGAGGTTCTTTTGATCCCAATGATAAAACAGGCTTTCCTCTAGGCTTTGGTGAAGAAAACATTATTCAATCCGGAGTTGGTTTGGATTATAGAATTCGATTTCAAAACACGGGAAATGATACGGCATTTAAAGTTGTAATTTTAGATACGCTATCTAATTTGTACGATTTCAGTAGCATTCAACCCGGCATTTCAAGTCATCCTTACCGATATGAATTTCTTGGAAAGGGCATTATCAAATTTAGCTTTCCCGGCATCGAGCTGCCAGATAGTACAACTAATTTAGAAGGGTCACAGGGATTTGTAAATTTCAAAATCAAACCCAAAGAAAACCTTCAATCAGGCACTAAACTTTTAAACAGGGCAGCTATTTATTTCGACAGAAATTCTCCAATTATTACCGAACCAAATATGCACACAATTGGAGAACCGGAGTTGATTTTGGGAGCAAAAAATCAACAATTAGAATTGATAGAGATAAAAACCTTTCCAAACCCGGCAAATGATAAAATCACTTTTATTATTCCCGATTATTTAAAAAGTGAATCCATCCAATTGGCCTTATTCGATAGTTTTGGGAAGAAGGTATTTCAATTAAATTCAAAAGGCAGTGATATACAAATTGAAAAAAAGGATTTGAATTCCGGAGCCTATTATTTTCAATTAAAAAAGGAGAATGAAGGAATAATTTCAAGCGGAACAATACTTTTTCATTAAAATTTGACCTTTTTTAAAGGTAATTTTTATTAAAAAAGTCAACTTTTTAAACCGGCATTTAAATACAATAATTTGATTATCAATATTTTAAAAATAATTTTCAATAAAAAAAGCTCAACATCGTAGCACATCTGTCCAAAACTTAAACAAACTATTGCAGTATATTTATACAGTGAAGAAAAGTCATGCTAACACCTTGACTTTTAGCTAATTGTTAAACTAAAAACCTAAAATCCCATGCGAACTTTTACGCGTTTGAGACTGATTGCAGTTTTTTGCCTTTCATTTTATTTTTCCATTTCAGTACAGGCCCAAGTTGACTTTTTTGTCAATACTTACATTGATAATGTAAATGAAAAAGCCATTGCCTCATTTAGTGCGGATGGATTTACGAATATTTTGTCCATACAGGGAAGTGTTTCCTTTGATACTTCAATTTTTGAATTAGATACCATCTTCCTAACAGGCTTACCTCAAGGAATTGACGCAAAAACCTTCTATCAACCAAGTAATTCATCCAATTTGACTTTTAATTGGATTGAATACAATTTAGCATCAGTAACCCTGGCATCTGGTGAAGAATTATTCAGGGGAATCTTTAGCTTAAAGGGTAATCAAACTGGCAGCATTTGCCTATCAGATGATCCCACTCCGTTCGAATTTTCGGAAGCTAACGGACTAATTTTACGACATACCATAAGCTGCCAAAACGACAAGGGCTTGATAACCGGAAATGTATACTTCGATGCAGATGAAGATTGCCAGCCGGGTACAGCAGAGTTGCCTTTGGCCAATTGGAAAGTATTGGTAAGTGATGGAACAGATGATTATTATACCACATCGGGAGCTGATGGATCGTATTTTCTTTTTTTAAAAGAAGGTGATTACAAGGTAAGTCTGGTAGCTCCGAATGATTTATGGGAGAATTGTGGAGACCCTATCGACTTTACCATAGTTGATCACACTACGGTTATAGAAGAAGACCTTGGAGCAAATGCCCTTGAAACCTGCCCTTATTTAACCATTGATGTGACTACACCTCTTTTGCGTCGTTGTTTTCCAAGTTATTATTATATCAATTATTGTAACGAAGGAACTCAAGCCGCTTCGGGTTCCTATGTTCAGGTTTTGCTGGATGAAGATGTGTCATATGTTTCTTCCTCCATTCCATTTTCTTCCCAAAATGGCCAATTATTAAACTTCCAATTGGGAAATATCAATCCCGGAGAATGCGGTCAATTTAAAATTGAGGTATTGGTTGATTGCGATAGCACATTCATTGGACAAACCCATTGTACCGAGGCTACCATTTATCCTAATGGCCCTTGTGGTGGTGGAGAAGAAAAGCCGGTCATTGGCATTACTCCCAGCTGTAATGGAAATCAGGTAGTTTTTAAAGTACAAAATAACGGAAGCGTAGGCATGGATGAAAAGGCCTACATAGTTGCATACGCAGACGAGGAATTGTTGCCTGCGAAATTCATTCAATTGGATGCTGGCCAGAATGCTACTTTCAATTATAATGCAGACGGACGTACTTACCGTCTTCGCATACAGGAGGACAATCTTCCGGGCAGTAAATTATTGGCCTCAGCAGGAATTGAAGCATGTGATCCGGATGGAGATGGGCAATTTTCAAAAGGATTCATCAATGCATTTCCTTTAGGTGCAAATGATCCTTTTACGGATACCGACTGTACTGAAAACAGAGGTTCTTTCGACCCCAATGACAAACAAGGCTTTCCTTCAGGGATAGGCACTAACAAGGAAGTGAGACCAGGCACTGAGATGGAATATTTGATTCGCTTTCAGAATACAGGTACGGACACTGCATTTAAAGTAGTCATACTGGACACCCTTGCTTCAACTTTTAATCCTTCTACTTTTAGAATTGGTGCGAGCAGTCATACTTTAAATTACAAAGTGCTGGAAGAAGGAATACTTAGGTTTACCTTCAAAGATATCATGTTGCCCGACAGCAATGTAAATGAACCTGCATCTCACGGATTTGTGAAGTATTACGTTCAACATAAGCCGGATTTGGCCTTAAAAACTGAATTAAATAATACTGCCAGCATTTATTTTGACTTCAACGATCCAATTGTTACCAACACTACACTCCACACCTTGGATGAGCCTGAAATTGTTGTAAGTTCAATTGAAACCTTTCAGCCGGAGATAAAAGTAAGTGCGTATCCAAATCCAGCAACTGAAAGAATATTCATTCAGTTGGACGGAATGGAACCAGGCAAGAAGGTGAATCTTGACTTATTTGATATAAATGGAAAGCTGGTAAGAAGCCAAAAGAGCGGAAGTCTTCAAATTGAAGTTCAAAGAAATGATTTACAAAATGGCCTCTATTTCTTTGTTATCACTTCTCAAGAAAAAGAAAAATTAGCCACAGGAAAAATTGTTTTTAAATAGGTAACCAGGCCCTGATTTTTTAATTGGGGCCTTCCTTTTTCCCTTTACCTTAATCCTGTGAAAATGAAAAACTACCTTTTACTTCTAGGCTTATTTTGTTGTTTTTACCATACTTCACCCGCCCAAAAGATTTCTCCTATTCTACCCGACCAGATGGGTAAAGAAGTGTACACGTATAATTATTCTGATAGTCTTATCTGGGCATTTTTTAGAAATGGTGAAGTTCAAAAAAGTATTGATGGTGGAAGTTCCTGGGATAAGATTTATGATTTTAATGTTCCAATCAATGCACTTTACGTACTTCTCGTAGATAGTGTAACCTTGGCGATTAAAAATGGAAACACTTTATTTTATTCCGAAGATGGAGGTTATTCATGGCAAAATCAAAACCTTCAACCTTCAAATTCAAATCAGATTTACAAAGGTTTCGGGAAAAGCCTTTTTTATACTCAATACGATTATTTATATTTTTCCTCTGATTTTTTCCAAACATATATACGAGTAGAAACTCCTCACCAATCTAAACCATATTACTTTCCCGATTCAACCCATTTTTACCTTTTGGATAAGATATCCAACACTATAGACTTTTATCATCAGGATGGTCGACACCAAAAAATCAGACCCGAAACAGGCACCACAATTTCAACCTTTTATTACAAAGATTTCCAAACCGGATTTTATCAAGATACAGAGAACAATATCTACAAAACCGAGAATGGAGGTCAGACTTGGGAAATGAAATTCCAGGCAAATGAAAACATTTCCAGCTTTCCTTTAATTTGGTTATTTAAAGAAGACCACAAAAAAGGAATGTTGGTAAATCAATACACTAATGTAGTGTTTAAGACTGATGATTTTGGCGAAACCTGGTACCAGGTTACAATTCCTTTTTTGGACCTGATTGATGTTTATAAGATTAACAATAAAACATATTACAGAAACATAACCGGTTCAGTTCTTGAATCTTCAGATTTTTTAAAAAATTATACCTATTACGGACATTATGACAATGGAAGTTTTTCAAAAGCCTACAAATTCGATTCTACTTTAATTTTTCATGGAAATCGACTGATGGTCAGTCAAGACAATGGCCAATCCTACACGGTTGACCCTGAATTTCCTTATGGTGGAATCAATAAGATTGAATTCGTCAACAATGAAATAGGATTTTTAATAGACAGGAATAAAAAGCTATATAGAACAATAGATAAAGGAAATTCATGGCAGGAGCTTTTCAGGTTTCCGACAGAAATAAAAAAAGCTAGTTACCTGAATGAAGAAAAAATGATAGCCTTGGATTCAAACAATGACCTTTGGAAATCCTTGGATGGAGGATTAAGCTGGGAAATAATTAATTCACTGGATCTTGATTATAGAGCAGTAGAAATTGATTGGATCAACGAAGACGAAATTATAGTCGTCTCTTTATCTAAGATCCTGGTAAGTCTAAATGCAGGTGAGGATTTTTCAATTCGCCCATATAATTCTTCCTATGGTTTCATTGGTGATTATCAAAGAATTGGGAAGGATTCGCTTTATTTTTTAACCAAAGAAAACATATTGTTCTCACCAGATGCTGTATCGAGTCTTTTCGAACTTAATTTTCCAGAGCCAAAGAGCTTTAAATACTTTTCGACAAACAATGGAAAAGACTTTTACTTTATTAAGGACACTGATAAAGCTTACAAAATAAGCTTACCTGATGCCATTTACCCTATTCCTATTGACCATAGTGAATCAAGAAACTATTTCGGAATAGATGTTTTATCGGATGGTAAGGTTTATCTGACTGGGCCAAACAATTATGTTGGATCACTAGTACCATTAGATAAGACTTGTTCCATTCGAAATATCCAACCAGCAGATGGAGGTCATTACAACAGAAATACTATTTTAAAATGGGATTCCGATGAAGACTTTAATGGATATTACATTAGTCTGGGAACCAGAGAGGATACTTTTGATTTGGTGTACCAAAAAACACTTGGTTTTACAGGTTCTTTTGACGTTGGTGATTATGCAAGAGATTATGGCACTTTATGGTTTGAAATTGGTCAAGCTTATTTAGATGGAGAATATCTTGCTTGTGGTAATGGAAAACTGTTTACAGAGGAAAATTGCAACCGTAATTTTAGTATTGAATCTGAAACATGTGTAAAAAATCCATTTGTGTTCAGAGGTCAAACATACCCAAGTCCAGGAAATTTTGAAGTACTAATAGAAAGTCCCAACGGTTGCGACACCACTTTCAAACTACGCCTGACCCAACCCACCCTTCAAATTCAAACCGAAAACCTAATCCTTTGTCCGGGAGAATCAACTACCTGGAAGGGAATGGAAATTGAATCTGAAGGAATTTTAAGAGATACAGTTGAAAATCAGTCCGGCTGTGATAGTATCAGGCATGTTTTAAACGTCTTTTATGATTCCCTACAACCACAAGTTTGGAACAGAGTTTTTCCTAATCCTCCTTCGGGATTTACCAGACTATTTTATGTGAATGATGATTATGGATGGGCTATTTCTGGCAATAGCATTCTTTATCACAAAAACCCATCTGACCCAGAGTGGGTTTCAATCAATACCCAAGCCGGAAATAACATCAAAGACCTCTTTTTTATAAGCGAAACCAAAGGATGGTTAATCTTGGGCAACGATTCAATTGGAATTACTGAAGATGGTGGTCTCACCTGGACCAATGTTTTTTTCATCCCCAATTCAGGACCGGAACAAATATTTTTCTCTTCGGAAAATATAGGGTATATCATAGGGAAGGATGGATTAACTGCTAAAACTATTGATGGTGGTCAAAGTTGGTTCGCTTTGAATTACCCTGAAAATTATGATTTAAAAGGACTCTACTTCGACTCGGATACGGAAGGATACGTTTATGGTGATCAAGGAACTATTGGCTTCACTTACGACGGAGGCATGACCTGGGAAATCCGGTACCCTTATTACCAGAATATCTCATCTGCAAAATCTTTGAATTACGACACCATTATTACCCTTATCAGCCAGGGAATCATTTACACAGAAAACCGGGGAAGAAATTGGACTTTTAATGAATGGGAAGGACCTGGAACACCAACCAGGTTGGTAAATTATAAAGATGAAAAAATCTTTGTCTGGACCACTCACCAAATATTGTATTCAAGCGAAGATTTTGGCAAGACCTGGAAAAGAGAATTTTTGGAAGAGTTTTCAAACTTAAATTGTCAATTTTCAAGTCCTGAAACTGGCCCATATTTCCAAAACCTAAGCAGGAATATTTATCACTATTCAGATAAAAAGATTCGATGTATAGACTCCCTTGAAAATCCAAGTTCAAGTCAGTTGGCATCGGTCTTCCAAACCTTTGCCTGGTCATCCATATACCCTTGTGTAGAAGGATACGAAATAAGTCTCGGATCAGGAACTTCCACCAACAATCTGGCCAACCTGCGGGACATTGGAGGCAGAGAATTTTATAAAAACGCCTTTCCACTTCCCTTTGATTCAGATATCAATCTTTCAATTTTTCCCTATTTGGAAGACAATCAAAACAATACCTGCCCTCCCCTTTCATTCCGCACCTGCCCCTTCATCGGCGATTCTATCAAGGTAGAAATTTGTCAGGGCGAGGTTTTCGAATTCAGAGGAAATGAATATGCGGAAGACACCAGAACTTACTGGTCCTGGTCATTACCAGGTGGATGCGATAGCTTCATTGTTTTGGATTTAAAAGTTATTCCGGTTGAACAGGTGTTGATTGATACCACCTTCAACAAAGGCGACAGCTTCCTCGGTATCACACTACAAAACGATACGACCATTTATCGATCCTTTACCAGTAGCTTTGGTTGTGATAGTTTTGTGGTCTATCAAATTATGGTAGATAAAAGCAATATTGAAGAACCTGATTCTTTTACCGGAATCCGGGTTTTTCCTAATCCGACTAGTGGTGAGCTGCTGGTTTCAATGTCTGAAGTCCCTAAAGGAATCGTCAGGGCGGAATTATACAACAGCACAGGTCAATTGGTTTACCGTGATGATTTCTTTCGCAGACCCAATGACCTATTTGAAATGCATATTCCTCCAGACCTGGCCGACGGAATTTACATTCTGAAAATCCTTTTTGAAAATGATTCTTATGTTGAAAAAATATCCCTGAAACGTCCATAAATTCATTGCCGGCAACCATTCATTATTGATTAGTTGCCGGCTTTTTATCTTTGGGCATTGTTTTATCAAAATGCCCGAATATGAGTTCCTTCATTCAAAACCTTCATAAAGAAATAGATACTACAACCCTGGCCTTTCAAAACGAATTTGGAAGCCTCCCTGCAGACATGCTCAATGTAAAACCTAATCCTGATACCTGGAGTATTGGTCAAAATATCGACCACCTTATTGTTATCAATGAATCATACATTCCTGTGCTTGAAAAAGCACATAAAGGTCAAATTCAAGTTCCATTTTGGGGAAAACTGCCCTTGGTTTATAACTTTTTTGGAAATTTCATTTTAAAATCGTCCGGACCAGATCGAAATAAAAAAATTAAAACCTTCCCCATCTGGCAACCTTCAGAAAGCAAAGTCCCGGCTGATATCCTAACCAGGTTTTCCGAACATCAGGAAAAATTAAAAACACTGATCAGCAATGCCAAACCTTTGTTGGAGAAGAATACATTAATTACCTCTCCAGCCAATGATAAAATTACCTATACCCTCGAAAAAGCATTTGAAATTATCGTTGCACATGAGAAACGCCACCTTGTACAAGCCAAAGAAGTAAAAGACGGATTGGCAGCAGGCTCCTGGTAAGCTTAGTCTGCCTTCTTTGTTTCAAAAAACCGCTTGGCGACATGCAAAGGCCTCAAGGCTCCCATCTTTTTCTGATGATGTGCCACCATGCGCATATCCACATTTCTAAGGGTGTCCACCGCATCCAGTATATATGGACCTTTGTTGAGCATGGCACATTCTGCTCGTGCGGCAAGTGCAGCGTCCGTAATTTCTGCCCTGGTTGCGACACCGCTTTTTGCAAGCGTTTCCAAAATCTGGGTCGCCCAAATATAGGGCATGTGGGCAGCCTCACAAATCCACATAATTTGTTCCTGGACTTCTGCTATCCTGGACCATCCAACCTCGACGGCTAAATCACCTCTGGCAATCATGATTCCGGTTCTTTCGCTCTTCATGGCCCTGAAAATCAATAGGGGCAAATTGTCAAAGGCTTCCCTTGTTTCTATTTTTAAAATAATACCTACATCTTCCCTACCCAGCTTTTTCAATTCCTTTTGCAAAACTTTGACGTCACCTGGCTTCCTTACAAAAGAGTAGCCTACCAGATCAGCATGTTTAGCAACAAAGGGCAAGGTCTGAAGATCGTATTCCGTCAGGGAAGGAAGGTGGATGTCTGTGTCGGGAAGATTAATTCCCTTGTCTCCTTTCAATTTACTTCCATCAATGGCGGCATTGGTAATCTCGACCAACAACTTTTCTTCTGTAACTTCTTTGATAACTCCTCCAATTTTTCCATCATCAAACCAGATGGTCTGACCGGGAAGAATATCTGAAAAAACCTCAGGCAAAGTGGTGGAAATGGTTGAGGGTTTTCCTTTTTTGCCTTGTTTCCCTTGTATTTCAGCTTTGTGAACTTCCAACAAGTCTCCTTTGTAAAGCTCTAATGAAGGACCTTTTTTCTTTTTTTTATTCTTCCCGTCTGACTTCTTCTCTTTCACTGGTCCGGTTCTCAATTTCGGTCCGGCCAGATCCATATAAATCAAAGCTTTTACACCCAAAACCTTTTCTGCTTTCTTTGCATGGGTGATCATTTTCTCCCAATCCTCAGGCTGGTCATGGCTGCAATTGATTCTTAAAATCTCCACCCCTTTTTTTAGAAGCGATTTTACAAAACCATAATCTTCGGCAGCTTCTGAAGGAAGGGTCACCATTATTCGGGTATGTCCGGCCTCTTTTTCCGGGCCAAAGAGTTTCACAGTATTCTCCTGCAACCTGGATTTGCTTTTAGGGTAATTAAGTGAAAATCGGATCCCGCTGGATTCCAAATCTTCAGGCGTTTTCCCATCAAGTAAATACAGTAAATGCAAAATATTGGTCAGATTCGTTAAAGTATATCTTTCCGAATGACCAATAGAAGAAATTCCAAGGGATGATAAATGCTCCTGCATTTCCCTCAGGTCGTATTTCCTTAAAATAAGGTAGTGCAACAAATTTCGGGCACTTTCCCGATAATGCTCTTTTAAATTACCTACACTTGAAGCATAGGCCCACTCTTCCGCTATCATTTCCTTGCGGATCATTTCTATTTTTTCAATAAGCGGCCTTATCGGAATGTTTATCATCTTTTAAAAATAAGGTATAAAAATACAGGTATGGTCAAACACAAAAGGTGACTCAGGTTTCTCCATCTTCTAATCTAAGTCAACAAATCAATCGAAAATTAGTGCTTAAAAGGAGATTAGAAAATTCTTATTCCGGTCTTTTCTATCTTTTTAAAGGTCGCATAATTGAATGAATATACTATGGTTTCGCTTTTCGGTGTTCGAAGTTCGCTTTTCGTTTTTTCAAAAGACCACGTAAATCGTAAACCGTAAACCGTAAATGCCACAAATGCCAGATGAAAAGCTCCTCCAGACAGCTAATTTAACCTTATTATAGGTGTTCCCATCTTGGTACTAAAAGTTAACTTTAAATTCATCTTGTCATCACTCAACACCAGTACATTTAAACTCAAAAAAATGAGGAAACTGCTATTCCTGGATCGGGACGGAACTTTGGTTTACGAACCCCATGACTACATCCTCGACGATTTTTCCAAACTCGAATTTTACAAAGGAGTAATTTTCAACCTGAAAAGAATCGTCGACCAATCTTCCTTCCAACTGGTCATGGTCACGAATCAGGACGGACTGGGTACAGATGTTTTCCCGGAACATAAATTTCAACCCGTACACGACCTTATTTTAAAGATTTTTAAAAATGAAGGCATAGAATTTCTGGATATCCACATCGATCGTTCTTTTCCTCAAGATGGCCTGGATACCAGAAAGCCTGGAACAGGAATGCTGAAAGCTTATTTTAAAAATGAATTTGATTTAAAAAATTCTGTCGTAATCGGTGACAGGCTTACTGATATGGAACTGGCAAAAAACCTGGGGGCAAAAGGAATCTGGCTGGATCAGGAGCCCTCATTGGGTGCAAATGAGATTCACACCTCACCCCTTAGTCTCGACGAAACCATCGTCATGAAAACCCAATCCTGGAAGGAAATAGCAGATTACCTGATTTCCCTTTAATCTGCTTTTTTAGTTACAGTTTTCTTACTTGCCGGTTTTTTCACTGCTGCCTTTTTAACTTTTGGCCAGCTTGAAGGAACCTTATCAGGCTCCAGGCAAATCATCGATAAAGGTGGCAAGGTTAAGGCACAAGAATAGTCCAGGTTGTGGTATTTCTTCTTCACAACCTTAATGGCTTCATTCCTTGCATCCGTACCTCCATAAATGGCTGCATCAGTATTGAATACTTCCGTCCATTTGGCATTGAATGGTAAACCTATGTTATAATGGTCTCTTTCGACAGGTGTAAAATTGCAGCAAATCACCAAAGGTTTTTCGCCCTTTTCCCCTTTTCTCAAATACACCAAAACGCTGTTTTCATAATCCTGCAAATCTATCCATTCAAAACCCTCCGGTTGGAATTGCATTTGGTGAAGGGCCGGTTTATTTTTATAAAGAGCATTTAAATCACTGACCAACCTTTGGATGTTTTTATGGTTTCCGTGCTCCAATAAATGCCAATCCAATCCTTTGGTTTCACTCCACTCGCTGGTTTGGGCAAATTCACCGCCCATAAACAAAAGCTTGGTGCCGGAATGGGTAAACATATAACCATAAAGCAACCTCAGATTGGCAAATTTCTGCCATTCATCACCCGGCATCTTGTAAATCAAGGGTGCCTTCATATGCACCACCTCATCATGAGAGAGTGGCAACATAAAATTCTCATCAAAAGCATAAATCATACTAAAGGAAATCGCCCCATGATGATATTTTCTATTGATGGGATCTTCCTTGAAATATTTCAAAGTATCGTGCATCCAGCCCATCATCCATTTCTGACCAAAACCAAGTCCGCCTTCATAGGTCGGCCTTGAAACCATTGGCCAGGCGGTACTTTCTTCTGCTATGGTGACTACATCCGGATATTTGTCATACACCACCTCATTGAATTCCTTTAAAAATGAAATGGCCTCCAAATTGTCCCTTCCACCAAATTCGTTAGGAATCCACTGCCCTTCTTCTCTGGAATAATCCAGGTACAACATGGAAGCTACCGCATCTACCCTTAATCCATCCACATGAAATTTTTCCAACCAAAACAAGGCATTGCTCAACAAAAACGAGCGTACTTCATACCTGCCATAATTGAAAATATAACTCTTCCAGTCTGGATGAAATCCTTTCCTGGGATCTGCATGTTCGTAAAGATGGGTACCATCGAAATAGGCCAATCCGTGTCCATCACCCGGAAAATGAGAAGGAACCCAGTCAAGTATAACACCTATTCCTTCTTTGTGAAAAGCATCCATCAAATACATGAAATCCTGCGGTGTACCAAATCTACTGGTCGTAGCAAAATAACCTGTTATCTGATATCCCCAACTCGGATAATAAGGATGCTCCATCACCGGCAACATCTCAACATGTGTAAAACCCGTTTCTTTTACATAAGGAACCAAAACCTCAGCCAATTCTCTGTAGGAATAAGAATCTCCGTTTGCCTTTTTCCTCCAGGAGCCCAAATGCACCTCATAAACAGACATCGGTGATTTATAATCATTGGCCTGTTTTCTGTCATTCAACCACTTTTTATCTTTCCAATCAAAATCCAAGTCCCAAACTATCGAAGCCGTTTTTGGCGGCGTTTCCCAAAACAAGGCAAAAGGATCTCCTTTTTCCAGTGGAGTCCCATCTGCACCAATGATGAAATATTTATACAAAGTTCCCTTTCCTATTCCCGGAATAAATCCTTCCCAAATTCCAGATCCATCATTCCTTAAAATAAGGCTATGGGAATTTTTATTCCAGGAATTAAAAGTTCCAACCACAGAAACGAACCTTGCATTGGGAGCCCAAACAGCGAAATAGACCCCATCTTCTTTTTCATGCTGAACAAGATGACTGCCTAATTTGTCATACAAATTGTAATGCTTTCCCTGCCTGAACAAATGAAGATCAAATTCGGTGAATTTGCTGAAAGGTCGAACTACTCCCATACCCTATTGGACTTTTAAGAATTTAACCAAAAGTAATAAAGTGTATTGATTTCACCACATTTGATTTCCACCTGGAAGAAATTCCTTAATTTCAAAGACTTTCTTAATGGAAGGTATCCGATAGAAATCCAATGCAAAAGCACCTATCTTTGGGCTCAAACTTGAAACACATGTTTAAAAATTCCAAACTGAATCTATTCCTGATCTTGATGTTTATTTCATCAGCTCTGTTTGCTCAAAACACGGTTTTACTGGAAGAGCCTCCTTTGTATCTTTCCGTCTACCATAAAGAAGAAGCGAACTTAACAGACTCTGCCTGGATGGGTCTTATTTTTAAAAACATTTCGGAAGACAGTCTGGAAATTACGGATTTCATGTACATGCTCAATGGAGTAAAAAAGGTTCCAAATACAGACGATCCGGGCAGAAGAATGACCATTGGGCAGGGTAATAAATACACCACCTTCCCCAGGTTTGATTTTGAAACTGACCCCAACAACAACAAAGTCATACTGGCGCCAGGCGACAGCATTTTTTCCTGGAGAAACATGAGCAATTTTGCAGCGGTTTTATTGGGTAAAAAAGACGTTGAACCTGTTCAGATTGATGCCACCATGCGCCTGCGAATGGCATGGAAAGATACTGCTGAAACCAAGTACCGAAATGACACCATCCGCTTTTCTATCATGTGGAATCAAATGAAGGAAAATGGTGATTCTTTGGTGGCGATGAGAGTGCAAAATGCTCTTTTAAATGACGTGCCCAAAGGAGAAAATTGGTATGTACAAGGATTTTTAAAAGATACCAGCATTAATAAATACATGAGTACAGAAGCCCTTCAAGATTTCATTTTACATGGAAGGGATGAAATGTCTAATCAAAGATTGCCTGTACTTACGATTTTAAATGATAGAAAAACAAAAGCAACCTTTTTAAATGATTATTTCAGAAAAGAACTGGAAGCTGGAAGTGAATCTATTTTATATGAATTAAATTTCTATTGGGATGATTCTTTTTTACCTCTTTTAAAAAACAATTTTTTAAAAAGTAAGACCAGTACAAATGAATATATGACGGTATTTGACCGCCATTACGAAACCTGGCAAAAGAGAGAAGGCCTGGCCGACACCCTTGCTGATCGCGTTTTTGAAATCGCAGAACAAGTGCTGGTTTCAAAAAGAGACTTAAAATATCAGCAAATAGAAGCCTGGAAAATCTGGACAGAAGTTTTGGCAAAGTCGCATTCTAAAAAAGCCCTTGAGTATCTGGATGGATTTTTAAATGACAATAGGAGCCTGGGCATGGAACACCGAAAAAAATTCACAGGAAATATCGGCTCACTAAGACTTTGTCCGTCTGCTTTAAGAGTGGGCGATATGGCAATCGATGCATCTCTTACACAAAAGGAGTAGTTTTAAATGATGCTTTTGAATCCACCCACCAACGCCTTGTTGAAGAAGGAAAAATAAAAGACGAAGAAAGCGAAGCCTTAAAAACCCCTGACCAGATGGGATTGCGCTCTTCAGGAAAACACCAATATGATGATAAAACTTGTAGTTTAATCAGAGAAGAATTAAGGAAAGAACTATAAAAAAAATCCCCTGAAACAGATCAGGGGATCAAAATCGGTTTTTAGAATGCTTATTGAAACACAAAAATTTTACGCAAATTAATATAAAACAGTTGGAATGAAGCCCCATTTTTTGGGAAGCATTTCATAATATTCCTATTTTTTATCATTTGTTAGTCATTTAGGCTTAAAGCAAAACCATTTTTTTAGTAGATGTAAAGCGTTCTGTCTCTAATTTATAGAGATAAACTCCCGACTGTGGAAAGTCCCTCGAATTCACCCTTACATCATGGGTTCCAGCACCATAATATCCCTGGAATCTCTTCACTACCCTACCCGAAATATCGTAAATGGTAATGGCAGCTTCACAAGCTTCAGGCAATTGGAATGAAATAATAGTTCCTCTGTTAAACGGATTAGGTTTATTTTGATACAATTCAAAACCATCCGTAGGAATCGGATTATTTTCGTTCAAATTAATGCTTTTCAACTCATTGTTCCCGGCATACCATTCATTGGATAAAGGTTGATCGGTGAGTTTGAAATGATCTTTAGTAGAACCATTCTTGCTTGTCTCAAATCGGAAAGAAAACAGAATATCATCTTTGAATATGGTTTGAAGACTTCCTGAAGACCAGCTTACAAGAATTTTTCCCTCATCGATCATACTCCAACCAATATTTGCATCAGAAATAGAATTCAAAACTCCACTTCGGATTCCTAAAAATTCATATGCACTAGATGGAAACTCAAAGGTCATTTGGAAACCTTCCGTCTGTATATTTTCATTTACAGAAAAAGGAATTTCTATCTCTTCACCCATTTCAAATTCCAAAACCGGCAAATTCAAGTCAACTTTTGATACTTCACGGTTTTGAATAGAACCAATATTGCGCATGGCATCACCATTGATATCTCCAATTTTTACCGCTATAAAATCAGCATTGGTTATATCCGAATTCAATCCATTTAATAAAAGCAGTTCATTAAACGGCTCTGCCATAGGCGCCTGCTGATTGGTAAACTGATAAGATTTGTCTACAAATCTCCAGGAAGTATTAAATGGGAATTCATTGGATATTCTCAAAATCACCTTTTGAAGGCTTACCATATCAAGCGTGGAAATAGAGCCTGATTTGTTTACATCTCCAGCGATACAAGTATAAGGTGTATTCAAATTTTGAACATTCAATATATGCTTGCTTAATTGTACCAGGTCGAAAGTGGAAATCCCTTTCAGTAATTCATCATTTTTAAAAGGTACTACCCTGTAATTCAAACCTGGATTCAAATCAGCAAATTCATAAAATCCGTTCTGATCCGTAGTGGTCGTTTTATTCGCTTGCCCTTGCAATTGCATGGTAACACCTGCTACAGGTTCTCCATTGGCGGTTTTTACTGTGCCAGAAATATTTACCGGCCTGGTTCCTGTTCCCGGACATCTGTTGAAATTATCCTGGACATCTACTTGTACAATGACATAGTCAGAATTTCCGGCTTCGTCCATTACCCAAACTTCGACCGTATCCAATCCCAGGTCATCACAATTGTACCAAATGGCTGTATCAGTTGCTGGCCCGGTTGCAGTTGAATCATATGGACGGATGGTAAATTTCAAATCACTACCTGCCGTGCAATTATCAAGGCTGCCTGCATTAAATGCCCTGGGATTTAACCAGGCTCCTACCACACCATTCGCAATACCTAAATCAAGACTCAATCGATTTACAGTTTTTACGGTTGGAGCAGTTAAGTCTTCAACAGTGATAGTGGTTTGACATGTTCCAATATTTCCACATCTGTCTTCACCCATAAAAGTAACCACTGTAGTTCCTGTTGGATAAGCCCCGGATGCATCGGCCCCTTGAGCAAAAGCATAAGGTGAATTATTCGTAATCACCACACTTGGATCACAATCTGTAAAGGTTACCGGATCCAAAACCACCGGACTTTGGGTACAATTTGCAGATGCTGCTATTACCGTATCTGATGGACAAGTTAAAACCGGATCAGTTATGTCCATCACTATTATTTTCTGTGTATATGTAAAACGTTGATTGGAACACATTTCCAATACCGTCCACATTCTCAATATTTTATAACAAGCCGGGAATGATGAATTAAACAACATATCCTGGTGGTTGGTAAAAAACATATAGCAGGAATCTTCCGGCAACTGAGGTCTATCGTATGGTGCAGGTAAATCATTAGGGTCGGTATCAGGACCACAAATAGTAAATGTGGTATCCAACGGCCAAATGATGGTATTTCCATTGAATACAGAATTGTTTTCAACAGTGATCACTTGGCTACATTTACCCTGATTACCGCTAGAATCAGTCGCTGTAAATACTCTTTCAATGGTACCAACTCCACATTGGCTTAAATTATAAATGGCTGTATCCGTTAAGGTATATCCACATACCTCAACCACAGTAGGGCTTCCAAAGATTGTCAAGTCAGAATAATCATCATGACAATCAATGGTTACGCCAGGAGGACAGGTAATTTGGGGTTTCAGTTTATCCTGTACTTCTACAAAAAGCATACAGTCATCAAATACATTCGGCCTGGACAATTCAAAAACCCTCAAAACCATCATGATGGAATCCTCCCCTACGTCATCACAATCGAATGTGATTGAAGGAGTAAAATTCACCATATCTCTACTTGCCAGGAATCCTACATCATCGCAATTATCATAACTGCCTTCATCAAATATTCTAGCAGGCACTACTGCCATACCACTTGAATTGAGACTTACCACGGTAAATTCTCTACAAATGGCGGTAGGTTCTTCTTCATCAATTATCCTGAGTACCGTTTGACAGGTTGAGGTGCTATCAGAGCAATCTTCTGCAAAATAATTGACCAAATAATCTCCCGGAGGAAGCGTAAACGGACCAAAGCCACCATTTACGCCTACTACCTCAGCTGTTACGGTAGGAGAAGACGTACAATTGTCAGTAACCGAAGGCTGAGGCACCAAAAATGTTGCAGAACACAAAGTTGGATCTGTTACAACTTCTATTGTATCCAGACATCCAATCAATGCGGGGGTAGTATCGCGCGTTTCAATGGTTTGCAATAGTGTGTCCACTCTTATAGGAAGAATACAACTATCTACAATAAACCATCTTCTTAAAATTTTAAATTCAGCATCCTCGCAAACCGTGATTTGGCTTTCATTTCCTGCTCTTGCCACCCACAAATTACAAAATGGGGCATTCGGATTACTATTTAATGGGATCCCGTTTACAGTTGGAAATCCGGTATTGGAGGGGTCAGTATCCGGATTTTCACAGTCTAAAACTACGAGTGGTTCCAAATCAATTTCCGAAAGCTTGATTTGTTTAATATTGATGGTTTGGACGCAGGAATCAAGATTTCCGTAATCATCTTCAGCATACCAGGTTCTTGTTATGACTGCTGACAGCGTATCAGGGTCATTGCATGGTCTTAAATCCACAACATCAACATGGCTCAAATCTACATTAGAGCAATTGTCCATTACGGTTGGACCACCCAAGTTTGCAACACTGGTATCAACATTACATTTGATGGTTAGATCAACACAATTGGTAAAAACCGGAGGCGTCTCATCAATGACATTGATATCAAGGGTACATCTGGTCAAATTTGGACCTTCCGAAATCGCCATGATGGTTTTATTTATCAGGCTGTTAGCATTGGGTAGTTGAATGGTGTCTGAAGCATCAGTCAGAGTGGCCAGTCTAAGGGTAATTGGTCCATCTTTAATTTCTACGTTGATCGGGTAAGTACAATTAATGTCACTCAACAGAATGGTGGTAGAAAAAGTAAGCGTACAATTGATATCCGGAGATGCATTTTGAGTAATCGGATTACAATTGCATTGTCCGAAACTCAAATTTGTAAAAAAGAGAAGAACCAGTCCCATCAATATGCTCCGGGTTGGTTTTTTCTTCTTTTTGAAAAAATGAATAAATAACGAGTGCGTTTCCCGACTCAGGGGAAACAAGCTACTGTGTTTCATAAGCGCGATAATTTGTTAGTAGTATATTTCTAAAAACCTAAATACCTTATCAGTGCGCGCTTTGGCTATGTAGAATTGTAATTGTGTAGTTCTTAAAGGCGGGATATATGCCTCGACATATATTGCTACAAAATATGTGACAAATTTATAATATTATAAATCTTTAACACTTGTTTCAGCTTGAAATACAGCAAAATACTAATTCATTCATTTGATTATCAATAACTTAAACATATTATAATTTTTTTTAATAAAAGTACTGGGTGCTGGGTTCTAGGTGCTAGGCTCTAGGTACTAGGTTCTGGGTGCTAGGTTCTGGGCACTAGATTCCTTGAATCCACTCGTCACTCGTAATTCGTCACTCGTCATTTCACAATATTCTCTGCCGCTACCCTCCAATCCTTCTATCCTTCAATCCTCCTACCCTTCAATCCTTCAACTATTCAACCCTTCAACTATTCAACCCTCCACCAATTAAAAAAGCCCCCCTCCACATTCCGTGGAGAGAGGCCATCCCAAAAACCGATTTAAGCTTTTATGTCTTAAGACGATTCCCGGTATCTAAGTTTTCCAATCAAATTGATTATTCTACAACAATCATCTGCTTGGTGGCGCTGTCTGTGCCTGTTGTCAACTGGTAAGACAATACTCCTGTAGCTGCTCCGATTTCGCTTCTCTTAACTACAACCTGGTTGTAGCCTGATGCGTATTCGCCTTTCACTACGCGGATTACCTTTCCTGTTGCATCGCTGATGCTAAGGGTTACAGTGCTTGCTTCCGGCAGATTGAATCCAATTGTAGTTTCTCCTTTGAATGGGTTTGGTACGTTCTGGTACAACGCAAAGTCCGCTGCACTTTCCATACCATTGAATTCTAGGGATACTCCCATCATGTCTCCATTTGCATTGTATGCTTCAGCTGCTGTCATTTCTGAACTTACGTTCATCAAGCCGCTAACTTCTGCATCTGCTTTTGCACGGAATACCAAGGTAAACATGGTCGCTCCTGCAATCTCCTTATCTTCGTTCCAGCTGGTTGCAATTTGACCGTTCGCTGCATCTACGTTGAAGTTCAACGCTTCTTTCGCTACTCCGTCAACTACATCTACCAACTCAACAGCCTTTTCATTGTAGTCCAAAGTAAACTGGTAACCCAATACATTTTGGTTCGCTACGAATTCTACACTGAATTCTTCGCCTGCTTTCACAGCCTGCTGGCTTGCAGAGAATACCAAATTGCCATTGAAGCTACGGTTGCCTACTCCTAGTGCGCTGTTTGGTACAGCATCACCGTTAACATCACCCACTTTAACTGCGATGAAGTTGGCATTCAACTCATTTACAGCCAAGTCGTTGAAGTTCTTAACCTCTGGGAAGTTCCATGGGTTCTGAGCATCAACAAATACGTGTGATTTGTCTACAAATCTCCAGCTGGTGTTGTTTGGAAGCTCGTTAGATACTCGCAAGATCAACTTACGTAGTGCTACCAAGTCCAAAGTAGTTACTGTCTGTGAGTTATTCGCATCTGCTGCGATTACTTTGTATGCACTGTCTAGTCTCTTAACATTCAAGATGTGCTTGCTGATCAATACCAAGTCGAAGGTAGATACTCCGTTCAATGGATTATCATCTCTGCTTGGAGTCACAGTGTAGTCATCTCCTTTTGGTAAGTTACCGAATACATACTCACCGTCATTGCCGGTCATCGCAGTTGCGCCTGTGCTCAACTGTACCTCTACGTTATCTACAGACTCGTTCTCTTCGTTGGTAATCTTACCACCTACTGATACTTTTGAACCTGTACATGCGCCTAGGTTATCCTGTACTTCTACGAAAGTCACACAGTAATCCCAGTCATTAACTCCGTCGCCACTCAATTCGTGTACCCACATCTGTACGTATAGGATACCCAAATCTTTACAACGTGCAACGATTGAATCGGTGCTTGGTGGAGTTGTCAAATAGTCATCTGCTGTGATGAATCCGTCACCGTTACGGTCTTCGATACGGTTGATTCTTACCTCGTAGCCGTAGCAGTAGTCATATGAGCTTGCATCAAAGTCTGATGCCCACAATTCTACCATTCCACTTGGCATCAAGTCAATGCTCAATCCGTTGTAACATACCGGAGTTGGTGCTTTACAGTCGATGATATCGAATGTGATATCAATCTGGCTGGTGTTACCACAATCATCAGCTACGCGGAATCTTGCAGTGTGCGTTCCTAGTGGGTAACGACCGGTTAGGTTGTTCTCACCTGAGAAGTCTGCAGTTACGAATGTGCTGCTGAATGCATCAAGCTGCCAAGTAACAGTTACATCAGTACATGTCTCAACGATTACCGGAATCAAATCAACTTCACCAGTACATGGATCTTCGTCCAAGTCACCACCACAGAATGGACCGCTCAATGTGTCAGTCAACTCAGGTGCTGTATCGTCGTAGATCTTGATGTGCTGTACGTACTCGTAGTATCCTGTTGATACTAATAGTCTTGTTACTGGATCGTTGATAATGTTCAAGTATACGTAGTCTCCGTTAGAGATCAAACGGTAGTTCGCACGGAACTTAGAACCTGGGTTTGATGGTGTAAATCCATCACCTGCGATTCCGTCTCTGTTCAAGTCAAGTCTTGGGATTTCCAATGGATCACTTACTCCATCGTACTCACACCAGTTGATAATCTTGTACGTGCGGAAGATTTTCTTACACTCACCATTTGCTGAGGCTGGGAATTCTTCTTCACTTACGTTAACTCCGATCAAGTCACATCCGAACTCACGGTATACCAATGAATCTGGTGATACAGTTGTACACTCATCTTCAAAGTCACCTGGAATATCAATCTCATATGAGTGTACCTCCATGATCATGATAGTCTGCTGACATGTTCCGATTGAAATGTTTCCTGCGTTGTCTCTTGCACGGAATCTTCTGATTACCTGACCTACTCCACATAGATCTACATCTACGTTTGGTCTCAATTCTTCTGTATTTACGATACAGTTATCCCATGCTGTTGCATTACCGAACAAGTTCTGTAACTGTGTAGTATCAGTCAAGTCTACGTTCGCTGGAATATCTGCACAGGTGGTCCATACATCGTCTGGTGCTGAACATACCGGACGTACTTTATCTTCAACCAATACTTCTACCATACAGAAGTTGTAGTGACCTTCCCAGATCTCTGCTGTAGGTAAGAAATCAGCTGTTGACAAGTAGAACTCCCAGTAACGCTCTCCACCATTCAACTGGTCAAATGCTGGCTCGTTATCCAATTTGTCCTTTGGTAGGATTACCAATGGGAAACAGTTGTAGTTCAATACTGCATCAAAGATTGGCAATGTGTTGTTTAAGTAGTCATTGATGTAGTTGTATACATAATCATCTACTACCAACAAGAATACCTGATTCTCCTCACCTGCATCCTCACAAGTAAATCCAATACATGATTTGTACTTGTAGTTTACTGCTAGTTTGAAATCAGTACATCCACCTGCACGAGTATCTCCCAATATCTCAAAGTTCAATTCAGGGTCACCGAATGGTCCTCCGATTGGGTCAATGTCTGCTGGTGTCTGGTTCATTACCATCTCACGTACAAAGAAGTGTACATCTGAACAGTTGTCGTATGAGCCTTCATCCAATGTGTTTGCACACAAAGTAGTAGTATCACCCAAGTCGCCTGTCAATGCCAACTGAGTTACCTCACGGCAGATTGGAGTTGGTGCAACTCTGTCTACTACGCGGATGTATACATCTACGCTGCTCTTGTTGTTACAGTTATCCCATACGGTGTAACGTACAAGGTATCTTGCATCTGGCTCTTCGAATGCCAAATCATCAAATCCTTCATCCAAATCCAAAGCTACGTCGCGGAACAAGCCTCCGTTTCCGTTAACTTCTCCCAACAACAATGCTCCGTCAGATGAATATAGTCTCGTGTTCCAAGCTTCTACGCCAGAACAGTTTTCGTAACATACATCCAATGCAGGTACTGTCAAGTGACCTACACAGGTTCCGTGGATGGAACTTGCGTTCGCTGGTGTGTAAACTGGTACCAATAATGCGTCATCATCGTTGTCACGAGTACGTGGGCACTCGATTACCGGTGGACAGGTATCCAATACTTTGATTAGTTGTGTGTGTGTGCGACGCTCACCTGTACACCAGTCAATTACTGTCCAGTGACGCAATACTTTGTAGCTTGTTGGGCATACATCGATTACTTCGTCGGTGAAGCTTCTTGTGAAGTTACATGCATCTCCATTGTAGAATGGATTGCCTGCGATAAGTGGGTTGGTGATCGCTCCTTCGTCAGTGTACTGGTACACTACTTCCATTGCTCTCACTCTACCTGCTGTTCCCGTAACAGTATCAAGTACTACCAATCTCCAGTCTGCGTTTACATGACCGTTTACTGGCTGGTCATCCAACTCGCTCAATGCCTCAAGACCTGGGTACTGACCTTTGATGGTTGGTGCCCAATCTACACATGGCTCATGTGGAAGTGCACATCCTTCATCATCAAAGTTGTAGTTCATATCGTTAAGTGGTGTAACTGAACATTTCAACCAACCTAGGTTGAAGTTCATGTCAAACAACTTAGCTTCTGCTACTACTGCTCCGTTTACGTTCAATTTCTGTAGTGCAAGTTTCAAATGAGAAACATTTGCATGCTGGATATCAACTCTGATGTTGATGTCTTTGATGGTTCTGCCATCTACTGGTCCGTTCAAGTCGAAAGTTACGCCCAATGCTGCTCCTGTGTTATCAGGAATGGCTGCATCTGGTGCCTGGAACTCAAACAATGCAGTATCTTTGATACATACTGCTGCTCCTGTATCAGGATATGGGCTTGAACAATCCAATACTGGATTCTCAATTCCGTCATAGTCCTCAGGGAATGTTACCTGAGTCAATGTTGGACGCTCAATTGTGATAGTCTGAGTACAACGAGTTTCGTTACCACTCTGGTCTCTTGCAGTCCATACGCGAGTGATTACACCTGCGTTGGTTGCA
Organism: Saprospiraceae bacterium; assembly: GCA_041392845.1. Lineage (GTDB taxonomy): Bacteria > Bacteroidota > Bacteroidia > Chitinophagales > Saprospiraceae > JAGQWW01. The sequence continues at coordinate 70,584 of JAWKLG010000006.1, read as the reverse complement.
CAAGATCCTCCCTGCATATCATCCAATGAAGTAATAGAAATGATATTACAGTTGTCATCAAATACTGGAGAATTATCAAATACACCACCTGTGTGGTCGATTTCCAATGCAAGGAATTCTGGAATGTAAGTCAAACCTGCGTTAGCGATACGGATAGTCCATACACCTGCTGCTGGCTTACCTTCTAGAGTAGTCAATGAACCGGAAACAGGAGTATTACCTCTCAATCCTAGTACAAAGTCATTACAGAAGTTATAAACAGGAAGACCTGCATCATCATCAAAGATGAAGTTCAAGCCACCTGCAAAGTTGATACAACCATTGTTAGGGAACAATACAACTTCAGTACCATCTGGGTGAATTACAGACAAAGCCATAGCTGCACCCAAAGAACCTGCAACTGTACGTACGTGTACATCAACATCATTGATAGTTGCTGAAGCAGGAAGTGGAACATTGATTGTAAAGTTAGTAGTACCAGAAGTAGAAGGACCGCTGGTAGAGTAGATGCTGTTTGCTGGATCTACTACCTGTACTGCACCTGGGTTCTGATCTGTACAAGCTACAGTGTAGTCCGGACACTCAATAACCTCAGGAGCCAATTTGTCTTCTACGTGTAGTTTACCCCAGCAAGAGCTTCCTGTGTTAGGATCTGTTACTCTTACAGTGATAGTTCTTCCGATATCATTACAACCTACATATACTGCTCCGTCTACTGGAGGAGTAGGACAACCTTGTCCTGCAGGAGTTCTTGTCATTACGAAGTTGTCATAACATCCGTAAGGACCACCTTCCAATACCATGTCAGCTCCTACCAATGTACATCCGTCCTCTGCTAGAGAAACCTGTACATCGTCGTTACATGTCAAAGTAGTGGTTGGGAAAGGATATTCGTTTACAGTAATATCAAATGTACAGTCCAAACAGTTCTGAACACCTGTTACAGGATCTGGACACTCACAGATAGAGTAAGACTGAGTAGTCGTTCCGATTGGGAAACGATCTCCAGAAGTCAAACCACTTCCGTCAGTCTGGGTCAAGTCAGTATTAGGACACTGAATTTCATAATTCATAGTACCAAACCATCCACGTGGAGTCAACAAGGTTGGAATCCACTGTTGGAATTGCATAGCACCATTTTGATCAATTCTAACACCATTTGCATCAGCAACGTTGGTAGCCACAGTTGGGAAGTCAACGTTGAAGAAGAAAGTGTTGGTTTGTGCAACAGGGAAAGAAATAGAAATACCTACAGATGCACCTGGTGCAACAGTAATAGGTGTAACTACTGGAATGTTAACAGAAGGAACAGTAGAACCAACTCCAACAAGGTCAGAGTTCAAGGTCCATGCACCTGGGTTACCTGTGTTACCGTTGAAAGTACCAGCGATTGAGTGTACTTTCCAGTCAGCTGTACCAGAAGCGAACAAACGCTGATCAAAACTGGTAATTACGATTGGATCAGTACCACCATTTATTACGTCAAAAAACGCCTGGTCAAATGTGTTACCACCTGGTGCAGAAGAAGCTGCATTGGTAGTGTAAGCAAAAGCTCCACCTGCATTACAGTTACGGAAATCAATAGTGTAATCAACTACTACATTACACTCACCTGGTAGCAAGTTGAATGAAAGGTCACCAGGACAGTTCAATTCAAGTGCCATTCCTACTGCATTGATGGTTACGTTTGCAGATACAGGACACAATTGACCTGCAGGAAGTGCAAAGAAAGTAACAGTTGTCATTCCGAAATCATAATCTCCGGAAGCATCTGCTCCACCACCGTTAAAGTCGTTGGTGATTGCTGCACCTGAAGCTGAAGTAGCCATGACAGAAACCGGAGCTACACAAGCACCTGCAGGAACAGGAACGTCAACAGTAGAACCGCTTGCCGCAGCTGCTCCGTTAACAGTGATAGACAAGTCTCCACCCGCTGGCTTAGCAACAGTAGTAATGGTAGCTTCCCAACCAACGCGGGTACCAGAACCATCACTTAGGAATTCGAAAGTAACACAACCGGTTGGTCCCGCCATAGTAAATGGGTTACCACCGTTTGGAGAAGCTGCCAGGTTGGCTCCAGAGAAACCACCTGCAGGAAATCCTCCAACTGAAGCACCTCTTGTACTTGGACACAATGCACCTGCAGAAGCAGCGTCGCTATCGTATACATACAAGTAGTCCCATCCAGTCTCTGTATTAAATGATACAAAGTCAACCTGGATAGCTTCAGTAGCTGCATCATTTGGACAGAAGCTGATTATTCCGTTCTCGTTACTGATGTAGCTACCTCCTGGTCCCCCAGAATCATAATAAGTTGTAGAAGAACCAACAGCCCCTACATTGATTGGACCCACTGTACCGGTAGTTGGTTGATTCTGTGCACTCAACTGTACACTGAACACCATTCCCAGCAGGGCGCCAAGTAGAAAAAGTGTATTTTTCATTTTTTTCATGAGATTGAAAATTTTTTCAAAAAATGATTTTCATCGAAACACCTTGTCTCGCCGACAAAGCATAAAAAAGCCCCTACAATAAATTATAGAGACAATAGACCCATCAAACTGGTCATAATTTGCTGAGCATCAGTATCAGTCAAACTTTGAACCGGTACTGCAGCGCGCTCCCAGAAGGCCAAACCTTGCTGTGAAGTTCCCTGAGAACCACCGATCCAATTGTTACGGATAGCATCTGCTACGTCAGCTCCCGCGGCAATTTCGCGGTGTACATTCTTGTACACATAAATTTGGAGGCCCTGGTACTGGTGTGTGTAATTAGCAGGGTTACCTTGGAAATCGTAATAAACATCTCCGACAGACTGTAGCTCAGTTTCCAATCTGGCCGTCGCAGTAGCATTATCTACATACGTCTGACCAAATGAATCCTGAAGTCCCACGAAGAAGAATGCGATAAGGCAAACACCTGTTACCATTACCATCCTCACTCTTTCGAAAATCGTTTTTTTCATGAGATTAGAATTTGGTTAAAGAATTAAAAAATATAAGATTACTATATATCCAGGCGCAGTTAAGCACCAGACATAACAATTTAACTGTCACATGTGTCATGACACAGGCAACCCAGACAAAAACGAATGATCAGATTACTCCAATCAGGAAATTTCCTTTTTATCCCGAAGTGATGCGGAAATAGAATGAAGTGTGTAAATGGTAGGTGAAGAACTCTTCAGAAACGAAGAATCCAGTGGTAAGTTTGGTAAAATGCTAGTGTGTGTAAGATCCGTTTTCCTCACGAGATTATAATTTGTAGTCGTTTTGGTCGTGACTATTTAATTAGTGCAAAGCACAGTTTTATATTATTATTAAAAACCCCACAGACTTATATCTGTAAGCTTACTTTTTTGATTGCACTTTAAATCGGTAGGTTTGGGATTGCGAAATTTCTTTCGCTCTTTCTCTCGTAAATTATATTTACAAAATTCGTATGCAAAAGTACGCTCCATTCATATTGCAGGAATACCCCTAAATTGGTATTTTTAATATGGTGCTTTTTTTTCGACTGAAACCCTTTCAGGATGAGTGACTTATTAAAAATATTTTTTAAAAAATCTCTTGATTAATTTAACAAATAAGAACTGAATACCACTTGTTTCAAATATGGCTTAGTCCTCTTTTAAAGGCATTATCCATTCAATTTTTTTAAACGGGCTATAATTTACCTTGCTTAAATCAACATCTGGTCTAATGAATTTTTGAACAGGTCGGCCGTTAAATGAAACCTCAATGTCTGCATAAACCTCTGGATTGGCAATACCATTTTCTTTGGAAAATTCAACCAGATACTGAGCAAATCTATAAGCATATCGGGCATCATCGCCCATATATCTTCTCTGCATATCGTGGGTAAATACCGCAAGGTCTACCGGGAATTCTTCTCCGGTATCACTATTTTTCACCTTCCATTCCATCTTTTTTATATCCCTGAACTGAATTTTCATTCTCCAGGAAAACCTTTGCGCCACACTGGTCCAGTCCACATCATTTGGCAATAACCAATGACGGAAGGGGAATAACAATTGAAAACAAACATAAATAGTCAAACCTGTTTTCAACCATGAAGGTGTAGTAAAAGATTCAGGCTTTGAAGATTTTTCTTTCCTGCCTCTTTTACCGGTTTTTTCAAAAAGACCTTTGGTATCAAAAAATAAAACAGTTGCGGCCAACATGGTAAAAGGGAATACACCGATATCATCAAAAATCCAGGAATTGGTAATATTGAAAAACACCACACAACCAAGAGCAATCCATCGGGTAGGTTTATATAAAAGCATAAAACCTATTACCAAATCGAATATCAGACCACTGTAAGTGAAAAAGGCCACCATGAACTCTTCATTGAGAAATTCTACCAAGGCATTTCTGGGAGTTATGGATTGTAAGGCTGCACGCATGGGTTCGAACCTTGAAAGCCAATCCATATTAATCTTTGCAATACCGCCGTAGAAATAAACTACAATGAGTTGAAATTGTAAAATCCAAAGTTGCCAGGCAGGAATCTCCGGCGTAGGAGAAATCCCTTTGATCTTATTTTTTAAAGAAAGCGTTTTATCTGCATCTATCCATATCAAAAGGAAAGCCACCAGACTAAAGAAATATATGTGATTGTTGTATAAACTTTTATCTAGTGTAAAAAGGTAAGAGTTAAAAACAAAAAACAAAGCAGCACCAATTCTGGACCAAAGGCCTAAACTCATCATCAAAGCTCCGACTCCCATAAGTCCCAAAAATAACTTAAGGACACCTGCACTCTGAATAGGCTTTACCCATTCAAGGAAATCATAAGGAAAAAGAACCTTGGGCCCAAGTATTCCCTTTTCAATCAAACCTACATTGAAATAATAAATTACATCCAGAAACATCAATGCCCCGAATCCAATTCGAAACAATGCGACAGAATAGGCAGAAACAGGCTTGTCAATTTTAGGGAAAAGATCTTTCAGTTGCATGAGACCAAAGTTTAGAATTATAAGTTTCACCCTGGAATCATTCCTACAATCGACAGCTCACTTCACCTCATTCCTACAGGTGTTTTAAGGAGCTATTTTACTTACTTTGTAAACCCAACTACAGGATCGAGTTTTTCTCGGGCAAGTGAATGGTAAAATGGCCTGGCAGAAATATAAATTTCCAGAGCCTGCTCCTTAAATCCTCTTTTTACGAAAGAAGTGTAAATGGGTTCCAAAAACTTGGTTCTACCCACCTTATGAAGGAAATCCTTAATCTGGGGCATGATATTTTCCGAGTATCCATTGTAAATTGTCAAAGCAAACCAGGCTGCTTTAATTTCGGCATTATTTGAGCTTGTAAAGTTGAAATTTAAATCGAGCGATTTCATGGTTCGATTGTCTAACTCCTTGGGAAGTTTATTGATAAAATAAACCCATTCCTGAGCAGTAAGGCCGCTTAAAATGGTTCTTGTAGGACTTGACCAGGCATTAATTTTTGAAGTAATCTCATCAAGCCTTGCAAACTTTTCTGATTTAGTTTCAGGCAGATTGGATGGTATGCCAGGCTGGTAAACCCATTCATCTACATTTAATCCCGGCGCATATTTATTAAGTAGGTTTGTTTTTAAATAGGCTATAAACTCTTCTGTGGTGATGGTTTTAAAAGCGAAATCATTAAAATACTTTTTTAAAAAAGCATCCATTTTTTCCCTTCCTACAGATTGCTCAACCAATAACATAAAATTGGCGCCTTTTTCATAAGCAGTACTGCTCATTCCAACTACCGGATTTCGCCCTTTTAAATCCACTTTGAGGGCTGTATCCATGTTATCCTCGCCAAGTGCTGCAACTTCCTTTTTAAAGTCCTCCAGTCCATTTAAAATAATCATATCACGCAAATCTTTTCCTTCTGTTGCTTCCATGATGCGCCATTCTAGATAGGTTGTAATTCCCTCATTCAACCAGAAGTCATTCCAACTGGCATTGGTCACTAAATTCCCGGACCAGGAATGGGCCAACTCATGCGCGATGAGAGAAACCATTGACCTATCCCCTACCACAACTGTAGGAGTGACAAAAGTTAATTGGGGGTTTTCCATACCACCAAAAGGAAAGCTGGGTGGTAGGACAAGGATATCGAAGCCATTCCAGCGATAAGGTCCGGCAATGGACTCAGCAGCCTCAATAAAGGATTCTACCCTGTTGAACTCTACATAAGCCTGTTCAGCAATCGCTGGCTCTCCATAAACGCCTGCACGTGGTCCAATTTGCTCATAGACAAGGTCCCCTGCAGCAATAGCTACCAGGTAGGCCGGAACAGGATTTTCCATGGTAAAATTATATTGTCCGTCTGCCCTCTTTTCCCTGGGGTTATTGGCACTCATCAAACAAAGCATAGCAGCAGGAACTTGGACCTTTGCATTGTAGGTGAATTTTACTCCGGGGGTATCCTGGCAGGGTATCCATGAGCGTGTTAGATTAGGTTGGCCCTGTGAAAAAAGCAAGGGCAATTGTTTTCCCAATGTTTGTGAAGGCTCCAACCACAATAAAGCCGGACAAGCCTGACCAGTTTTGTAATAAACTTTCACCCATTTGGTAGCAGGAGTAATGGATATAGCCAACGAACGTCCCAGATCTTCTTTTTCAGGACCCAGGCTGAAACTACTTGAAGTTTCAGCGTTACCATCTTCACTAATGGTTACTTTTTCGATTTCCAAATCCCATGTATCCAAAATTAATTTATCCCCTTTGATAATTTGAATATCCCATTTGGCTGTTCCTTCGATTTGTTTCTTATCAAAATCTACCTTGATGTCCAAATCCAAATGAGTTGCCTTTACCTCGTCTGGCCTGGAAAAACTATGCGGATGAGCATCAGTAGTATCGGAAGGTGCAGAAACTGAGGATAGTGTATTGCAGGAAAAAATCGAAAAAAGGATCAGGATAAGTACACCCAAACCTACTCCGGAAGGTTTTGTCAACAACATGGTGATAAATTTCAAAGGGTCGCTAATATTGTATAAAGCGAAACAGGTATTTGTTGCCAAATACCTGTTTCATTTTCAATTATTCTTTGGAGCCTAAAGGTTTTTCCTGATAGGCTTTATAAGTTTCTAATCCACATTCCAGGAATTCATTGTAATCTTTTGCTCCCTCTTTATAACCTCTGGGTGCTGCAATTACTTTCTGGTCGGGCGTCATCATGACGTAAAGCGGTTGGGAATTTTGTTCGAAATTGACGATTTGAAAATCGGCCCATTTGTTTCCGATATTCCTCAATTTGGTATCACGCTGTTTTGAAACCAGGACTTGTTCCAAATCCGCGCGGTCGTCAGTGTAAAGAGAAACCAAAACAAAATCATTCTGAAGTTTCTTCCATACATTATCCACTACCCAAATGTGTTCTTCCGTTTTTCTACAATTCACACATCCATAACCTGTAAAATCAACCATTACCGGTTTTCCAACTTCTTCAGCATAGGCAAGTCCCTCACAGTAATCTTTGAAACAATCCAGGTTGTTGGCACATTTGGTAAAGGAAGGATACCTTGATTTAATTTCCTGATCAACTTCAGGTTCGGGCAACAAAAGGTTGTAATGCGCTGGTGGTGCCAGACCAGACATCAAGGCCAAAGAATTGTACATTTTACTTCTGTCGTCTATTCTAAAACCGGTAGCAAGGTATACAGTCAATCCCAAGAACAACACAGCAAAAGCTCCTCTGACAGGAGACAATTTTTTCATTGGGCTGTCATGAGGGAATTTGATAAATCCAAACAGATAAGCAGCTGTCAATCCAAAGATAATCACCCAAGCTGCCATGAATATTTCATAAGGTAAAATTCCCCAGTGCATGGTCATATCTGCAACTGACAAAAACTTCAAGGCCAGTGCCAATTCAAGGAAACCCAAAACCACTTTTACCGAGTTCATCCATCCACCGGATTTTGGTAATGAATTTAACCAACCCGGGAAGGCAGCAAATAATCCAAATGGCAAAGCCAGCGCACTAGAGAATCCAAGCATTACAAAGAAAGGCCCTAGTTTGTTTGTAGCAGATTCTACCAAAGCAGAACCTATGATGGGACCGGTGCAGGAGAATGAAACAATGGCAAGCGTAAATGCCATAAAAAAGGTTCCAATCAAACCGCCTTTGTCGGCCATCTGGTCGGTTTTATTAGACCAGGAACTGGGCAAAGTAATTTCGTAATATCCAAAAAAGGAAATCGCAAAAACCACGAATACAACAAAGAAAAGTGTATTGGCAATATAATCTGTTGACAATTGCTGCAAGGCATCTTCACCAAAAAATGCAGTAATCATCAACCCAATCGTTACATAAATTATAATAATCGATGCTCCATACCACAAGGCATTTCTAATACCGGAAGAACGGTCTTTGGAACTCTTGGTAAAGAAACTAACCGTAAGAGGAATCATTGGAAATACACAAGGAGTCAACAAGGCAACCAATCCACCTAAAAATCCTAAAATAAAGGTCCACAACAATGATTGGTCTCTGGCTACATCTTCCGCACCACAATCACCTAATGGATTGGTATAGGTAGCCCGGATGCTTTCTACCTCCTGGTCTATCACATTTCCATCCATCTTGAAATAACATTCTCCACTTCCGCCTTTTGAATTGTTGCCTACAGTAGTAAGCGCTGCATCAGGGTCAGGAGTCAAAACTGTATCTTCTTCAATTTCAACATTATCTGCAATGGCATCTTCCTCAACCGTTTCAGGGGTAGGAATGATATTTTCATCTTTGTTCACCTCAGCTCCACTAGCCTTTCCATCTGCTGCACTTTTTGAAGTTTTTGGAAGGTTGAATTCAAAATCTACATCAGTAGGAGGAAGACATTTTTCATTATCACAGGTCATGTAAGTCAGATATCCAGTGATAGGTTTGGAAGCATCGGAAACTTTTACCTTTTGGGAAAATAAAACCGGACCTTTTACAAATTTGATTACATCAACATCAAACAAAGGGTCATATCCTTCTTTTTTCTTTCCGGATTCTTCTACTTTTCCAACTCTGGTAAAGTGATTGCCAGGATCAAATTCAAATACGGTAGGTACGGGTCCGTCATCTGAGGTAAACTGGGAATAAATCGTCCACCCTTCGTCCAAATCGGCAGTAAATTTCAGGTTGTATTCATTTCCGGATAAGGGCTCAATATCAAAAGTCCATTTTACGGGTTCCAGGATTTGGGCCTGGACAAATTGAATACTTAAAAGAGAAAAGAAAAGTAAAAAAAGGCTTCTCATTACACCATAGAATTTAGGCTCTGTAAATTATCGGGGATTTTCCACCTCGATATTATTTGTGTATTTATTTGGCTCTCTGGAATCTGATTATTTGAAATTATTTTAAAAAAATTCCAAATAAATCTTGAACACAGCTGGCAAAATTAGGCTTTACATTCGGCTTTCTGTGAATAATGGCTTAAAAATCAGCCTCTCGGGCGACCTTTTATAAGCAGAAAAGACAACTTTTGGTCGAAAGCATTCTTATTCTAATACGAAATCAAAGTCAACATCTACCGGAGGCAAACATTTTTCATCATCACAGGTCATAAAGGTAACGTATCCTTTGATGTGCTTTTGTGACTTAGATACCTTAACCTTCTGCCTGAAATCTATATTACCATATAATTTGATCAATTCCATTCCAAACATGGAATCATACATCTTTTTTGATTTTCCTACTTCTTCATTTTTTCCTACTTTTTGAATACTCGCATCATCGTAGGTAAATGTAGTGGGAACGGGGCCTTCATCCGTAATAAACTGAGAATAAATCACCCATCCTTTGTCTACAGATGCATGGGAAACCAAAACATATTCAGTATCAGAAATTTTTTCAGTTTCAAAGGTCCAGGATACAGGTGAGTATATCTGTGAAAAAAGGTTATTACTGTTTAAAAACAATACCAGCAGGAAAGGCAAAATTCGCATGGGAAAGAGTTTATTTTTTTGATAATTGGTAAACAAAATTAATGCTCACTTCGTCCTGAAGTTGGTTATTGACATTGCATTAAGATACCTTTAACGCAACAGGGAGACTGTTGGTTACCAAAAAGCTAAAGCATTCTAATCTTAGAAAAATTTATGCCGGTACTGAGGTGGCTTCCAGTAAGGATTCAAACATTGCCCTGCCATCTGCATTACCCAGAATATCTTCTGAAGCCCTTTCAGGGTGTGGCATCATTCCAAAAACATTGCGATTGGCATTGCAGATGCCTGCGATATTTTCCAAAGTACCATTTGGGTTGGCATCCGGTGTAACTGCACCGGTAGCATCACAGTATTTAAATAAAATCTGGTCGTTGTTTTTTAAAGTCTCGATTACTTCAGGAGCAGCGTAATAACGACCTTCTGCATGTGCGATAGGAATTTTATAGGCTTTTGTACTGTCCAGATTTCTGGTGATGGCAGAATTTTTAGTTACCGTTTTTAAAAAGACATTTTTACAAATGAATTTTTGATTTTCATTTCTCAATAAAACGCCCGGCAATAAACCAGCTTCACAAAGAACCTGAAATCCGTTGCAAATACCCCAGACATAGCCACCATTATTGGCAAATTCTATAACTGCCTGCATGATGGGCGAGAAGCGTGCAATTGCACCAGCTCTGACATAATCACCGTATGAAAATCCACCTGGCAAAACAATACAATCTCCTTTTTCAAATCCATCCAAAGAAGTTTCCTTGTGCCAGATTTTTTTGACTTCACGGCCCATTACTTTTCCAAGTACGTGCATCATGTCATCATCACAATTGGAACCTGGAAAAACTACAACACCGAATTTCATACGTTTAATTTTGTCTGTTTGAAAGAAAGCGCAAAATTATCCAATTCATCCAAATAGCCGAAAAAATGGAACACTTTTACTTCATCAATGGATAAAATTGTAAAAAGAGGATGATTACCACCCAAACGAAATGTACGGATTCAGCAAATCCTTTTTTCCAATGAAGAAAATTCATGGAAATAAATAGACCCAAAGGAAGTCCTAAAATCATCCAATGCTCCCATTCAAAATTGAATTGGACGAAGATTGAAATCAATAAGAAAAACAACATCCATTGGCTGATGGTAATCTTTTTTTGAATGGGAATATTTTGTTTCATAAAATAAATCCGACCACTCAAAAAAACAGTAACAACCAAGATTAAAACAAGCAGGTTTACCCAATAATCCATCAACGAATCAATGTAGGGAATGCCATTAAAACCAAAGTGATTTGAGAAGTGTTGCCCGGTAAAATCCTGCAATTGATCAGTCCAGAAAAACCAGGTCATGGCCAATAAATAGGGCGTAAGCATACCAGCCAAAAAAATCAGGAACTCTTTAATTTTAAATGCTCTAAGCGTATTCAAACCCAAGATTACCCAAAGGATCAAGACAATTGTTGAAAAGTAAAACAGACTGCTAATGCCAATGGAAAGACCTATATTGAAGATACTATCTGCACATGCCGGTTTGCGGTAAATATCCATCATTTGCCACATGGCAAAAATCAAAAATGAATTGGCAATAATGGGACCACTGGCTTGAAAAAATGCCGGGTCGGAATTCATGATTAGCAGATAAAACAATCCTGGGAAAAGGGTCACCTCTTTGGTGATTCTGTGTTCCTGAACCATCACATTGATAAGGAAAGCCTGCACTACCAATAACACGATTAGAAATATTTCCAGCCACCAAAAACCACTTCCAAACAAGCTTTCCAACCAGTTTGAAAAATAACCTCCGGTGTAGGAGGATTGCACTCTTAATTCAGGAAAAATATAACCGGGCAGGCGAAGAATAACCAGATAAAAAATGTATAAAAATCCGGTTAATAATTGGTTGGTTCTAAATATTGAAAGCACTGCCGGGAAATTTGTTGGATGAATAAGCTGCCATGCAAAGATTCTTTTTGCAATTTTTGCCAACTAAGTCCCAAAGATAAAATTATGCTGCAATAAGAAGAACAGACTTAAAAATTACCTCTCAATGCGATGATAAAGTTACGTCCCGGCGCACTTACTCCGGAAGAAAACGGTCTGTAATGAAAATCCAGAATATTTTCCACGGCAAAGTCAACGGAAATTCCTTTCCCAAAACGATAGGTACTGTAGAAATTGTGAGTCTGCCAAGCGTAGGTTCCATCGGGAGTAGCATTTTCTAGATTGTCTTCTCCTCCACCGTATTCTTCAGCTGGTTTTTCACCGTTGAAACGGAAAACATAAGCCAATTTAAATTTTTTGGCCTCATAAGAAACAGCTGCTTTCCCAAATAGTGGCGGGATATGGTCCAGGTATCCGGCTTCTTCACCATCTTCAAGAATTCTTCCTTTAGATAGATTTACAGAAGCGTTGAAATCCCAATGCGCACCTGCACTTACATCAAGGCTAATCGCCCCCCCGGCAATGTAGGCCTCTTTCGCATTTACGATAGCCCTTACACCGTATTCATTGCCATCAGTTTCATTAAAAAGTACCGTTTGACTGGTGTCTCCATTTAAATAAAATGCTTGTTCCACCATGGCATTGGTAAGGAAGGTATAATAAGCTGAAGCCTGAATTTGGGCATTTATTCCGGTGCTGCTTCTAAGATTTCCAAATCCTTTTCCAATGCTAAATTCACCATTGATGGTCTCTTCCGGTTCAAGGTTTGGATTGGGCACTCTTACGAAGAAATTTCTGACCCTGTATTTAGCAAAATCATCAATATTTGGTGCGTGAAATGCAGTTGAAGCAATTGCTCGAGCCTGCCAGTTGCCTGGAATATTTGCGGTGGCGCCTGCACTCCAGGTCATTCTTGAATTAACTGTTTGAAAGCCTTGCGTATAAAAAAATGGTTCGTACCTGAAAGGGTCTCCCGGATTGTCTTCATAGGTAGCATACAATTGAGCCCAGGTATAACGCAATCCTCCAAATAAACCCAGAATTGAATCACGGCTTTGCCATCTTAAATTGGCATAAGCTCCTGCCAGGGTCATATCACTGCCACCACTTGGATAGCGTGTCATTACACCTGCAGCAAGTTCCTCAGTTTCGACATTAACCTGTCCTGCTTCGGAATACAATATATTATGACTAACATCCAGTCCATAAGTCAAGACAGAACTTTCTCCAAAGCGTTTATCAAAGTCGGCAGTCAATGAACCTACATAGACATTTTCGAGGGTATACTGTCTCCAAAGCTTGTCCAATTCTCTTTCATATCGATCTTCATCAATCCTTTGAAATGCTCCAATGATGGTCATTTTGTTAAAAAAGGCATTGTTTGCAAAAGTCTGAGACTTCAAAGACGCCAACATTCTTTGTTGGGGTCCATAATACCATTCTGCAAACACAAACCTTCCGTCTGAATGGGTTTCTTGAAGAAAATCATACCTGGGAATATCGGTAGTAGTTGAATATTGAAGATTTAAAAGAAAGTATTGATTCTTGGAAGGTTGGAATTTTACTTTTTGAAGCAAATCAAATTGGGTATAGCCCGTAGGAGTTTGAACATTGGTATCTCTGGTAGCGAACAATCGGTCTGCCCCATCTTCACGTTTTATGAACCTTTCTCTTGAACCAAACGTGGGATATTCCTCCGGACGATTGGCTCCTGCACGCAGGTCTTCAAAATCAGAATAATTAAAACTGGTTAGGGAACCCCATTTTTTTCCTCCGTAATTGAAATCAAAATGCGCTGATTTTTCCTGATTGGCTGATGAGAATCGCAAAAACGCATTTGTTCCTGTCACCTTGGCATTTTCATCCGCATCAGCATCCAATAACTTTGGATCTCTGGTTCTGAAATGGACTACACCACCCAGGGCATCCGAGCCGTAATTAAGGGAACCGGGACCATAAAACACCTCTATTTGTTCCAGAATATTGTTGTCTACTTTAATTGCGTCTTGCAAATGGCCGGCTCTGTAAATAATATTATTCAATCGAACTCCGTCCACCACCAGGAGAACCTTATTTGCTTCAAATCCCCTGATATTTATACTTCCACCACCCATCTGGCTTTTTTGAACAAAAACCTGCTCGTTTTGCATAAGCGCATCTGCAGTTGTTTGTGAGTTCAAAAAGGCAATTTGCTTTTTGTCGATGGTTCCAACTTTGTATGGTATTTCCTGTGGTTTCTCATCCCTTCTTCCTACCACAGTAACGGTAGCAAGTTCGGAAATTGCAACCTTAAGCGTGACAATGCCGGCTTGTTGTCTTATTTTATAAAAAGGTAATTTTACTGTTTGAAATCCGATGTAGGAAAAAGTATATTCAGTTGAGTATTCAGCATCCTTAAGAATGATTTTACCTTCAATATCTGTAATTCCGTTAAAGGATTTATCTTCAGTGTAAACATTCACTCCTGGCAATGGCTGTCCGGTATTATCAACCACCGTTATTTCGTAATCAAAAAAATCAAAGGAATTTGCTCCCATAGCTGTATTTGCAGTAAGCACAAAAAACATACTAACTGCAAGGGCAAGATTAGAGAACCGAAGGTATTTTTGGAGTAAGCCAGTCATGTATTGCAAAGTTAAGAGCGGAAGTAAAGATGGAAGCTGATTCCCAATTTTTATATATGGCAAATATATCCAATATTATTGCATGGAAAATGAAGCCCTCAAATTATACATCAATTTGGAGCCCAGGGTTTCCATATTGTCAATATTGGTCTCATAATCAGTAGCCAGGTCAATGGCCTGATTGTTTTCGGTTAAAATATCTTTTAAGTCTATAACGAAGTTTAGATTGGTCTTTGAAGTTTCCTGGATGGTAATACTTTTGGGGAAATCAAGATCTTCAGCGAAAAGGGCTTTTGTTGCCGGCCTGAATCTAAAAAGCTCATTATTGGTGCCATACAAACCTTCCAATCGCATAAAAATATAACTCTTGAAGGTTTCTGAATACTGGTCCTCATGATTTAAAGGATGGGTTCCAAAGTATTTTCCTTCGGGAAAACCTTTAGAGGTATTGGCATCGTCAGGAACACCCAGGTCAAAGCGGATTCCGCTGTAATTTCCTACCGGAATACCGGTCCTGGAAAAGGTTTTTCCGGCATTGGCAGCGGCGATGGTTGTATCTGAAAATTCCACCAATTTAATGTCAAAAATATCTGACTCGTCATTTGTGGTGGGTGCAACCAGAGCAACATTTGATATATAAAAATTAAACTGTTCAAAGGAGATGGGTTGGCCATCTTCGTAGGTGTATTGCCCATTTTTAAAAACCACCGGCTCACCATCATACACCACTTTAAAGTTCATTTCAAGAATTCCGGTAGGCAATAAATCCCCTTTTTCGGGACGACAAGACTGGAACATTATTCCAATCAGACTTATCAAGATTAAAAATCTATAGATGGACATATTATCGTTTTTGGAGTATTCAATTCAAATGGAGCCAACTTTTATACCAAAAACTTAATATCCTCTTTTAAAAAGAAGGTAAAACTGCTGCGAAAAAATTATTAATAAGAAAAATAATGATATGTCCGAAAGAAAGTCCTTTTTGATGAAAGTCAAACATCAAAATGACTGCTATCATGTCAAATGCCCTTTCTCTCCTGCATTTTTGCACCAATTAAATCCAAAAATCCAGGTCATGAAAACAACATTTTTCGAATCAAAAAACCATAAAGCCCAAACCGGCAAATCGATAGCTCCTCTTGAAATCAATCAGGCTATTGTAGGAATCGGAATGAATCAGGAAGATGAAGAATTGGTAAAATACTTTGATTTCTTTGCCAACCAGGTTCGTATTTCATCCGGTTTTTTTGTGCATGTAATGCCCGGAGTAGAAATGTTTGATGTTTATGGCGATGGAAATAGCACCATTCCCATTGAAGGGGGCACTGAAATAAAGGATGACCTGATAGTCAAAATGAGAAGACAGGTTGAGGAATGGTTTGAAGGACATGAAAAAATGTATGTGGAATATGAAGCCCGGACAGGAAATCCTCTGGAGGAAATCATACTGGACACCAAAGAATTAAAAGCCGATTTAATTGTCATTGGAAAGTCGCATAACCGCAACTGGCATGGCATTACAACCAAGAATTTAATTAGAAAAACCGTTTGTAATGCCTTGATTGTTCCTGAAAAATCAAAAAGGAAACTGGAGCACATTATTGTTCCCATAGACTTTTCACCTAATTCGGTTAGGGCTTTACAAAAAGCTATAAGTTTAAAAAAAGCACAGAAAAACCAGGCAAAAATAAGCTGCGTACACGTTTACGAAGTTCCCAATTTAAATTTTTACCAAATCAACAAAAGACCGGATCAGATAAAAGAAATGATAGAGTCCAATATCAGGGAAAGCTTTCATGCATTTATAAACACTTATGGGGCTGATTTTAAAAAGGAAATAGACTTCGTACCCGTACAAAAAGACATGCCCGGCACCGCAAAATACATCATGGAAACCTGTGAGCGTTTAGGTGGAGACTTCATTATTATGGGAGCAAAAGGGCATTCTAAAGTCGAATTATTGCTTTTGGGAAGCGTTACAGAGCGTGTTCTGGAATTAAACAGAAGCATCGCAACTTTGGTCGTTAAATAGGAGGTTTGACCAAATTCATCTTCTAAAGTGATACGCATCACCCCTTAGGTCAAATTGTCCAAATATCTTTGAATCATCAAAAGGAATTCAATCATGTTCATCAACGATAAAAAGAAATTGAGTGAGGTTCAGGATGAATTTAATGCCATTTATCCTTACTTAAAAATTGAGTTCTACTCCGAGTCTCACGACACCAATGAAGGCACTACTGAAGCGAGTCAACTGGATTCAGAATTGACCATCGAATCAGCAAGAACCATTCACAACAAAGGTGAATTGAAGTTGGATAAAGATTTGAAAGTTGGTGATTTAGAACATGAATTTTTTGAAAAATATGGTTTGAATGTTCAGGTGTTCCGCAGGTCAGGAGATTTATGGTTACAAACGACAAAAACGGATCAATGGACATTGGAAGAACAAAATGAAAGAGGTATGGCAGAAAATGAAATGAAGACATTTCAATAAGTCATCCTTCAAGAATAAAGGTAGCATAGTTCAAATAAGGTTTTAGGTGATAATTTTCAGAAGAGGCAATTGAAATGTCAATTGTCTCTTTTTTTATTTCAGTTACCTGTCTTAACTTTAGACCATGACACAAATATTGATTCCTACCGACTTTTCAGCCTGCGCAAAAAACGCTTTGGACACAGGCTTTGCATTGGCAAACATTACCGGGGCTGAAGTACACCTGTTGCATTGTATTTCGATAGCAAAGGAAGAAGGAAAGGATAGTCCTGAAGTTAAAAATGCCAGATTAAATGCAGAAACGCTTTTGCTTTCCTATCAAAAAGAAAACCCGGAAATAAAAAGTAGTTTTAAAATTTCCGATGAAAGCTTTTTGGAAAGTATGCCAAAGCTGGTAGAAGAAAAAAACATTGACCTGGTAGTAATGGGTTCCCACGGAGCCAGCGGGAAAAATGAATTTTTTATCGGTTCGAATACCCAAAAGGTTGCCAGATTGATACATCGGCCAATATTGGTGGTAAAAGAAAAAATTGACCGGCTTAAATTTAAAAAGGTAGTTTACGCTTCCGGTTTTAATGAAGATGAAAAACATGTATTTCAAAAATTCCTAAAACTGATTAGGATTTTTGAACCGGAAATACACCTGGTTGCCATCAATACCAGTTCATTATTTGATGCCCCGCTATCGGTTACCATAGAATCCATGGAACAATTCAAAACATTGGCTTCGCCCCTGGATTGTAAGATCCACCTTTATCGTGATTTCACTATTGAAAGTGGCATCAGGCATTTTTCAAAAGAAATAGATGCAGATTTGATTGGCATTTCGAACCACCATAGAAGTCCTTTGAAAAGAATGTTGGTAGGAAGTTCAGTAGAAGCTTTGATCAATCATGCTCACATTCCCGTGTTGAGTATGGATTTTGATTGAATTACTCTCTGATTACATCCAATTCCGACTCTTCATTCATTTTCATAATAACAGAAGCTTCTCCGATTGGACGATCTTTTTGTCTGTATCGTACTACGTGATCAACTCCCATAATTACGTCGCTTCTTACGGCACCAAAGTAGGCAGGTAGTGGTTCTCCTTCTACAGCAGCTGCAGCTGCTACGATCGGTTTACCTAATTTTTGAATTAATTCCTGGCAAAAAGGATCCCTGGTAATACGGATTGCCAGACTGCCATCTTTATGCAAAGCTTCTGGCGCAATACCGCAAGGATCGTCATAAACAATGGTTACAGGTCGGGTATGAAAAAGCAGTAAAGTTTCAATGCGGGGATGCAAGTTTCGAATGTAGCCCTTGAGCATTTGCATGGAATCTACCAAAACCACACATCCGGTACCAGGTTGATTTTTTTTAATTTCAAATATTTTTTCAACCGCAGATGAGTTGGTTGCATCACATCCGAGACCCCAAATGGTATCGGTTGGGAATAAAATAATTCCCTGATTCTTTAAAGTTTCCAAAGCCTTGTCCATTTCCGGATGCATATCCAGCATGGTTGGCGGCGTCGCTTGTTGAAGTGTAGGTATCAATTCTCTATAATTTATAATTATTTGAATTAGAATTATTTATGCATAAACCAAGCCAAAAACTCAGGTTTCAGGCTATAATTTTTCAAGGCATTTTGGGGAGGAGTCAAGCAGGACTTAAATTTTAATCCTGTTTTAATGACACCTAATACGTTAGGACAAAGGGTTTTATTTTACATGCTTTGAAAGGATTTTCATTTTGTCATACAATTACCACAACAAAGACTTGGATTATTTATTTTAATTTTGGAAGTGTTATTTTCCGTAAATTGTCCAACATTGTTGATGCTTAAATCTTTATGTTTTAAGATATTCAATAATGATGACTAAAACCATTTTTTAAAAAACCTTGGTAATTTTTCTATGAGAAAGGTTTTATGTATACTCTCTGTACTGTTGTTTTTGCAAACCCAATCTGAAGCTAAGCACATCATTGGTGGGGTCTTGACTTATGAGTGTTTGGGAAATGGTGATTATGAATTCACCATGAAGGTTTACAGGGATTGTAATTGCCGTGATTGTGCGGATTTTGACTCCAACGCTCCAATCAGCATCTACAATTGTGGACCTGGTAATCCATGTTCCAATCTTGGACAAGGCGACCCGATAGCAACTCTTCGGATACCCCTTCAAGGAAAAAGACCAATTCCCGAACCCGACTATCCTTGTTTGATTCCTCCGGATGTTTGTGTAGAAGAAGGGATTTACCAATGGAAACTTTCTGATTTCGGACTTAGCCTGCCGCTTTCCAACGATAGTTACCACGTAGTTTATCAGCGTTGTTGCAGGAATGAAACCATATCCAATCTTAGGTTGCCAGGTGATCAGGGTGCTACTTTTGCAGTGGAGATTACTCCTGCCGGCCAAAGGAATTGTAATACGACACCAGTATTCAATGAATTTCCTCCTACTATTATTTGTAATGGACAAAGACTGGAATTTGACCACTCTGCTTTTGATGCAGATGGAGATCAACTTGTGTACGAATTTTGCAGCCCTATACAAGGAGGTGGCCCTATTCGTCAGAATGTAAATCAATCTTCTTGCAATGGATCTGCTCCAAATCCACCTTGTCCGCCACCATTTAATGCTGTAAATTTTATTGTTCCTGATTATTCAGGTACCAGACCTATGGCAGGCAACCCTCTGATTTCAATCAATTCACAAACAGGTTTGATAACAGGTGTGCCCGAAATTCAAGGACAGTTTGTTGTTGGAGTTTGTGTGACAGAATATAGAAACGGGGTGCCTCTAAGCAGGGTAATTAGAGATTTTCAATTCAATGTTGCCAATTGTGACCCGACGATTATAGGAAGAGTAGAAGCCGATTCGGTGTCGGCTGATGGTAAAACTTACACTATAAATTCTTGTGGTGATCCTCGAATCACAATTAACAATCAAAGTTTTCAACAAAGATTCATTGATGAGCACTTGTGGCAATTTAACATCAATAATAACCAGCAAAACTTTACCCAATGGAGTCCAACCATTGATTTCCCCGGAGTAGGGACTTACAATGGTCAACTGATGTTGAATCCGGGCAAAGAATGTGGCGACACCATCAATGTAGTAGTCAATGTTTTTCCGGAGGTGACTGCTGACTTTACTTATGATTATGATACCTGCATTGCTGGTACCGTGCAATTTACCGACAGGTCTATTGTGCCGAGTGGAGAAGTAGTAGATTATGATTGGCGATTTGGAGATGGGAATTTTTCAGACCTCGCAAGTCCTGGCCATGAATACAGAATTGCCGGAAATTTACCGGTAAACTTCTCAGTTACCGATGTCAACTCTTGTACCGATGACATCACCAAAATCATCAGTTATTTTCCGGTTCCAAGGTTGATTGTAATATCTCCGAGTGCAGAAAAGGGATGTGAACCTTTGGAAGTTTTCTTTGACAACCTGAGTTATCCGATAAACAATAATTATGATATCGTTTGGGATTTTGGTGATGGAAACACCTCCGGCGACATAAGTCCCACTCACATTTACGACGATCCGGGAATTTTTACAGTTTCGGTAGATATAACTTCTCCAATTGGCTGTAAAACCGATACAACTTTCCAGGATTTAATAGAAGTAGAAGCTTCACCAATTGCGGGATTTGATTATTCACCCAAGGAGTTGAACACCTTTCAAAAAACGGTAGAATTTTACGACGAATCCATAGATGCTTTTAGATGGTATTGGAGATTCAATGATGAAGGCACCGCCAACATACCCAGTCCTACTTATACCTTTAGAGATACCGGCACCCAGGTTGTCCAACTAGAAGTGATTCATCCCAGTGGTTGCAGAGATACAGCTTATGCATATTTGGACATCAGGCCGGAAGTTAGATTTTATTTACCCAATGCTTTTACTCCCAATAATGATTCTAAAAACGAGGATTTCAAAGGGGTAGGTTTTATGGAGGGCATCAAGGCATTTAATATGTCCATTTGGAACCGATGGGGAGAATTAATTTTTGAAACCAATGACCCTCAGGTAGGTTGGAATGGAAATAAATTCAATACCGGAAAACCATCTCCCAATGGCGTCTATGTTGTTCTGGTTCAATACATTGATCCTAGAGGAGAACAGGTAAAATTGCAGGGAACTGCTACGCTTGTCCGATAATTCAAAAAATATTTTTATAAAAAAAGCCACCTGGAAAATTTTTCTAAACAGGTGGCTTTTTTTGTTTTTAAAATATTCAATTCCCTAAAAAATTCTTAGTGTGAATTTTTCCAATATAAAATTTTGAAAACTTGATTTTCAACCAACACTCCCCTAGCCCCAAACATTTGATAATCAGTAGTTTAAAATAAAAAAAATTGCATCCCTGCTATTAAAAACCGGAGTTTTGAATATTTTTGCAGTCTAATTTCAAATTAAACAACGTAATCATGAAAAACCTTTGGTCTTTAGCAGTCCTTTTTATTGCAGTAGCAGCAATCTCTTGTTCTTCAAATCCAACTGAATCTGATGCATACAAAACTATGCTAACAGGAATGGAAGAATTGAAAGCAAACTATAACAC
Source organism: Saprospiraceae bacterium (assembly GCA_041392845.1). GTDB lineage: Bacteria > Bacteroidota > Bacteroidia > Chitinophagales > Saprospiraceae > JAGQWW01. Next base: position 49,026 of record JAWKLG010000006.1, on the reverse strand, counting down.
CATAGCAGAAGAAGTTAAAGCAATGGAAGCTCCATTGGCAGAAATGAAAGCTTCTGTAGCTGGTATGGAAAATGCAGATTCTACCATGACTGCAGCAGTAGCTATGTACGAAAATGCAGTAATGCAAGGCAAAACTGCCATGGAAAAACACACAGCAATGTTGGAAGCTCAAACTCAGAAATTGAGTGCACACGCAACCATGGACATGACACAAATCGGAGAAGATTTCAAAAGCATGACCAGCGAATATGAGCAAATGGCCGCTGACCTTAACGGTGTAAAGCAAATGGCTAGCCAGGCACAAGCTGCTTACCAGACTGCAATGAACACTACTACTACTGAGCAATAATTATAAATTGCCCTCATTAAAAAAGGATCAGGAGCTTGTCTTCTGATCCTTTTTTATTTTACAAATAAGGATATTCGATATAAGAAAGGTATAATCCTTCAGAAGGTGCACTTTCTGCTCTTTTTAACAGGATTTGATGATCCATTGCTTCCTTCACGGTTTCAAGTTCTATTTTTCCAAGTCCAACATTCAGACACATCCCTACGATCAAACGCACCATTCCTCTAAGGAATCTGTTGGCGGAGATATGAAAATTAGCTCCGGACCCATCTTCAAAAAATTCCCATCTGCATTCTGTCAATTCGCATTTCAAGGTTTTTGCATCATGATCTGATTTGCAAAAGGGAAAGAATTCTGAATAGTTTAGCAATAAAGTAGCAGCATCGTTTACTTTTTGGATGTCCAGTTTATCTGCAAAAGGAAAGAAAGTTACGGTATCCTGATTAAAAGGATCCTTTACAAAGCCCAGGCGATAGACATAAGATCGTTTGATGGCATCAAAACGAGCATGTGCTATTTCTGTAACAGGTAATATTGAAAAAATGACAATATCGGCCGGTAAAATCTTATTGACCCTTCGTAAGAATCCTTCAGGGAACCCACCTTCAAAATCAAAATGAGCATAATAGGAACTGGCATGAACCCCTGTATCGGTCCGGCCGCAACCGGTTATTTCGACAGGCGTTCGTAAGACCATTGAGAAGGTATCTTCTATGGATTGTTGGACACCCAATGCATTGGGCTGTCTTTGCCAACCATTGAAGTTGGTCCCTTTATATGCCAGGTGTAAGAAGTATCTCATATGAATTGCGAAGCTAAAAAAAAGAGTTGTACCACAGTGCAGTACAACTCTTAGATGTCTTATTTAATCTTAAACTAGATTTTTTCAATTACCATTGCACTGGCTCCTCCGCCACCGTTACAAATAGCAGCCAGCCCATATTTTCCACCTTTTTGGTGAAGGACATTATTAAGGGTAACTACAATTCTTGCACCCGAAGCACCAAGTGGGTGACCAAGAGATACTGCACCTCCAAATACATTCACTTTCTCAGGATCGATACCCAATTCTTTATAAAAAGCCATGGTTACAACAGAGAAGGCCTCGTTTACTTCAAAGAAATCGATATCGTCCATTGTCAAACCTGCTCTTTTCAATGCTAAAGGAGCTGCCAAAACCGGAGCTGTAGTAAACCATTCAGGTTGTTGAGCTGCATCTGCATAGCTGATAATTTTTGCCAATGGTTTCAAACCGTATTTCTCTACTGCTTCCTTGCTGGCCAAAATAAATGCAGCTGCTCCATCATTGATGGTAGATGCATTAGCTGCAGTTACTGTTCCGTCTTTGGTAAATGCCGCTCTAAGCGAAGGTATCTTATCGAATTTTACATTTTTAAACTCTTCATCTTCATCCAACAAGATAGGATCCCCTTTCCTTTGAGGAATGCTAATTGATACAATTTCATTTTTAAAATAACCTGCTTCAGTTGCTGCTGCTGAACGCTTGTAGGACTGAATAGCAAAAGCATCTTGTTCTTCGCGGCTGATGCTATATTTTGCAGCGGTGGCATCGGCACAAACTCCCATTGCACACTCATTATATACGTCAACCAAACCATCTTTAGCCAATCCGTCTACCAATTCAGCATTACCATATTTATATCCCCATCTGGCTTTTGGAACATAATATGGAATATTCGACATGCTTTCCATTCCACCGGTAACTACCACATCAGCAAGTCCCAAGGCAACCGTTTGAGCACCCATCATGGTTGCTTTCATACCGGAAGCACAAACTTTATTAACGGTAGTACAAGGAACATTTTCACCCAATCCGGCAGCAAGGGCAGCCTGGCGGGCAGGTGCTTGTCCAAGATTTGCAGAAATAACGTTACCGAAATAAACTTCTTCAACGGCTCCAGGATCTATGCCTGCTTTTTCCAAGGCGCCTTTTATAGCAAAACCACCTAATTGAGTAGCAGAAAAGCCGGACAATCCTCCTCCCCAACTTCCAATCGGTGTCCTGACAGATGAAACGATATAAACTTCTTTCATGATTTTAATTTTGGTTTTATTCGGACAAAATACTTTGCGAGCACAAAAGAAACAGTAAAATTTCTTTTTTAGGCAATGAAATCACACAAAAAAAGGGTTGACCATTTAAATAATTGTGTGAATGGATACCTATGAAAAGGATTTTAGAAAGAATTTGTTTGCAAGACAAAGGGCAGCTTTTGATAAAAATTTCACTCAATGGTGAACGTTGATTAGATTTGTCAGGTTTTCAGAAAAATAAATTACCAAGCTTTACCCCTATGCGTAACCATATTTTACTTTTTGCTTTTTCCATCCTAACTATTACTGCCATTGCCCAACCACAGTTTGGTATCAGCCTGATGGAAAAAACACTTCAATCTTCTTATCTCAATCCTGCTTTGGGACCTGAAGAAAAAATTACCATTTCATTACCACACATTTACAATCATCTGGAAGTGAGTGGTCCTTCTTTTGGACAATTGGTTACCACCAATGCTGCTGGTGAGAAAGTTCTGGATGTAGATGCCGTGCTTCCTGCCTTGAATGATGTGAACCATCTAAGAGAAAATTTTTCAATTGAAACCTTGGGTATAGGTTTTGGTGCCGGACCAGTAAGAATACATATTCACCATGCTATTAAGTTTGGCGCATTTGTAGAATACCCACGGGCACTTCCGCAATTACTTTGGCAAGGGAATGCGCAATTTGTAGGTCAAACCATTGATTTGAGCAATGATTTTCAAATCAATGGTTACAATGAGTTTGGATTTGGTGCCAGTTTTAAAATAAAAGGAGTGAGTTTGGGTGGTAGAGTAAAGTTGTTGACCGGATTGGGAGATGCATCAACTGAAAAAAACAATATAAGCCTAAATACCAGCGATGATGTTTACCAACTAACTTTGGAATCTGATTATAAAATCAATTCAAGTTCCTATATAGAATACAACGGATTTGAAGATACCAGAGCTGATTTTAATTTTGGAAGTGCCGATTTGGATAATATTTTTTCAAAAAACACCGGATTGGCATTTGATTTTGGTGCCAACATTGAAATTGGGAAACTCAATATTGGTGCCAGCATCCTTGATTTGGGAAAGATAAACTGGACTGAAGATCCGGGCAATTATACCAGTAAAGGAACATTTGTTTACGAAGGATTGGATTTTACGGGAGCTATTACCGGCGATTCTATCAATTTCTCGGATGCTTTGGATACGCTGGATCAAATCTTTATGATAGAAGAAACACAGGAAGAATACTCCACCACCCTTCCGCCAAAAATATATGTTCACGCTAATTTCCAACTCACTGATTCCTGGTTGTTGGCAGCTTCCTTTTACAATGAAGTGTACCGTGAAAAATCCAGAACCGGAATTTCTGTGGGAGCTCAAACCAGTTTGCTCAAATGGCTGAAGTTGGGTGCCAATTACAGCATTTATGGGGACACCTATGCAAATATAGGTCTCAACGCTGTCTTGAAATTTGGGCCGGTTCAAGTCATGGCTTTGACCGATAATATTGTCGCTTTACTTGCACCAGATTCAGCCAACTTTGGCAATGCAAGGGCGGGATTGAATTTAGTGTTCTAGACCTTTTTCCTGGTATTTAAGGTGGTTAAAGCAGTGGGAAAGTATTTTAATATTCCGGAATTTACGGTTTACGATTTACGGGTATTTTTTAGCCAACTGCGAACACCGAATAGCGAATAGCGAACAGCGAACAGCGTTCCAGAAATTATTGCTTCAAATAAATAACCTTTCCCTGTCCCAAAGCCTGGATTTGCGCATAGCAATCATTGAGCATTTTACCCGGCACTTCGCAGACAAGGTCACCTTTACAATCATGTAAATAAGCGACCGGGGCTGCCTGAAAATAATACAGATACTGTTCCTGAAAATCATACCTCACCACCCTAAAAGGCTTATAGCTTTCCATTAGGGTTTTCATCCAGGGAATCTCCATTGGATTCAGCGTTGCACTACAATCAGAAGGCAATGCCGGATCTTTTCCAACCTCGTGGATGCAGGTTATTTCTACGATTTGATCTTCTGCCATACAAATGGTCATGCCATAATCGCTCAAATCTTCGTAATCGAACATTATTTCCTGCCCTTCGCGAAACTGAAATTTCTTGTCATTAACCTTAGCCGGTAATAATTTGGTGCCATCATGAAGGATGATCAGAAACTTACATCCATCCAATCCCGTAAAATCTTTGACGGTTCCTTTTGTTTTGCAGGTTATTGGTTCCTGATTAGGAGCATTGGTTTGTTTGGTTTTGCAGGCCAGCAATACGAAAGGAAGCAGTAAAAAGATGAATCGCATAAGGGTTAAAATTTAAGATTTTTAAGCGGCTAAGATGAGAATAGGATTAAAATTGCCGGTCAAGGCCAAAAAACCATCAAAATATGACCATTTTCACCTGACATTTTGAATTTAATATTTTTCGGTTTTGGTCAATCCCCCTACCTTAGCGGCGCTTTAAAAAAACTTGATTTTTTATAATCAGTTTAAAATAATATCTATCTATACTTTTAACAACTCAAAATAATTATTACAAATGAGCGGAACAAAAATAACGATTCGCAAAGGTAAGCTTAAAGTTCCTAATGACCCTATTATTCCATTTATTGAGGGTGATGGAATCGGCCCTGATATCTGGGCTGCATCGGTAAGAGTTTTTGATGCAGCAGTAGAAAAAGCTTTTGGTGGTAAAAAGCAAGTTCATTGGAAGGAAGTTTACGCAGGAGAAAAAGCATTCAACAAAACAGGTGAATGGCTTCCTACCGCAACTTTGGATGATGTACGCGAGCACCTTGTAGCAATCAAAGGACCTTTGACCACTCCTGTAGGTGGTGGAATCCGCTCATTGAATGTAGCACTTCGTCAGGAACTGGATTTGTATGCTTGTGTTCGTCCGGTGCGTTATTTTAGAGGAGTTCCTTCTCCTGTAAAAGATCCTAAATCTGTAGACATGGTCATCTTCCGTGAAAATACGGAGGACATTTATGCTGGAATTGAATACCTAAGTGGTACTCCTGAAGCCAAGAAAGTTTTGGATTTCCTTCAAAACGAGATGGGTGTTAAGAAAATCCGTTTCCCTGAATCTTCTTCCTTTGGTATCAAACCAGTTTCTGTTGAAGGAACAGAGCGCCTGGTAAGAGCAGCGATTGAATATGCGATTGCTCAAAAGCGTGCTTCCGTAACCCTTGTTCACAAAGGAAACATCATGAAATTTACCGAGGGTAAATTTAAAGATTGGGGATACGAATTGGCAGAGCGTGAATATGGAGACAAAGTATTTACTTGGGCACAATACGATAGAATTGCTGCTGAGAAAGGTAAAGAAGCAGCGAACAAAGCGCAGGATGAGGCAATGGCAAATGGAGCATTGTTGATCAAAGACGTAATTGCAGATGCATTCTTGCAGCAAATCCTTACCCGTCCTGCGGAATACGATGTAATAGCTACCCTTAACCTGAATGGTGACTATGTATCTGATGCATTGGCAGCTCAGGTAGGTGGTATCGGTATCGCTCCGGGTGCAAACATCAACTATACTACAGGTGCTGCTATCTTTGAAGCAACCCACGGTACTGCACCAAAATATGCAGGTTTGGATAAGGTAAATCCATCTTCTGTAATTCTTTCAGGTGTAATGATGTTTGAATACATGGGTTGGAATAAAGTGGCGAAATTGATTACCAAAGGTGTTGAAAAATCAATTCGCGCAAAACGTGTTACTTACGATTTCGAACGTTTGATGAAAGGCGCTACCAAATTGAAGTGCTCTGAATTCGGAGATGAAATCATCAAGAATATGTAAAAAAGCAACGGCCCGGAATTTACCGGGCCGTTTCTGTTTATAAGCGGTTTGGGGTTTGCGGTAAGCGGATTGCGGTTAGGCAATCTAACTATTTACTGTGGTAGAGCCGCCATGCTTGGCGGCTCTACGGATGGGGTGCATTTTTTCCGCATGCCGCATACCGTGTCCCGCATAGCGGATTCCCTATTTATATTTTATTATTTTCAATTGCCCATCTTTTGAAAATTTAAGCCATGTGGTTCCTTTGGGGATAACTGATATTGCTATTTCAGCGTAATTTCCTTTTACATTACCAAGGTTTAAAATTAGGTCTCCATTTTCATCCAGGGCTTCCAGCTGCAAGGGATATTGGTTGGTATAAATTTCCAATTGAGTTTCATTTTGAAAGATTCCTATTTTAAACGCTTGAGGTATTTCTTCCTTATTGGTTTGCTTTTTTGAAGCGCCAAAGATTAAGTCCTTTACAATTTGAATCCTTCCAATTCGGTCAGCTTTCTTATAGGCTTCGTATCTAGATCCTACTACTTTTCCAATTTTAAGGCTTTGTTTTACCACCTGCGTAATTGCTTGCACCGGAGTTTCTTCTGCTGAGGCAACCTTTTCTATTTTTTCATCCTGAACTTCAGGTGATTTAATGGCAGGTTCAATTTTTTGTTTCTTGGTTTGAATGGGTTCTTTTGATTCCTTTACTTTTTCATCCTCTGTCTTTACAGCACTGCCTAATTTTTTAAGGGAACCATCAGGCATTAATTGAAGGATTTGCCAGGTGCCAGGATTTTTGTCCGGCATCATTAGGTAATTCTTATTTTCCAGTTGAAATTCAATATTTTCCCTTGCAGATTCCATCGAAATGGTATTGGAGGGAAGTTCTGTAACCGGGAATTGGTTTTCCGGAGTTTGGGCCCACAAAATATTCAGGCCATGGGCTAAAAGGAAGCATAGCATTGTTCTCATGACATTATGATTTAGATGAAGTAATCTATTTCAGCAATGTCTTTCTCAAAAATGGTTCTCAGATTAAAAAAAAGGCCCGCTAAAGAGCATCAGAAATGCAATGGTGAGCATGTTTTAGCGTTTTGCGGGCCTTCTACAATTAACAGCCTAATAAATTTTACACCAAAATTTAATTTTCAAAAGCTCTTTTGATATTTTTAATAAAGTCGGTTCTCATCGCTTTCATGCCTTGACCTCTCTTCACTTTCGGGTGATTTCGATTCAAAAGCATATTTCAAAGATAAAGGCAGTTGAAGGTGGAAACCTGACAAGAATATTTAAAAGTCAGGTTTCTAAAAAAAGAATTGAAAATGTGAAAAAATCACTCGCAGGGTATTTTCCTGAATGAAATTGTATTCCTTACTTTTGCGGCTTGAATCACCAGCCATAACCAAAGCCTTAAATTATATTCTAACATCCTGCCGGCAGATCCGGCTGGTTCTCTATTACCAATTCATTCTAACTTATTTTAAGTATGAAAAAGATCGCTTCCGCTCTTATCTCAGTTTATTACAAAGATGGCCTGGAGCCCATCATTAAAGCGCTAGACAAGAACGGTGTAAAAATCTATTCAACCGGAGGCACCCAAAAATTCATTGAAGACCTGGGTGTAGCGGTAGAAGCAGTGGAAAACCTTACCTCATATCCATCTATTTTGGATGGTAGGGTAAAAACCCTTCACCCAAAAGTTTTCGGTGGTATTCTTGCCAGAAGAGAAGAAGCACATCTTGGGCAATTGGAAAAATACAACATCCCTGAACTGGATTTGGTAATTGTGGATTTATATCCTTTTGAAGAAACAGTTGCAGAGACAGATGATGAAAGTACCATCATTGAAAAAATTGACATTGGAGGTATCAGTCTGATCCGTGCCGCTGCCAAAAACTTCAACGATGTAACAGTAGTAGCATCAAGAAAAGATTATGAGTGGTTCTTGAATGTGTATAAGGAAAAACAAGGATTTACCAGCAAGGAAGACCGAAAAGAACTCGCGAGAAGGGCTTTCAAAGAATCTTCTCATTACGATACTGCCATTTACAATTATTTCAATGGCGACAAGGTCGATAACTCTTTCAAACACAGTATTCAAACTTCTGAAGTTTTGAGATACGGTGAAAATCCTCACCAACAAGGTGTTTTTTATGGCGACTTCGACCAGATGTTTGAAAAGTTGAATGGTAAAGCCATTTCTTACAACAACCTTGTGGATATCGATGCGGCTGTAAATCTGATGAAAGAATTTGTAGGTGAAGCACCAACTTTTGCCATCCTAAAACATACCAATGCTTGTGGGGTTGCCCAGCGGGACCATTTATTGGATGCCTGGAAAGATGCCCTGGCTTGCGACAGCGTTTCTGCTTTTGGAGGTATTTTCATTTGTAACCATCCTGTAGATTTGGCAACTGCTCAGGAAATTGACCAGTTGTTTTACGAGGTATTGATTGCCCCTGATTTTAACAAAGAAGCGCTGGAATTACTTTCTGCCAAAAAGAACAGAATCCTTTTAAAAATCAAGCACTTCGATATTCATAAAAAGACCTTCAGAAGCCTGTTGAATGGTGTAGTTGAACAAGATGCAGATTTGAGTACTGAAACCCCGGCCAACTTCAAAACAGCTACTACCAAAGCTCCTACAGCGGGAGAAGTGAAAGATTTGGTATTTGCTAATATTTGTGCAAAACACCTAAAATCCAACACCATTGCAATCGTTAAAAACAAACAATTGATTGGAATGGGTTGTGGTCAACCTTCAAGGGTGGATGCACTTAGACAAGCTATTCATAAAGCCAAGTCATTCGGATTTGACCTAAAAGGTTCTGTAATGGCATCGGATGCATTTTTCCCTTTCCCAGATTGTGTAGAAATTGCGGATGGAGAAGGAATCAAAGCGGTTGTTCAGCCAGGCGGTTCCATCAAAGATCAAGATAGCATCGATTATTGCAATGCTCACGGAATGGCCATGGTTATGACCGGAGTGAGGCATTTTAGGCATTAAGAAGTGACGAATTACGAGTGACGAGTGACGAATGAGTAAATCTTTCATTCGTCACTCGTAATTCGTAATTCATCACTTATTTATGTTCCTCCACCTTGTACACTAAATAATCAGTATCTCCTTGCCAGGGGAAGGCGTCGATTTTTTCTTTGTAATAACATTTTACGGTTTTTCCTTCCAGGGCTTGTAATTCTGTGTAGGTTTCTGCGTCGTCTACTGAGAAGTCCCAGGTGCTGTTTTTGGTTACAAGGGCACTTCCGGCCAGCAATAATTGACCTTCGTAGGTTTTAAAGACGTAGCCTTTTTTGGATACTTTGAAAAGGGTTCCCGTGCGGGTTCCTTCACTTTTTGTATAGGTTCGGTAAAAATAGTATCCGGTTCCTGCTACGAGTACCAGAATCAGTAAAGTCCAAAGTACTTTTTTAAACATAGAGCCTGCTTTTTGTTTGATGGCGCTTTTATATGATTCTTCCATAGTGTTTTTTGATTTATTGACGTTGGTTTCAATATATGTAACAAATATAGTTTGCCAAATGATTTCCAACAGGATGGAATAAAATTTTTGACAGTCGAAATTCTATCTTTGCCCAAAATCAGGGTATGTACATTTTGTTGATTACAATTGTGATTGGTCTTTTTGTGGCAATGTTGTTTGTCAATGTCTACTTCCGTGTCAAGGTTTTAAAGACATACAAAGTGCTGGTAAAGAATCGAGTAGAATTTGGAGCTGCCCATATTTTCAACAAAAAAAAGATGGAAGAGGAAATCCTGCCTAAGTACCCTCACATGCAAAAAGAAATCGAAACTTTCACCAGCCACATCCAGTATTCGATGCGTATGGCCACGGTATTGATTGCCTTAATTACCTTGTTTGGGGCTATTTTGATGTGGTACAGGAATGAGTAAAGGGTGGAAGGATGGAAGGATGGAAGGATTGAAGGGTTGAATGGTTGAATGGTTGAGGGATTGAATGTGGGATGCTGGACACTAGAAGCTGGATGCTGGTAACTGGATTTTGGAAAAGCGCCATTCGTCACTTGTACTTCGTCACTTCAGCTGAGCTTGTCGAAGCCTGCAATGAAAAAGCAGGATAATATGTTCTAAGATTTGGTATCCTCGTCCGGGTGCCTTCGACAAGCTCAGGCACCTGGCAGTCTTGTTTCCTTGTGGCTGGATGCTAGATTCTGGACGCTGGCTACTGGATATTAGAAAAACTCCAATTCGTCACTCGTCACTCGTACTTCGTCACTTCAAAAACCCGCATCCCGCACTTACGGTACCTCCACCTTATTCAAAATCTCCTTGATAATATCTTCCTGGGTAACGTTTTCGGCTTCGGCTTCGTAGGTGAGGCCGATTCTGTGGCGCATTACGTCCTGGCAAACTTGTCTCACATCTTCGGGGATGACATAGCCACGACGATTTAAAAAGGCAAAGGCTTTGGATGCAAGAGCCAGATTGATACTTGCTCGCGGTGATCCACCGTATTCTACCAAATGGTTCAAGTCTTTTAGTCCTACTTCTTCCGGATTACGGGTGGCAAATACGATGTCAAGAATGTATTTCTCAATCTTTTCATCCATGTAGACCTTCATCACTGATTTTCTTGCTTTGAGTATGTCGTCGGGATGAACAACCGGTTTGACGGGAGGCATTCCACCTGGTGCCAGATTCCGTCTGATGATTTCCCGTTCTTCTTCTTTCTGAGGATAATCAATTTTCACTTTCAACATAAAACGGTCTACCTGTGCTTCGGGAAGCGGATAGGTACCTTCCTGTTCGATTGGATTTTGAGTAGCGAGCACCAAAAAGGGCTCTTCCAGTTTAAAAGTCTCGCTGCCGATTGTGACCTGACGCTCTTGCATGGCTTCCAGTAAAGCAGATTGAACTTTTGCAGGGGCACGGTTTATCTCATCTGCCAAAACGAAATTGGCGAAAATGGGTCCTTTTCTGACTGCAAATTCGCTTTTGGCAGGATTGTAAATCATGGTACCCAAAATATCTGCAGGCAACAAATCGGGTGTAAATTGGATACGGCTGAATTTGGCATCCACTGCTGTTGAAAGCGTTTTGATGGCAAGCGTTTTTGCCAGACCCGGAAGTCCTTCTAATAATACATGGCCACGGGTAAGCAATCCGAGCAACAAACGCTCCATCATCTTTTCCTGACCGACAATGATTCCGGAAGTTACTTCGTTGAGTTTTTCAATAAAGGCACTGTCAATATAAATTTGTTGGTTGAGTGCTTCGATGTCGACTGAATGCATGTTGATTGGTATTTTTTAGTCGGATCCCTGTCGTAGTAAAAAAATGTAGGCGACAAATATCAAAATTATTCTCCTAAACTGGTAACCTTGTACCCCAAGTGGTTCTTAAATAAACTTTAAACCTAAATTCATGATTCGGTTCATTCTATCTGCCATTTTTACAATTCATTTAATCTTGCCTTCCTTTGCACAAGAATTAAGTGATTCTATTAAAGTAGTAATGGCAGAGAACGCTATTATGGATGCAAAAAATGGCGTTTTGGTGTTTAGACTGCCCAGTGAACATAAAAAAATCCAACATTTGAATAAAAACGGAGTTGACACCAAAGAGCTTATAGCTGAGCGAGATGCAACAAACAAACTGTACATTCAATATATGGATTATAGTTTTAACTTCTGTAAGGTTTTATTTACTTATGACACTACTTCGAGGGCAAGTTTGCTTCAAAACGATGGACGCAATTGTTTTTTAAATGATATGCTTGAAATTGATCCCAACAAATCGCTTCAAGGACGCTCCTTTGTACAGACTTATTTTGGGAATACAGCCGCGTTTGGTGGCAGTGGTGTGGATGCCATTCTTTTTAAGAATTCTGATTTTAAAAACCTGCTACCACCTTTTCCTTTCTATGTAAAAGTGAACCGATTTGGTTACTATTTTAAAATGCTTTTCGATAAAAAGAATGCGGAAGATTATAATATCCAGGCAATTGCCCAATCTATGAATGATAAATTCACAGATTATTATTCTGATGTGAAATAATATTAAATTTTGTGTATTTTTAAAGGGTCGAAATTAAATCGATTCCTTTATGAAAAAGCTATTCCTGATAATTACTGCCCTCGTAATTTTGGCACTTGATCTGACTGCCATTCGAGACATCCTATTTGGAATGGAATCTGACTTCAAAGCGGAATGGGTAATGTTGGCTATCAGTGCCGGATTACTTTATGCATTGGTTCATTTCTGGAAGACTCCATCTAAAGAAATTAGCCAGTAGTTCCTGGATGGGATTCTCCCATATTACAATTAGCATAACTGGTTGTGGGAGCTTTACCCGAGTATCTGTGGAATTTACGGTTTACGAGGGCTCTAAAAAAACGAAAAGCGAACGTCGAACACCGAATAGCGTAACCAACAGATATTCAGTGAATTATCGACCTGTTATATGATAGTTCCGGTAAATGAATTGAGCAAAATCAACCCTACGATTGACAGGATTCAATTGAACATTCTTAAAAATGTGGTTTTTTGGTAATAGAATAAATCTTTTATCATGACTACCATTCATCAGATCCTGCTCCCTACAGATTTTTCAGAAGTTGCTCAGGCAGCCTATCGTTTTGCTCTGCAATATGCCGCAAAAATAAAGGCCAGTATCAAGGTCGTACACGTGGTTATTCCTGAATATGAGGCTTTGGATTTACCGGTGGTTGCAGCACAGGCAACCAAAGAGAGAGTCGAAGCTGCTCGCATAGCCATGAAAAGTTTTATTGATTATGGCATAACACAACTAGAAACTACACATCAACTGGATGACATTCCCAAAGTCACTTCCGAAATCGAAATTGGCGGCGTAGCAGAGACCATTCACACTTTCGCCGAAAGAGATAAGGCAGATCTTATTATAATGGGAACCCGTGATGAACACAATGCTTTTGATCGATTCTTTGGTAGTGTTTCTTCTAACGTGTTGGCCAATACCGGATGCAATGTTTTAATCGTTCCTCCGGATTTCAGGACTTCAGAAGTTAAAAACATTGCTTTTGCTACTGATTTAAAAAGCACGGATCCTTACAATATATGGAAAGCGGCTCAGATGCTTGAAATTTTCCACCCGATTTTCCATTGTATCCATGTTGGAAATGGTAACAATCATGAAGTCAATATGAATGAAATTCGGGATTTCTTTGAAAACAGAGCTCCCGCCCTGCAAATGCATTTCAAAGAAATTGAAGGCAATTCCGTTTCAGAAGCCTTGAATGAATACATTGATACTTTTGAAATTGACCTGTTGGTTATGCAATCTCCAAAAAGAGGATTTTTGGAAAGAATCTTCCATACCAGCATCACTCGTAAAATGACCCTGGGTTGTAATATTCCACTTTTGGTCATGAGGTAGTATCTTGGAGGCCTAATTGATATTCATGACTGGGTCCTTTTTATTTAAAATACCTTTTTTTATAAAAATGAAGGCATGGACAATCCTGCTTTTATTGACCTTGTCATTTACTAAAGACTTATCTGCACAAGCCATTGAAAACGGCAGTTTTGAAATCCACAATCAAATTTGTGGCATCAATGTCCGTAATGAATTCATAAATAATGGCTTTCCCGGTTTTTATGCCTTTGGAAACCAAAGCGAGATTGATGTCTTAAAAGATTCCTGTGGCTATGGTGCTGCCGTAGATGGAGAATATTTTATTGGACTGTATAACCGCGATTTTTCAGACGCTTTTTCCTTACATTTTACCCAACCGCTGGACATCTCTCAAACTTACAGGCTCAACTTTTCAACCAAACTTGGCCAAGGTATTTTCAATCAAAATTCCAAAGTTGAAATTGGACTATCTTATGATAGGGATCAATTTGGCGAATTGGTATTCACTTCTGACAAAGTACCTACGAACTGGACTGAATTATCCTTCGATTTTCAACCGAAAATGCCATTCACCTACCTGACAGTGCGAATTTCTTCGATCATGGAAACCTGGGTTTACCTTGATCATTTTTACCTGGATTGTCCAACGCTTGACCTAGGAAAGGATACCATCCTCTGTAAAGTGGAGGATTTAAACTTGAGTGTTCCAGATATTTATGAAGAGGTAATTTGGAAAAATGGAAGCAAAGAAAATTCAACCACACCAGAATCCCCTGGCTTATTTTGGGTAGAGGTCAAAACAGGCGAATGCACTTTAAGAGATACCCTTTTGATAGAAGAATTTCCAAAAAACTGTAGCTGTGAGATTTATTTCCCAACTGCATTTTCACCTGATGGCAATGGAATCAATGACACCTTTGGAGGATTTAGTAATTGTGGGCCACAACTTTATTTATTACAAATATTCGACCGCTGGGGTAATTTGGTATTTGAATCTAAAGACATTTCTAAAATGTGGGATGGAACTTTTAAAAATAAAAAAATGACCCCTGACACCTTTGTGTACCGAGCTGCCTTTACCTTTGAATATTCATCCGATTGGGAAGTACAATCAGGCTTTCTTAACCTTTATAAATAAAATTAATGGGAAAAAACATTGAAAAGCTACATAAACATCAGGAGCCGGAAATCAAGGAAGGCCCTGAAAAGTGGAACGAAAAATTTGGAGGGAACAAAATGCTGATAGCCACTCCCTTAATCATTGACAAACTCGTAAAAACCATACCTGAAGGCACATTGGTAGATATGGAAGAGTTGAGGAGTATGCTGGCAGAAGACTATAAAGCGGATTATACTTGCCCGCTAACGACCGGTATATTTTTAAACATCGTCGCCCGCGCTGCCGAAGAATACCGTGAAGAAGGAGCCAAAGACATCAGTCCATACTGGAGAGTTATCAAAAATGACAGAACGTTGAACGAAAAATTCCCGGGAGGAATGGAAGGGCACGCAGCTTTGTTAAAAAAAGAAGGATTTACGATTGTACCAAAAGGTAAAAACAAACTGATGGTGAAAGATTAGACCTCCAGAAAGTACATATCCACTTCTCCTTTGTTTTTGGCAGTTATTTTTCCTCGATATGAACAGGCAAAATCATCCTTCACTTTTTCATAAGTATCTTTTGAAACATTGATTTTTCCTGGTTCACTGTTTTGCTCCATCCGGGCGGCCAGATTTACGGTGTCGCCCCAAATGTCGTAAGCGAATTTTCGACTACCCACAATTCCAGCCACTACCGGGCCAGTATGAATCCCGATTCGCATCTCAAACCCATCTTTTTTCTCTGCCTTTCTTGCCTTCAACCAGTTTTGCATTTCAATTGCTGCATTGACAACATCTTTTGCATGGGTTTCATTTAGATCTGGCAATCCACCCACACACATGTAAGCATCTCCAATGGTCTTGATTTTTTCTACTCCGTACTTGGAGGTTATGTCATCAAAGGCTCTAAAACATTCATCCAATTCATCTACCAATTCTTCCGGACTCATCGTTTCTGCAATGGTCGTGAAGGATTTAAAATCGCTAAATAGCACCGTAACCTCTTCATATTTCCTGGCATCAGCTTTTCCTTTTTCCTTTAATTCATTGGCAGTTTTTTCAGGAAGGATATTTAAAAGCAAGTCGTCCGAACGTTTTCTTTCTTTTTGAATGATGGTATTTTTTTCCTCCAATTCCTGGTTGGCTTTTGTTTTGATGCGGTTTCTATTCCACAACAATCCAATGAGAACGATAAGTGCCAAAGCACCTCCAAAAAGTGAATTCCGCATGATTTCTGCCTGTCTGATCTCAGCTTCCCTTCTTCTTACTTCAGCATCCAAAAGGGCATTTCTTTGTTGCTCACGTTCCAATGCAATCTCTTTTTGCTGGTCACCGTACAGGGTTTGTCTTCGTGTAAAATCTTTGGAGCGTTGTTCGTCCAACTGTTCGTATCGGAGCTCATCGTACTTTTTCCGATACTCATAGGCATTTTTGAAATCACCTGTTTCCGCATAGATTTTTGACAAGTCTTTGTAGGCAGACTGTTCAAAGCGCTTGTCATTTATTTCGAGGGCGAGATTTAAAAATTGCTTTGTATAATTTAGGGCAGCACTGAAATTTTTCTGTCTTCTGTACACATCGCCGAATCCGTTCAGCACTTCAACTTCACCTTTTTTATCCTCTTCTTCCCTGAAAATCTCAAGGGCTTTTTGAAAATAATCCAGTGCAGTATTCCAATCACGGTTTGCCTGGGCCTGATTGCCTTTTTCTTTTGAAAAGGAGCCTTTGTCTTTGAAAAATACTCCCAGATTATTGTAGGCCTCACCTACTCCACGTCTGTCTTCAACTTTTTCCCGGATTTCTATTACCCGGCGTTCCATTGCGATGGCTGAATCAAACAACATAGTAGCCATTTCATATCTCCCGGAATCTACTTCCACCTCTGCTTTATCTCCCAAAATGCTGGCGATGTTATTCAATGCTCCGGCTTTCTCCCAATCCATTCCCAGAGAATCAAAACCGGCGTAAGCCATCTCATACCATTTTAAGGCTTCCTCTTCTTGAATGAGACCATAATAGATATTCCCCAGCAGATTCTGACCGTAGGCCTGACCTTCGTAGTCATAATTTTTTTCTGTAAAAAGCAGGTATTTATGAATCAGATCCTGGGCTTCCAAATAGTTTCCCATTCTTTCATGCAGGTCGCCCATATTGTAATACAATCTGGCAATTTTGGCTGTATCCTTCAACTCCTCCCGCATCCGAAGGCTGGCCTTGTATTGGCGCAGTGCTTCTGTGAAATCTCCCTTGGAGTCCATCACATTTGCGAGGTTGTTGATAGACCGAAGCAATTCCTTTTTTATCGCCCAGTTCTTCCCGAATTTTCAAAGCTTCCTGATAAGCTTCAGCAGCTGTATCAAAATTACTGTGGATGGTTTCCACTACTCCCAAATCATTCCAGGCTTTGCCTAAGCCAACTTTGTAATCAATCTTTTAGCAATATCCAACGCTCCCCTTCGTAGATACATTTCCCAGAAGAATCGGGATTTCTGGACTTCAACATCCAGCCCAGGTCGTCTAAAATCAAAACCTTCTTGGGTATCCGGAATCGGGGTGAGGAGCAATTGTTCCAGGCTGTCCATGTTCGGTTTGAGCCAGGATTGGAGAAAAATAAAAAATGAAACTGTTGTTAACAAAAACAACTGTTTAGAACAAGTATCCCAACTTCCACTACAACCTGAAAACATTCAATGATTGATTTGAGAATTCCAAATGTAGGGAATCCCTTGCAATAGAAATCTGGAATGTCTTATGAATTATTATTTTGCTAACTGACAAGTTATTTTATATCCTCTATTGAAACCGTAAACCTGCAATTTTCTTCAGAATTTCTCCCGTCTTTACTGCTTCTTACCCAATTAGAGATTTCCATAAGATCCTTTTCCAGGATTTTGTTTCCTGACACTATAACCTTGAACGAATCAATTTCTTCTAAACAATTATAAGTTTCATCAACAAAACTGCCCAACCTGTCATTCCAGAAAACAATTTCGGAAGCTCCGGGTAAAATTCTGAATTCTTGAGGACTGCCTAAAAGACTATAAATCGAAACTTTTAGTGTATCCTCTGAATTATTTATAATTTCTTTGGTAAAGGTGGTTCCTCCTTCACAGGAGAGAAGAAAAAGAGAACCAACAAACACAAAAAGGAAAGGATTCTTCATCATTATTTTTTAAAAAGTAATTTCAAAATTTTAAACTGCCATTTTAAAGGAATCCAGTATTGTGTAGTTTATCCAACAAAAAAATCCTCCTCCTTAAATCCTCTTCCTAATTCGTCTTGCAATCCATATTGCTCTAACAAAAAGGAAGGTGCTTATGCCCATTCCTACTTTTCCATATAAATACAATTCCTCGAAGCCGTCCATGTAGGCATTGTAAGCCAATACTCCGGAGACCACACCTGTAAGCAACCAAATGAATTGTTGACCCAGGCGATAAAACAATTGCAACCTGCTGTCCAGGTCACGGAGTCGGATTTCAAGTTCGCCTTTTTTGGCCTTTTGTAATACTTTCTGTGCTTCTCCGGGCAGGGTAAGCAAAGTTGTAAGATTACTTCTCAAGGAGTCCGTGACAAATTTTCTGAAGGACTTTCCATCTCTCAATACCATTCTTTTGAGGTATGGCATTATCACATCCAGCGGATTCAGTTTGGGTGCCAGTTCGGAACTGATTCCGGTCGCCAAGATCAGCATCCTGTTGAGCAATATGTAATCTTTGGGCACCTGAAAAGTATTGGTAATGTCTCTAATACTGACCATGTCTAACAATCTCTGGAAGGTTTGACTACCCATATCAATTTTCACCTCTTTGATATTCAGTCCATCCATTTGAATTTCATTGCGCAGAAACTCCTGACCCAGTGCAATCAACTTTTCTGCAAACTTGATCGCTTCTTCCTGACCGCTGACAAATCCCATGGCTTTCATGGCTTCTACGGTTGCTTCCGTATCATTTTTGGTGGCTGCTTCAATGAGTTTTGGAAGGTTGGTTTTAATGGCAGGAGGAACCGTCGAAATGGCTCCAAAGTCAAATAAAATAAGTTGGCCCGCTTTGTTGACATGAATATTTCCGGGATGAGGATCTGCATGGTAAACCCCATCTACCAAAACCATTTTGCAACAAAGTTCTATAAGTTGGGTAGCAATTTTCTCAGGATCGAGTCCCCAGGATTGGAGCGTGGCAACATCATTGATTTTACAACCTTCACAATAAGTGCTGGTTATAATGGTCGGAGTGGTATATTCTTCAATCAAATCCGGAATCTGGACCATACTTTCGGAAGCCAATTGCAATTTCATCCGTTGCAAGTTCGAAGCTTCTCTTTGGTAATCCAGTTCTTCAGCAATCATCTGTCTTACTTGTCCTGAAACAAATTCAATTCCTTTGATATGAAAAAGGATGGAATGAATTTTTACAATATTTTCAAACAGCTGCAGGTCGATTTCTGCAATATCCGGAATATGTGGATGCTGGATTTTTACCACAACATCTTTCCCATTTTTCAAGGTAGCCCGATGCACCTGACCGATAGAAGCAGAAGCAATGGGCTCTTTTGAAAATTGCAAGAAATGCTCTTCAATCTTTCCACCCAACTCCTTTTCTACTTTTGCTTTAACGATTTCAAAATCCTGTGCCGGAGCTTTGTCTTGAAAGTCTTCCAGGGGTTTTCTAAACTCATCGGGTAAGAATCCGGAAAGGATAGAAACCAGTTGTCCTATTTTTATAAAAAGGCCTTCCAACTCCAGGAGCGTTTTTCTTAGTCGGTTGGCAGATTTGACATGAAGCTTTGGTGATTTGCGAATCCAATACTTGCGACCAAGTATTTTGCTCCATCCATACACCCACAAATAAGCAATCAGGATACGAAAAACGACACTGTAAATTTTCCTGGAGCGCCAGGAACGGGACAACTTCTTTCCTTTCATACTGCAAATTAGCTATTCTCTATGCCTTTCTTAATTTTTTTCTACAATTGCTTTTAGGTTTCAAATGCAATGGCAATTTTTACCCTGCTAAGTGAAATCTTGTACTGAGATGCCGGAAAATGACAATGTGTTGGATCAGGAATTGCTCCTTTTGATTAAAAAGGGAGACAATGCTGCTTTTCGGCAAATATTTGACCGTTATTACAAATATATAGTGGTTACGGTTTACAAAATTTCATCGAATGATGAATTAGCCCACGACATTGCACAAGATGTTTTTCTTCAAATTTGGAACAAAAGAGAGACAATCGAAATTCAGGGTGATTTAAAATCCTATCTGCGCAGAGCGGCCATCAATAAGACCTACAATTTTTTTAAAGCATCCAGAATTGATTTTAGGGACGAAGCAGATCTGCCGGAAACAAAGGATGAAAACAGTCCGGATGAAATTGTAATGAAAGATGAGCGAAATCAAATGATTAATAATGCGATTGAAGCTTTGCCTGAAAAATGTCGGATAGTTTTTCAACTTAGAAGGATAGAAGGAAGTTCTCATCAGGAAATTGCTGACAAACTGGGCATTTCAAAAAAAACCATTGAAAATCATCTGACCAAGGCAATGAAATTATTAAGAGAAACCTTGCAGTCTAAATTTTTAGAATAAAAAAATACTTACTGAATAGGGGATTTTTGATTCTCAATTGTCCTGTGGAAGTAAATATGAGCGATAACAATTACATATTATTAATAGAAAAGGATTTTTTTGGCGACATCGATGCGTCAGAAAAACGTTTGCTTGAATCCTGGTTGGCCGAGTCATCGGACAACAGGAACACGGCAAATGAATATCGCTCAATTCTTCAGGCAACTGAATCTGCAGAGCCGGAAATGGAAATTGACCTCGATGCAAAATTCGAGGAAATGATGCTTCGCTCGGGTTCCAAAGAAAATGGTAAAGTAGTTTCCTTTAAATGGCAAAAGACCTGGTGGGCGGCAGCTGCTTCGGTACTCCTTGTGGTAAGTTTGTTTTTTGTGATTCGGAACCTTGGTGGAAATGAAGATGTGGATTGGAACATCCACCTTGCTCAAAATGAAGAATTTTTCATCCTTCCGGACGGTTCCAAGATTCACCTTCAAACCGGTGCTAGTGTAGAATTTCCCACCGCCTTTTCGGAATCTGAAAGAATGATAAATTTCAAAGGGAATGCATTTTTTGAAATCGCAAAAGACCCATCCAAGCCTTTTACCATTCAAATGCCGGAAGCCAAAGTTCAAATACTGGGCACTTCTTTTGAAATAAAAGCAAGCGAACCTGAAGGAACTACTGTCCATGTTTTTGAAGGGAAAGTTGCTTTTTCCAATGAAAAAGACAGCCTCCACCTGCGGGCAGGCCAAAAAGCAATCATCCAATCAGGCAATTCGACACCTGAAAGAATTGCAGCTCCAAAGGCCAACGAACTGGCCTGGCATACTAAAAAGCTTGTTTTTCAAAATACTCCTTTGAAAGAAGCTTTAATGGAAATTTCAACAGCTTACCATAAACAAATAAGGTTGACCAATCCGGACATGGAAAATTGCCCTTTGGATGCTACCTTTGACCAGCAGGATTTGCCTGCCGTATTAGCGACTATTGGACAAATATTTTCCTTAGAAATTAAAAACAACGAGGATGGCATCATTCTCGTGACTGGTGGAATATGTCCATAAAATATTGGATCTTATTTTTTTCATTTTCATTACTTCCTTTTTTTTCACTTGCACAGTCAAAGGGAGCGGTATATACTTTTTCCATCACTCAAAGTTCGATAACCGATGCTTTGAGACAGGTTGAAAAAGAAACCGGAACCAACATTGCCTTTAGTCCAAGGTTTTTCAATCCTACCCAAAAGCAAGACTTTCAATTTAAGCAAAAGACCATTTCAGAAATTCTGGATGTTGTTTTGGAAGACCAGATGGTAAAATATTCCGTCATCAGTGGTCAAATTGTAATCAGCAGGTTGATTAAGCCGACATTTAGCTTGTACGGATATTTAACTGACGGTCAATCAGGCGAGCGATTGTTGTATGCCAACATCTGGTGTCCAAAATTGAGCATCGGCACGACGACCAACGAACACGGATATTTCAGCCTAACCCTTCCTGAAGGAAAATACATGCTGGAATTAAGCCATACAGGTTTTCAAACTGAAAAATTGGAACTTGACTTCACAAAAAATACCCGCCTCAATATTCAATTGAATCCCATCATTACATTAGCCGAGGTAGTTGTAACTCCTGAAAAACAAATTTTGAAAAGTATTCCTCCGGGCGGATTATCGGGCTTGCAAATGCGTACAGATGATTATGCTGCCAATCCGGACTTTGGAGGAGAAACCGATGTACTTAGAGCATGTTCCTTACTGCCTGGTATTCATTCCGGTGATAATGGCATGGGTGGTCTGCATGTAAGAGGTGGAGATACCGACCAAAATTTGGTATTGTTGGACGGAGTTCCTGTTTACAATTCCGGTCACATATTTCATTTGTTTTCCATTTTTAATAATGAAATCGTTCAAAATACACGTGTTTTAAAGGGTGGATTCCCTTCCAGATATGGAGGCTGCATCAGTTCTGTGATGGACGTTAGGACGCGGGATGGCAATCTAAACAAATGGCATGCAACGGCAGGATTAGGACTAATGAGTGCCAATGCAACTGTTGAAGGCCCATTGAAGAAAGGGGAAAGCAGTATTTTATTATCAACCAGACGAACTCATTTGGATTATTTATTGCAACCCTATACCCTCGGCACCTGTTCCCGTCTTTTGAACGGAAGTTCATTTCAAGATACCAGTGGTTTGACCGCCAACTCTCAATTTTTTGATATCAATACCAAGATCCGATTGAAGTTGGGAACCAATGATCAACTTTTCACCAGCTTTTTATTTTGGTAAAGACCTTTTCGAGACAAATACGAATACAAGTCAGAAGAATTTGAGGAGGAACTGGAATCGAAAATATTTTGGGGAATACCATTTTAAGGATAGTGCTGGAACCATGTAAGAAGTCAAAATTTTTTCAATACTACCCTGACTTTCACCAATTATCAATACCAATACGAACAACTGGTTGAATCCTATTCCAAGGATCGGGAAGAAGAACAATATATCTTTCAAGGGCAATTAAGTGATATCCGTGATTTGAATTTGAATTGGATCTGGATTATGTTCCCCAATCCAAGGCATTATCTAGAACCGGGTTTGGCAGCACCTTTCACCTGTTAACGCCGAATGCCAAAGTATTTGGAATGATCCCAGAGGAGCAATTTGGAGCCGCATTTCTCAATTTAAAGTAGACGATTTCAAGGACAGCCTGAACCAATCTGCTTCACTTTGGGGCTTTCTTATTTTGCATACATTGAAGACGAATGGAATCCTTTTGATGGCCTGGATGTAACTTTTGAATGTGGGCAAGCGGATTTTATCGGCAAAGCAGTAATTCTCTTCAACCTTGAGCCGTCGATTATTCGAAGGGCTTTAGGTAAAAAGGCTGCAGTTAGTGCTTCAGTGACTAAAATGGTTCAATACCTGCACCAATATTCTGCCTTTCCCATCAATTTGCCGGAATCTGCCTGGATTCCCCGGATAGAACTTTGCTACCACAGGTTTCCTGGCTGAAAACCATTGGTTTGCAAATTCAAGGAGACCAACAATGGGTTTGGCAGGCAGAAGCATATCATAAATCCATTGCAAACGAATTGATCCAGCATACACCCTACAATTTCATGAGTGGGGAGGATATTCTTTCCGGTCAGGGAAGGTCTTATGGTTTTGAAACTTTTTTAAAAAAAGGAGGAAAAACCGGAGGGCAAATGAATTATACCCTGGCCTGGGCAGAACGAAGGATCAATCACAGCGATGCCAGCTGGTTCCCTTTCCAGTTTGATCAAAGGCATGCTTTCAAGATTCAGTTTTACCATTTTCTTTCTAAAAAATGGAGATTTGATTTAAACTGGACCCTTGGTTCAGGCATTCCGATTTTGCCGGTATATGATGTAAACACCTTCAATCAGGTACAAGGACAGGAAAATTTGGAAAAGCTTGTCTTTGAAAGATCACCCAACAATCATCAGCTTAATTTGGGAGTGCAGTATTCCATAAACCGGGATCGATGGAATCATACTTTGAAATTAGGAGTGACCAATGTCTACAATCAAAGAAATGTAGCCTACTACAAAATAATCCTACTTCCGGATGGTAATTTCAGAAGCGAACCGGTTTCTTTAATAGGGATTTTACCTTCGATCTATTACCGAATTCAATTTTAAATAAGCCCGGCTCTGTTTCGAACTGCTGAAGTCAATAAAAGATAAATTTTCCGGCTGTCCGGCACTCGAATTCTTTCCTGCTGCACCAATGCACAGGGAGCCATTTTTATCTTTTCGAATAATTTGATGTAGTAACGGTAAGCAAGGTAGACACCAAACCTGGCTCCTTTGGGCAATTGTTTGATGCCGGTCATGGCATCCTCAAAGTCCTGTTTGATGTCTTCCTCGATGGTTTTTTTATCATTATCTGTAAACGCTGTAAAATCCACTCCAGGAAAATAAACCCTTCCCCTCTCCTTGAAATCACTCTTCATATCACGAAGGAAATTCACTTTTTGAAAAGCAGCTCCAAGACTTTGTGCTGATGCTTTTAGCTGATCGTAAGTCGCTGAATCTCCCTCTACAAAAACCCTCAAACACATTAGTCCGACCACTTCAGCAGAACCATAAATGTATTTTTCATACAGGTTTTTCTCGTAATCC
This sequence comes from Saprospiraceae bacterium, assembly GCA_041392845.1. Classification (GTDB taxonomy): domain Bacteria; phylum Bacteroidota; class Bacteroidia; order Chitinophagales; family Saprospiraceae; genus JAGQWW01. Next base: position 24,639 of record JAWKLG010000006.1, on the reverse strand, counting down.
TGATTGTATAGATCCATCTCCATACTATCCAAAAATGCTTCAATCAATGGTCGTTCAATATTGTATTGGTGCACCGTTTGCTGAAAAGCATGCAATACAGGATTGAGGCTTATCTTTTCATCAATAGCTGTCCAGGTATCCTGACGGAACCTGTCCAACAATTGTTTTTTATCATAACCGTGGAAGGTATCTACGATTTCATCGGCAAAGCGAACAAATCCATAGATGGCATAGATTGGCCCCCGGAATTTTTTGTCAAAAACCCGAATTCCAAGGGAAAAAGAAGTGGAGTAACGATTGGTTATCACCTTACTACACTCCTGGCAAACCTTGTCAAACAATGAAATCATAGTTCTTAAATTAAAAATTATTTACCAGTTTTTTAAATCTTTAACGATGGTATCTGCTACTACCTGCCCTGAAATAAGGGAAGGAGGAACGCCCGGCCCTGGAGTGGTCAATTGACCTGCGTAATAGAGATTTTTCACCTTCTCACTTTTCATTTTGGGTTTCAAAAAAGCAGTTTGCATTAAGGTATTGGCCAAACCATAGGCATTGCCTCTGAATGCATGATAGTCTTTTTTGAAATCACTATGTGCAAAACTTCTTTTATAAATAACCGCATCCCTAACGCTTTGACCTGTAAGTCGCTCCAGTCTGTCCATCACCAAATTATAATAACGTTCCCTAAGTTCTTCATTGTCCTCCAAATCCGGTGCAAGTGGTATCAAAACAAATAGATTTTCATGGTCAGGCGGTGCAACGGTCTCATCTGTTACGGAAGGTGCACAAACGTAAAACAAGGGCTTTTCAGGCCATTGCGGGTCGGTGTATATTTCATGGGCATGCTGATCAAAATCTTCATCGAAAAAAAGATTATGATGCATCAATCCCTTCAGTTTTTTATTTACACCCAAATAGAAAAGCAGACTACTCGGTGCCATGGTTCTTTTCTTCCAGTAAGCTTCATCGTATTTTCTAAAACCTGGCTCTAATATTTCCTGTTCAATGTGGTGGTAATCTGCTGCTCCGACAATGGCATCCACATCATAAGTTCCTTTCGAAGTAACTACTTGCTTGGCACTTCCATTGGGGATAACAATTTGTTTAACCTCTTCACCCAATCTGAATTTAACGCCCAGTTCTTCTGCCAGGCTGACCATTCCTTCTACTATTTTATGCATGCCGCCTTCCGGATACCAGGTACCCAAGGACAAATCAGCATAATTCATCAAACTATACAATGCAGGGGTTTCAGATGGTTTGGCACCTAAGAAAAGTACCGGAAACTCAAGAAGCTGAATGAGCTTTTTATTTTTAAAAAGCTTGCGAACATAAGTAGAAATGGAAGTAAGCATTTGCAGTTTAAAAAGACTTTTTACCACTCTTAAATCCGCAAATTCCATAATGGAATGGCCGGGTTTGAATACAAACTCGTTCATCCCTACTTCATATTTGTATTTTGCTTCTTCTAAAAACTTTCGAAGGTTTTTACTGCTGCCCGGTTCATATTTTTCGAACATTTTTTCCAATTCAGACATCGAAGCAGGAACTTCCATGATGTCATCCTTTCCAAAAAATATTTGATAAGAAGGATCCAGTCTTTTCAACTGATAATAATCGGAAGTTTTTTTACCGAATTTGGCAAAATACTCTTCAAATACATCCGGCATCCAATACCAACTGGGCCCCATATCAAACATAAATCCATCCGTTTCAAATTTTCTGGCTCTGCCACCCGGCACCTCGTTTTTTTCTATGATGGTAACATCAAATCCCTTTTGGGCCAGGCTGCTAGCTGCTGCCAAACCCGAAAAACCCGCCCCGATGACTATTACTTTCTTTGCCAAGGATGTATGCTTTTTATGAATATGCGATGAAACAGCAAGTTCTAAATTTTGTTTAACATTTTTACAAAAAAGCTTAACAAAAAATTCTTACTGCAAATTAATCTTAAAAATCGAGTCTGTAGGCGTTAAGCTATTTTAAAAAAAATCCAATTTGTACGGCAGCGAAGAAAATAAAGCCATATTTGCAAATTGAAAGGAATTGTTGAAAATCACTTATGTATTACATGCAGAAATCACTGCCTCAATTTTTCTTTTTTATAGCTTTTATTCTGTTGCTGCAATCGTGCGCGAATATCATCGCCCCTGTTGGAGGTCCGGATGACAAAACGCCACCTCAACTCGACAGCCTCAAATCTACTCCCAATCTACTTACAAATTTTGAGAAAAGACCTATCCATCTCACCTTTCAAGAGTGGATAAAACTGGTGGATGTTGGACAACAGGTGATCATCTCTCCACCCCTTCAAAAAAAACCGGACATTAGTCTGAAAGGAAAAACAGTCACAGTAACATTTGATGAAGAAGAAGTCCTCCGCGAAAATGCCACTTATACCATCAATTTTGGAAAATCAATTCGAGATCTTTCTGCCGGAAATGAAGCATCGGATCTGAGGTTTGTCTTTTCAACAGGACCGGTCATAGATTCCCTGCAAATCACAGGGTCGGTTATTGATGCCTTCACTTTGCAACCTGTGGAGAATGCACTGGTGATGTTGTATGAAAACCTGGCTGATTCTGTGGTTCGTAAAGAAAAACCCTTTTATTTTGCCAGAACAGACAAGGCAGGTAATTATAAAATTGAAAACGTAAGAGCAGACACCTTTAAAGTCTTCAGCCTGGTAGATGCCAACTTGAATTACATCTTCGATCAACCCAATGAATTGATTGGATTTTTGGATGAAGCTGTCGAAGTCAATGACACTACCATAAACCGTTTCAATCTAAAACTTTTTGAACCTCAGGGTAAGCTAAGGGTAAAAGCAACTGAGCTGAATAATTTTGCAAATGGTTCCGTAACCCTAAGCCATGCTCCTGACAGCCTAGAATGGATTTTCAGCTCGGCACTTTCCAATAGTCTTTCTTATTTAAAAAAAGATAGTCTGGTTTTCTGGTATGACATGGATACTGTTCGGCAATGGAACATCTACCTAAGACAGGATACCAGTTTTTATGACACTTTAAAGGTAAAACCGGGTTCAAAAGGTGATTATTTAAAAGAACATCCTTTAACCGTCTTGGGATCCAGTAGTAAAAAATCAAAGGGCAAGATGAGATCCAAGGATGAGGAGGAACCGGTTTCAGTCATGCAAATCATTCCTGCTGTCGCACAAAATCCTTTGAAGCCATTTAAAATTCAAATGGTTCATCCTATAACTGCCATTGATACCAGCCTTTTCATATTAACAAAGGATACGCTTGAAGAAAAACTTTCCTTTACTTTATCGATTGATACAGTAGATAAACAGACGGTCTATCTCGAAGGCAAATGGGAAGAATCCAGCTCCTATAATTTGTTGGTATTGCCTCAAGCTATGACTGACTTTTTTGGCCAGCAAAATGATAGTCTTCAATTTTCTTTTAATGTAAAAGAGCGCAAGGATTTTGGTAACCTTATTTTAAAATTTAGCCAACTGGATAGTAGTAAGCAATATTTGGTTTACTTAATTGATAAATCCGGAACGGCAGTCGAAGAATATTTAACTTCTGAAAAAACAGATTATAAAGCTGAATTAAAAGCTTTGAATATCGGACCCTATATTGTGAGAATGGTTGAAGACAAAAACTTCAACGGGAGGTGGGATCCGGGAGATTATGATTTAAAAATTCAGCCTGAGCCCATACATCTTCAAACCATTGAACAATTAAGAGCCAATTGGGATTTGGAGGTGGAAATACCAGGGACTGTTTTTGATAAAGAAGCAGGCATTTCAGAAAAGAAAGACCTGGAAAAAGAGTAATTTAAGACCCACAAGAAGAAAAATGGTTTTAAGAGCAGATAATTTGGAAAAGGTTTATGGTCGCAGAAAGGTGGTAGATCATGTCTCCATCAAGGTTGACCAGGGAGAAATTGTCGGACTATTGGGTCCCAATGGAGCCGGTAAAACTACTTCCTTTTATATGGTAGTCGGTTTCATCAAACCAAATGGTGGCAATGTATTTTTAGATGATACCGATATCACCGACCTACCCATGTACAAGCGTGCCCAAAAAGGTATCGGATACCTACCCCAGGAACCTTCGGTCTTTAGGAAACTGACCGTAGAGAATAACATCAAAGCGGTTTTGGAAATGACAGACCTTTCCAGAGAAGAGCAAAAAGACAAACTTGAAAGCCTGATTGACGAGTTCAGCCTGCATAAAGTACGCAACAGTCGTGGTGATACGCTTTCAGGAGGAGAAAGGAGACGTACTGAAATTGCCCGCGCCCTTGCTACCAGTCCTAATTTTATCTTATTGGACGAACCATTTGCCGGGATTGACCCGATTGCTGTGGAAGACATTCAATACATTGTAGCCAAGCTCAGAACAAAAAATATCGGCATCCTGATAACTGACCACAATGTGCAGGAAACCCTTTCCATTACTGACCGTGCTTACCTGATGTTTGAAGGAAAAATATTGAAAGCCGGAACAGCAGAAGAATTGGCCGCTGATGAGATGGTTAGAAGGGTATACTTGGGTAAAAGCTTTGAACTTCGAAGAAAGGTTATTGATCTGGATACAGAAGAAGAATAATGAAATTCAAATCCTATCTACATTTTATAAAGGTTCCTGTCTTCTTGTCAATGCTGACAAGTTTGGTTTTCCTTTTGGGTTCTTGTGAAGGTCCCCCCAAACAGTTGTCTATTGCAGATAAGACAGAAGTGGATTCCATGTATCGCAAAACAATGAAGACCTTGAGACCTGAAATGGATAGTCTTTGTGTCGTAAAAAAGGACAGCCTTATTGCTTACATGGTTGATTCCTTATTGGATGCCAACATCAGAGAAATCAACCGCCAATTGGAACGCATCAAAAATCTGCAGGAAAAATGAGGACACTTTTTAAAAATATAAACCTCTTTACCCTTTTTTCTGCGTTTCTGACCATGTTCCTTTTTGCATGCAATGACTATTCAGAGCTAAGGCAAAAGATGGTAGAAGAAAGCTACCAGCAAAAAATAGAAGAATTTATTGGCAGTAAAAATAAAGAGTGCAGGGAAGAGGCAATTTCGATCGCCAGCCAAAAAGTAGATTCCATTTTAATTGCCCGAGCCAAGCTTAACAAAGACACCTTAAATAAACCCATCATCCCCGAAAAACCCATTAAACCTGAAATCAAACAACCACTTGATTCTTCTGATGTAGGACCGATCTTGGGGAAGGAGAAGGGAGTGAAGGATTGAAGGATTGAAGGGTTGAGGGATTGAAGGGTTGAAGGATTGAAGGGTTGAAAGATTGGAGGGATGGGGAATCTTCGTCGCGGATGGCTTGGACAGGCTCAGCCACCGGGTATAGTGGTCTAAGTACGGCTAGAAAATTGGTTCTGGATGGGCATCTGGACACAAGATGCCTTAAGGATCAATTCTTCAATCGTCGCTCGTACTTCGTCACTGGAAATTGTGAATCTTCCTGGTCCGGAAGACCTGCATATACTCTGGATACAATTCTATACAATTGTACCAGCTATTTTGCCAAAGGCCAATGGCCAATGGCTAAAAGCCAACGGCCAAAAGCCAACAGCCAATAGCTAACATGAACCAACGCTTAATAAATTCCGCTGTCATAGTCTCCGCTTTAGGTTATTTTGTAGATGCCTTTGACCTCATTCTTTTTGGAGTCGTCAGGGTAAAAAGTCTTCAATCTTTGGGTTTTGAAGGAGATGCATTAACTGATGCAGGTATTTTTCTACAAAACTGGCTGATGGCGGGATTGCTGCTTGGAGGAGTGCTTTCGGGAATTGTGGGAGACAAATTTGGAAGGGTTAAGGTTCTGTATGGTTCTATCGCTTTGTATTCTCTCGCCAATCTGGCCAATGGGATGGTTACTGATGTAAATATGTATGCGCTATGTCGATTTCTGGCCGGAATCGGTCTTGCCGGAGAAGTCGGAACCGGGATCACCCTGGTCTCAGAAAGCCTTCCAAAGGATAAAAGAGGACTTGGAACGACCATTGTGGCTACATTTGGAATGATGGGTGCCTTGTGTGCAGGGATGATTGACTGGGTAATACCAGATTGGAGAATGGCTTATTATTTTGGAGGTGGCTTAGGAATTTTATTGTTGGTTTTAAGAATCCGCGTAAGCGAAAGTGGCATTTTCAATAAAATAAAATCTGACAGCCAGATTGATCGTGGAAACTTCCTTTCCTTTTTCAAATCAAAAGAACTTTTTGGAAGGCTTATAAAAAATACTTTCCTGGGAGGAACCACCTGGTTTGTAGTTGGAATTTTGGTATTCCTGGCTCCTGAATTTGGAAGAGCAAAAGGAATAGGAACACCTATTTCTCCTGCTGAAGGAATCATTTATTTTCATATTGGGATGGTCTTGGGCGATGTTTCAAGTGGGCTGCTAAGTCAAATAATTAGGAGCAGAATCAAAACAGTTCAATTGTTTTTGGCCATGCAAACTGTGGTAGTAACAGCCTATCTTTTTGCACCGATTCAATCAGCCTTAGCAATGTATATTTTGATAGGAATATTGGGTTTCACAGCAGGTTTTTGGGCTGTTTTTATTACCAATGCTTCCGAACAATTTGGCACCAATCTGAGAGCAACTGCTGCTTGTACAATTCCAAGTTTGGTTAGGGGACTATTCATTCCGATTGGAATCGGATTCACTTATTTTGCTTCGGAAAAGGTATTTGGAAATCCTTTGATGGCAGCAGCTTTACTTGGACTGATTTCTCTGGGATTAGCGTTTTGGTCTTCCTTTTCTATAAAGGATGGATTTGACAGGGATCTTAATTTCCTGGAATAGAATTTAGATTTTAAACAATAAAAAACGGTTTACGAATTAATAAAAACCGTAATTCGTAAACCGTAATCCGTAAATAAAAAAGCTTTACAACTTAGCTCCAGCCTCCTTTGCCTTGTCTAAAGAAAAGGTAAAGTTGTTATCCAAGGCATATGCTTTTTCAAACATATCTTTGGCTTTTGCATAATCACCGGCAGCCATAAAGTAATCGCCCATGGAATCATGAGCATTGGCATAATTTGGCATCAAATGCATGTATTTTGAAAATGCTTTTCCTGCACGTTCCATTTGATCGATGTCCATACATACATAACCCAAGGCATTGTAAGCAGGAGCAAAATCAGGATGCATATTATTGGTGCGGATTAACACCTCAAAAGCAACATAATTGTCACCATTTTCAAGGTACAACATGGCTTGCATGAAATTGGCTTCTGCAACATCCATATTATTTTGAATCAAACCGGCTACCAATTGGTTGATATCTGTTTTTGGCTCTTTTAATCGTGCTTTTAGGACAGCCTCATATGCAGCAGTATTTTCATTAGGCGCTCCGATACTAACTGCTTTTTTAGCATACTTTTTAAAAGTATCCATGTCATTGGTATGAAATGCCTGCATAGCCATGTGGGCATTCGCCATAAAATTATCGGGAGCTTGCTCTAATACAGTTTGCATTCCTGAAATAAAATTCTGATGGTCAGCATTGAATCCTGCCATCAAGGCTTCCTGATATTGATTTTCTAAGGCTTTATTATTTAAGCCAGAGTCAAAAAATGTTTTTTGAGCATCAATACTTCCAAAACCAAAAAGGGAAAAACAAAAAAGAGCGATAAAAATCTTTTTCATAGTCGAAAAATTTAAGTGAACAAATCAGAGGTTAAAAATTAATTTGAATACCAAGATAAGTTTTTTCTTTTAAAATGTTTCCAAGTAGCTGTAAACCAGAAGGATCTTTAACATAAAGAAGGTTCCTTTTAAAATAATTTACCGTTCACGGTTCACGAATTACGGCTACTTTTCGTAATTCGTAATTCGTAAATCGTAATTAGATAATTCCCTTATCTTTGCGCCCCGAAAATCAGGGCTGCCTTAACAAAAAGCGGTATCAACCGTTATAGACAGGTACCTTAAAGTATTGTAACTTTGCTATATGAAGAACTTTCGAAATTTCTGTGTAATTGCTCATATTGATCATGGGAAAAGTACCCTGTCTGATCGCCTATTGGAATTTACCCGCACCATCTCTGAACGGGACATGAAAAATCAGGCCTTGGACAGCATGGATCTCGAAAGGGAACGAGGCATTACCATTAAGAGTCACGCCATTCAGATGTATTACGAACATACGGATGGAGAAAAATATACTTTTAACCTAATCGACACTCCTGGTCACGTGGACTTCTCCTATGAAGTTTCTCGTTCCATTGCAGCTTGTGAAGGAGCTTTATTGTTGGTAGATGCTACACAGGGTATTCAGGCTCAAACCATTTCCAATCTTTACCTGGCTTTGGAACACGACCTTGAAATCATTCCTATTCTGAATAAAATCGACATGCCAACGGCCATGATCGATGAAGTTGCAGATCAGGTAATTGACTTGATTGGATGTAGTAAAGAAGACATCGTTTTGGCCAGTGGAAAAACGGGTCAGGGTGTACAAGATATCATGGATGCCATCGTAAACAGAATTCCTGCTCCGCAAGGAAATCCGGATGGCCCACTTCAGGCATTGATTTTCGATTCTGTTTTTAATCCATTTAGAGGGGTTGTTGCTTATGTTAGAATCCTAAATGGTACTCTTAAAAAAGGAGATAAGATTCATTTCATCAATACAGGAAGAGATTACCTAGCTGATGAAGTAGGTATCCTCCAGTTGAATATGATGGAGCGGAAAGAAATTTCTGCCGGAAACGTTGCTTATGTAATAACAGGTATCAAGGTTTCCAAAGAGATTAAAGTGGGTGATACCATTACCCATCAGGAACGCCAGGCAGCGGCCATTCAGGGATTTGAGGACGTAAAACCCATGGTATTTGCCGGTATTTTCCCAATTGACAACGACGATTTTGAAGATTTAAGAGATAGTTTGGAAAAGTTGCAGCTCAATGATGCTTCCCTTGTTTTTGAACCGGAAACTTCAGCTGCACTTGGTTTTGGATTCCGTTGTGGATTCCTTGGAATGTTACACTTGGAAATCATCCAGGAACGCCTTGCCAGAGAGTTCAATCAGGATGTAATTACCACTGTTCCTAACGTAACCTACTTTGCTACAACCAGTAAAGAAGGCCGTGTAAAAATCAATACTCCCAACGAACTTCCTGATCCTACCAGACTACTAAAAGTGGAAGAACCATACATCCGTGCTCAGATTATCACCAAGCCGGAATACATTGGCTCCATCATGACTCTTTGTATGGAAAAAAGGGGTATGATGACCAAGCAAAGTTACTTAACGCAGGACAGGGTCGAACTTACCTTCGAAATGCCTTTGGCTGAGATTGTATTCGACTTTTACGATAGGCTGAAATCCATCTCAAGAGGTTATGCCTCTTTCGACTACATCATGCTGGACTTCCGCGAGTCTGACCTCGTTAAGATGGACATCAAACTCAACAACGAAAATGTCGATGCCCTTTCTGCCCTGGTTCACCGAACCAAAGCAGAAGGACTTGGTCGCCAAATGTGTAAAAAACTCAAGGAATTGCTTCCAAGACAGCAATTCGTTATTGCCATCCAGGCAGCAGTCGGTGCTAAAATCATTGCCCGCGAAACCATCTCTGCACTTCGTAAAGACGTAACTGCCAAATGTTACGGTGGTGACATCACCCGTAAACGTAAGTTGTTGGAGAAACAGAAAGAGGGTAAAAAGAAAATGCGCCAGGTTGGTTCTGTAGAAATCCCACAAAAAGCGTTTTTGGAAGTATTGAAACTGGACTAGGCTCGGTGGCTCGTTGGCTCGTGGGCTCGTTTCTCGTTGGCTCGATGCTGGTTGTTGTAGGGGTTGGCTGCGCCAACCTGGAACAATGAAATGATTGAAGTTTAGATCGTTTGTTCGTGGCTCGTCGGCTCGTTTCTCGTTGGCTCGTGGCCTCGATTCTGGATGTTGTAGGGGTTGGCTGCGCCAACCCTGGAACGATGAAATGATTGAAGTTTTGATCGTTTGTTCGTGGCTCCTTGGCTCGTTTCTCGTTGGCTCGTGAGCTCGATGCTCGACGCTGGCTTTTGTGACATTGGATGTCCCCTTCAATCTTAATTCCCATGCTATACTGGACCCGCAGGGTTCCATCCCCGTAGCACCGCGATACCATAAAAGCACACGACCCGAAGGGTCGAATATCAAAATGGTTCCCACAATGATTTGCCTTTGTTTACATGTATTGATTCCTGGATATTGGACCCTAGCCTGATGGCGATGGTTAGCATTTAAAGATCCAAGCCAGCTTGCGTAACCAGATTCCGGCTTGCAGGCCGGAAGGGCACTATTGGCCGTTAGTTCCTTGATGGGGATTTCCATATTACAAGTAGAATAATAGGCTGGAGGAGCTTTCCAACTGGTATTTATGGAATTCACGGTTTACGATTTACGATTTACGAAGCCTTTAAAAAACGAAAAGCGAACTTCGAATAGCGAATAGCGTAACCTTCAGACAATCAGCAACTTATTCAAGCTGTTATATGATAGCCATTGGCTTTTGGCTTTTGGAAACTTAGGCGTTTAAAAAAAACAAATGCATGCCTTCAATCATCTCGTCGTTCCAGGGTTGGCGCAGCCAACCCCTACAAAAGCCAGCGACCAGCAACCAGCGTCTTGAATCGAGCTAACGAACTACGAGCAAACGAGCAAACAATCTCGCCTTCAAAATGATCTATTGCATGTCTTCAATCATCCGGTCGTTCCGGGGTTGGCGCAGCCAACCCCTACATTAGCCTGAATCGAGCTCACGAGTCACGAGCCCCCGAGCTACGAGCAAACGAGACAACGCGCCACCGAGCAAACGAGCGCCACCTGTTACTTTTTCCACATCACACATTATTATTACCAGCTACGACGTTATAAGGGCGTTCGCCCAATTAAAACAAACTTGCCTTTGTAAAAAAGCTACGTACAAAAAAGTTTAATACCTGTAACACACGGAAATCCCTGGCCGGGGTCTGTTCCATTCTATTACTGTTTCTCCTCTGTATGTGCTAATGCTTGGCAGCCTTGATTGCGCTGTACGAGCCGGTAAACTTTTTTCCTAAACTAAAATTCTAACCTATGTCGATTCCTAAAGAACCCAGGCAATTGATGGTCAATCTTATGTACCTGGTCCTCACTGCATTATTGGCCCTCAATGTATCAGCAGAAGTTTTACAGGCTTTTTTAAAAATGGATGACAGCCTGACGGAAAGCTCCAACCTTGCTGGAAATACCAATCAAAGGATGGCCGCTGCCATAGCACAACACGCCGAAGCATATCCCCAGCTCCAACCCTTTCAGGAGAAGGTAGAACAGATTCAATTGGCGGCAGATGATTTTTATAAATATATGGATAAACTTAAGCTGGAATTCATTGAAGCTGCCGGAGGGCTGGATGAAACAGCCGCTCCAAAAGACCTGAGAAACAAGGACATCCCCACCAACTTTTTCGTCAATCAAAATAAGGGAGCTGAACTTTGGAATGAGTTCCGAAATACCCGAAACCGACTGTTGGAGCAAATTGAAGATCCCGAGGACAAAGCACTCCTCGATAAAAATCTTGCAAAATTGCCGGACGATCCTGATGAAGGAACGACCTGGTCAACAAATACCTTCCGGCAACTTCCGGTAGCCGCTGCCATTCCTTTACTGACCAAATACAAGAATGACATCAAGACTGCCGAGACAGCTATGCTGAATTTATTTTTTGAAAAAATGAATGTACAAGACAAGGTAGATGCCTACGAGCCGGTCATTGTTGCTGAGCAAAGCTACCTTACGCAAGGACAAACCTATCAGGGAAATATTTTCCTTGCTTCCTACAATAGCGCTGCAGATAATATTTTGGTAAGAGTAGACGGGCAATCCATTCCTGTGGAAAATGGAAGGGCAATCTTCACCAGAAGTGTAAGTGGATCAGGCACAAAAGAGCACCAATTGGAAATTGACTTAAAGAATCCTTTGACAGGCGAAATTCAAACTTTTAAAAACCATTTTCTTACCAGGTCGGCGAAAAATCCATCACGGTTTCAGCAACCGGGATGAATGTTTTGTATCTGGGTATTGACAATCCGATAGACGTTTCAGCTGCCGGTATTCCTTCTCATCTGGTTCAGGTTAAAGGTAAAAATGTAGCCTTACAAAAAACCGGTAAAAACAGTTACATCGCCAAACCACAAAATCCCGGAAAGGCTGAAATCATTGTCATGGACGACAAAGGGAAACCCAATATTTTTGAATACAGGGTAAAAAGGATTCCGGATCCGGTAGCAGAATTAGGCGGTAAAAACCAGGGAAGTATGTCTCCTGGAGAAATGAAAGCCCAAAAAGGAATCATTCCACGTCTGAAAGACTTCGAATTTGAGGCAAAATGTCACATTACGACTTTCGATTTGGCCCGTATACCCAAAAACGGAGATGGCAATTTTGGCAACAACGAAGGAAATTCCTTTGGAAGTCAGGCCCAGCGGATTATTGACGCCGCTACCTGGGGAGACACCTATTATTTCAACAACATCAGAGCAAAATGCCCCGGTGAATCCCATACCAGGGAACTCAATCCCATGGTATTTCAAATAAGATAAAACAAGTTCGTAGCATAGCTTTTACAGAGGCTATTCCAGGGGGGTCCCCTCGTGGTGACCTCCCTATTTTTCAATTTTAAAATCCAATAATCATGCGCATCATAATTATCATCGGCATATTATTTTGCTTTCAAGTAGTCAATTCTCAGCCATTAAGCGAAATTACAACCAAGGAAAACTTTGAAAACAAACGAGTCCTCCCCTATGCTGATTTAAATGAGCGAGATATTCTTTTTGAAAAAAAGGTTTATAGAATTATTGACAGCAGAGAGAAAAGAAACCTTCCCTTCCGGTATCCAGAAGCAACCCTAATAGAAATTTTAAAAAATGGAATTGAAAAAGAATTTTTAACCGCCTACGAACCAGGTGAAAAGATTTTTTCTCAGGAAATGTCATCCGAATCTATCAACAAAAACTTCTATCAGATTGATACAGTCCGGGTAGTCAATCCTGATGGTACAGATGAATGGGTGGTGGTTGAAAACCAAATGAATTTTGAAGACATTATAAGGTATCGACTTTATGAAATCTGGTATTTTGACACCCAATCTTCCCAAATGAAAGTCCGAATCATGGGTATTGCTCCACTCATCAGCGAGACCGATGATTATGGAAACTTCCTTTATGAAAGACCACTTTTCTGGGTACACCTGCCCTCTTCCAGGGATTTCCTTGCGGACCACCTGGTCATAAACCCAACCAACCAGGCCGACCAAATCTCCTGGGAACAATACCTGGAACGTCGTCAATTCAGTTCTTACATCTACAAGGAAGCAAACCTCCACGATCGCCGCCTCCAGGATTACCTTTCAGGGACAGACCTGCTCTCAGAATCTTACAAAATCGAAGAAGAAATATTTAATTGGGAAAGAGATTTGTGGTCAAAGTAATGCTCGGGGGCTCGGGGGCTCGGGGCTCGTCGGCTCGTTTCTCGTGAGCTTGTTTGCTCGTTGGCTTGTTGGCTTGTTGGCTTGTTGGCTCGATGCTGGACCCTAGCTAATGTAGGGGTTGGCCGCGCCAACCCTGGAACGATGAAATGATTAAAGTTTTGATCGTTTGTTGGTGGCTCGTTGGCTCGTGGCTCGTGAGCTCGTTGGCTCGTTGCTGAATTTCTGGATGCCCAAACCTAGACAATTCATCCTGGCGGAATCCTGATTCGAACGCCGCTGGACCCGCAGGGTCCCATCTCCGTAGCACCGCGATACCATAAAAGCACACGACCCGGAGGGTCGAATATTAAAATGGTTCCCACAATGATTTGTCTTTGTTTACATGTATTGATTCCTGGATATTGGCCCCTAAGCCTGATGGCGGTGGTTAGCAATTAAAGATCCAGGCTAGCTTACGTAACCAGATTCCGGCTCGGTGGCCGGAAGGGCACTATTGGCTTTTGGCTTTTGGCCGTTGGCTTTTGGCTTTTGGGAAATTACGCGTTTAAAATAAATTATTGGATGTCTTCAATCATCTCGTCGTTCCAGGGTTGGCGCAGCCAACCCCTACATTAGCCTGAATCGAGCTCACGAGTCACGAGCCCCCGAGCTAAACGAGCAAACAATTTCGCCTTCCAAAAGATCTAATCCATGTCTTCAATCATCTCGTCGTTCCAGGGTTGGCGCAGCCAACCCCTACAACAACCAGCATCGAGTCACGAGCCCCCGAGCTACGAGCAAACGAGCAAACAATCTCGCCTTCAAAAAGATCTAATCCATGTCTTCAATCATTTTCATCGTTCCAGAGTTGGCGCGGCCAACCCCTACAACAGCCAGCGTCCAGCAGCCAGCGTCTGGAATCGAGCAAACGAGAACCGCGAACCGCGAACCGAGCATTTTTTTCCATACATTAGCGCCATAAAATCTGGCCGGAATTATGGACACCTTAATGTATGCGGGATTATTTATTGTCAGTTTAGCTGTGTTGCTGAAAGCATCTGACTGGTTTATTGACTCGGCAGAGTTGATTGGTCTTTCATTTGGCATCAGTCCCTACATTATCGGTGTAACCATTATTGCTTTTGGAACCAGTTTGCCGGAGTTGGCAACTTCATTGATTTCAGTGGCAGAAAATGAATCTTCCATCGTAGTGGGAAATGTAGTCGGAAGCAATATTACCAACATCTTACTCATCTTGGGAGTGGTAGCAGTTATGGCCAAAGGAGGCATTCGTATGGAAGGACAGATGATTATGGAAATTGACATGCCTTTACTGGTATCTTCAGCATTTTTACTCATGTTTTCATTGCGGGATGGTAGTTTAAGTATCCTGGAGGCCTTATTGTTACTAATAGGTCTGGCCATTTTCCTAATAAACTCGATGAGATCAGGAAGACAGGAAGGAGAAAACCGACCGGTGGTAGGATGGAAAACTTATGCAATGCTGATTTTGGGAGGAGTATTTGTCTATTTTGGAGCAGATTATACCATCTATTCCATCACGCAATTATCAGCAGCAGCCGGTATTCCTTCGCAAATCATTGCACTGAGTATGGTTTCCCTGGGAACTTCCCTTCCGGAATTGGTGGTGAGTATTTCAGCTGCAAGAAAAGGCAAGACTTCCATGGCTGTAGGCAATGTTTTGGGTAGCAATATTTTCAATACCTATGCTGTGATGGCCATTCCTCGATTCATGGGAGATTTGGAAATTCCCGGAGATGTGTTGGGCTTCAGTCTTCCTTTTATGGTGGGAATAACCATTTTATTTACTGTGATTGCTCTTTTAAATAAAATTCCACGACCGGCAGGCGCTATGTTGCTGCTGTTTTACGGCTTCTTTATTCTTACCCTTTTTCAAAATTTATAAGCAAATAAAAATATGCAACGGATTCCCGGAATCTACTTTGCGTACAGTGATATAGGAGGAAGAGGCGTCTTTACTTCTACTGACATTCCGGAAGGTTCCTTGATAGAAATCTGTCCGGTGATTGTGATTCCAAAGGCAGAATTGCCTATCATTCACAAAACCGTTTTACACGATTATTATTTCCTTTGGGGATACAAACAGGATCATTGTGCCATTGCCTTGGGCTACGGCTCTTTGTACAATCATCAGGTAAATTCCAATGCGCATTATGATTTAAATATTGCTGAGAAAACCATTGAAATAATAGCGGTTCGTGATATCAAAGCAGGTGAGGAAATATGTGTCAATTACAATGGAGAACCAGGCGATGGCAAATCTCTATGGTTTGACAAAGACGAGGAGGAATAAAAATAATTCCTGATTGTAAAACCTGAAGCAATTCAGTCTTGTTGCTTTTTTTATAAAAAAGACCTTTATGAAAGGTGATTTAATTTACCTCGACAACAATGCAACCACCCCCTGCGATCCAAAAGTTGTGGAAGCCATGCTTCCTTATTTTCATGAAATACCCGGTAATGCAGCCAGCCGCACCCATATCTTTGGTTGGAAAGCAGAAGAAGCCGTGAAACAAGCCAGGGCCAATGTTGCCAAAATCCTCGATGCCGAACCCGAAGAAATTGTCTTTACTTCCGGAGCTACGGAAGCTGTGAACCTTGCACTCAAAGGCGTCTTTGAAGCCTATGCTTCCAAAGGCAGACACATCATCACCTGCCAAACCGAACACAAAGCAGTCCTGGACACCTGCGAACATCTTGAAAAACTAGGCGCTGAAGTAACCATTCTTGAAGTGGATAAAAAAGGCCTGATTAACCTTGAGGAGCTAAAAAATGCAATCAGAAAAGATACCATTCTTGTTTCAATAATGTGGGCCAACAATGAAACAGGTGTTATCCAGGACGTTGAAGCCATTGGAGAAATTTGCAAAGAAAAGGATGTATTTTTCTTATGTGATGCAACTCAAGCCGTAGGGAAAATTCCGGTTTCGGTTCAAAAAGCAAATATTCATTTAGCAGCCTGTTCTGCGCATAAATTGTACGGACCAAAAGGAATTGGTGCTTTGTATGTGCGCAGAAAAAATCCTCGGGTTAAAGTCATCGCACAAATCGATGGCGGTGGACACGAACGTGAAATGCGTTCAGGAACCCTCAATGTTCCTGCTATTGTCGGATTTGGAAAAGCAGTTGAAATAGCCCTGCAAACGATGGAAGAACAAGGCAAGCGTTTAAAAAAACTAAGAGATACTTTTGAAAAGAAATGTCAGGAAAATATTGAAGAAGTAACCATCAATGGAAGTACTGCACATCGTTTACCTCATGTAACCAACCTGACCTTCAAGTTTGTAGAAAGTGAAAACCTGATGGCCAGCTTCAACCAAAGGATAGCGGTTTCTTCCGGCTCTGCCTGCACTTCGGCAACCCTTGAGCCAAGTTATGTACTTCGTGCCATGGGTATCAGTGACCATGATGCTTCGGCAAGTCTTCGGTTTAGTTTGGGGAGATGGACTACTGAAGAACAAATGGAGGAAACTTTGCAAACCATTATTGAAAATGTAGCACACCTGAGAAGTCAAAGTCCGGTTTGGCAAATGTTTAAGGAAGGGATAGACGTAGAGGAACTTTTGTAAAATACCAGCTGCTTAAAAATACAAGCAGGCTGCCGTAAATCCCTATACGACAGCCTGCTCAAAAAATTTCTAATCTCGGTTTCTTATATTATATCTTAACCAATTTTCCATTATCAAGGCGTTCGCCACTTTCGGAAATTAATTGGTAGAAATACATTCCTTTTTCTAAAGCGGCAATATCGATATTTTCTTTAAATAATCCCACATTAAGAGGAATATTTATATGTTTTACCACTTTTCCTGCCGCATCACTCAAATGCATGGTGACTTTTCGGCTATCCAGGTCTTCATAATACCCTTCAATCTGTATAATGTCTGAAACCGGATTTGGATACACTTTACTGTAAAAATCTTTTTCAACCGGCTCTTCTGCATTCACCAATAGGAACTCACCATTGGCAAAAGCATACTCCCCAAGTCTTAGTTTATCTATTCTAATAAATCCTTTTTTGTCAACAGGAGATAAGACAGTTTTCCTATAATCTGGATATTCACCCCAGGGCATTCCTGGTCTCTGACGGTAAACCAAAACCAAGCTGTCTTCCGTAAATGCTGTCAAATCAGCATCCAGGTATCCGCTTTGATCTGTGCCATCATAATTTAAAAGAACATTTACATCCAAAGGACCCTCCAAAGTACCTTTTACTGACCAATAATGATTCTCTGAAATTCTTCCGGAGAACATATTGCTGTTTGGATCCGGTTTATCCGGCCCGGTCCAGTGATGCTCAACATGAAGAAATACAGAATCCTGCAAATCTTCAGGAAGGGTGATATTGAAACTGGTATTTCTAAAATTGTTACCTCCCTTTTTACTAATCCACTTGGTATCATTCAATTGAGCCATGTTGAGCTCCTGATGGGTATTTAAAAAAGTAAACTGAGGCAAAAAAGGAAGGGTAAAAGTTGCAGTCGCAAATTCACCGCTCATATCGTATCTAAAAATGTGCTCCTCAAAATTCTCGTCCAGGAAATTGATAAAAACCGGGACATTATTAAAAAATTCAGGAGCTGCTCTAAGTTTCTGTTGGATGAAAACTGTAGCTATATATTCATTATTGACTGTATGTACCACATCAACAGAATCAATCTCAAAATCTGTAAAACCAGGAGAAAAGATATTATTTTGGAAATAGTCAGTCATATCAACACCGGTAGTCTGCGTCAACTGGTCTCTGTATTCGTAAGCATCCAGTGGCCCCAACCAGTAATTATTCAAAACCGCTTTTTGACCAGCCTCAAACAAGGAATCACCTAGATAAGTACGCATGTTATGAATCATAGAAGCACCTTTATAATAGGTGTGATTTCCGTAAGTTCTGTTTTTAGGCATGGGAGATAGTGCATAATAGCTGCTATCGGTAACATGTGCAGTTTTCAACACTTCCAAAATATTAGTACCAACCTGCAATTCAAATTCATCTTTTCCATACAATTTTTCATAAAAAAGATGGAATCCGTATTCTGCATTCCCTTCCTTGATCCACATATCCATAGAGGTCTTAGGATTCACTATGTTCCCCCACCATTGGTGCGCCAACTCGTGCGACATCAAAGGCTTGTGATCAAGGTTGTTTTCTATGTTGAAATCAGGATAGATGATGTTGTTTGGATTCTCCATAGCGCCACGAGTTGCCATGGTGTACCCTACTTCCGTCCAGGGCATATCTCCATACCATTCTTCAAAGGTTCGGATGGCATCATCCAATTTTGCAAAGGAATTATTTGGGTCATTGATGGTTCCCAGGTCTCTGTTCTTCACGGCAATTCTAACCGGGATATCTCTAAATAATCCGTTGTAATCCCAGGTAACCAGTTCATAATTGGCAGCAGCCATGCTTGCCAGATAAGTAGGGATTGGAATGTTTTGTTCATAAACCGTCATTTTTTTATCCGTCCCTACCGGCATTTCTTCCACATAATCTCCGGAACAATACACACTTTGTGAAGTACCGGTAATCACCTGAAATTTATAGGTTGCCCTGTCCTGAAAATTGTCGAAACAAGGATACCAGGCACGGCCATAATTGTGGGGATCTGCCTGGATACCGATACTCAAATTGTAGGCATAATTATCTTCAAAATAAAATCCACCAAAGCCACTTTGATTGGTAATCGGATTTCCTCGATAAGTTACAAAAACGGTTGAAGTGTCTCCCTCATCCATAGCCTCAGGAAATTCAACCAATAAAAATCGGGTACCCGGATGACTATAATTTAGACTGGAAGTGTCGTTATAAACTGTAGAAACTGTCAATCCTTCCAGGTCCAAGGTTATGCCCGTCAAACCATCCATTTTAGAAACGAAGGTCAACCCGGTTGTTCCATTTAATATATTACTCGATGCTTCCGAAAGATCGATGGTAATGTCATAATGCAGGATATCAAAGGTATCTGAACGCGCATTTGGGTCGCCATTAAAAGCAGCAGTGGAACCGATAGGACCTTTTGCTGCTTCACCCTGATTCCTGTAAAAGTGACAACCATGCTTTTTTGAAAATTGCACCGGTTGTGCCTCCAGGCTCAAAATGGTTAAAAATAATGCACCTAGTAAGAGGTATAATTGCTTCATGTATAAGTTTTTTCGGTATTCGCTATTTGGTTTTCGCTATTCGCGTTTAATTTTTTACGATTTCAAATCCACGTAAATCGTAAATCGTAAACCGTAGTTTTATTCTCTCAAGGCTCTACGCAATATCTTTCCGACATTGGTCTTGGGCAATTCATCTTTGAATTCCACATATTTTGGACGCTTGTAGCCGGTAAGGTTTTCCTTGGCGTAGGCTTTTACTTCGTCTGCGGTTAGGGATTTGTCTTTTTTGACTACAAAGACTTTTACCACCTCGCCACTGTGTTCGTCTTCGACCCCAACTGCTGCAACTTCCAAGATCTTTGGATGAGCCGCCAGACAATCTTCCACTTCATTAGGGTATACATTGAATCCACTTACGAGGATCATGTCTTTTTTACGGTCAACTATTTTAAAATAACCGTCTTCATCCATCAGCCCTATGTCTCCGGTACAAAGCCATCCGTCTCTTACAGAATTCGAAGTTTCTTCCGGACGATTGTAATAACCTTTCATTACCTGAGGACCTTTGATTTGGATTTCGCCTACCTCACCGATTGGTAATGGATTCCCGTTGTCATCAACGATGCGCATATCGGTATTGGGAACCGGCATTCCGATGGTGCTCAATTTTCCGGAACCGTCAATTGGATTGACGGAAGCTACCGGAGAACTTTCGGTCATACCGTATCCTTCAGTTAGCGGACAGCCGGTTACTTTATGCCACTTTTCGGCAACAGCTCTTTGAACCGCCATTCCACCACCGACTGTAATTTTCAAAGAATCAAAATTACAATTGGCAAAATCTTTATGATTTAAAAGGGCATTGAAAAGGGTATTCACCCCGGTCATCAGAGTAATTTTATATCCTGGAATGCCTTCATCACAGAAGGCAGGTCTCTGGCATTGGTAATCAGAATGGTGTGAGAACCTATCCCCATTAGCGCCAGGCAATTTACCGTAAAGGCGAAAATGTGATACATAGGAAGTGGTGACAAACATATCTCCTCTCTCTTTCAAAAAGGGCATCATCACCGCACGGATTTGTAGCATATTGGCTACCAGATTTCGATTGGTCAGCATAGCACCTTTGGCTACTCCGGTTGTTCCTCCTGTATATTGCAAGGATATCACATCGTCCATTCCGGAGCTGAAATCCTTTATTTTAAACTTCTTGCCTTGTTTTAATGCTTCATTGAACCCAACCGTATTGGTCAGATTATACTTAGGCACCATCTTTTTGATGTTCCGCACCACAAAATTGACCACAGTGCCCTTTAGAAATCCCAACATTTCACCGATGCTGGTTACAATTACTGTCTTGATTTGCGTCTCCGCAATGATGGTCTCCAGATTGGCAGCAAAATTTTCGGCAATGATAATCGCCTTTGCGCCGGAGTCTGTAAACTGGTGTCGCATCTCCCTTGGCGTATACAAAGGATTGGTATTGACTACCACGAGTCCGGCACGAAGTGCTCCAAACAATGCAATTGGATACTGCAGCAAATTGGGCATCATGAGTGCCACTTTATCTCCGGGTTCCAAACCTCTGGAATGCAGATAGGCACCAAAGTCTCTGGAAAGTTTGTCCAACTGTTCAAATGACAGGGTTTTGCCCATGCAGGTGAAAGCCGGAAGTTGTTTGTATTTTTTAAAAGTCTCCTCAAACATTGCGATCAGTGTAGGGTACTGTTCAGGATTGATGTTTGCAGGAACTCCGTTTGGGTAATTCTTTAACCAGGGTCTTTCCATGAAATGCTCGCTTTTTGGTTATTTTTTAAAAATAGGCAGGTTCAAATGTAAGTTTTGCCTATGAAAAAACAGGCACAAAAGCCATCTGTTCATTCCGGCTAAAAATACAAAATTTCAATTGGGAAGGAAGGAGGATGTTTGGAATTTTGTTTGGACAAAACCAATTACGAGTGACGAGTGACGAATTACGAATTTTTTTCACTCGTCACTCGTAATTCGTAACTCGTAATTCGATTGATTTTCAATCAATAAAATTGTCATTTATTACAGAAAATCCTTACCTTTGCGCGGCCAAAAAACAAGGCACCGCCGGAAATTCTAAATAATTGATTTTCAAAAATTTAAAATTTCGCCTTTTTCGGCATTTAGATTATTTATTAACCCTGTCTCAGATTGCAGGCGAAATTTAACTGAGGCATACAAAAAACTTTTTAGCCATGGCTAAAGAAGAATTGAACGAAGAGTTCGACGAAAATGATGATGAAATTCTAGAGGATCAGGATATTGAAGATCAGGATACTCCAGCAGAAGAGGAAGACGAAGATGAAGGTGATGTTGAAATCGTAGAAGACACTCCCGACACTTCCTCCACTCCACACGACGACTACAACTGGGACGCAGGAAAGAGACAGTCTGGTGCTTATTCAGAAGCAGAGCGTAAAAAAATCGCTGCTGAGTATGAAGAGACCCTTTCTCAGGTTGCAGAATTTGAAGTTGTTACAGGTAGAGTAAGAGCCATTCACGGTGGTGATGTAGTTCTTGATTTGAACTACAAATCTGACGGATTGGTTGCCCTTTCTGAATTCCGCGACACTCCGGACCTTAAAGAAGGAGATGAAATCGATGTATACATCGAGCAGCAGGAAGACCAGAGAGGTCAGTTGGTACTTTCCCGCCGTAAAGCAAAATTGCTTAAAGCATGGGAGCGTATCGTTGACTCTTACGAAAACGGTACTGTTATCAAAGGTACCATCATCAGCAAAACTAAAGGTGGTTTGATCGTAGACGTGGGAGGATTGGAAACATTCTTGCCAGGTTCACAAATCGACATCAAGCCAATCATCGACTACGATTCATACGTAGGTAAGCAGATGGAATTCAAGGTGGTGAAAATCAACGAGGTTATCAAAAACGCAGTTGTTTCTCACAAAGCACTTATCGAAAGCGACCTTGCAGAGCAGAGAGAGCAAATCTTACTTGGTCTTGAAAAAGGTCAGGTATTGGAAGGTGTGGTTAAAAACATCACAGACTTCGGTGCTTTCATGGATTTGGGAGGTGTGGACGGTTTGTTGTACATCACCGACATTTCATGGGGACGTATCAACCACCCAAGCGAAGTGCTTGAGTTGAATCAGAAGATCAACGTGGTTGTTCTTGACTTTGACGAGAACAAAAAACGTATCTCTCTTGGTTTGAAACAGTTGACTCCACATCCATGGGATGTATTGCCAGAAGATGTTAAAGAAGGTTCTATCGTTAAAGGTAAAATCGTTAACATCGAGGACTACGGAGCATTCCTTGAAATCACTCCTGGTGTTGAAGGTCTAATCCACGTTTCTGAAATCACTTGGGGATCTCACCCAATCAATTCCAGAGACTACTTTACGCTTGGTCAGGAAATGGAAGCCAAAGTGGTTACCATCGACCGCGAAGAGCGTAAGATGAGCTTGTCTATCAAGCAAATGACCAAAGACCCATGGGAAGAAGTAATCGAGAAATTCCCTGTAGGCAGCCGTCACTCCGGTAAAGTGAAAAACCTAACTCAGTACGGTGTATTCGTTGAGTTGGAAGACGGAATCGGAGGAATGGTACACATTTCTGACCTTTCCTGGACCAAGCGTTACTCGCATGCGAAAGAATTCACCAATGTAGGTGAAGACATCGATGTAATCATCCTTGAAATCGATCAGGAAAGCCGCAAACTTTCACTAGGTCACAAACAATTGGAAGAGAATCCATGGGATACTTTTGAGAATGTATTCCCTGTAGGTTCTTACCATGAAGCTACTGTTATCCGTCGTGATGACAGAGGTGCGATTCTACAATTGCCTTACGGATTGGAAGCATACGCTCCAATCAAGCACATCAAGAAAGAAGATGGCACTATGGCAGAAGTAGAAGAAGTATTGACCGTGAAGGTGATTGAATTCAACCGTGACGACAAGCGAATCCTTGTTTCTCACTCAAGATATCTTGAGGATATCCGCAGAGAGGCTGAAGACGAAGTCAAAGCTGAGAAAGACAAGGAGGACAAAGAAGTTCGCCAGGCAGTTAAGAAAACCCAGTCTAATGTAGAGCGTTCTACTTTGGGTGACTTGGATGCACTAGCAGCTTTGAAGGATCAGTTGGAGGATAACGACAACAATGACGGAGACGACGAATAATCGTTTCTTGATTCGTAAATAAATTCTAAGCCGTCTCATGTTTTCATGAGGCGGTTTTTTTTTATTTAGGATGTAATGGGAGCAGCATTCAACCACTTGGCGATGATCTCCATAGCAGCAATCAAACGATTGCGTTGCCCTTCACCTGAAATCACCTCAAATCGCTTCCCGGAATTGGTAAGTGCTTTTACATGCTGGTCAAAAAGGCTATCCCGGTCGTAAGGACTTTCCCGCATCGGATCTTCTTCCCAGGGAATGTCCGGTTTACAAAGCAGGTAGCCGTGACAATCGGACGCCAGCCATTCGGTTTGAATGAAAGGATCGACCTGTCCATACTTCACTTCCGACCAAATTTTAAAGGTAAGCAAGTCCGTATCGCAGAGCAGTAAAGGTGGTTTTTTATCCAGCTCTGCCTTCTCCAATGCCAATTGTCCTTTGGCCATTTCGAGCAGGTCACTTTGCACATAGTCCCTGTCCAGATTTTCCAGATACATACGTGCAAATTCCGGCACCCAGGGTACTTCGAGCGTATCAGAGAGCTGACTGGCGAGGGTTGTTTTCCCCGAAGATTCCGGACCAGAAATCACAATCCTAACAGTAGGAGGCCTCAACATCATGTTTCTACAATATTCAATCGGTTTGAAATAGGTTTCAAACCATTACCATTTCTCTTTCGCAGGAGGCTGTTGTCAGCCAAAAAATAATAAGCGCCCAAAAGGTAGAAAATTTGATCGTGAGTTGGGAAGGAAAAGCGGGGGAAGTTTTACACAATTTTGGAGCAAAGAAGATGGATGCTTTCTTGGGAGAGTTGTTGATCTTGGAATTGGGAGCTATGTTTTGGGCGGTTTACGGATTACGATTTACGGGAGTAAGGAGGAAGGAA